>SHZF01000003.1 GCA_009692425.1 Myxococcales bacterium | reverse complement strand
TGGGGAAACTTTTCGATGCTGTCGTCGGCGTGCTCGCCCGCCAGGATCGTGATGCAGTTCGCAGGGCACGCAGTCGCGCACAGCATGCACGCCACGCAGCGCACCTGGCCGTCGTCGCGCCGCATGAGGCGGTGCTTGCCACGAAACCTCTCTGAATACGCAACCTTCTGCTCCGGGTACTGCACCGTCACCGTGTCCCGGCGGCCGAACAGATTGCGCGCAAAGCTGCGCGTCACGAGCGCGACGCCCTTGAACGCCTCGACGACGTAGCTCTGCGTCGCGATGTCAGGGTCCATGCGATTGACGAGGCGGGCCATGGGAACTCCAGTGCGCGGCTAGCGCGAGCGATCGATGAGCGCGAGCACGACGCCCGTCACGACGAGATTGACGAGCGATGCCGGCAGCAGGATGCGCCACCCGAGCCGCATGACCTGATCGTAGCGGAAGCGCGGCAGCGTCCACCGGATCGTCATCTGCAGCCAAATCAGGAAGATCGTCTTGGCCAGGAACGCCGCGATCTGGGCGACGACGATGCCCGGCGAAGTGCCCGTCACGCCGGGAATCTGCCAGCCACCCAGGAACAACGTCGCGCCGACGCAGCCGATGAGCACGATCTCGATGAACTCAGCCAGGGCAAACAGGGCAAACGCCATCGAGCTGTACTCGGTCCAGTAGCCGGCCGCGAGTTCCGACTCGGCCTCTGCGACGTCGAACGGTGCGCGCTTGTTCTCGGCAATGGCGCACGTGAGGTAGAGCACGAACGCGACCGGTTGCAGGAAGATGCCCCACGCCGGCACGAAGCCCCACAGCAGCTCGCCCTGGTTGCGCACGATCTCCTGAAGATCGACCGAGCCGTAGATCATGAAGATGCCGCACAGCGCAAGGCCGATCGCGACCTCGTAGCTGATCATCTGCGCCGAAATGCGCAGGCCGCCCATGAGCGACCACTTGTTGTTCGACGCCCACGCGCCCATCACGGAGCCGTACACGTTCAAGCTCGCGATCGCAAAGATGAACAAGATGCCCAGCTCCGAGTTCGAGATCTGGAAGTTGTCGCCGGGCCCGAACGGAATCACCGCAAACACGACGAGCGCCGGCACGAACGCGAGCAGCGGCGCCAGGCGAAACATCCACGGGTTGGGCGTGTCGGGCGTGAAGTCTTCCTTCGTCAGCATCTTGATGGGATCGGCCAGCATGTGGAACAGGCCGCCGAGGCGAAAGCGGCCGATGTTCGCACGGTTGGGACCGATGCGGTCCTGGATGACGGCGGAGTACTTGCGCTCCAGCCAGGTCAGCACGGTGGCGACGCCCATCACGAACACGAGCACGAAGCCCGCAAACTTGAGGAGCGTCATCAAGACGAGGTCGAGGTAGAGGTTGCCCGTGATCACCATCGCTTGCTCTCCCGCCGCAGTCGGCCAGGCCCCTGGGTTCGGCTACGCACCGCGTCGAATCTGGAATGCGCGCTCCGCCGTCGGCGCCACCGGGTCCGGCTCCCACGCCGGGGTGCCGTCGAGCCGCAGCCGCCGCGGCGCGAGCCCGCCGTCCCGGGGCAGCCCGCGGCCGAGGTCACCGATCTCGTCGTACGTGAGGCCCGCAAAGGCGGGGACCGCGCCCGCCAGTCGTTCGAAGAGTTCCGCAGGGCGCGTCTTCTCGGTGAAATCGAGCGCCACATCGCCCGCCAGGTCCGCGAGCAAGGCGGCGGCCGCGTGCGGCACGACGGCCGTTACCGGTGCCTTCAGCGGCCGGGCGACGCGCTGCACCCAGCCGCCGACGTTCGTGACCGTGCAGTCGCGTGCATGCAACTGGACGGTCGGCACCACGGCAAGAGCCGCGTCGGACAACGCCGTGGCCTTGTCGGTGAAAACCGCGGTATGCCTGATGGCCGAAACTGCGCCCAACACGTCCGGCGTGGCGGCGATGCCGTTGTCGACCACGACGAGCGTGTCGAGCATGTCGGCTTCGCGCGCGAGGTCTTCGGCGTCACCCCAGCCGGCGCCGCCGCCCACGCTCCCGAACAGCGCCCCCAGGATGGCGCGAGCGCCCGTCGTGTTGCAGTCGGCGTCGGCAGTCCGCAACACCGTGTCGGCGCGGCCGGCCGCACGCGGCAGCAGGTACATGCGGGCGTCGGTCAGGCGGGCGAGGCGCGCCCAGGCGTAGACGTCTTCATTGGCAAGGGAGGCCGACAACGCGAAGCCGACCTTGGTGCCGGCGTCGTGCGCGGCCTTGAGCCACCCACCGACCGCCCGCACGCCGTCGAGGCCGGGCGCTTCCCGGGGCTGCTCGTTCGGACCCGGCACGCGGCCGCTCGTCACCGACCCGGCACGGCGCAATGACTCGCGGCCGTCGTCGCACATCCAGTAGCGGTTCACGTCGGGGTTGTAGCGCGGCACGATGCGCTCGACCTGGTTGGCGTGGCTGTCAATCCGCACGGAGCAGCCGCGTCCGCAGCCCGTGCACACCGACGGCCGCATGTCGAGAAACCACACGCGGCGCCGGAATCGAAACTGCCGCGACGTCAGCGCGCCCACCGGACAGATGTCGACCACGTTCAAGCTGTACGGATTGTCGAGCACCTTGCCCTCGGCGCACGTAATCTCGGCGTGCTCGCCGCGCACGATCTGGGTCAGTTCGAACGTCTTCGTCACCTCTTCAGTGAAGCGCACGCAGCGCGTGCAGTTGATGCAGCGCTCCGCGTCGAGAACGACGGTCGGCCCGAGGATTTTCGCTTTCGGTTTGCCAGTCTTTTCATGCTCCAGCCGCGACGGCTGTGCCGACCAGGTCACGTAGTGCTCCTGCAGCACGCATTCGCCCGCCTGATCACAGATCGGGCAATCGACCGGGTGGTTCAACAGGATGAATTCCAGCACCGCAGCTTGCGTGTCCTTCACCTTCTGCGATGTGGTGTGGACGACCATGCCGTCCGCGACCTCGGTGTAGCAGGCCGGCTGCGGCTTGGGGTTCTTCTCGATTTCGACGAGGCACATCCGGCAGTTGGCCGGGATCGACAAACCAGGATGGTAGCAGAACACCGGAATCTCGACGCCGGCCTGCTTGGCCGCGCGCAGGATCGTGGTTCCGGCGGGGACCTCTACCTGGTGGCCGTCGATGGTGACGTTTGCCATGTCGATCCTACCTCTGCTTGTCTGTCGGGTGGACGGATACTGCTGTCGGGTGGGCGGATACTGCTGTCGGGTGGGCGGGTGCTGCTGTCGGGTGGGCGGGTGCTGCTGTCGGGTGGGCGGATACTGCTCTCAGGACGGCGACCCGCGGGGGCTGCGCGCCCGCTCCGGTCAACGATCGACTTCGCCGCCGATCATGTTCAGGGTATCGAACGTCGGCACGATGTCGGCCAGCATATGACCGCAAATCAGCTTCTTGAGGATGCCCATCGCGTAGAAGCACGGCGCGCGCACGTGCACCTTCCACGGCCGACCAACGCCGGCGCTCAGGATGTAGAAGCCGAGTTCGCCGTTGCCGCCCTCGACCGCGTAGTAGGCCTCGCCGGCGGGCACCTGGTGGCCGTCGGTCACGAGCTTGAAGTGGGCAATCATGCCCTCGATGCTGTTGTAGACCTTGTCCTTGGGCGGCATCGACACGCGCCAGTCGGCAACATTGACCGGCCCGTCGGGCATCTGCTTGAAGCACTGGTCGATGATGCGGACGGACTGGTGGATTTCCTCCATGCGGCACAGGTAGCGGTCGTAGTTGTCGCCGGTGGCGCCCACGATCACGTCGAAGTCGACTTCGTCGTACGCGAGGTACGGCTCGTGCTTGCGCAGGTCCCAGTCGACGCCGGCGGAGCGCAGCATGATGCCGGTGCAGCCCGAACTGATCGCGTCCTCCGGCGACAGCACGCCCGTCGCGATCATCCGGTCGTAGAAAATCCGGTTCTTGGTCAACAGTTTGTCGACTTTGACCATCAGCGTATCGACCTTGACGAGCGCGGCACGCAGGTGGGCCTCATAGTCCGGCGGCAGGTCCGCCGCGAGCCCGCCGATGCGCGTGTAGCTCGTGGTCAGCCGCGCGCCACTCAACTCCTCGACGAGCGTGTACAATACTTCGCGGGCCTCGAGACCGAACAGGAATGGAGTGAATCCGCCGAGTTCGAGCGCGCCGGCGGCGATTGACGTCAGGTGGTCGGTCAGGCGCGACAGTTCCGACGCAATCATGCGCACGTACTTGCAGCGCGGCGTGATCTCGACACCCCACAGCGCCTCGATCGCGCCGACATAGCCGACATTGTTGATGAGCGGGCTCACGTAGTTGAGCCGATCGGTGTACGGCAACACCTGCTGCCATGTGCCCTGCTCCGACATCTTCTCGAAGCCCCGGTGCAGGTAGCCGACGTGGATATCGACGTCTTCTACCGTCTCGCCGTCGAGCGTCAACACCATCTTGACGGTGCCGTGCATCGCCGGGTGCGACGGGCCCATGTTAATGATCATGCGGTCGCCGGCGGGTTCGGCGAGCTTGCGCATGGCTTCGGTCGCGCTGGGCAGCATGGCTGGTCCTCGCAAAGATGGCGGGCTCGTTGGGGCCTAGCGCCAGGTCTCGTGGTCGGTGTAGTGCGCCAGTTCGGGCATCGGCACCAGCGGCTGGTAGCCGCGCAGGGGATAGTCCTTGCGCAGCGGGTGCCCCTCGAACTCGTCGTACAGCAGGATCCGGCGCAACTCGGGGTGGCCGTCGAACACGACGCCGTACATGTCCCACGCCTCGCGCTCGCCCCAATTCGCGGCAATCCACAGCCCGCACAACGTCGGCACGTGCAGGTCATCGGTCGCAAGCGGGACCTTCACGCGCAGGCGGTGCCGCCACTGCAGCGACAGCAGGTGGTAGACGACTTCGAAGCGCGGCAGCGTCGCGTGCGTCCAGCCGGCCGGGTTGTCCACGTCGAGCGGCGTCACAGCGGCGCGCCGCTCGGGCGGGAACTCAGCAAAATCGCTCGCCGTCACATCGACCAGCATCGCCATCATGGTGCGCGGGTCGTCGCGCAGCCAGGTCATCACCGCGACCAGGTCCTCGCGGCGCACCACGGCGGCAGCCTGGCCCGCGATCGGCTCAGCGGCACCGGCGATGGCATGGGGGAACGCCTGACGCAGCAGCGCCAGCAGGCGCGCGCCGGGTCCCGGATCAGGAGTGGCGGTTTCGGTCATGGATGATTCCTTGCTCCGCCTTGATCTGCATCCGAATTCGGCCGCCGGGGTAAGGTCTTCGGTGCTGGATCCTGGTCGTACGTTCGCTAGTCCCAGTCCAACGCTCCGCGGCGCCACACGTACGCGAGCCCGGCGCCGAGGATTCCCACGAAGACGAACATCTCGCCGACCGTCACCCAGCCGACGCCGGGCTCTACCACGAGTTCGCGAAACAGCGCGGCCCACGGGTACATGAACACCGACTCGATGTCGAACACGATGAAAAATATCGCGATTAGGTAGAACTTCACGCTGAAGCGCTGCCTGGCGGAACCGATCGGGTCCGAACCGCACTCGAAGGCGGCCGACTTCACGGCATTCGTGCGGCGCGGGCCGAGCAACCGGTTGACGACGAGGATGCCGATGCCCATCACCGTGACGGCAACGATCACGATCAGGATTTGCAGGTAGCCCATCTGGCTGTGCAGCATCGCGCAAGGCTCCCCGCCCACGGCCACGGCACGCAGGCGGCCGGGAGATAACGCGGGGGCAGCGGGGAGTCAAGGACGGCCCCTGGATCCCCCTGCCACGCACGGCGCCGATCGCTCCGGGGCCTCTACGCCCCGGCCACGCCGACCGCAGCGCCCCACGCCGATTGCGCCCCACGCCGCGGGTCGCTACCCTCGGCGACAGTCTGCGGGCCGTATGTGCGGACCTTGCAGCGACGGCTCCCCGCGCGCCCGGCATCGGCCGCCCGCGCTGCATTTCTGCGAGCCACCATCACTGCGAGCCACCTCGGTGCCAGCGAGCCGATTCAGGAGCCCCCCGCCATGCTGATGGAACGTACGAAACGGGAACCGTTCAAGGTGTTGGGCGTCGCGGTGGGCATCGTCACCGACAACAAGGACCCCGACGGCTACTACCGCGTGAAGGTGAAGTACCCGTGGGTCAGCGAAGCCGGCGCCTACACCGACACGAAAGACGACGCCGACTTCCGCTCGACCTGGTGCCGCATCGCGACGTTCATGGCCGGCAAGGACCGTGGCGCCTTCTTCTTGCCTGAAGTGGACGACGAGGTTCTGCTCGCGTTCGAGCACGGCGACGTGCGCCGGCCCTACGTGGTGGGCTCGCTGTGGAACGGCGTCGATACCACGATCCACGCCAACGAGGAGCAGAAGGGCAAGAACTGGTTCCGCTCGATTCGGTCGCGCTCGGGCCACATGCTGCAGTTCGTCGACAAGAAGGACGACAAGACGGAGCGCATCGTCATCCAGAACCTCGTCAAGGCGAAGGACGAGGAGAAGGATCCCAAGCAGCGCGACGGCCACTGGATCTGCCTAGATCAGTCCGGCTCGGTCGACCAGATCGAGATCTATGACCACACGCAAGAGCACTACATCCTGATCGACACGAAGAAAAAGAAGATCACAATCGAGTGCAAAACCGGCGACATGGACATCCTGGTCGAGAAGACCCTGACCATCAAGTGCAAGGACCTCAAGATCGACGCGTCGAACGAGATCAAGCAGAAGTCCGGTGCAAAGACGTCGACCGAGGCCGGCAGCGACATGGACATCAAGGCGGGCGGGACGATGACCGAGAAGGCCGCGCTCATCAAGCTCAACTAGCTCTCATCCAACTCGATTCGCTGAAGGCCGGGCGTTCTCCCATTGTCCGACAAGATACACGGCAACCTGCAAAGTCTCGGTGCGGCCCAACGCGAAGGGCTGGCACGGCTGTACCGGTTTGCGACCGGCCCTGGCGAACTGTGCGGCGCGGTGCTGGCCGAACGGATGTGCGGGCTGGCGGCGCGGCTCAACCGGCAGGTCGGCGTCCTGATCGATCGGCGCGGTCGCGTGCAGCACGTCGTGCTGGGCGATCACGACAAGCTCGACCTGCCCGACCTCGGCCGCCACGGCCAGGGGCGCCTGCGCGGGCTGCGGTTGGTGCACGTACACCTCAAGGGCGAGGGGATCAGCGAAGACGACCTGAACGATCTCACGCGGCTGCAGCTTGATCTCGTGGCCGCTTTCACCGTGGTCGGGGAGCGGACGGACGAGGTCCACATCGCCCACATCGCACCCGATCAGCGCGCTGCACCCCACCGACCGACCGTGCCGCACACCGTGCAACCCGCCGCGGCGTGGCAGGGCTTCGCGCTCGACGTCGATGGGCTTCTCAAAGAGCTTGAAGGCGAACTGCAGCGCACGAAGCCCGTGGCGCGGCTGGCGGCGGCGCGCGCTCAGGCCCTCGTCATCCACGTCGGTCCAGAACCGCTGCCGGCCGCCGAAGATCGCCTCGACGAAATGGAAGAGCTGTGCCGTACCGCCCAGGTCGAGGTCGTCGGTCGCATCATCCAACGCCGACCGCAGCCCGACCCGCGCACCGTCATCGGCGCCGGCAAGCTGGGAGAGATCGCATTCAAGGCCGCGCAAGCCGATGCGGACCTTCTCGTGTTCGACCAGGAGTTGAGCCCGGGCCAGGCGAAGTCCGTCAGCCAACAGGCGGACATGAAGGTGTTGGACCGGACCCAACTGATCCTCGACATCTTCGCGCGGCGGGCGCGCAGCCAGGACGGCAAGCTCCAGGTCGAATTGGCTCAGCTGCGCTATTCGCTGCCCCGCTTGAAGGATCGCGACGGTGCGCTGAGTCGCCTGACGGGCGGCATCGGCGCGATCGGCCCCGGCGAAACGAAGCTCGAAGTCGACAAGCGGCGGGCGAAGGACCGGATCCACCGCATCGAGACGGAACTGAAGCGGCTGCAAAAGGGCCGCGCTGAGCGGCGGCAGGAGCGCACGCGGGCCGACGTGCCCACGGCGACACTCATCGGCTATACGAACGTAGGCAAGTCGAGCCTGTTGAATGCGCTTGCCAAGGCAGACATCTTCACCGAAAATCTGCTGTTCGCGACGCTCGACCCGACTTCGCGGCGGGTGCGGCTGCCCGACGGCACGATGTGCGTGATCACCGACACCGTCGGCTTCATCCGCGACTTGCCCGATGAGTTGAAGGGCGCGTTCGAAGCCACGCTCGAAGAAGCCCATGCGGCGGACCTGCTGATCGCCGTGATCGACGCCAGTCACGCACAAGCCGAAGCGCAGCACGCGTCGGTATGTCGCATCCTCAGCGAACACGACCTCGACGAAAAGCCGCGGTTGACCGTGCTCAACAAGGGCGATGCCATCGTCGACGAGCCGATGGTGCGCGAGTTGCAGGCACGCACGGGTGGCCTGCTGGTTTCGGCGCGGACGCGCGAGGGCCTGGTGCAGTGGATGCAACGGATCGAGACCGATGTCCTGGCGGCACGGCGGCTGGCCCGGGACAGCGATCAGGTGGACGCGGAGCGGGCTGCCGATGCGCCGCAGGACTGGACGCCGGACGCGGAGTAGCGTCGCCACCGATGCGCCGGGCCCCGCCACCGGCCCGGCCGGCCTCGCCTACTCGAGGTCATCGACCTTGTCGATCGTGTGGCGTCCCTTCATGGCGCCGGCGTTCGTGTGCGCCGGAAAGCGCCCCTCCTCCATGCGCACCAGGTCCCGCTCCCACGTGGCGCGGAGCATGTTCCAGCGCGCGAGCACGTTCTGCGCCTTGAAGCGCGCAGCGGCCACCGAGAATTGCTGCTGTTGGAACTCGCGGAATTCCTTCTGCACGGCGCGGTACAGGTCGCCGGGCGGCAGCCGGTCGAAGCCGAGGAAGTAGGCCCGAAAGGCGCGGCGTACCTGCTCGAGACGCTGCTCCATGTGCGTGATGAGGAGGCCCGCTTTTTCGGACCCCATCATCCCCTTGTGGGTTTGGGGCGGACCCGGCGGCTCCTTGCGGCCACGGTCACTGCGGTCTTTGTCTCCAGGCGCCCGCCCGTTATCGACTGCCATGGTGGCCCCGCTCTCCGGATGTCGCGGCCCGGTTTACCTGACCTTGCGAACGTACTACCATCGCGCGCCGTTCGGATGCAATGCGCACCACGTAACCCCTGCGTGGAGTTCGCGATTGCGCGGAAAGCGCGGGCGGGAGACTCGCCGCGTAGTGTTGCCGGTCTTGCGCCACAGACCCTGTCGCGCCAGCAGGCCAGTTCAACGCGGCAGTCTCTGTCGCGCCAGCAGGCCAGTTCAACGCGGCAGTCTCTGTCGCGCCAGCAGGCCAGTTCAACGCGGCAGTCTCTGTCGCGCCAGGAGGACGCAAGTGTCCAAGAATCTCATGCGCAGTGTCGTCGTCTTCTTGAGTGCGACCGCAATCGTTGCTGGTGGTTGCGGGAAGAGCGACCCGGAGGAGAACTTCCGCCTGTGGAGCAACAACGAGGCCGGCTGGAAAGAGATGGCCGACTTCGTCGGCGACCCCGGCAACGACCTGAAGGTCCGGGCGCGCGCGCTCGAAATTCTGGTCGATGAGGGAGGCCAGCCGTCGCAGGTGCAGCGCGTGGTGCAGCGCGCCAAGGACAAGACCGACGTGTTGCTCGCGCTGCAACCGGCGCTGCAGAAGATGCTCGACAACCCGAACGCCAAGAAGCAAGGCCACGCCAAGCGCGTGCTGTTCGACATGCTCGGCGCGCTGCCCGACGACAAGAAGGCCGCGACGCGCGCGATGATCGCAAAGTGGGCGTTCGGCGACCTCACGGTCGATGACAAGCCCGAGCGCATCACCGAGAAGCTGAGCACGCGCATCCGCCCGGAGGAGATCGAGGCGCTGGAGGTCGAGGGCATCGCGGGTGCCGAAATCATGCTGTCGAAGGGCATCTCGCGCGACGGAGTCATGCAGTTCCTGGTGACGCAGACTGCTCCGAGCGCGAAGTTGGCGCTGGTCAACGGGCTGCGGCGCTACCACAACCTCAAAGCCAACGTGAAGGTCACCGAGGCGGACCTCGCCGCGATCCAGCGGTCGGCGATCCCCGAGGGCCTGCTTTACTACATCGAGCTGTACATGAAGTTGTCGGGCGGCACGCATCCGGACGACAAGGCTGCGGCGTCGCTCGCAATCGTGGCCGCGATCGAGTGGACCGAGAAGGCCGACGCCAAGGTCGAGATCAGGGCGCGGTGGGAGAAGGATTTTCGCCCGATGTTCGTGAAGCTCCTGGAATCAAAGACGAACTGCGACGACCGCTGGTGGGGCGCGCAGATGATGGTGCAGTACGGGGGCGGCGATGGATTCAAGTTCGCGCTCGCCCACCTGCCGGACGACGAGCAATACGGCCAGCAAGGGTGCGCGCAGAACGACGTGAAGAAGCAGATGACCGAGTGGTGCGGGCAGGACGTGAAGAACCTCGGCACCGAAATCGTGCGTCCGGTGCTCGACGCGGCGCTCAAGAGCACCCGAACGATCGAGCGGCTGCTGGCGATCCGGTGCACGCTGGCGCTGGGCGACGATGCGGCGCTGGCCACGTTGAAGGCGTACGCAGCCACGAAGCCCCCGGAGCGCGATCTCAAGATCATCGACCCGATCATCGTGCCGCAGGACGCGCAGAACGTCGCAATGGTGGACCTGGCTGCAGCGGGTGCCGAGATCATCGACTACCTGCGGGCGACCGACAAGCTGGGCGCCGAGGGCAAGATCGATGCGGAGACCGTCAAGTGGCGCAAGCACTACGCAGGCTACAGCTTCGAGCGCCGCGGCAAGGCCCTGGTAGGCTGGGTCGAGGAGCGTGCGGCGGACAAGGTGGCGCGCGACAAGGCCAAGAAGGAAGCGGCGGGAGGCGGTGCAGCGGCTCCGGCCCCCGGCGCGGCTCCGGCTCCGGCCCCTGGGAAATAGCGCCCCGGTTCTCTTGTCGGCGCGGCTATTCCTCGCGAATGTCGACGCGGAACAGCATCTCGCCGACCAGCAATTCGTCGCCCTTCTCGATGCGGTACGGCAGGTTCTCGCAGCGCACGAACGTGCCGTTCAGCGAGCCGATGTCGACGATCTGGATCGTGCCGTCTGACAGCAATTCGAAGCGCAGGTGGCGCCCGGACAAGAAGCGGTCCTGGGGAAACGACAGGTCACAGCCCTCGCGCCCAACGGTTAGCACGTCGCGGTCGGTGGACACGACGCGGCCCGGCAAACCGCCCAACAGCAGTTGCGTGATGTGCAGGTGCGGCACAGGCAGCGGCGTGCCGAACACCTCGGGAGGCAGGTCCTCGCCTTCGACGGCATCCGCCGGCACGTCGTCGCCGCGTCGGGCCAGCAGGTACTGTTCGCCGGCAAAGATGACGGCGCCGGATTCCACGACCTCCGGCTGACGGATGCGGCGGAAACAACCGGTCGGCCCCGGCACTTCGACCACGTCTGCCGCATCGCCGATGCGCTGGAACACCACGTGGCGCGCCGCCATGAGCGCGTCACCGGGAAACGCCAGCTCGCCCTGCCGTCCCATGGCCTGCGTGCCCTGGTTCAGGTCGTAGGCGGTGCCCTCCGCCACCGCACCGCGCAGGACGATGAGGCGAATCGCGGTCCTGACGTTGCTGATCTGGATGACGGGAGCGGGCCCGGAAGGCGGCGGTGGGATGCGCACCGGACGGGCCGCCGCCGCCGCAGGCATGGGCTGGCCGCAACGCCCGCAGAACTGGTAGTTCGCGGGCCAATTTGCACCGCAGCGGGGGCAGGGTACGTTCGCCACTGGTAGTTCCCGGGCCAAATAGTCGCGCGGGCATCCCTCGGAGACTCAGCCCGACCCGAGGCCCGGGCAATGGTCACACGACACGGGCGGCGCGTGCAAGGTCGCGCCGCCGGGCGATCGACTTCTGACGGCTGCCTTCTACACTGCGCGGCCATGCCCCGCATTGCCCAGACCGCCGCAGAACGCCCGCCGCCGCGCGGCGCCGCACCGGGCCTGGGACCGGTCGTCGCGAGAAGCCGCACGGGCTGCCTGCGTCGCCTGGTGGGAGCAACGCTGGTGCTCGCAGCAGTCGGAGCCGGCGCACTCGGCCTGACGTGGGCGTGGCTCGATGCCAGCCTGCCCGACGTATACACCTTCGAGGCGTACCGCGGCTTGGCGCACGAGGCGAGCCGCATCCAGGCCGCGGGCGGCGAAGTCGTGGCGACGTTCGGCGAGGAGGTGCGCACGGTCGTGGGGCCGGAGCGCATTCCGCCGGTGTTGCGCGCCGCGATCGTGTGCGCCGAAGACGCCGGCTTCTGGCAGCACCCGGGTCTCGATGTCCTCGGCATCGCGCGCGCGTTGTGGCGGGACGCGGTGCTGGGGCGCTACGCCCAGGGCGCTTCGACGCTGACGCAGCAGTTTGCCAAGACCCGCTTTCTCGGCCGGGAGAAGACGCTGTGGCGCAAGGCGCGCGAACTCGTGCTGGCACGCAAGCTGGAGACGCGGCTGACGAAGGAGGACATCCTGGCGTTGTACGCGAACGAGGTCTACTTCGGCCACGGCCGCTACGGCGTGGAAGAGGCGGCGCGCTTCTACTTCGGGCGCTCGGCCAGCGAACTCGACGTCGCCCAGGCCGCGCTGTTGGCCGGCGTCGTCAACAGCCCTGCCCGCTTCTCGCCGCTGCGCCACCCCGAGCGGGCCCGCCAGCGCCGCAGCTATGTGCTCGACCAGATGGTGCGCCATCGCCATCTCGGTGAGGCCGACCGTGTGCGCGCAGAGGCAGAAGCGCTGCCGGCGCGAGGACACGACACGGTGGCCGACGCTGGTGCCTGGTACGTCGAGACGGTGCGGCGCTTCGTGATCGACAAGGTCGGCCGCGATGCGCTCGTGCATGGCGGCCTGCGCGTCGAAGTTGCAATGGACCTCGACGTCCAACGGGCGGCGGAAGCGGCGGTGCGCGCGGGGCTCCAGCGCATCGATGCGACCTACCGCGTGCGAGAGCCCGTGAAGCACTACGCGGACACCACGGCGCTGCAGGACGGCCGGGCCCGACTCGCCGCCCAGCAAGCCGCGCTGTTCGACGGAGGACGACGGCCGTGGGGGCGCATCCTGGTGGGCATCGTCGAAGCCAGCGACGGCGCGCGGCGGGCGTGGCAGATCGACCTCGGAGGCGTCACCGGGTGGCTCCCTCAGGTTGCGCTGGGCCGCTACCTGCCCCTGGCAGCCGTGCAGCGGGACGGGACGGCGGCCGCTGCAAAATCCGTACGCCTGGAGCCCGGCGACCTCGTGCGCGTGTCCTTGCGCGACGACTCCCCTGACGGTCTGGTGCTTTCGCCCGAATTTGGCCCACAGGCGGCGCTGGCGGCCGTAGAGCCGAAGACGCGGCTGGTGCGGGCGCTGGTGGGTGGCGACGACTTTGCGCTGCACCCGTTCGATCGGGCCACGCAGGCGCGCCGCCAGCCGGGTTCAACGTTCAAGACGTTCGCATACGGGGCGGCGCTCGACGCGGGGCTCTTCACTCCGGAGACCGAAATGCTGGACGTTGCGCGCGGCTACCGGGTCGGCCGCAAGACGTGGACGCCGCGCAACTTCAGCGGCCGCCACGATGGCAAGCTTCACACGCTGCGCGACGCGCTGGCCCAGTCGATCAACTCGATCGCTGTCGAAGTCGCCGCCCAGGTCGGGCCGCAGCGGGTCGAGGAGTTCGCGCGCCGGCTCGGCATCGAGAGTCGCCTGCAGGTCGGCTTGCCCCTTGCGTTGGGCGCGTCGGCAGTCGGCGTGCTGGAACTAGCCAATGCCTACGCGACAATCGCCGCGGACGGCGTGCGCCGCGAGCCGATCCTGGTCACGCGCATCGTGGGGCGTGATGGCAAGGACCTCTGGCAGGCGCCGCGCGACAACGGTGTCCGGGTGCTGGCTGACGGTGTGGTGCGCGCGCTGGTCGACATGCTGGGCGAGGTCGTGCAGCGCGGCAGCGGGCGCGAGGCGAAAGTCGGCCGCCCCGTGGCGGGGAAGACGGGCACTTCGAATGGCGGGCGCGACGCGTGGTTCGTCGGCTTTGCGCCCGAACTGTGTGCTGCGGTCTGGGTAGGTTGGGACGACCGCAAGCCGATGCCCAAGGCGACCGGGGGCACCCTCGCCGTCCCAATCTGGAGCCAGTTCATGCGCGAGGCGCTCGACCGCGTGCCCGTGCGCCCCCTGCCGCGCCTGCCGCACGTGCTCGCCGGGCCGGGTGGCGCCGTGTTGCCGGTCATCGCGGACGGAGAGGCGGGGGCCGAAGCCATCGACGACGGGGCGCTCGGCGACGAAGGCGAACTGGCGCCGGCAGAACTCGTGCGGCCCCCGCCCTTGGAGCCCGCGGGCCCGGAAGGCTGACGCGACGGCCGGTCAACCTTGGACGGCTGGCAACGCTACCGGGTCGTGAAGAAGCCGTGGCCGACGGGAGCCTTGCCGGCCGCCGCCGCCACCTTGGCTCCCAGCGTTGCGGCGATCTGGTCCGCGATCGAGCGGTAGGCGGCCGACTGCACGGAGTCGGGCGCCGCGACGACGATCGGCAGGCCCGCGTCGGCGTTGGGCGACACCGCCATGTCGATGGGAATCTGGCCGAGGAACGTCAGGCCATGCGTCTTGCAGTGATTCGGCGAGTGGCTTGGGCCGAAGATCTCATAATCCTTGCCGTTGTCTGGGCAGCGAAAGTACGCCATGTTCTCGACGAGTCCGACCACGTCGACCTTGAGCATCGAAAACATCCGCACCGCGCGCAGCACGTCGGCAAAAGCCACGTCTTGCGGCGTCGACACCACGACGGCGCCGGTCATTGGGAGCAACTGGCCAAGGCTCAAGAGAATGTCTCCGGTCCCCGGCGGCAGGTCGACGATAAGCCAATCGAGGTCGCCCCACTCGACGTCATCGACGAACTGCGTGACCGCGCGCCCCACCATCGGCCCACGCCATGCGACGGCCATGTCGGCCTCGACGAGAAACCCCATTGAAATACAGCGAATGCCGTGGGCCAGCGCAGGCACGATCTTGCGCCGCTCGTTGACCGTCGGCTTGAACCCCTGCAGGCCGAGCATG
Source organism: Myxococcales bacterium (assembly GCA_009692425.1). Lineage (GTDB taxonomy): Bacteria > Myxococcota_A > UBA9042 > UBA9042 > UBA9042 > SHZF01. The sequence continues at coordinate 153,901 of SHZF01000003.1, read as the reverse complement.
ATCGGCACGCTCGGCCCGTACATGTCGGCGTCGAGCAACCCCACGCGCAGGCCTTGCTGTGCAAGTGTGACCGCTAGGTTGACGGCGACGGTCGACTTGCCGACGCCGCCCTTGCCCGCGCCGACGCCGAGCACGAGGCGGGCGGGCAGCGGGCGGCCGGGCGCGACAGGGGGAGCGGAAGCGGGTTCGGCCATGGCGGATTCCGGGCTGCGGCTGTGGGGCGCTGGCTGGCGCGGGCCGGGGCGGGCGGGGTTGTAGGGGCGGAGGACGCGGGATGTCAATTTCAGCGCGATGGTCGGCGGCGGCGGCGGCAGCGGTCTGGCAAACCGGGCACGGCTGGCGGTATTTCCCGTGGACCGCCATTTCGGCTCGAAAAGCCGTCACCTTCTCGGGCCACGCACGCTCCGCAGCACGAACGGGTTGCCGAGCCGCACGCCGCGCACGGTCTGACCCGGCACCCGCGGCTTCAGCGCGTGCAGGTAGGCTTCGACGTCGGGCAGTTCAGGCATGGCGGCAAACCTGCAACGAATTCGGGCGTGGCGCCAATGGTGGCAGATGGGTGCCAGGCCATCTTCAAGAGTTCGCCGTATTCCGTCGCATGCGGCTGTCAGGCGCGACCGGCGCCGCCAAAAAAGACCTGGAGGTCCACTTAGACATTGACACCGCGCCGCCTCGGCAGCTAAATTGGACCGGCGTGGTCTCATATCCGCGCCGCCCAAGTTGTCGCAACCTGAAAGACCGTGAACGCCCGTCGGCAACCCCGGCGCTGCCCAAGCGAGCCCCGTGACGCCCAACCTGCCCATCTACATGGACAACCACGCCACGACCGCGGTCGACCCCCGCGTGCTGGCCGCGATGTTGCCCTGGTTCACGACGAAGTTCGGCAACGCCGCCTCGCGCACGCATTCGTTCGGGCGCGAGGCCGAAGAAGCCGTCGACAAAGCGCGCGATCAGGTCGCACGTGCGCTCGGCGCCTCGTCGGCCAAGGAGATCGTCTTCACGTCGGGCGCGACTGAGTCCAACAACCTCGGCATCAAGGGCGCCGCCCACATGCTGCGGGAGCAGGGCGACCACATCGTCACAATCTGCACCGAACACAAGGCCGTGCTCGACTCGTGCATGGCGCTCGAACGCGAGGGCTTTCGCGTCACGTTCCTGCCGGTCGACAACCAGGGACTCGTCAGTGCCGCGCAGATCGAGGCCGCCCTGACCGAGCAGACGATCCTCGTCGCCGTGATGGCGGTGAACAACGAGATCGGCGTCGTGCAGCCCTTGGAACAGATCGGGGCCATGTGCCATGCCCGCGGCGTGCTGTTCTTCTGCGATGCCGCCCAGGGGCTCGGCAAGGTGCCGCTCGACGTGGAAGCGATGCACATCGACCTGTGCGCGGTGACGGCCCACAAGATTTACGGCCCCAAGGGCGTCGGCGCGCTGTACGTGCGGCGCAAGGCCCCGCGCGTCCGGCTTGAGGCAATGATCCACGGCGGTGGCCACGAACGCGGGCTGCGATCGGGGACACTGGCGGTGCCGTTGCTGGTCGCGCTGGGCGAAGCGGCAGAACTGGCCGTGGCCGAGATGCCGGCAGAATCGGCTCGCATTGGCGCCCTGCGCGAGCGCCTGCACGGCGGCCTGACGGCGCAGTTGGAACACGTGTACCTCAACGGGCATCCGACGTTGCGCACGCCCGGCAACCTGAACTGCAGCTTCGCCTACGTCGAGGGCGAGTCGTTGCTGATGGGCATTCACGACGTCGCGGTGTCGTCGGGTTCGGCGTGCACGTCGGCGTCGCTGGAACCGAGCTACGTTCTCAAGGCGCTCGGCGTCGACGACGAACTGGCGCACACATCGATCCGGTTCGGCATCGGCCGCTTCAACACGGAGGCGGAAATCGACTACACGATTGGCCGCGTCGTCGAGGTCGTCAACCGCCTGCGCGACATGTCGCCGCTGTGGGAGATGGTGCAGGAAGGCATCGATCTGAAGTCCGTGCAATGGACCGGGCACTGAATGCTGTCTGCAGCAAGCACAGCATCGCGAACGTGAGGGAGACGACCATGGCCTACTCGGAAAAAGTGCTCGACCACTACAACAACCCGCGCAACGTCGGCGCGCTGCCCAAGGACGACCCCACGGTCGGCACCGGCGTGGTCGGTGCGCCGGAGTGCGGAGACGTGATGAAGCTGCAGATTCGCGTGAACGCGGACGGGGTCATCGAGGACGCCCGCTTCAAGACGTTCGGCTGCGGGTCGGCGATCGCGTCGTCCTCCCTGGCCACCGAATGGGTCAAGGGCAAGACGGTCGATGAGGCGGCGACCATCCGCAATACGGACATCGTGCAGGAACTGAACCTGCCGCCCATCAAGATCCATTGCTCGGTGCTGGCCGAGGACGCGATCCGGGCCGCTCTCGCCGACTACAAGCGCAAGAACGCCGCGCTGCAAGGGACGACACCATGATGGCAGAAGCAGCGATGAACCTGAATCCAGTGGCGGCCCCCACTGTCCCGGCGGACCTGCCGGGCCTCGCGTTGCCTGCGCCCATGTCCGCCCCACCCGTGCAGGTTTCGGGCGAGGCGTTGGCGCGCTTGCAGACGATCGCGGCTGAGCAGGGCGTGGCGCTCGTCGGCATTCGCGTCGGCGTCACCGGCGGCGGCTGCTCCGGGCTCAGCTATGTACTGGATTTCGAGAGCAAGTCGCGCTTGGGCGACACCGTGCTGGGCGAGCACCCGAAGATTTTCGTCGATCGGAAGAGCCTCGTGTTCCTGCGCGGGACGATCCTCGACTTCCAGGGCGGCCTGAACGGCAAGGGCTTCGTGTTCACGAACCCGAATGCCAAGGCGGCCTGCGGGTGCGGGTCGTCGTTCAGCGTGTAGCCTGGTTGGGTCGCCAATTTCGCGGCTGAAGCCAACTCACGGTGACGCGAAGGCGATCGACTTGGTATTGCACACGTCCGAACCTCCACTCGCCCGCGCGGCGAAATCCGTCCGCAGCAGCGCGAACCGAGACCCCGTGGCCATTGCACACGATGAAGCGCTGCGCCCATGCGTGGTGGGCCCGTGGGTGCTGGGCGGCGCCGACCGCCTCGACTGGAGGGTCGCCCCGCCACCCGGAACGCAGCCGCCCGACGCATTCGCCGTGCTCGGTCTGCCGCGCCGCCTCCTGCTCGACGAAGACCGCGTCGGCGTGGCCGCTCGCGGCCTCATGCGCGAACTGCATCCCGACCGCTTCCATCGGGACGGACCCGAGGCCGTCGCGCGCGCGCAATGGCACAGCTCACTCGTCAACGACGCCGTGCGCACGCTGCGTGGCCTGGAGCGGCGCGCCGCGCTCGTGGTCGGGTTTGCCGACGACGTGGGCCGCGCGCACAAGCCGCCACCGGCCCTGCTCGAACGCGTGTTCGACTGGAACGAGCAACTGGACGAAGGCGACGCCGCCAGCCGGGGCGTGGTCGCGGCCGAGGTCGCCACGGCTTGCGCGGCTGCTCGCCTGCGCCTGGAGGCCGGCGCGCGCCAGTGGGACGTGGCCCAACTGCTGCGGGAGCAAGCGGGCAGCGCCGCAGCGGGCGTGACCGTGACGGATGCCGACGCCGTGCTGCTTTCCGTCCTCGGCGAATTGCGCTACCTCGACAACCTGTTGGAGCGGCTCGCCGGTGGCGCGGACTGACGCTGACGCACACGGCAAAGGATTGGCATGGGCATCCAGTTCGGCAGCACGGGGCGAGCGCAGCGCGGTTTTGCCGTTGGCATTGACCTCGGCACCACGAACAGCCTCGTCGCCTGGCTGGGCGAAGACGGCAGGCCCCACGTCGTCGATGGCGCCCACGGCCCGTTGGTGCCCTCGGTCATCGCATTCGATGCGCGCGGCGAGTTGCGTGCGGTCGGCGTGCCGGCAGACGAGCGTGTGCAGTTGGACCCGCTCCACACGATCTACTCCGTCAAGCGCCTGATGGGCCGCAGCGCCGACGAGGTGGCCGGAGAACTCGACCTGCTGCCCTATGTCGTGCATCGAGAGGAGGGCTCGGCCGCGGTGCGCATCGAAGTGGGCGCGCGCCGCTGGACGCCGCCGGAACTCTCGGCGTTCATCTTGCGCGAGCTCAAGGCGCGGGCCAGTGCGGCGCTGGGCCAGGACGTGACCCAGGCGGTCGTCACGGTGCCGGCCTACTTCAACGACGCGCAGCGCCAGGCCACGAAGGATGCCGGTCGGCTCGCGGGCCTCGACGTGCTGCGGATCGTCAACGAACCAACGGCGGCGGCGCTGGCCTATGGACTCGACCGCCGGCCCGACGGGCGCATCGCCGTGTACGATTTTGGCGGCGGCACGTTCGACATCTCGATCCTGCACATGCACGAGGGCATGTGCGAAGTGTTGGCGACGGCGGGCGACACGCGGCTCGGTGGCGACGATCTCGACCGGGCGATGGTGGGCGCCGTTTTTGCGCAGTTGCAGGCGGCGGGCATCGACCTCAGCGGCCACCCGGAAGCGTTGCAGCGGCTGCGCAAGGCCGCGATCGCGTGCAAGTGGGCCTTGTCAGCGGCACAGACGGCCACGCTGCGGCTCGAGTTGCCGGAATTTGGTCGCCCCGCCGTCGAGATCGCGTGGACACGGGCCGATTTCGAGGCACTGATCGGCCCCATCGTCGCGCGCACGCTGGTGCCGTGCCGTCAGGCTCTGAAGGACGCCGGGCTGCGCGCCGACCAGTTGGACGACGTCGTGCTCGTCGGCGGTTCGACGCGCGTGCCGCTGGTGCGTGCCAAAGTCGCAGAATTGTTTGGCCGCGCGCCGCACGCGGACATTGACCCCGACCTCGTCGTCGCCCTGGGTGCTGCGGTGCAGGCCGACATCTTGACGAGCGGCCGGCGCGATCTGCTGCTGCTCGACGTGACGCCGCTGTCGCTGGGCATCGAGACGGCGGGCGGTGGCATCGCCAAACTGATCCACCGCAACAGCGCGGTGCCGGCATCGCAGACCGAGGAGTTCACCACCTCGGTGGACCTGCAGACCGGCGTCGTCGTCCACGTCGTGCAGGGCGAGCGCGAACTCGCCCACGACTGCCGCAGCCTGGCGCGCCTGCTGCTGCCGATCGCGCCGATGCCGGCAGGGCTGCCGCGGGTGGCGGTCACGTTCCTGATCGACGCCAACGGCATTCTCCACGTGACGGCGCGCGACCTGCGCACGGGCAAGGAACTGGCGCTCGAGGTCAAGCCGACGTACGGCCTGCGCGAAGACGAGATGGTGCGGATGCTCGACGACGCCTTCGACCACGCCGAGGATGACGTCGCCAGACGCCTGTTTGCCGACGCGGCAGTCGACGCCGACAACGTCGTGCGGGCCACCGAGCGCGCCATGCAGGGCCCGAGCGCAGCCCAACTCGACCCCGATGAACTCGACGAGATCGTGGGACGCGTGGCCAGTGTGAAGGCTGCGCTTGCGACCCGGCAGGCCGAGCCCGTCAAGGCTGCGGTGGCGGCGCTGAACCATGCGACGTTCCGGCTGGCGGAGGTCGAAATGGCTCGCGCGCTCGATGTCGCCGCCCATGACCAACACGTGTTGGGAGACTTGGCGCAGGCGATAGCGCCCGACCCGGCATCGGTAAAGCCCAAACATGACCGGCCGCACGCGTAGGGACGCCGTGTACGCCAGCGCTTTGCCCGTGTGGCCCGACCTCGATGCGCGCATCGCTGCGGCCGCCGACGCCTACCGCGCTTGCCGCCTGTGCCCGCGCGATTGCGGCGTCGATCGCACCCAAGGCCCGCGCGGGGCGTTCTGTCGGCTTGGCACCGAAGCGTTCGTCTACAAGGAGTTGCTCTCGGTCGGCGAAGAGGCGGCCGTGAGCCCAACGATGCTCGTGGACCTGGGCGGCTGCTCCCTGCGCTGCCTTTTTTGTTCCGAATGGGAGCACGTCGTGGCCCCGCGGCGATCGCCCGCTGTGCCGTTGGACCCGGCCTGGCTTGCGAGGCAGATGCGGCGGCGGCGCCAGCAGGGAGCGCGCAGCGTGACGTTTGTCGGGGGCGAGCCGATTGTCAACCTGCTCGCGGTGTTGCGTGCGTTGGCGGCCGTCGCGCCAGGGGACCGCTTGCCCGTCGTCTGGAACACGAACGGCCAGGCGTCGGCCGCAGCGCTGGCGTTGCTGGGAGGTGTGGTGACGACTTGGAACGTCGACCTGAAATTCGGCAATCCCCGCTGCGCCGAGCGGTTGGCGGGAGTGCACGGGTTCGACGCCCAGGCTGAGGTGGCGCGTGTGTTGGCGTTTGCCCTGCGCGACGGTGCCGTCGATCCGGCGACCGGCCTGCCGCGCGCGATCGTGCGGCACCTGGTGATGCCGGGGCACGGCGCGTGCTGTACGCGGCCGGCGCTGGCGTGGTTGGCGGACACGTTTCCCGGGGCGTGCTTGAACCTGATGACCGGGTATCTGCCGCTTGGGCCGGCGGCAGGCGGGCATTTGCGGGCTGCGGAACTCGGGCGGCGGGCGAGCGCGCGTGAGGTGGCCGAAGCGGTTGACACTGCCGCAGCAGCCTGGCGCCGCGCGGTATGGATCGACGGCGTGCCGCGCGCTTGACGCCCCTCGCCAGCGTGCCGATCCTGCGCCTGCCGCCTGCGCCCGCAGGTCCTGCCGATGTCGATGCCTGTCTCCCGAACACTCACATCCCTCGTCTGGCTCGCGACCGTGACGGGCTTGTCGGTGGCCATGCCCGCCGCCGCGACGGGGCCGGATCTGCCGGCGTGGGCCGACGAAGTGCGCGAGGTGCGCCGCACCATCTTGGGCGCCACCGCGACCGTGCGCCTCGGTCTGCCAGATGCCGCGTGGACGCTACGCGGGCTGCGCGAATCCGACGTCGAAGCCCTGCACCGGCTGTGGTTGGGAAGGGTGGCTGCGGGCGACACCCACGGCGACACGACCGTGCCATCTGTCGCGCCGCTGCCTGCCGGCGTGCGCCACGTGCGGTTGCTGGCGCGCCTGCCGCACGCGATCCCGGGACTGCGGGCGCAAGCGGGCGCGTGGACGGAACTGCCTGCACTCGTGCCGGACCCGCAGCCCGTGCCGCGCCGTCCGGAAGAGGGCAGCCGCCGCAGCGGAGGCAACCGCGCCCCCGTCACGGCGCCGGCCACGGTCATCGGCATCGGCGGCTCCGGCGTGCAAGTGGGTGGCCTCAACGGCAAGCACGTCTACCTGAGCCCCGGCCACGGCTTCACGTGGACGCAGGCGCTCAACCGCTGGGCCACGCAGCGCGGCAACACCCACAACCTCGTCGAGGACCTGCTCAACGCCGAAGCGGCGCTGCACTACCTGGTGCCCATGCTATGGAATGCCGGGGCCCGGGTCGTCACCATGCGCGAGCGCGACCTGCAGACGGCGATGGTGCTGGTCGATGATGGCGAGGACGCCGGTGCGGGCGCTGCGGGCGGCGGCGGCTACAGCGAGAGTGGTGCGGCGTTCAAGGCCGACACGAATCCCGGGTTCGCCAACGGCAAGGCGCCCTACGGCACCGACGTCAACCCGTTCGGCGGCGGCAGCTACCGCACCGTGCAGGTGTCGACTGGCGCCGCGACGGCGACGGCGACGTTCGCGCCCAAGCTGCCGGCCACTGGGCGCTATGCCGTCTACCTCGGCTACTCGGCTGGGACCAACCGCGTGCCGGATGCCCACGTCGAAATCCGCCACGCCGGAGGGTCGACCCACCTGCGCATCGACCAGACGCGTCACGGCCAGACCTGGAACTACCTGGGCCACTACGCGTTTGCCGCCGGAGCCGGCCCGGAGTTGGCGTCGGTGCGCCTGCACAACGACACGCTGGCCGGCAAGGGCGATCGCTACCTGATTGCCGACGTCGTGCGCTTCGGCGGCGGCATGGGCGACATCGCACGCGGCACCGGCAAGCCTCCGGCGGCGGGGCCGACCTCAGGGCGACCGCGCTGGGAGGAGTCGTGCCGGACGTATGCCCAATTCACCGGCGCGCCGCCGTCCGTCTATGACGGCAGCGACTCGGACCCGAACGACGACGTGGGCTGCCGCAGTCGCCTGGCCGCGTGGGACCACGAAGACGACGAGGACGCCATCTACCTGTCGTGGCACACGAATGCGCCGAGCCCGGCGCGCGGCACTTCGACCTACGTCTACGGTCCGAATCCCGTCGACGGCACGTACCAGTTTACGGGGACGAAGGGCTCGGACACGTTCGGCAAGCTGATCCAGAAGATCATGGTCGACGACATCCGCAAGCTGTGGGACCCGGCGTGGAAGGACCGCGGCGTGAACACGGCCTACTTCGGTGAAATCAATCCGAAACACAACGACGAGATGCCGGCCGCGCTCGTCGAAGCCGCCTTCCACTCGACGCTCGAAGACGCCGACCAGTTGCGCGAGCCGCGCTTTCGCCACCTGCTGGCCCGGGCGCTGTACAAGGCGATCGCGAAGTATTTTGCCGACCGCGACAAGCAACCCTTGTTGTTGCTCCCCGAGCCGCCGCAGGACGTGGCGCTGGTGCGCAGTGGGCCAGGCAAGGCGACGCTGACGTGGAAGCCCGGTCCGGCGGGCGGTGTGTACGGCGACGCGGCTCTCGTGTACCTCATCCAGACTTCGACCGATGGCCTCGGCTTCGCGACCGTGGCCGAGGGAGCCGCGACCAGTGCGACGCTGTCATTGCCGGCCGGCGCCCAGCCCTTGTTTGCCCGCGTGGTGGCACAGAACATGGGCGGCGTGTCGTTTCCGTCGGCGGTGGTCGGCGCGGTGGAGGGTTGCGCGGGCGCGCGGCGGGCCCTGGTCGTCCAAGGGTTTTCGCGCCTCGACAGCGGGATGGCGCCGATCGACGACCTGAAGGCGTACAGCCTCAATCTCGTGCAGCGACTGCGCCAGGTGCGGATGAACACGTACGACTATTCGACGCACCACGTCCGCGCGCTGGCAAACGCAGGCCTCGGCGTCGATACCGTCGAACGTGGGGCAGTCGCGGTGGGGGTGCTGGACGGGCACGATCTCGTCGACTGGGCGGCCGGCGAGCAAGGCGCGGCCGACGGCGTGGTGACGGTCGCCCAGCGCGGCCTGCTGACGACGTGGCTGCAAGCGGGCAAGGACCGCGCGCTGTGGCTGAACGGAGCCGAGGCCGTCGCGACGCTCGACGCCAAGGCCGACCCGGGCGGCGGTGACTGGTTGGAGACGTGGTTTGGCGCCCGGTTGGTGGCCGACGACGCGGGCAGCTATGCGCTCGCCGCGCTGCCGAACGGAGGCCTGACGGCCGGCGGCCTCTGGACATTCGACGACGGCAGCCAGCACGCCTTCGATGTCGGGGCGGCCGACGTGCTCGCAGCCAAGGCGGGCGGGGTCGGCGTGCTCAGCTATGGCGCGGCGGCTCAGGCGGGGGCGTTGGCCGGTGTGCGCAAGGCGGTTCCGGGTGGGGCGACAGCGCTGGTGCTCGGCGTTCCCCTGGAGGCCGTGTATCCCGATGCGGCCCGCAATGCTTTGGTGGCAGCTCTCGTCGGGTTGACGCTGCCCGGAGCGCCGTGCGGAGGCGGCGCCGGTGCCGACGCGGGCCCCGCCGGCAGCGATGGTGGCGTGACCGATGGCGGCGACGGCCAAGCAGACACTTTGGGCGCCGGTGCGGACGGCCAAGGCCTGGACACGGGCACGGCACCAGTTCCTGGCGACGCGGCCGACGCCCGCACTGGAACGAAACCCGACGCCGGCGCGGGGGTCTTCGATGCGGTCGGGTTCGGCGATGCGCTCCCTGACGCGAACCAGCCTGCTGCGGCAGCAGTTGTCGCTCCCGACGCCGGCTGCGGCTGCCGTGTCGCCGGAGCCAGCGCCCGCATACCGTCGGCCGGAGCGCTGGGGCTGGCGCTGGCTGGGTTCGCTGCGCTGTTCGCCGCCCGCCGACGCCGCCAGGCCCGGGACGCGAATGCCCGAGGGGCGGGTCTCGGCAATTGACACGCCGAAGCTTGCGCCGTACGTTCTGCGACCCGGTCGGCTCAGCCGCCGCACGCCCGCCAGATGCATAGCGCCAACGGTCACTACAGCCACCGTCACGTCCTCAACCGCTACGCCCAGGTCGCCGACGCAACGCCGCTGCCGGGCCTGCTGCAACACGGCTGGAACCCGGACGCCGGAGCGGTGCCGGCCGATGTCCTGATCCCAGCGCCCGATCCGTTCTATTGCTGGAGCGCGCGCAACCTGGCCAACTGTCACGCGAGTCAGTTTGCCAGCGTCACGGTCTGCCTCTACTGGTTCGACGCACAGTCCGAGGTCAACCGCATCGCGTTTGCCCGCCACGGCTTCGAGGTGACGTCGGTCGGGCACCGCGTGCAAGGAGACGCAACACCATGACCCACTGGAACGGACGCAAGGTGCTCGTGACGGGTGCCGGCGGCTTCATCGGCTCGCACCTCACGGAGCGCCTGGTTCGCGAGGGCGCCGAAGTGCGCGTGCTGCTGCGCTACCGCTCCGATGGCGGCCGCGGGCACCTCGACGCGCTGGCCGCCGACGTGAGCGGCAGCCTCGACGTTCACGCCAGCACGGTCGAGGACCCGTTCGCCGTGCGACGTGCGGTCCAGGGGTGCGACACGGTGTTCCACCTGGCGGCGCTGATCGGCATCCCGTACAGCTATGTTGCACCGCACCACTACGTATCGACGAACGTGCTGGGCACCCTGCACGTTCTCGAAGCGTGCCGACAGGAAGGGGTGCAGCGGGTCGTCCACACCTCGACATCCGAGACGTACGGGAGCGCCCAGTACACGCCGATCGACGAGCGCCACCCACTCATGGGGCAGTCGCCCTATTCGGCGAGCAAGATCGGCGCGGACCAGATGGCCATCGCGTACCACCGCAGTTTTGGCCTGCCGGTCGCGATCCTGCGGCCGTTCAACACGTATGGTCCGCGGCAATCGGCGCGCGCCATCATCCCGACCGTGCTGGCGCAAGTGCTTGGCGGCGCAACGGAACTGCGCGTCGGCAATCTCGCGCCGCGCCGGGACCTCAACTTCGTTGAAGACACCGTAGCCGGCTTTCTGGGCATCGCGACCTGCTCCGCGGCGCTCGGCGAGGTCGTCAATGTCGGCTCGGGCAAGACGATTTCGGTCGGCGACCTGGTGCAACGCGTGTTCGCGGTGACGGGCCGGACGCTGCCGATCGTGCAGCACGGCGAGCGGATGCGGCCAGAGGCGAGCGAGGTCATGCTGCTGCAGGCTGCGACGGACAAAGCGCAGCGGTTGTTTGGCTATGCGCCGGCAGTCGGGCTCGACGAGGGGTTGCGGCGGACGGCTATCGACGTGGAGGCAAACCTGGGGCGCTATCGGATGGGGGTGTTCGTGGTGTGATACCAAAGCCCGCCGCATCGGATCGAGGGCTCGCGGTGCACGCGGCGAGCGACGCAAGGCGCGAAGACCAAGGAATCGTAGGACGATTTGGAGCCTGGGCAACGCAGCCGCAGCTGTCGCGGGCGAGCGAGCACCGAGCCGAATTCAACGGATTTGGCATGACAGCGCCCTGCCCCCTGCCACACGTGCCGGCGCGCCCTACGTGACGGGCGCCTGCCGCTGCCCGACAGCATGGTGGTAGAGCCGCTCGAACGCATCGACCGATCGCTGCCAGTCGCCGTGATCCCGGGCCCAGCGCAGGCCGTCGTCGATCATGCGCGCCCGGCCCGGCGCGTCGTCGAGCAACCGGTCCAGTTGCGCGGCCAGATCGGCAGGGTCGCCGGGTCGGAACAGCAACCCGCGCGTGCCGTGCGCCAGCACTCCCTCGTACGCGGGCAGGTCGGTCGCCACGATTGGCACGCCGAGCGCCATCAGTTCGCAGAATGTCGACGGCACCCCATCGGCGTCGGGCGCGCTCACGGCGGCATCGGCGGCGGCGTACACGGCAGGCAACTCGGCGTAGGAACAGCGCGGCGCGTGCCGGATGCGGTCGGCCACGCCGAGTGCGCGGGCCTGGCGCATCACTTCGGCCGACCAGACGTCTTCGCCGCTCTTGCCGTGGTGCTTCAGCACGAGCACGCCCATGTCGCGCCAGCGGCTCTGCGCGAACCCTTGGACGACCAACTCGGTGCGGTAGTGCGGCTGCAATTGGCGCGGCGCGAGCAGGACCATGGCTCCGGCGGGAACCTGCCATTGCGCGCGCAGCTCCTGGGCTTTCTCGTGCCACGGCGCGGGCTGCCAACGGGACAGGTCGGCGCTCCACAGCACGAGTTCCAGCGGCCGCCCGTGCTGGCCGGCACCGCGACGGCGCACGCTGGCGAGGATCGGCGCACTGTCCGACGTCACGGCAGCGGCACCGTGCAGGATGCGGTCTACCCCCGCTCGAAACCGCGGCGAACGCGGAAACACCTGCTCGTTGATGTCCGACCCCCACGCGGTGGCGACCACGGGCGGCATGCCGGGCTCCAGCCAAGCGTCCAGAGGCGGCATCAGGAAGTTGAGGTGAACGATATCGACGCGCTCGAGGCGGGCCAACCGCCGCAACTGGCGCGTGCGCAGGCTGCCTGTCCACGTCGGCAGCGCACGCACGGCAGTACAGGCCTGGCCGAACTCGTCGCGAATCTGGTCCGCGATGCGGGGCGCGTTCAACACGATCACACGGTGACCACGCGCTGCCAGCGCCGCTCCCAGCCGGGCTTGCTGGGGTGCGAGCGGGTCGCCTTCAAGCAGGACGGTCAGGGCCACGAAGTCCGCTCAGCCCCCCGCAAGCACACGGCGCGCCTGGGCCACCACGTTGTCGACCGTGAAGCCGAAGTGCACCGCGAGCACCTTGTCTGGGGCCGAGGCGCCAAATGTGTCGATGCCGATCGATGTGCCACGGTCGCCGACATAGCGCTCCCAGCCCTTTGTCGTGCCGGCCTCGACGCTGACGCGCGGCACACCCGGCGGCAGCACGTCGCGCCGGTAGCCGACGGGCTGCCGGTCGAACAGTTCGCACGACGGCATCGAGACGACCCGCACGCCGATGCCGTCCGCTTCGAGGCGGTCGCGCGCCGCGACACACAGGTGGACTTCGGAGCCGGTGCCGACCAGCACGACCTGGAGCTCATGGCCGGCCTCGCGCAGCACGTAGCCACCCCTGGCAACGGCGTCGCGCGGATTGCCCACGGACTCGTCGCGCTGCAGTTCCGGCAGGTTCTGGCGTGTGAGTGCCAACGCGGTCGGCCCCGCGGTGCGCTCGACGGCCACGCGCCAAGCGCCGCAGGTCTCGGCGAGGTCCGCGGGCCGGATCAGAACCATCAAGGGGATCAGCCGAATCGCCTGCAGCGTCTCGATCGGCTGGTGGGTGGGGCCGTCCTCGCCGACGAAAATCGAATCGTGCGTCCACACGAACACGTTCTGCACGCCCATCAGCGCGGCCAACCGGCACGGCGGGCGCATGTAGTCGTGAAACACCAGGAACGTCGCGTTCAGCGGCACGTGGCCACCGTGGGCGGCAATGCCGTTGCAGATCGAGCCCATCGCATGTTCTCGCACGCCCCAGTGCACGTTGCGGCCGCGGAAGTCGCCTTTCTGCACGTGGCCGCCGCCGATGATTTCCGTGAAGGTCGAGTGGCCGAGGTCTGCCGAGCCGCCCAGCAAGCCGGGCACGTGGGGCGCAAGCGCCTGCAGCACTTTTTCGCCGCCCTTGCGCGTCGACAGCCCCACGCCCACCGCCTGGCTCGGCCACGCCACGGTGGTGTCGAGTTGGCTCCAATCTGGCGCGAGGCGTGCCCGCAGCGTGGGGCCTTGGGGATGGGCGGCCGCGCGTGCTTCCCACGCTTCGCGCAGGCCGCGGCGATCGCCGTTTTCGGCCCGCAGGTAGCCGAGCACGCCATCGGGAATCTGGAAGAACTTCTCCGGGTCAAGCCCGAGGTTGCGCTTCGTCGCCACCACCTCATCGGGTCCCAGCGGCGCGCCGTGCACCTTGTGCGAGCCCGCCAGCTTGGGCGACCCGGCACCGATGGTCGTCTCGCACACGATCAGCTTGGGCCGGCCGCCCTCGTGGCGCGCCCAGGTCAGCGCCTCGTGGACCTGGGTGAGGTCGTGGCCATCGACCTTCATCGTCGCCCAACCATAGGCCCGGTAGCGCGCGGCGACGTCTTCGGTGAATGCAATCTCGGTGCGGCCGTCGATCGTGATGTGGTTCGAATCGTACAGCACGACCAACCGGTCGAGGCCCAGGTGGCCAGCGAGCGAACTCGCCTCCGACGTCACGCCCTCCATCATGCAGCCGTCGCCGGCAATGACCCACGTCCAGTGATCGACCAGTTCCGGCCCGAACTCCGCGCGCAGCCGGGCCTCGGCCAGCGCCATGCCGACGCCGTTGGCGAGCCCTTGGCCGAGAGGACCGGTCGTCGTCTCGATGCCGACCGTATGGCCGCGCTCCGGGTGGCCGGGAGTGTGGGAGTGCAACTGGCGGAACTGCTGCAACTGCTCGATCGGCAAATCGAAACCGTACAGGTGCAAAAGAGCGTAGTGCAGCATGCAGCCATGGCCGGCCGACAGGATGAAGCGATCGCGATCGGGCCAGTCGGGTGCCGCCGGGTCGAAGCGCAAGAAGCGCGACCACAGCACGTGGGCGGCGTCGGCCATGCCCATCGGCATCCCGGGATGCCCGCTGTTCGCCTTCTGCACCGCGTCGATCGTGAGCGACTTGATGGCGAGGACGGACTGGTGATCGAGACGCGCGTCGGTCGGCATGGCGGGGCTCCGGGCTGAAGGCGGCGGTTGTGTAGCACAGGCCTCGCCGTGCGGGAACACTTCCCGGCTAGGGGCCCGCGGGTTACGCTCGGCGCGATGGTCCGTCCGCAGCCGCCCTCGCACGCGCATCCGCACCGGCCCCGCCGCGCTGCGCCCGTGCCCCTGCCGGCTGCCGCGCCCGACGCCGATCTGGTGGCCGCGCGCACGCCCATCGTGTGGAAGCCGGACGCCGCCGCGCTCGCGTACCTGGACGGCCACCTCGTCGACACCATCGACACCGACGCGATCCTGCGGTGGTTGGGTGTGCCCGCCGCGACGCTCGCGCCGCCCAAGGTGCCGCGTTGGGACGTGACCGCTGTCGACCGGATCGAGGTGCCGCCTTGGGGCCGCGGTCTGAAACTGCCCACTCCGACGCCGATCGAGCCACCCGCGCTCGACGAGGACCTGCTCGCGCGCACGAGGCGGCCGATCGTGCGCCCGCGTTGGGGCCGCGACATGCGCCTGCCGGTGGTCGATCGCATCGAGATTCCCACCGTACAACCGGACGGCCGCATCGAGTTGCCGCGCGAACCGGTGGGCGCGGAGGCCTGGGGTTGGATTGACGGAGCCGACGACGAACCTGAGCAGCGGCCCAGGGCGCCCCGGCCCGCCCGCAAGACTGCACCGCCGAAGCATGCGGCGAAGTCAAGGCCCGTGACGACGCCGAAGTCGACGACGGACGCGCACGCCGAGTCTCTTCTCCCGAGCCAGCGACCGTCGACCCGCGTCCAGAAGCCCTCGCAGCCTGTCCGCAGCGCGCGCAGCCAACTGGCAGATGCGATACACTGGGCGCCGCGGGTCACGAATGAGGCGTCGCCATCGCCCCTGCCGACGCCGCCAACGGCCGCGTTGGCCAACGAACAGACCGCCAACGGCACGCTGGGCTGCCTGGGGCGCTTTGTCGGCCTGGGCGCCTTGCTGGCGGTCGCGTGGGGTGCGGTCGATGTCGGGCTGGAACTGTGGGTCGAGTCTCAGGAGCAGGTGGCCCTGCGCTTGCAGGTGGCGGGCGTCGTGGGGCCGCAGCGACTGCCGGGGCTCGTGGCGGTGGGCGCTCCCGATGGCGCAGTGGCGGCCGTGCTGGCCTGCGACGTGACTGCGGCCCCGTGTCGGCGTGCACTCGGCGACCTGCTGGCGTGGGCCGAGGCCGACGAGCCGGCGGGAGCAGGGCCCGACACGCCGAAGCGAAGGCTGCTCCTGCTGCAGCGGCCCGCCGACGACGGCACCGCGTTCGACGTGGCCGTCAGCGTGCACGCTCTTGCCGTCGCGGGGCGGGCGCCTGAGGTTTGGCAAGCGCTCGCAGGCACGGCGGGGGCCGTCGATGGCGCGCTCCCTGTCCGATTGGCACGCCAGGTCGGCATCGAGCCTTCGCGCCTGGCGCGGGACCGTGAGGACCCCGAACTCATGCTCCAAGTTCGCAACCAACGCACGATGGCGGCCGCGCTGGGCATGACGGGCGAGGTCGCGGTCACCGTGGCGGGGCTGCCGATTGCGGCCGCGGCGTTGGCGGGGCGCGCGCAACTGCACGAGGCGGCGGATCGGCACGAGACGGCGCTCCAAGTGGCGCTCGCGGCGCACGGCGACAACCGCGAGAAGGCCCACCGGGCGCTGCTCCAGCGTGTGCCGGCGCGCGAGCGGGAGCGCTACCTCGCGTGGATCGTGCGGGGGCGGCGGGTGGGGCCGTAAGAAGGTGTATTCAAAGTCGGCGCCGGCGCGAGGCCGGGGGCGCTGCGGCAGGTCGCGAGCGCGCCCGGAACGACCGACCGAGCCACACTTGCGCTGCGGCGACCGAGGCAGTGAGGACGAAAGCCGCGAGATGCCCAGCACCGTCGGCCGCAGCAGGTGACGACTTTGAATACACCCTCTAAACGCGGGGTCGATTCCTGCACGGCTGCGGTCACATCCGGCTCCGCTCTCTCAGCGGACAGGGATCATGCTACGTTCGCCCCCACGCCGCACCCCGCCGGCCCGCGACCCGACCTCTCCATGCCCACCCCGACCCACCGCAACCCGCCCACCGCCAACGCGCGCCGCACCGACACCGCCCCCCTCGACCCGCGCGGTCCCTGGCCGCGGACTGACGCGCTCGAGACCTGGACGTCCGCCGCACGCCTGGCCCGCATCGACCACGTGCTGCGCCAGCGACTGGTCAGCGTGACGGCCGTGTTCGAAGACATTTTCGACCCCCACAACGTCGCCGCCTGCCTGCGCACGGCCGACGGCTTCGGCCTGCACGACGTCCATCTCGTGACAAACCGCTACGGCGCGCGCCTGCATTCGACCGTGGCGAAATCGGCGGACCGCTGGCTCGACATCCACCATCACGCGACGACTGCGGCGTGCATCGCAGCGCTGCAAGCCGATGGCTTTCGCCTGTGGGTGTCGGACCTGACGGCCGACCGCACGCTGGACCAGGTCCCCGTCACGGGCCGCATCGCGATCGTCGTCGGCAATGCGGCCAATGGGGTCAGCGCCGAGATCGCGGCGGCGGCCGATGAGCGCTACGTGCTGCCGATGTGGGGCATGGTGCAATCGTTCAACTTGTCGGTGGCGCTGGGCCTTTCGCTTGGCACTGTCGTGCCGCAGCGGCGCGCGCAATTGGGCGGCCACGGCGACATGGACCTGGAGCGGATGTGGCGGGCCCGTCGGCGCTGGCTCGAGCACGGGCTGGACCATGCCGAACTGCTGCGCCAGGATGCCGGCGACACCGACGACGATCCACGGCCGCCGACCGTGCAGTGGGAGAGGGCACCATGAACTGGACTGGTCGATGCGCCGCCGTAGTGCTCACTTCGATTGCGCCCGTGACCGCGCTCGCTGCAGACCCGGAGCCGACGCCCGTGCAGCGTTGGACGTTCGACCAGGACACCTTGCACCAGCCGCCGCCGGGCTTCGAGTTCGGCTTCACGGGGCGCGGGCGGCCCGGCACCTGGGTCGTCGAGGACCAGAACGGTGTGCCGAGCGCCCCCAACGCGCTGGTCCAGAGCGAGGGCGACGCCGGCCGGGCGATGACGCGGTTCGCGCTGGCCGGCTCGAAGAAGTACGCCGACGTGCGCGTCCGCGTGCGCTGCAAGCCGCTGCACGGCGGCACGGAGAAGGGCTGTGGCGTCATCGTGCACTGGCAATCCGACAGCCAGTACGTGCTGGCGCGAGCGAGCGCGCTCAAGCACGAGGTGGTGCTTTTCGTGCAGTCTGGTGAAATCCGGCGGGAACTCGGGCGCAAGAAGGCGAGCGTCGCGGCCGGGCGGTGGCTGACGCTGGCGGTCGAGGCGAAGGGTGAAACGCTCACCGTTCGGCTCGACGGCAAGGTCGTGCTCTCGGTGAAGGACGGCATGGCGCGCGGCAACGGACGCTTCGGCGTTGCGACGGAGGCGGACGCCCACAGCATGTTCGACGACCTCGAAGTGTGGGACGCGAAGTAGCCGCGTACCGAAGGCAGGCCGGAATCCGTCGCAGCAAGGCCCAGGATCCACCACCCTGGAAGCTCCCTTGCCCCGCCGCGCCCCGCGACCTACCTTATCTGCCGCCTTTGCCCGTCGCGCCCGCGACCACGGATGGCCCGGACCATGCTGCAGAAATTCCTCGCCCGCGTCTTCGGCACCAAGAACGAGCGCGAACTCAAGAAGATCCGGCCTCTCGTCGAGCACATCCGCAGCTTCGAGGCGGGCGTGCTCGAACTGACCGACGACCAGTTGCGCGGCCGCACGCTCGAGTTCCGCGCCCGACTCGAAAATGGCGCGACGCTCGACGATCTCCTGCCCGAAGCGTTCGCGACCGTGCGCGAAGCCGGCAAGCGCACGCTCGGCCAGCGCCACTATGACGTGCAGATGATCGGCGGCTACGCGCTGCACAAGGGCATCATCGCCGAGATGCGCACCGGCGAAGGCAAAACGCTCGTCGCCACCCTGCCCGCCTACCTGAACGCGCTCGCGGGGCGCGGCGTCCACGTCGTCACGGTCAACGACTACCTGGCGCGACGCGACTGCGAGTGGATGGGGCAGATCTACCGCTTCCTCGGCCTGTCCACGGGCGTGGTGACGACGACGACCGAACAGCACGAGCGGCGCGCGGCCTACCTTGCCGACATCACGTACGGCCAGAACAACGAGCTGGGATTCGACTACCTCCGCGACAACATGAAGTATTCGCTCGACGAGTACGTCCACCGCTTCCTGCCGACCGCACACTCGGACAAGGCCGACAAGCTGTTGGCCTACGGCATCGTCGACGAGGTGGATTCGATCCTGATCGACGAGGCGCGCACGCCGCTCATCATTTCGGGTTTCGGCGAGGACACGTCGGAGCCACACCTGCGCGCCAACACCGTGATCCCGTTTCTGAAGCGCGACCTCGACTACATCGTCGACGAGAAGAACCACTCGGTCGCGCTCACCGAATCGGGGATCGACAAGGTCGAGGCGCGCCTGAAGATCGGCAACCTCTACGACACCGAGCACATGCACTGGACGCACTACATTCACGCCGCCCTCAAGGCCCACACGCTTTTCCGCAATGAAGTCACGTACCTGGTCGAGGATGGCAAGATTGTCATCATCGACGAGCACACGGGCCGCAAGATGCCGGGGCGGCGCTGGTCCGACGGCATCCACCAGGCGATCGAGGCGAAGGAGGGCGTGCGCATCCAGCAGGAGTCGCAGACGCTGGCGACGATCACGTTCCAGAACTATTTCAGGATGTACGAGAAGCTGTGTGGCATGACCGGGACGGCCGAGACCGAAGCCGAGGAGTTCGCGAAAATCTACAACCTCGACGTGCTCGTGATCCCAACGAACAAGCCGATCGTGCGGCAGGACCACGAAGACGTGATCTTCAAGACGGAGCGCGCCAAGTTCAAGGCAGTGTTCGAAGACGTCGAGGCGAGCCACGAGAAGGGGCAGCCGGTGCTGGTGGGCACAATTTCCGTGGAGAAAAGCCAGTTCCTGAGCGACCTGCTGACCGAAAAGGGCATCCCGCACGACGTGCTGAACGCAAAAAACCACGCGCGTGAGGCCGACATCGTGGCCCAGGCCGGGCGCTTTGGCGCAGTGACCATCGCGACGAACATGGCGGGCCGAGGCACCGACATCGTGTTGGGCGGCAATCCAGAATTGCTGGCGCGGTCGGCGGTGTTCGGCGGCGGCGGGGCAGTACATCAAGCCTTCGACGAGAACGACCCGGCCTACCTGGAAACGCTGGCGGCGTTGAAGGTGGAGTGCGCGGCCGAGCGACTCAAGGTCGTCGATGCCGGTGGCGTCTACATCATCGGCACCGAACGGCACGAGAGCCGACGCATCGACAACCAGTTGCGCGGCCGGTCGGGGCGCCAGGGCGATCCCGGCGAGTCGTGCTTCTACCTGAGCCTCGACGACGACCTGATGCGCGTGTTCGGCGGCGACCGCGTGCGCAAGATCATGGAGTGGCTGAAGATTCCCGAAGACGAGCCGATCATCGCGCCGTCGGTCACCAAGGCGATTGGCGACGCCCAGAAGCGGCTCGAAGGCCAGCATTTCGACAGCCGCAAGAACGTCCTCGACTACGACGACGTAATGAACCTGCAGCGCAAGGCGATCTACGCCCTGCGGCGGCGCGTGCTGGCGGCCGACGACACGCAGCCCCTGGTGCGCGATGCGGTCCGCGACCTGACCTACAAACTGGTCGATCGGCACTGCCCGGACAAGGAGGTGTCGAGCGAGTGGGACCTCGGCGCGCTCGAAGATGCCGTGTTCACGCTCACGCAGGTTGATCTGGACCTCGCCGACGTAAACCGCGACTTCGACTCCGTGAACGACGCGCTCGGCAAGGCACTCGCGGACGATTACCACGACCGGCGCGCGCGCATGGTCGACCAGATCCTGCACACGATGGACGCACCCGAGGGCACGGACCCCACCACGCTGGCGGCCCAGGCGGAGAAGCACTGGGCGTACTTCGAGCGCGAGGCGTACCTGCGCGGGCTCGACACCCACTGGCGCGACCACCTGCGCGTGATGGAGGCGCTCAAGGAAGGCGTCTACCTGGAGGCGTACGCGCAGAAAGACCCGAAGATCATCTACAAGAAAGAGGGCTTCCAGCTTTTCCTCGGCATGGTCGAACGCATTCAGGCGCAGCTGGTCGAAGCGATGTTCCGCGTTGAGGTGAAGTCGAGCCGCGAGATCGACCAGATGCGGCGCGATGCGGAGGCGCGGCGGGCGCGGGCGAGGGCGCAGGTCAAGGAGGTGCACGAGACCCACGGGCTGCACGACGAGGCGGCGGCGGTCGAGCGGGGCGCGGCACAGCGCGGGCCGGGGCCGGCGGGTGGGCGGCCCGAACACATGCGCTCGTTTGCGGCGCGGGCGGCGGCGGCCCAGCGGCAGCAGCGGGCGGCGGCGGAGGCCCCAGCGGCCCTGCTTGACGCGCCCGTCGCTGTCGATGCCGCGGCGATGGCGGCGGCGGAACAGGCGGCGGAACAGGCGGCGGGACCCACCAAGGTAGAGACATTCCGACGCGAGCGGCCCAAAGTCGGCCGCAACGACCCGTGCTGGTGCGGAAGCGGTCAGAAATACAAGAAATGCCACATGGCGCAAGACGAGGGGACACCGGCGCAGGGCTGACGAATCCATCAGAACTGTGCGGCGACTGGCACGTCGAACACATCGGCGGTTGCGGAAGTCGCGACCTCTGCTAGCGTACTCGGGAGGTCTGCGTGGGGGGCGGGCGTCGAGATGGTTGAACTTGTCACCACCGACCCTTGGGGCGCCGGCAAGGGCACGCCCACCGTGTTCGGCGGCCGCTTCGATGTCGTCGAGAAGATCGGCGACGGCGGGATGGCGACCGTCTACCGCGCCACCGACCGCAAGCTGAAGCGTGACGTCGCGATCAAGGTAATGCATCCGCACTTGTCGAGCCGGGCCGACGCCCGCCAACGGTTCGAGCGGGAGGCGCGGGCGGCTGCGCGCCTGGAGCACGGCAACATCGTCAAGGTGTTTGACTTCAGCGGCGGCAAAGACGAGCACGCGTTCATCGTCGCGGAATTCGTCCAGGGCGAGACGCTGACGAGCTTCGTGCAGGCGCATGGTCCGTTCGTGCCGCAAACGGCGGCGCTCATCGTACATGCGGTGGCGGGCGCGTTGGCCCACGCGCACGCGGCCGGCATCGTCCACCGCGACATCAAGCCCGACAACCTCATGATTTCACGCGACGGCCAGCTCAAGCTGATGGATTTCGGCATCGCGACGGGCTTCGACCTCGACCAGATGACGGTGACGGGCGCCATCGTCGGTTCGCCCGCCCACATGGCACCCGAGCAGATTGAAGGCGTGGCCATCGACCACCGCTGCGACATGTTCGCGCTCGGCATCGTGGCGTATTTCCTAGTGACGCGGCGGCTGCCGTTCCAGGCCTCGAACCCGCACGCCCTGTTCCGGATGATCCTCGAAGGCGCGTACGAGCCCGCTGGCCGGCAAGTGGCGGCCGTGGATCGGACGTTCGAGGCCATCATGTCGCGCTGCATGCAGCGCCGGCCCGAAGACCGATACGCGAACATGGCGGAACTGCAGGCGGCGCTCGCGGGCTACCTCAAGCAGTTCCGCATGAGCGACGTCGCTTCGTTGTTGCTGCGGTTCCTCAAAGGCCCCGAACTCTTCCAGCACGACCTGCGCGACACGCTGGTGCAGTGCTGGACTGCCGAAGGGCATCGCTTCGCTGCGGCGGGGCAGTTGGCGCACGCCATCGACGCATTCAACCGGGCGCTCGTGGTGAATCCCGATGCGGAGGAGCCGAAGTTGGGGCTCGAGTCGCTGACCCAGCGCAGTCGGCGGCGGCGGATGGCGCGACGCACCGGCGTCGTGTTCGCGGCAACGGGCGCCACGGTGGTCGCGGTGTGGGGCGGCGCGCGCGTGCTCGACGAGTTCACCCTGGCCGAGCCGGCCGCACCGCAGGCTGCCGTCGCAGTCGCCGTGCCGCCAGCGCCGGATCAGGCCCTGCTCGCACGCGGCGAAGCCGTACGCGTTCTCAGCGAGCAGGAACGCGCATTGAGACAAAAGGTCGCGGAGGAGCAGGCGCGCCTGCAACTTCAGGAGGTCGAGCGTTCGAAGGTAGCCGCCGCCGCGGCAAGCACAGCGGCGCCGGCCACGGAACCCGTCAATGCGAGCGCGCTCAAGGAAGCTGACCGACGCACGGCGGCGCGCAAGGCGCTGGTCGACCGCGACTGGGCGCGGCTGCCTGGGAGTACGCTGGCAACGCCGGTTCCGGGGCCGTCGTCGAATCCCGGGCCGGCCGCGATGCAAGTGCCCGTTCGCATCGGCAGTGTCGACACCACGGCGAGTCTTCTCATGGATGGCGACGCGATCGGCGAAGGCAGCGTGCGGCGCACGCTGGATGCGGGCCGCACCTATGTGGTGCGCTGCCTGCCGCAGGCGTCGTGTGGGCCGGCCTGCCGACCGGGGCAGGTCCAGTTCACGGTGCCGAAGGACTGGGGCGGCACGGGCACGTGGATTGCGCCAAAATGCCAGGTGCAGCGGCCCACGGACGGCAACTGACCGCACGGACGATGATTCGAGCCGGGCATGTTGCGGTGCTCCCTCGTGAACGGGATCATCACGAGCACTCAGCACGGACACGTCCACTCCATCGGCACCTCGACGCGCTCTTGCGACTCGAGGCGGCCGCGCACCCGACCGTCCCGCAGCAGCAGGTCGAGCGAACCGTCGCCATCCGGGTCTGCGCCTCCCATCAGGTCGAGGGGCTCACCAGCCTGGTCCACTCCGCGCTGTTCGACGCGCGCCCGCTGCGGGTCGTCGAGGTCGCCCGTCACGCGCCACAGGGCCTGCAAGCTGCCCCAGAATTCGCCACAGCCCTCGCCGGCCGAAGCCGCAGCGTGCAGCCACGTTTCGCCGCGGCCGCGCACGATTGAGACGTGGATACCGCTGCCGTAGGCGTCCCAGCGCGCCGTTCGGCGTCCGCTGAGCGTCGCGCCGCGATAGTCGGACTGCACCTCGCGCCACTGGGGCAGCCGCCGCAGCAGCGCAGTCGCCTTGCGCTGCCAGGCCGGCGACGCGGGCTGCGACGGCACGGCCGCTACAGCAGGCAGCCGCAAGCTGCGCGCCCAGGTTGCTGATGCACAGTCGCCGTGGACCCGGTCCAGTTCCGCGACCAGCATCGGTTGCGCCAGAGCGTGGGCCCAAGCAGCGCGCGCAAACTTCGAGGCTGGTGCCGCGAGGTCCTGCTCGGGGTTCCGCCCGAGCACCGTGGATTCCCACGGGCGGTGGAAAACCACGTGCAACGCCAACCGCGCCATGCGCGCCGTGCAGACGGGCCACACGCCGTCGTACAGTTGCACGCGCTGGCCGACGAGGCCGCGCACCGGGGCGCCCACGTCACCCAACCGGACACCCTGCCGCACGCGCACGACGGGTTCCCGTGCCAGTGCGGTAAACACCCCGTCGCCCACCGTCGTGTCCGGCGCCACCGCAGGCTCGAGGACGACGGCGCCGTACACTACGTTGGCGTACTCCAGGGGAGGCACTTCGCCCCTGCCACCGTCTTCGGCATTGACCGTAGCCGCGCTGCGAACATCGACGGAAATCTCCGCACGATCGACGCCCGGGTCGGGGCCGGCGGCGGGCACGACGGGCGAGAACGCCGGCGCAGGTCCCGTCTCGTCGTCAGACGTGCCGCCGTCGAGGTCGAGCGGCCGTCGACCGATGCGCCCGGCAAGGCGGGCGGCACCCACGAGACGCTGCCACGGCAGCGACTCGGCGGGAATGGGCGGCACCGTCCACGTCGCAGTGTCGGGCCCGTCGATCGCGTCGGCAGCGGTCGGCAGCGGGCCGACATTGGCGGTGCTTGCTGCGCGCGCGCGCCGGGCATCGTCGAGCACGACGCAACCGCCGGCGACGAACGCCAGACCGAGCGCGGTGGGAATCAGGGAAAGGGCTGTGCGGGTGTCCATGGAGTCCTCCGCGCCGGGCTGTGCCGGCGCTGGCCCCAGGAAGAAGCAAGTTGCGTGCCAACGAGACGAAGATTTCAACTGGCTGCGTTGCAATCTCTTTTCATCGATCACAGGTGCAATCGGCGATGTTCAAAATCTACGATTTGTCGCATATTCTGTGAAATAGAGATTCCACAAATGCAAACATCACGCGAACGGAAGCACCAGGGGAAACGGGGACTGTACCGCCGCCGCCAGCGCATCCAGCTCAGGCCCCTGCTCCCTTGTGCCGACGGGCACGGGCAAGTGGCCGGCCCGCACCACTACCGAGGCTGCGCCGAAGCCCCGTGCCACCTGTGCGGCGTATGGCCGCAGGGCGCTGCCCAAGCCCGGCTCCCAGGCTCCCACGCCGGACAAGGTGCAGGTCCCGTCCGCGGCCTGCTCCGCGCGCGCACCCGGCAGGCGCACGAAACTGCCGTCGGCAAAGACGACGACCACGGTCTCAGTCCGCCGCGGTCCCGCTTCGGCGGTCGCGGAGCGTCGCGACGGTCGGGCCAGTCGGGCGTGCAGTGACAAGCTGGCGCGGCAATCGAAGCGGCAGGGCAGGTGGCGCAGCGGCGTCCGGTATGCGGCGCCCATGGGTCCCGCGAGCACGTCCAGGCGCGCGTCGAACCTGCGCGTGCGCAACCAGGCCCGGAGCACAACCTGGGCGTTGTCGCCCGCCCGCGGCCCATGCAAGACCTCAGCGTGGGCATCGCAAAACGCTTCGACGCAGCACGCCGGATAGCCGTACGCGGCACCGAGGGCGCGGTGCGATGCCAGGGTGGCGCCAACGGAGGCGCGCAGTTCTGCAGGAGTGCGCGGCGCGGGTCGCGCCAGGTTGGCCAGTTCGAGGTCTAGGCAGCGACGGGCCACGGCGGCCGAGCGCGCCATGACCACCAGCGCGGCACCCGCAGGAGTGTCGAGCGACGTCCAGCCGCCTCCGACGTCGCGCTCGTGCCCGGCGCCCCCGGCAGCGCACCGGAGACCGTGGCCGGCCAACGCTGCCTCCAGTGCAGCCACGTCGGCGAGCGGCACGTGGATGCGCCAGGCGGACCGCAACCCAAGCGCCAGACCGCGGGCTTCGGGCGCGCGCGGCTCGAACCATGGGGTCGACGTCGCCACCGCGCGTGCCGGGTGCTGGGTCGGGTGCCGCGCACTGCGAGACGCAACTCGGTCGGATCGGGCCGCCAACAGCGCCGCCGCGCGCATTGCAGCGGGGCCGGGGACCGACTCGGTGGCGTCGGCATCGGCGTGCAGGTGTGCAGGCCACAAGAGCGAGCGGACCAGCAGGGGGCCGCCGGCGCCGAGCGCGGTCGCCCCAACTGCGGCACGCCGGGGCCATGCGGCTTGCACGCGGCCGAGGCACGGAATCGATCGTGCAGTGGCCCCTTCGCCGTCCGGCAGCCAGGGCTCGATGACCAGTTCGGTACACTCCGGCGGCCGCACTGCCCCGCGGCGCAGCGCGTCGAGCGCTGCGACGGCACCTTCGGTCAGCGCCCAGCGCAGCACCAACGCGAGCCCACATGCGCCGGCGGCATCGGCCCACGCGGGCCCGCGGCCGCTGCGGCCGTCGGCCATCGCTTCGACGCCTGCGACCCCCGCGGCCGCCAGAGCCGCCAGTTCGGCAGGTGCGGCTGCGGCAGGCAACCCTTCCACAACCACGACCACGCGACCCGAGGCGGCCTGACACAGTCCGTGCAAGGCCGCAGCGTCGACCAGCGCCCATGCTTCGACCGGACGCCCGACCACGACGATGCGCGAGTCGGCATGGCGGGAACTCAGGGACGCGATCTCGCCGGGCCCAGCGCGCAGCAACGCCGCCCACGGCACGCGCAGACGGGAGCCGGGCCCCGGCAACGGCGCAGAGGAGTTCACCGCACCTTCGACCAGTTGCGCGCAGGGAATCCGCGGTTGGCCGGCGGCGGCTGCGTCGCGAGCACGTAGCTGGCGCGGCGGTTGCGCACCTCGTCGGTGTTGTCCGGCGTCGGCACCTTGGGCACGCCCTCGCCGAAACCCTGCGCCAGGATCGCCGTCTTGACGCCGTGATCGGCGAACCACTTCGCGATGGAATGTGCACGCTTGCGCGACAGTTCGAGGTTGTCGCCGGGCTGCCCGACGGTGTCGGTGTACCCGCCGATGTAGAGCGACACCTCGAGCACGCCCTGCACCTTCTTGAGCGCCTTCTGGATGTCGTCGAGCGGGGCGAGCAACTTCGCCTCTTCGGACGGCCGCACGTCCCACTTACCCGACTCGAACACCACGTCGTCATGCGGAATGTCGACAAACGTCACCGACTCGACGCCGTTATAGAATTCCGCCGGGTCGTACGCCCGCAGCCGAAAGCTGCCCATGACCTGGTCGGGGCCCTGCTTCCAGCCCACGACGATGGGCGTTCCCGGCAGTTCGCC
This sequence comes from Myxococcales bacterium, assembly GCA_009692425.1. GTDB lineage: Bacteria > Myxococcota_A > UBA9042 > UBA9042 > UBA9042 > SHZF01. The sequence goes on along the minus strand of SHZF01000003.1, from coordinate 126,860 downwards.
CTTGCCGGCCAGCACAACGTTGTCGATCGGGTTGCCGTCGTCGCCTTGGATGTCGAGTTCGATCTTGCCGCACGGCTCGCTGAGCCGCACCGTGATCTTGCGGCCGGCCTCGTCGACGTCGGCCGGTGCGATCTGCAGCAGCGGCGGCTGGCCGACCTTGACGTCGAAGTCGAGCGCGAAACCCGCAAACGCCTGGCCGCCGGACTTGCCGGCAACCTGACACTTGTACGCATACACGCCCTTGCCCTGAGGCACCACCACGGACTTCTGGCGCCCGGCGGCGAGGCTGCCGACGCCAATCGTGATCTGCTGGCCGTCTGAGCGGTCGCAGCGCACGGTGACGCCCGTGAACGCCCGGCTGGGATTGAACAGGAGCAGCGGCTTCTCCTTGCCGTAGTGCGCGAGCGCCTTGAGGCCGAAGCCGAGTTCGTCGCCAGATACCTGGGCGGTGGCTGCCGACGGCAGCAAGCCAAGAAGGATTGTGAAGAGGGCGGTGCGCATGAATGCCTCGGTGGCCAGACACGCCAGCCTAGCACGACGTTCGACGCATGGGGATGCGCAAGGATTCGGGGCGCCGCGGATGCCGGATTGTGACATGTGCCGGAAAAATGGTGTACATGAAGGACATTGATGGGCGCCTGGGGCGGCGGAAGGGACGGAACGACATGCAGCGGCAAACCTTGGCAACCGCAGCCCGGCGCTGGTCGGGCTGGGTGGGCGTGGCTGTGCGTCCGCACGGGCCGGCATGGGCGGGGCGCGCGGCGTGTGTCGGGCTCGCGGCGTGTGCGGCGCTTGTCGGGTGCGGGCAAGACGACGTGCCGGTCGAGGGCCCCAGCGAAACGAGCACGGGCGACGACGTGTCGGCCGCGGACCTCACGACCTTGGACAGTACTGCCGGGGTCGATACCGCGAAACTGGCCGATGTCGCCCTGGCGACGGACAGCGCCGGGCAGGAAGCGAGCGGCGACACGTCTGGCGCCAAGGACACCAGTTCCTCAGACGCAGGCCCCGCCGACTCCGACAGCGGGGCGCCGCCATTCGACAGCGGCTACGCACCCGACGGCGCGCAACTGTGCAGCACGGCGACCGATTGCCCCGACCCACCCAATGACTGCCGTGTGTTCGTGTGCACGAAGTCAAAGGTGTGTGTCCTCATCGACGCCGAAGAGGGTGCGGCGTGCGACGACGCCGACCCGTGCACGCTGCTCGGCAAGTGTTCGGTGGGCCAGTGCTACAAAGGGCAGAAGTTGCAGTGCGACGACGGCAAGGCGTGCACGAGCGACGGCTGCGACCCGAAGGCCGGCTGCGTCTACACCGCAAACAGCGAGCCGTGCAGCGATGGCGACGTGTGCACCGTCAACGACGCGTGTGCGCAGGGTGCTTGCAAAGCCGGCGCAGCGAAGGACTGCAGCGATGCGAACCCGTGCACGCTCGAATCGTGCGACAGCAAGTCGGGCTGCAGCCAGGCGCCAGTGGGCGGCACATGCGAAGACGGCAGCGCGTGTACGCAGGGAGACACGTGCGCCTTCGGTGCCTGCCAGGGCGGCAAGCCTTTGGCCTGCGGCGACGGCAACGGGTGCACGACGGACGCGTGCCTGCCGGCCAAAGGTTGCGTACTGACGCCGAACAGCCTCGCCTGCAGCGACGGCAGCGTCTGCACTGAGGGCGATGCGTGCGCGGCCGGCGCGTGCGTCAGCGGCACCGCGAAGCCGTGTGACGACAGCGAGCCGTGCACGAGCGACAGTTGCAACGCCATCGCGGGCTGCGTCCAACTGCCCAGTGCCGTGACGTGTACAGACGGCAACGCGTGCACGACCGGCGACGATTGCAAGGACGGCACGTGCGCGCCCAAGGCTGCGGCGGCGTGCGACGACGGCAACCCGTGCACCACCGACAGTTGCCTGCCGAAGTCCGGCTGCACGGCCGCGCCAAATGAGCAGCCATGCTCCGACGGCGATGCGTGTACCAGCACCGACACGTGTGCGGCCGGCACCTGCAAGGGCGGCCTGCCGCCGGGATGTTCCGACAGCAACCCGTGCACCGACGATTCCTGCGAACCGAAATCGGGCTGCACCTGGACGAACAACGCCGAGTCGTGCAGCGACGGCAACGCGTGCTCGCTCAACGACGGCTGCAAGGGTGGCACGTGCACGCCCGGCAAGGCGCCGGAGTGCGAAGATACCAACCCCTGCACGAGCGCGACGTGCGACCCGGGCGCAGGCTGCAAGAACGTGCCGAATGCCCTGCCCTGCACCGACAACAACGCGTGCACGGTGGGCGACGCATGTGCGGCAACTGCATGTTCGCCGGGCAAGGCCCTTGCGTGCGACGATCTCAACCCGTGCACCAATGATGCGTGCGACGCCAAAACGGGGTGCGGCTCCCAGCCCAACCAACTCGCATGCAGCGACGGCAACGCGTGCACCCAGAAAGACAAGTGCGACGCGGGCGCCTGCAAGTCGGGCAGCGCCGTCACGTGCGACGACGGCAACCCGTGCACGACAGACGCGTGCGAGCCGGCCAAAGGCTGCACGAAAACGCCGCACACGGCGCTGTGCGACGACGGCTCGGTGTGTACGGCGGGCGACAAGTGCGCGGGCGGCGTGTGCGTGGCGGGCGGCGCGATCGGGTGCGTCGACGGCAACCCCTGTACCGAAGACGCCTGCAATCCGAAGACCGGTTGCGTCTTTTTGCCCAGCCAGGCGAAGTGCTCGGACGGCAACGCGTGCACCGACAAGGACGTGTGCGGCAGTGGCGGCTGCGCCGGCGCCCCGATCACCTGCGACGACAAGAATCCGTGCACGATCGACTACTGCGATGCGTTCAAGGCTTGCCAGACGGTGCCCAACGCGGCGAGTTGCTCTGATGGCAGCGAGTGCACGACCGGCGACACCTGCCAAGCGGGGGCGTGCAAAGGCGTCGCCATCCCGTGCGACGACGGCAACCCGTGCACGCAAGACGGCTGCAACGCGCTGACGGGGTGCATCGCGCCCGCCGTGTCGGACGGCAGCCCGTGTGGAGCGTCGGGCGGCGTGTGCAAGGGTGGGCAATGCAGCCTGGGCGGACCGACGAATCCGGCCTTACACTGCGCCCAGATCCTGCAGGCGGTGGCGGGCAGCGCAGACGGTGCGTACTGGCTCGACCCCGACGGCAGCGGGCCGGGCCAGGCGTACGCGACTTGGTGCGACATGACGCGCGACGGCGGCGGCTGGACGCTCGTGGCGACGGTGGCCGACGACGGCAAGAACACTTGGACGTGGAACAACCGGCTCTACTGGAGCACCGACAAGACCCCGTTCGGCTCGGCCGCGGACAGCGCCAAGGATTTCAAGTCGCCGGCATATCACGATGTGTCGTTCACGGACGTGATGTTCTCGCACGCGCCCTCGAACCTGTGGGCCGCGTACGGCAAGGTGGGCAACGGCAAGACGCCGTTTGCCACGCTCGTCGCCGTGACGTCCGGGCCGGTGTGCTGGCAGCCATCGCAGGGGTGGAAGCAGGCCGCCGGCACGCTGGTCGCCAGCGGCAAGCTCTGTTCGACGAACCTGTACCTGAACTGTGCGGACCACGACGGCACGAACGTGTGCGGCGACGACGAGTACAGTTGGGGCCCGTGCTGGAGCGCGGCGACGAACTCGACGTGCCCGTTTGACGATCCCGGTCAGTCGAGCGCGTTGGGCGCGTGCTTCAACCAGCCGAACACGGAAGTGGCGGCGCTCGGCTGGGGCCTGTCGCTGGGCAACAACACGGGGACGCCCGGCACCGGCCAGAACCGCATGACGATGTGGGTGCGCTGACCCCGATTCACCGCCCGCGGCGCGCTACAGCGCAAACTCGACGACCAGCCCGACCGCCGCCGACACCGTCTGGCCCAGGACCGCAGCCAGTTCGTCGCCGTTGCGCGGGTCGATCCAGCGCGCGCCATCCCAGCGGAAATGCCACGCCCGGTCGCCGGCCGCGTACCACACCTCGCGCAGCGGCGGCTGGATGTTGAGCACGAACATTTGCGATCGTTCGCCTGGGGCGCCGACCCGCACCTTGACGACGCCGGCCGACATGTCGGCCTCGACGACGTCGGGGTCCTCGGCATCCAACCGCTTGACGACGGCGCTGTAGATGGCTGCGGCGCGGTCGCGAAAGGCGCGCTCGTCGAGCAGTGCGGGTGCGGCCATCAGTCTGTTTCCTTGGCGCGATTGCGGTTCCAGGCCGGCACGGCGACCACGAGGTCCTGGGCGCCCGAAGGCACGCACTGGCAGGCCAGCCGCGACGACGGCTTTAGCGCCGGCGCCGTGTCGAGCATGTCTTCTTCGGCCTCTTCGGGCGGTGGACACGTCTTGCCGCCCTGCTGCACGTACACATGGCAGGTCGAACAGGCCGCGACGCCGCCGCACGCGTGGTCCAGTTCAAGGCCATGGTGCAACAAGATGTCGAGCAGTGACCCCGGCAGCCCGTCGCGCCCATACGGCAGGTCTGCGGGGTCGACAGCGATCGGCTCGTCCATGCCCTCGACCATGACCCGAAACGGCCGCGCCGCCACCGGTATTGCCGACTGTCGCAGGTAGGGGTTCACACCGCCCATCTTCATCCCGAAAGCCGGCCAGGTTCGGCGGGCGCGGCGCAGCATAGGCGCAGGGGTGTGCCGCGCAAGGGGGTTGCGACCAAGTGTCGGTCCCACGACGAGAATCTGTGGCGCGGCGACTTGGCGCGTGGCTACGGCACGTCGTCCTCGGGTTCACACGGTCCGGTGTGCACGGCGGTGTCGTCCAGGTAGCAGGTCGCCGCCTGCAGCTTGCCGGTCTGGCTGTACTGGCGGCGCGTGCCGTTCAGGCGCCCCATGACGTAGAAAGCCTCGTATTTTGCTTGTCAGTTCAGGTAGTTATCTTGGCGCGGACCGTGGACGCCGCCATCTTTGACGCCGGTCTGAGCCATCACGAAGTCGCCGGCCTGGTCGAACCAACGCCCGAGCGGCCTTGCGTCCGCCTTGAAGTCGACCTTCTGGAACGGATTGCCTGAATCGCACCACCACAACCAGAGGCCGTTGCGCTTGCCGCCGACCCACACGGCCTGGCGCGTCTTCTTGCCGGTCTTGCCAGTCAACACGTAGCTGCCGGTGCCGTCGTACGACCCTTGGTACGACTTCTGGCCGTTGCTGAACCAGCCATTCCACGCACCGACGTTCTTGCCGACGACGGCCTTGCCGGCCTCGAAGGTCGTCGCCAGCGTCAGCGTGCCCTTGTCGCTGAGTGGCTTGGCCGGCCCGTCGAACCGGAAGAAGCTGTCGTAGTTCTCTTCGCCTTGGGGCTTGCCGCTTGCGAACCAGAACTTCCACGGCCCGAGCCGCCGCCCAGCACATCGATGGCGAGGACGCGCCGTCAGTTTTTCGCGCTCCACTCGAGCGAGTACCCGCCGCATACCGCGCCCGCCTTGGGTTGGACCCGCACCGACACCGTGCCCGACTCATCCCCCAGCGCGCCGAACGAGCACGTCGGGGCCAGCTTGGCCAGTTCGCCCGTCGTTCCGGAGTTCGTCGAACAGCAACCCCACGTGCTGCCCGGCCCGCCCGACACCTTGGCACCGGCCACGCAGGACACGGTGCCCTCGCCGGTCTTGCCGCTGCTGCACTTGAACCAGATGCAGACGTCGTAATCCGCCGCCAGGTTCTTCAGCGCGACGCTCGGCTTGATCGTGCAGAACGTGTTGTCGTTTGCAGCGAACGTGAACCAGTCGATGTCGGAGCCTGGACTGATCGTCGCCGACAGCGAGCTCGCCTCGTCGCAATCTCCCTTTGCTGCCAAGACCTTGCCGGGGCTCGTCGCGTTGGGCTCGTAGCCGTCGGCCGTCGAGTTCCCCGTGCACGCGCCACCGGAGCACGCGTCGCCGGTCGTACACGTCGAGCCGTCCGTGCACGGCGTGCCGGTCGCTTTCGGTTTCTTGCCGCACACGCCGCCGGCGCACATCGCGTCGTTGCACACGTCGGCAGAAGCGGAGCAGTTCTTCGGCGCGCCGGTGCACTTGCCGGCCTTGCACTGGTCGTCGGTACAGGCGTTGCCGTCGCTGCACCCGGTGCCGTCGTTCTTCGTCTTCTTCAGGCAAGCGCCGCCCGCGCACACGCCGTCGTTGCACGCGTCGGCCAACGCCGAACAATCGATGGCCGTCGCCTTGCACGAGCCCCCACTGCAGGCTTCGAGGGTGCACGGATTGCCGTCGCTGCACGCGCTTCCGGCTGGTTTCGGGCTCTTCGCGCACGCTCCGTTTGTGCACACGCCGACGTTGCAGGCATCGCCGCTCGCCGAGCAATCTTTCGGCGCGCCGCCGCACGTGCCGGTCTTGCACACATCTGTGGCGGTGCACGGATTGCCGTCGTCACAGCCGGTTCCGTTCGCCTTGAGCTGCGCCGTGCACTGGCCGCCCGCGCACAGGCCGACCGCACACGCCCCCGACAGCGGCGAGCAGTCGAGCGCCTTGCCCTTGCACGACCCGCCACCACACGCGTCGCCGGCCGTGCACGCGTCGCCGTCGTCGCAGCCGCCGGCCTTGGCTTTCTGGACGCATTGCCCCGCACTGCACTGGCCCGCGTTGCAGGCGTTGGCGAGAGCGCTGCAGTCCTTGGCCGTGCCGCTGCACATGCCCGCGCCACACTGGTCGTTGACTGTGCAAGGGTTGGCGTCGTCGCAGGCGCCCGGCTGCGGGGCGGCGCTGCACGCGCCCGTTTTCACGGAACATTGTCCCACCGTGCACGGGCCGTCCTGTGCAGAGCAGTCCTTGGTGGTGCCATTGCAAGCGCCCACGCCGTCGCAGGCGTCGACCGTGCACGCATTGCCGTCGTCGGGGCACGGGGTCGCAGCCGGCTTGGGTGGGTGCGTGCACGCAGAGCCCGCGCAGGTATCTGCGGTACACGGCTTGCCGTCATCCGGGCACGCTGCGCCGCTCGATGCCGCCGGGTGGGCGCACTTCCCGTTGGCGCACTGATCGAGCGTGCACGGGTTGCCGTCGTCGGCACACGCGCCGTCCTGGGGCGCGTGCGCACAGCCCTTCAGCGGGTCGCAGGTGTCGGCGGAGCACGCGTTCTGATCGTCACAGGCCAACCCACCGCCGCCCTGGCACGCGCCGGCCTTGCACACGTCGAGTTCGGTGCACACGTTGCCGTCGTCGCACTTCGGTCCATTGACGGGCGCCTGCTGGCACGAGCCGTCGGGATTGCACTTGCCCTGGGTGCACGCGCTGCCGTCTTCGCACAGGTCCTCATCGGTCTTGCCATCGCAGTCATCGTCCTGGGCGTTGCACGTCTCGACCGCGGGCTCCTTGGCGTCGCAGGCCGGCTTGCCGTTGGCACAACCCGTCACCTTTCCTAGGCAAATGCCAAGCGCCGACTTCTTCTCGCACGGCTCCGTCGCCACCGTGTCGGTCGTCCCGTCGCAGTCGTCGTCCTGGCCGTTGCACGTCTCCGCTGCAGGCACGGCGGCGTCGCAAACCGACAGCGCGCCGCTCGCACACGTGCGCGTGCCCTTGCAGGACCCCGCCGCGTTGTCGTGGCTGCAGACGGTGGCGAGTTGCTTGGCGACGGCCGCAGCGCTGCACGGGCAGTCGCCCGCCTTGCGCACGCACTGGTAGGTGGGTGTCGCGCCAGATGCGGCCGCGACGCAGCCGAAGCCCGCGGGGCAGGCGTTCGCGGCGGCCGGGTCGCACGCCACGCCACAGAAACTCCCCGTCGGTCCCGCCGGCAGGCACAAGTTGGCCGCGGCGCCCGGCGCGTTGCAGGCGGCGTGGCCGGAGCACGGGTCGCACAGGCGCGCAAACACCGGGAAGCACACGTTGATCGCGTCGCCGTTCGCCGCAACTGTGGCCTTGCACTGCCAGTCGGAGGGGCACGCCGCCCCGCACAGCGGCGCACACACCAGACCTGCCGCCGTCTCGACGCAGAATCCGCTCGGGCAATCGTCGTTGGCCTGGCACGCGGGGCCGGCACCGGGTCCATCCGTTGCGTTCGCTGCGTCCGCCACCAGAACTGCGGCGGCGTCTGCCGTGCCAGACGCGGCGGTCGTCGCGAGCCCGTCTGGCCCGAAACCCTCGCCAGGTTGCGCTCCGCCGCTGCCGTCGTCGGCGACGCTCGTGCCGAGGTCCGCGGCCTTGGCGTCTGCCTTCGCGGCCCCGTCGAGCAGCGTGCCGCCGTCGAAAAGCGCGGTCCCCTTCGTGGCCGAGGCCGACGGTCCGCCGGTGGCGGCCGGATCGCTGCACGCGGCCAGTGCCGTAGCAACCATGCTGGCGAGGACCCACCGTGGGTTGCCAGTCGGCCACTCAGGAGCCGTCCCTCGATGGACGGGGGCTCGAAAGCGAGTTGCGTGCATCGAACCCACCCACGTCGGACGGAACACGCCCGTCTGCAGACACGAGCAGGGTACGACGCGGCGGGGCGGCTTTCCAATCCGAGAGTCAGGACCCGCCGCGGATCCACCAGCCAACGTTTCCCGAACGCCGAATTCGGATGCAGTTCTATGCGCCTAGGAGGTTGACGGTGAAGGCGTACACCGGGCACGTCGAACCGCCAACCGACGACGGCAACAACGAAATGCGCCGAAGGCGGCGGATCGGGGGCCGCACGATCCGCTGGCGCATCGGGCCCACTTGGTGTACGCCAACACCTTGTGGTGCCGGCACGACCGACGCACCGCACGTGAGGTCCGCAATGTCCGTCCGGCGCCCCCTTCTTCCGATGGCGTGCACGACCGCCGCGCTGATGGCTGCCTGCAGCGGTGCACCCGCACAGTCCAGCGCAGCCGGCGAACCCCCTTGCGAAGTCAGCGAAAAATTCGTCGCCAAGCCCGCCGAACCGTTCCGCACGCTGACCGCCGCTGAGCTTCACGACGCCCAGCAGGCCCGGCCCGAACTTTTCGTGTTCGACGTCAACCGCCGCGAGCGCTTCGACAAGGGCCACGTGCCGGGCGCGGTGTGGCTGGCCAAGGACGAGATCAAGGCCGACCGGCTGCCCACGAACCATGCCGCGCGCGTCGTCTTCTACTGTTCGAGTCCAACCTGAATGGTCTCGCATGAAGCCGCGCGTGTCGCGGCAACGCTGGGCTGGACGAACGTGTGGGTGATGACGGACGGCATCAAGGGCTGGGAGAAGGCCGCCCTGCCCGTCGAGACTGCCGCTGTGCCCATCGCGCCGGGAGGCCCGCAGTGACGGAACTGTTCGACCTCGACTACCTCGGCCCGCGCGCCTACATCGTGCTCGCGCTCGCGGTGATCGCCGGCTATGTGCTGTACCAGTGGACGCGCCACCTTGTGTTTGTGGTGTTCGCGACGATCGTGCTGGTCATCGGCGCCGGGTTCTGGCAGGGCGTGCTGACCGTCGAGCGGACCCAGCGGGCGTGGCACGTGCTCAAAGGCGACGCCGAAGCCTCGCTCGACGCCGCCAGCGACAAGGCCAAGTCCCTCGGCGAAATGGGCCACTCGACGTCGGCGGGCTCAGGCAGCCAGACGAACGAGGCCTACCAGAAAAACTTCCGCAAGTAGGACTTGCAGCATCTGCATCAGCGCTGGCACGCCTCGCACAGGAACGTTGCGCGCTGGCCTTGGACGACCCGCACGATCGTGGCCGTGCAGCGCGGGCAGGGCTCGCCGTGGCGGCCATAGGCGTCGAGCCGCTGCTGGAAGTAGCCGGGCGACCCATCGCCGCTCACGAAGTCACGCAACGTGGTCCCTCCCGCCGCGATCGCTTCGTCGAGCACGGAGCGCACGGCCGCGACGAGTGCCGCGCACTGGACTGCCGACAACGACCCGACCGGGCGGCGCGGGTCGAGCCGGGCCCGCCAACACGCCTCGGAAGCGTAGATGTTGCCGACGCCGGCCACCGAGCGGGCATCGAGCAACCAGGCCTTGATCGACGTCGTGCGGCCCATCGCGGCGGCTTGCATGGCACGGGGCGTGAAGTGTGGGCCGAAGGGTTCGGGACCCAGACCCGCCAGCAGCGGATGTTCGGCCTCGTGGGCGGCGGGGAACGCGAGCAGGGCCCCGAAACGGCGCGGATCGACGCCGTGCAGCGCGAACGGGCCGCGCGCACCCCGCCACTGCAGGCGCCAGTGCTCGTGGCGCCGCCAGCCCTGCAAGGGGTCGAGGTCATCGACCGACACGCGACCACTCATGCCGAGGTGGATCAGCACCGTCCATGCGGGCGCAGCCCCCAAGGCCTCGATATCGAGGAGCAGGTACTTCGCGCGGCGCCGCACGCCGGCACAGCGTCGGCCGCACAGGGCCTCGATCGCCGCGGCAGGCATCGGGTAGCGCAGGTCCGGCCGTGAGAACGCCGCGTCGATCAACTCGGCGCCGGGCAGCCAGCCGGCCAGGTGGCGGCACACGGTTTCGACTTCGGGCAGTTCGGGCACGTGAGCACTCAATCCCGGGGAAACGTCTTCATCGCCAGCCGTGAACAATCGACGGTGCGCGCCAGCATTGCGAGGTCGTCGGCGGTGGCGCGACTATTCGAGCGCTCAGCCCGCAGATCGGCGTCGGACCTGCCGCCGCGCTGGGCATCGCTATAGAACTGCCCTTGCGCCACGCGGGCTTCGGCGTCGCGGCGAATGCAACTGCACACCCGGACCAGCAACCGCACGCGCCCGGCGCGCCGTGGCGCATCGACGGGGCCTTGCAGGTCGATGCCGTAGAGGATCGAGAGTTCTTCGAGGCGCTCTTGGAGCACGGTGGCCGTGTGCAGGAGGTTGCCGAGTTCGCGGACAAGCCCCGCATGGAGGCGGAGCAGCACGATCGGGTCGCTGGTGTCGGGAGAGCCCGTGAGCGCCCGCGGCGCCGAACCATCGACCATCGTGCGAACGAACGCGACGTAGCGCCGCACCATGCGCTCCACCTCTCGATCGCGCGTCGCCGCGTTGCGCACCTGTAGCATCAGTCCGACATCCTGATGACCGCCAGCGGGCCGCAGCGTCACGTCCGTGGGTGCAAGCGACGCTGCGGGGTCCGTTTCTGGCCCCGGCTGAGGCGCGCTGGCGGGCAAGGGCGCCGGCCGATCGTAGCGGGTGCCCCGAAAGTCGGCGCCGGGCGCAGAGGTCGGCTCAACCTGAAGCGTCGCATGGGAGCAAGCGGCGACGCTGAGCCAAGCCAGACACGCCACGCTGGAGCATACGTGAGGAGACAACGACAGACGCCTGGCCCTACCTTGCTACATCGGCACGCGCCCCGAGTTCGACGGGCCACCAAACGGCGCCACCCACACTTCGCGCGCGGCCGGCTTCTTGGTGGCGAACGCACGGATCGTCGAGCCGTCCCACACATACAGCGTGCCATCGGCACCGAGCACCGGCGACGGACGGACGCCCGGCACGATCCAGGTGTTCGCTGTGCGACCGAACTCGCCAGTCGACGACGTCTCGCCCGCGCTCGTATCGTAAATCGCGACACCGATGATCTGGCCATTCTTGTCGAGCGCCGACACCGCGCCGTCGGTCGAGACGAACAGCGTGCGGTCGTGCGCCACCACCGGCCGACCAGCCGGGTGGTGCTTCGTGTGCGTGGTGTCGATCGGTGCCGAGGTCGCGGCCGAAGCCGGGTTCAAGTACTTGTAGGCGGCGAAGTTCGAGCGCTTCGTGTTGAAGCCATCGTACGTCCACCGCAACGCGCCCGTCTTGGCGTCGAGCGCGTACAGCGGGTCGATCAGCTCCTGGTCGTGGCGCTCCCACACCGGAAAGTAGACGACATCGCCGGTCACGGTCGGAGCGGCCGCCACCGTGCAGTCCTGGCACGGAGCGCTGAATGACCATTCGACGTTGCCCTGGGCCGAGATGCGCCGCAGTTGGTGGGTGCCACCCGTCACGATGTACGTCTCGCCGGCGGGGCCCGGGGCGAAATCGACGATGCCCTGCGCGTCTTCGTGCCCCCACGCGATCGCGCCCGAGGCTTGCTCCGCGATCAGCTTGCGGAACAACGACGGACCCGAGAAGCCGTCGGTGCCGGTGGTCTGGGACAAGTAGCGCAGCGAGCCGTCTTCCATCACGGCGGCCGGCGAGGCATTCTGGCGCGTCTTCAGCACCTTGCCGTCGTTCGCCTGCAAAGTGTGCAGCGCCGTGGTGGCCGAGGCGGCGCTGCCCGTGGCAACGTGGACGACGCCCTTGCCGATCGTAGGCGGTGTGCCCGCGGGCGCGCCGGGGACGGACGCCACCCAGTGGGCGTCGGCTCCCGCGACGTTGGAGAGCGAGCGCACCGAAGTCGATGTGGTGCCACTGGCGACGAAAAGCGTCCCATCGGTGTCGGCAGAGGGCGCGGCCGACGGAGCGTCGAACTTGGCGACCGAACTCAGCTTGCCGGTGCGATCGACTTGCACCAATCCAGAGCCGCGCGCGAGCACGATGCGGCCGTCGTCAATCGCGACGGGCGGCCACTCGACGGCGAGGCCGGGCGCCACGACCCACGAGGCCGTACCGAAGTCGCCGCACACCGTGACGCCGCCGGCCGACGAGCAGATGTCGGCTTGCTGATCGCAGGCGGCCAAGGCAGATGCGGCGGTGAGGGACGCTGCCAGCAGGGGGGTGTGGAGGAAACGCATGGAATCTCCTTTGGGGCACCGGGCGCGGACCGGGGTCGGAAGATGTGCGCGCGGGGCTACGGTGGTCGGGGCGTCGGATGAGCGCGCGACACTCCCACCGTACACGTACCGGCATCGCCTCGCAACTGGAAAACTATTCCGCAGTTTTCAGACCTTGTCTTCCGGCGGCCCAGCACCTGGGCTCCGACCGAGTGCGAGAGCGGAAATGCGCGCAGGCAAGCCCGGCATGCCCACGCGGGCGCCGACGACGGCAACGATCACGGCCCAGGCGGAAACTGCCGCACCAAGACGCAGCAGGTGCCGCAAGAAGGGAGCCAGTTCCGGGTCGAGCGCGCCGGCCACCACCTGGTCGACAGCCGACGCCGCCAGACCGGCAAGCAGGCTGACCCCGAGCGCCCGCGCCGCCCCTGCCCCAAAGCGCGCCACGTCGAACCCGAGCCGCCGCTGCGCCAACCAGCCGAGCGCACAGGCCTGTGCGGCAATGCCGATCGTCGCGGCCAGGCCCAGCCCCGCGATGTGGTGGCGGGCGAGCAAAGCATAGACCGGCAGCATCAGAAGCGTGACGCAAGATGTCGCCACCATCGGTCGCCACGTATCGCCGGTGGCGAAAAACGCCCGCGCCAGGACACTCTGTGCGCCCCACGCGGCGATGCCGAGAGCCAGCGGCTGCAGGGCGCCGGCGACCGCCACGGTGTCGGCACGACCGAAGCGACCGTACTCGAACAGCAGCGCGATCGCCGGTTCCGGCACGGCCAGCGCCAGCGCCGACGCCGCCAGGGACAGCGAGACGACCGCCGCGACCGTCGTCGCGAGCAGTTCGGCCATGCGGGCGCGGTCGTTTTCAGCATGGAGCCGGGCGAGGTAGGCTCCTGTCGCTTGGGCGGCCGCCGTGCCGAACAGGGCGATCGGCACCAGCATCAGGCGACGCGCGACGCCGAGGTGCGAGATCGCCCCTGGCTCAAAGTGCGAACCGAACGCGCGGCCGAGCCACTCGTCGACCGTCGTCAGGCTCACGCCGACCATGAGCGGCAGCGCGCGCCACAGGAACGAGCGCACTTCGGGGTCGAGCGGCCGCCACGTCGGCGTGAACTGCAGGCGACCGCGGGCCGCCAAGACAGGCACGACGAATCCGCCCAGTGCCGCACCCACCACCGCGCCGATGCTGAAGCCTTCGATGTGGCCGGTGCGGCTGCCGATCCAGCCACCCACGATGATCGCGACATTGTAGAGCAGGGGCGTCAGGGCCAACGCCCGGAACGACTGGCGCGCCAGCAGCGTCGACTGCACGAGGCCGCCGAGAAGGAAGAACCACTGCGCCGGCAAGGCGATGCGCGTCAGCGTGACGGTCTGGGCCGTGCGTTCCTCGTCGAACCCGGGCACGAGCATGCGCACCAGCGGCTCGGCCGCCAACTCGCACCCCACCACGAACACGGCAGCGAGCGCCGCCATCGCGGTGAACACGATGCTGAAGGCGCGATCGGCTGCACCGGACTCGCCCTCCGCCGTGGGCCTCGCCTGCTGGGCATCTGCGGCGAAAAGCGCGGCGATGCGGGGCAGGAACGCGATCGACAAGGCCCCGCCGGCGAGCAGGTAGTTGAGCATGTCGGGCACGGTGAACGAGGCCTGGTAGACGTCGGTCTGGCCGGTCGCACCGAACTGCGTGTTCAGCAACCAGTCGCGGCCGTAGCCCAGCACGCGCGACAGGCCGCTGCTGGCCGCGAGGAGGAGCGCGACGGCCCGGATTCGGAGGTGCAGCGCGTCGTCGGGCATGGGCGGCAGGATAGGGCGGCGCGGGGAGCAGGCCAGAAAAGCCGGTGCACGAAGACTGGCTCGGTGCGGTGCACGGGCAACGACGTCTCATCGAAGCACATGGGCTGCGACGTTGCATCGAATCACGTGGGCCGCGACACTGCGCCGTGCATGGACCTGACGCACGCGGCAATCCTGGGAATCCTCGAAGGACTTACGGAATTCATTCCCGTTTCGTCGACAGGCCACCTCGTGCTGGCGTCGCACTGGCTGGGCGGCGCCCAGACGGGACCTGCCAAGCAGGCCACCGACGCGTTCGACATCGTGATCCAGGCAGGGGCTTGGCTGGCGTGCGTCGTCCACTACCTGCCGCTGCTGCGACGGCGGGTTGCCGACGCCATGGGGCGTGAGAAGGATGCGCGGGCCAGGGCGCAGCGCCTGTTCACCGGGCTCGCGCTGGCGTTCGTGCCGATTGCGTTGATCGGAAAGCTGTTCGGCAAGGCGATCAAGGCGCAGCTTTTCCATCCCGGGCCAGTCGCCGTGGCCCTTGCGGTCGGCGGCGTCGCCATGATCGGCCTGGACTGGCTGGCGCGCCGCCGGGCGACCGACCGACCGCTGGAGGACTTGCGGCTGCGTGACGCCGCAGCGATCGGTCTGGCCCAGTGCGCGGCACTGGTACCCGGCATGTCGCGCTCGATGGCGACGTTGGCGGGCGGCATGTTGTGCGGACTCACCCCTGCGGCAGCCGCGGACTTCTCATTCCTGCTGGCGATTCCCGTCCTCGGCGCGGCAACGGGCTATGAAACACTGAAGGAATGGCGCGTGTTGTGGCACGGGGTCGGACCCGCCGCGCTGGCCGTAGGGCTCGGCGCCGCGTTCGTGGTCGGGTGGGCCGCGATCGCCGGCTTTTTGCGCGTGCTCGGCAAGGTGGGGCTGTGGCCCTTCGGCGTGTACCGGATCGCCGTTGCCGTGCTCGTCTGGCAGGTGTTGACGTGAGTGCGTCCCGGCGGCGGATCGTCCTCACGGGAGGCGCGACGCGCGAGCCGATCGACGCTGTGCGCTTCGTCTCCAACATCGCCACGGGCGCGTTGCCTGCCGCGCTTGCTGAAGCGTGGCTGGCGCGCGGAGCTGAGGTCCACCTGATCCACGGGCCCGGGCCGAGGTTGCCAGACGGGGCGACGGTCGCGGCGCACCTGCACCTGTGGCCGATCGCGACCGCCGTTGAAGCCGCCGCACGCCTCGAAGAGCGCTGCCGCTCCCTGCAGCCGGACCTCGTTGTGTGTGCCATGGCCGTCGCGGACTACGCACCCGTGGTGACCGCAGGCAAGATCGCGTCGGAGCAGGAGGAACTGGTCATTCGGATGCGACCGACCCCGAAGGCGATCGATCGGGTCAAGGTCGCGGCCCCACATTGCCGACTCGTCGCCTTCAAGCTGCTGGCGGGTGCGGACGAGGAGGCGCTGATCGCGGCGGCGCGCCGGTTGGCGGAGCGCTGTGGGGCGGACCTCGTGTTCGGCAACGACATGGCCGATCACCAGGCCGGACGGCGGCGCGGCATCGTGATTCGGGCGGACGGCACGGTGCTGGCCCGACTCGACGGCGGCAGCGGTGACGGTGCCCTGCGACGCCTGGCCGAAGGCCTCGTGGACACGACGGGATTCGCAAGCGAGACAATATGACGCAGACTACCGGCGCGGCAACGCAAGCGTGCCCGGACCGGCCGGGCGGCGCTCGGGTGCCGCTTCTGCTTCCCATTGGCGGTCGAGTTCGACGAGTGCGGCGAGTACGGCCCGGGCGAACGCGACGTGCGTGGTCGGGCGCATGAGCACCTGAGCTTCGTCGGCGTGGGTGATGTAGCCGAGTTCGAAGACGATGGCCGGCATCTGGGCTTCTTTCAAGACGCCGAACGGTGCCTGGCGCACCCCGCGAAATCGCGCCTCCGGTCGCGCGACCTGCAGGCTGCGCGCCATGGCTCCCGCCAAGGCTTCGGACCGCGCGTGCGCCGCAGCCAACGACAGGTCGCTCACGATCGCGTCGACCGTCCACGGCATCGTGCCCGTGTCGGCGGGCAGCGTACCCTCCTCGGCCTCGATCAGCGCGCGCGCTGTCTCGGCGCTGGAATCGGACGCGAGAAAAAACACTTCCATTCCATGGGCCTCTCCCTCCGGGTGCGCGTTGGCGTGCACGCTGATCAACGCATCGCCGGCCCGTTCGTTGGCCAGCCGCGGTCGATCGCGCAAGGCAACGGCACAATCTGTCTCGCGGGTCAGCACGACGTCGAGGTTGGAGTGCCCGCGCACGAAGGCCGCGATGCGGCGAGACACCGTCAAGGTCAGCGCTTTCTCGCGAATGCCCGCGACTCCCAACGCGCCGAGGTTGTCGCCGCCATGGCCCGGGTCGAGCACGAGTCGCCGCACGCGGTGCAGCACCGCCGGCACCGGGAAAGCCGGGTCATCCGTTCGATCGACGGTCGCAGTGCCGTCTTCGAACCTGCGCTCCGCAACGTGGGTCAGGGCGAAGGCGCGCGCGAGGAAGGGCGCAGCAGCCTGGACGCTTGCGACGGTCGCGGGGCGCAGAACCGGTGGCAGGGCGAGGCCCGTCGCGGGCAGTGCGATGAGCAGGACCGAGCAGGCAGCGATGGGGACGGGCGATCGGATCGTCACGCGCGCACCCTAGCCCGCGGGGCCTCGGCGTCAAGTCCGCGTGACGCGACCGCGTGTGCTGGCGTAGAGTTCTCGGCAGTGCGGCTGGGCTCGTGGGCGGGTGAGGCGCAGGCGCGGGCGCGAGCGAGGTCATGACATGGAACACACTTCGCGACACGCAGGAGCCCTGGCGCGAGGCGGGGCTTGCGGCGTGTTGGTCGTCGCGCTGTGGGGCGCCACCGGCTGCTCCGTCGACGGGCTCCTGCTCACGGCGCTGACTCGAAAGGGCCATGCCGAAGTGCCGCTGCCGGCCCCCTTGACGCTGGTTGGCGTCGCCGCGCCGCACGCGGCGGTCCTGGTGCTCGGCTCTGACGGATTGGCGCTGGCGGGATTGCACGCCACGGCCACCGCGTCCGGTCGGTTCGCCGTCGAGATCGAGGGCGCCCGGTCGCTGCGCAACGCGGTCGTCCACGCCAGCGCAGGCTGGCAGCAAGCCCTGGCCGTCGTGCCCGAGTGGCGCCCCCAGGCTTCGGTGTTCGACCCGCCGCGCACCGTCGAACTGGTGTCGTTGTCACCCGCTGCGGCGACCGTGGGCCCGACGACGACCGCGCTCGCCCTGTTGGTAGTGGCCCGCGCCCGCAGCTCGGGCCAGGCGCTGGCGGCAATCGGACCCAGCACGGTCGAACAGACGTTGATCGACCTGCACGCGCGGCTCGCCAAGGCAGATGCCGCCCTCGTGCCTTTTGCGCTCATGGTCGCGCGCATCGACGCCGCCGGCCGCGCCACACAAGCCAAGGGGCCCGTAGTGCTGCCTTATGACCTCGCCGGCCCGGCACTGCTGCGGGTCGCACACCTGGTCGCCCACCCGCTCGACTACTCCGGCGACGGCACCGCCGACACCGACACCGCCGCGTTCGATGGCGCGCTCGCCAAGGCGGCTGCCTCGTTCCAGTTCAACGCCTGTTTCGTGCCCGACCGCATCCGCGTGGTGCTGCAAACGCGCGTCGTCGCCGCAGCCAAGAATGGCAACTGCGAAACGTTCGACTCGTTTCTGTGGGCCCAGTCCAGGCCGGACAGCAAGATGTTCGTGACCGGCGGTATCCACAAGGACGCCCCCGCCTGCGACAGCGGCGCGTCGGCCCCTTGCCTGGGCGCGGCCCAGATCGATGCCGCCAACGCGGCGCTGGGGCGCTGGGTGCCCAACCAGGTGCCGATGTACGATGACGGCTCGCACGGCGACGCGACGGCAGGCGATGGCATCTGGACGGTGGCGCTCGACCTGCCCTGGCTCGATCCGGCGCTCGCCGCAGCGCCGGTGCGCATCGCCTACAAGTTCACGTTCGGGGCTTCGGGCCAAGGCTGGACGGGCAGCGAGGAGTTTCCGGGCAACCAGCGCCTGCTCGAACTCGTCGATGTCGATGGCGACCACGTGGTCACGCGCTTCGACCTGTTCGCGGACGAGACCTCGAACAAGGACAAGGCCAACGGGCTCGCGCCGGCGGCGGGCGGATGCGGAGAAGTGAAGTGGCGCGCGGCAGCCAAAGCCGACTGCGCCAGCGACGTGCGCGAGCGGCCCGTGGACCTCGACGGCGACTGCAAGCCCGACGGATTCGCGCCGCCAGGGCCGGCCGGGCCGTTGACGCTGCCGTGTGCGAAGCCCGGCGCCGGCGGCACATGAACCTCGACGCCGCGGCGGCAGACCGAACGATGGCCCCCCTGCCCCTGGTTGCCGAATTGCGCCAGCTGTTGGGCGCCGACGCCGTCACCACCGACCCCGACGATCTGCGCGCGTGGGGCCGCGACTGGACGCGCGTCGCCGAGCCCCGACCGTGTGCTGTGTGCTGGCCGCGTGACACGGCGGGCGTCGTGGCAGTCGTGCGACTGTGCGGCCACCATGGCGTGTCGATCGTGCCGTCCGGCGGGCGTACGGGGCTGGCCGGCGGCGCGCTGGCGGCGGCGGGCGAACTCGTGCTCTCGCTGGATCGGCTGCGCGATCTCGGCCCGGTCGATCCGCTGGGGCGCACGGTGGCTGTCGGCGCTGGCGTGCCCAACCAACTCGTCCAGGAGCACTGCGCGCCTCACGCGCTGTGGTGGCCGGTCGAACTGGCGTCAAAAGGCTCCTGCTCCGTTGGCGGCAACCTCGCCACGAACGCGGGCGGCGTGCGCGTCATCCGGTACGGCCATGCGCGCCAATGGGTCGTGGGCCTCGACGTCGTCACGGCCGACGGCGACGTGCTGCGGCTGGGCGGCGCGTGCCTCAAAGACAACGTGGGTCCAGATCTCAAGCAGCTTTTCATCGGCTCGGAGGGCACACTCGGCGTCATCACCGCAGCCACGCTGCGGCTGGCGCCGTTGCCGGGTCCGACCATCGTGGCGCTCGTTGCGGTCGCGAGTGCGACGGCGGCGCTTGACGTGCTCGCAGCGGCGCGCGCGGCCGGCATCGACCTGATGGCTTTCGAGTTCGTCTCGTCGCTCTGCCTGGACCGTGTCCACGCGCACACCGGGCTGCCACGGCCTTTCGGCGTGCAGGGCTCCGACGCGGTGCTGGTCGAGTGGATTGGAGACGACACGGGTTGGCTCGAACGGCTGGCTCGAACGACGTCCGTTCCCGCCCTGCTGGGCCTGACCCGCGCCGACGCCCGCCGCCTGTGGCAGTATCGCGAACGTGTGACGGAGAGCCTGGGCAGCGACGGCGCGCCGCACAAGAACGACATCGCCGTCGCGGTGCCCGCCATCGCCGCACTGGCACGCGACATCGAGACGCTGTGGGCACCGCGCCAAGAAGGTGTCGCGCTCGCCGTGTTCGGCCATCTGGGCGACGGCAGCTTGCACATCAACGCGCTGCGCCCCGGCGGCGTGACCGAGGCAGATTGGGCGGCACGCTGTCGCCGGGCCGATGAGGCGCTGTACGATCTCGTGGTCAAGCACGGCGGTTCCATCGCGGCGGAGCACGGCGTCGGACTCGTCAAGCAGCCGTACGGCGCGTGGACCGGCACCGCGGCTGCCCAGGCGTTGCGGCGCGCCCTCAAGCTTGCGTTCGATCCGCGTGGGCTGTTGAACCCGGGCAAGGGTCCGTGCGGGTGAGGGAAGCGAACAAGGTATGGGCGTGACACAGACTTGCGCGGCAATGTTGAGGCGGTCGCCGGTGACCTCGGCCGCAACTGCCGCCAGATCTACCGCTGGATAGACCTCGCGGGCATCGAGCGAGGCACGCTGGGCAAGTACCGCGGGCGCTCGTGATCGCGTGACGTGAATCCAACTTTGCACCGGAGATGAGGCGCTCGCGTGCGACCGTGCTACGCTGCGGGTGCCGGACTCGTGCGAGTGCCGGATTCGGGCGGGCGCGTGGCAAAGCTGCTGACCATCGAGACCGGCTTCACTTGCAACAGCCGGTGTCACTACTGCACGCAACTCGACTACCGCGTGCTGCCCCAGTCCGACGCCCTCGACCTGTCGGGCGAGCAGATTCGCCACCGCATCGAGTGGGCCGCCAAAGAAGGGTATGACCAAATTGGTTTTTCCGGTGGCGAGCCGACCATTCGGCCCGATTTCCTCGATCTGCTGAAGCTCGCGCGCTCCTTCGATTTTGAGCGTATCGGCGTCACCACGAACGGCCGCATGTTCGCGTATCCCGGCTTTGCCGAGCGGGCGCTGCGGGCGGGCCTCGACAGCTACACGTTCTCGATCCACGGGCACGTGCCCGAGGTCCACGACCGCATCACGCACGCGCCCGGCTCGCTGGAGCAGGCGTTGGCGGGCCTGCGCAACCTGAACAGCGCGGCCGAGCGCCTCGGCATCCGCCTGCACCGGATGAACAACCAGATCCTGCTGCCCGAAAACACGCACCACCTCAAAGACATCGTGGCCCTGCTCGCGCCGCTGGGCGTGCGCCTTTTCATGGTGCAGCCCTTCATCGCCCAGCGCAGCAACGTGGACGATCTGGGACGCTTTTTCGTTCCCTACGACGCCATTGTCGCCGCAGTCGAAGCTGCCGTGCCCGAACTCGCGCGCTGGGGAGCCCGCGTCAAGCCGTACAATGTGCCGAACTGCCTGCTGTGGCGTTTCGGCAAGGAGCACGTTGAGCCGCAGTTCTACGGCATCACCGTGTTTCGCGAGTTCGAGGACGAGAAGGCCGGAGAGTTCAAGCCTTTCAAGGCCCGGCAGTGGTACCGCATCGAGGACTGCCGCACGTGCAAGGAAGTCTGCCCGGGCTTTCGCATTGAACAGTACCCGCAAGCGAAGATGGCGGCCGAAGTCGCTGTGGCGGCGACGCAATTCGACGGTGAGGGCGACGCCCGGCGCGGCCTCGTGTTTGGGGCGACCGAACTATTCGATGTGGCGACCTTGCGCGACACGGTACGAGCCTTGCACGCGTCGCATGGCCCGGTGCAATGGATGACAGCGCTGTGTGAGAAGACGCCGCGCGCCGCGCTGGCCGATGCCGCTGTCGAACTGGCCGAGGCCGGCGCGCTCGAGGCCGCGGTGCTGGTCGTGCAACCGATGGACCAGCGCTTCCTGGCCCAGCGTGTGCTGGAAAAGGGCAACCTCGAAGAACTGCGCGAAGGCCTGTACCACTTGGCGGAACGCCGCGAGCACGGGCACCGCCTGCCACGGCTGCGTCTGCTGATCAACATCGGCGACGCCGTACGGTTGCTCGACGACCCGCTGGTGGCGCCGCAGTGGCCGCTGCTCGTCAAGGCGCTGCGGCGCGCGGCGGGTGACGCGGAGGCGGACCTGCTCGTGGCCGTGCCCAACTTTCCGCGCGGACAGGCGCCGCCCGACATGGAGCGCCAGGGGGCCGCCAACCGAGCCCTCGCCGTGCGGCTGGCGGCAATGGCAGCGGACGTCGGTCTCCAGCCTCGGCTCGTCACGCTGGGCGACCGCCGTGGCCTCGATCCGGCGCGCGCGGCGGCGATGGCGGTCGTCGAGGCGCAGTTGGGCGAGAGCCTGCCGGTCGAGGACTGGTCGCAGCGCCTGTTCCGCCATCCGCTGGCGGCCGCCGACATGGACTTCGTGAGTTGGATGCCGCCTTGGCTCTTCGAGCGATGGGACTTGTCGAAGCAGGAACTGCCCGCAGGGGTGGTCGCTGAGCCGGCGCCGGGGGATGCGAACGACGGCGGTGGCGTGCGACGGCGCTCTGTTGCGGTGCTGGGAGGCAGGGCGGCGCTGCGGGTGGGTTCGCGCTAGCAAGTCGCGGTGGGCTTCAATGCACGATCGGCGGCGGCGGTGGCAAGTCCGGGTCCGGCACGGGGGCGGTGGCGAGCGCGGCCCACGATGTCCACGCCGGCGGCCCGACGCCGCACGTCGTCGAAACCGTGCGGCGATTGTCGAGCAGCGCGACGTCCCAAATCAGCGTGTCGAAAAGCCGGAGGCGCGCGCCGGGTGCCGCGAGTTGGCGCGTGCGGGCTTTGGCTCCGTTGTCTGCGATCGCAAAATGCAGGTGGGCGGTCGCCACGTCGCAGTCTGCAGCGGTGCGGTCGGCGACATGGTAGACGATCGATTCTGTGGTCTGGATACCGCGCAACGCCTCGGGCAGCTTTTCGCGGGGCAGCGCGCCGCCCGTATCGATGACGGCAACGAGCCGGGGCAGTTCGTCGTCGTCGGTGGCGCTGCGGGCGCGCACGATCAGACCCTTCGCAATCGCCCCGTCCGGGCGCATCCGCTGGTACAACTGCAAGCGCACGAGTTCGCCCGGGCGCACCGGCAGCCGCCGGCCGAAGCCGATGCGGTAGCCCAGTGCCGTCGGCTCCGGAACGAGTCCCGTCGGAACGGGCGGCGCGATCAGGCCCGGGCCGTTGCCCAGCGCCGGGCTCGCGTGGGGCACAACAGGCAGCGCGGCGGGCCCCTCGCTGGCCGGCGCTGCCAGGGGACGGAGTTCCAGTGTGAACTCCGCGGGGCGCCCGCGGTGTGAGGTGTGTTCGGCGGCGATGCCCTCGAACTCCAGCACGGTCATCGACACGGCAGGGGCCAGCGGCGCCGGCGCGAGTTCGATCACGGGGTCAGGCAAGGCCACCCGCCAGAATTCGGCGGCTTCCGTCGTCGCGTGGGGTGCCGAACAGCGCAGCGCCAACCCTGGCCAGACCAACCAGGCGAGACGGCCCCGCCGCGCGGCGGCCACCCGGCTAGCCTGGACCGGCGCCACTGGACTCCGCCGGCGCAGCGACCAGCCGCTCCGACGCCTCCCACAGCGCGAGCGCGAGGCCGCGGTCTTCGGCGACCTTGTTGGGCTTGCGCACCGTGCGCGTGTCGAAGTATTCGCCCGACACGTGGGCGACACTGGGGTCCGACGCCAGCCACGTCATCGTGTCTGCGCCCTGGGCCGGCGTGATCATCTTGAAGCGCACGATCCAGCCGTAGACGCGCGACAGGAACGAGCGGCCCCAGATGTCGGTGGCGACCACGCCCGGGTGCAGGCAATTCGCCGTGACGCCCGTGCCATCGATGCGGCGGGCGAGTTCCTTCGTGAACAAGACGTTGCACAGCTTGGATCGCGCGTACGCCGTGCCCACGTTCCAGCCCTTGCGGTGGGCGAGGTCGGCAACGTCGAGCGACCCCCGGTAGTTCGCCATCGACGCGACGCTGACGACGCGCGCGGGTGCCGAGGCCTGCAGCAGCGGCAGCAGTTCGCGGGTGAGCAGAAAATAGCCCAGGTGGTTGACAGCAAATGTCTTCTCGACCCCCTGCAGCGTGAGTTCGTGCCTGCCGTACACCGTGCCGGCGTTGTTCACCAGCACGTGCAGCCGGGCGTGGCGGTCGCGAAACTCGGCCGCAATCCGGCGGACGTCGGCAAGCTGGGCAAAGTCGCCGCGCAGCATTTCGACGGCGCCGTTGCCGCTGCGTAGGCGGATTTCGTTGAGCGCTTGCTCGGACCGCTGCGGATCGCGGCCAACGCCGACCACCGTGGCGCCCATCGTCGCCAGGGCGACGGCGCACTCCTTGCCGATGCCTCCGCTTGCGCCCGTGACGAGGCAGGTGCGCCCCTTCATGTCGATCGATTGCGCCTCTGCCATCCGTTCCCCTCCTGCGTCCGGCTGGGGTTATACACGCGGTGGAGGCGCGCGAACAGTCGGTGTCACGGGACAGCCACCTGACCTGGCGTGTGAACCTAGTGCTGTTGCGGCCGCGGTAGTGCGAGGCGTGGCAGTACAGGCAGGTGTAGTTGCAGCGCAGCGTGACCACGAGCACGTGCAGCGTCGGGCCCCCGCGCAGCAAGCGCAGGCGATGGCCCACTCACTCGCGCACGGCGGCGCGGTCAGCCGCGAGGCAGGCAGGCTGCCCCAGACGTCCGTGCCAACTCGCGGGCGGCCAATACGATGCGCGCACACGCCTCAGCATCGGAGCCGGCGTCGTGGTGCTTCAACGCGATGCCCAAGTGCTGGCTGACGACGTCGAGGCTGTTGCGCGGCAGGCGCCACGTCTTGCGGGCGAGTTGGACGGTACACACGAAAGGATGAGCGGGCGGCGCTAGGCCAGCGGCCGCACAGCAGGCATGGAGCACGCTGCGGTCAAACGAAGCGTTGTGGGCAGCCAGATACGTCGCGCCGTGCAGCATGGCCGCCAGCGCCGGCCAGAGTTCGCCGAACGTGGGCTCGTTCTGCACGTGGCGCCAAGTGATGCCATGCACATAGGTGAACACGAACGTGCTGCGCGGCGGCCGAATCAGGCGGACAGCACGGTCGATGATGCGGTTGCCCTCGACACGGACGAGCGCGACGGCACACGCGGAGTCGCGGCCGTTGTCGGCGGTCTCGAAGTCGATGGCGACGAACGGGGCGTCCACGGGCGGCAGGGTGGGCTTGGGGGACGGCATCGGCACCTCAGGGCTCGCGGGAGGATGCGCTGGAAGGTCGACGGCGTCGAGGGCGGCACACGCAGGGCCACGAAATGGCCATGGCGAGTAGCTGTTCGGCGGGTGACTCGTGGCGCGTCCACCAGGATTCGAACCTGGGACCGTCGGCTTAGAAGGCCGATGCTCTATCCACCTGAGCTATGGACGCGTCGCCTGCCGTACCAGCCGTCGGGCCGGCTGGGCACTCAATCGCGCCGCAGTGTGCCTCATGCGCCGGCTCTTGCCACCTCCACTGTAGCCCCCAAATCCACCACCGCGAGCCTCCCCCGCACGCCGATTTCGGATGCAGATCAAGGCGGAGCAAGGATTCGGCGTGAAGGAGTACATGTGGTCTCATGATTCGTCTCATCTCAAATTCCCTAGCATTTTAAACGTGCAGCAACCATCGGGTCCCAAGGCTGTCGCAATCACGCCGCCGCAACTGGCGAAGACAAGCACCTCGGCCAGTCGCTCGTCGCCCAGCGCGGAACCGCTGAACTCGCCCGCCAGCCCGGACTCTGCTTTCGACGCCGATGTCTTGCTTGTCCGCGTCGTAGATCTCAGCCGCGGCCGCAAGTCAACGGTCGGGCCGCAGATTTTGGAGTTGTGTAGGATCTTGAGACATGTGGCACGTCGAACGCCGAATCCGCCGCGACAACACAGAGATGCACCGAAAGCGGCGGATCGGGGAGCCTCACGGCACCGGCGACACCCGCCGCAGCGCCCACAGTGCGTCCTGCCAGCGCAGCCACAGGTCGAGGTCGCAGGCGTCCGGCGCCGGCACACGCCCCGCTCCAGGCAGCAGGTGCAGCCGCGCAAACGCCGCTGCGGGACCGGTCGCCACGCGCGCAATCCCGCCCGCTTCCGCCGTTGCAAGTACCGACTCGCCGTAGGCACAGCGCCGCGCGAGGTCGCCGATCGGCACCTCTGCCTGGCGCGCGCCGTCGTGGACCCAGACCAACCGCCGGCCGATGCGCCCCACCAGCAGCGGCAGGTCGCGCCGCGAACCGAGGGCGCTGCGCCCCGCCATCGACGTCGGAATGAGGCCACGCCCAAGCAGGTGCAGCAAGGTGGGCGCCAGGTCGTGGGTCCCGGCCAGCACGTCGAGTCGCCGCGGCAGCGCGTGCAGCGGGTCGTGCAGCAGCATGGGGATCGGCCCGAACGACCAGCCCGTCGCGGCGCCGGCCAGGATGTCGACGTTGGTGGGCGTGCGAAACGCGACGTGGTCCGAAGTTACCACCACGACCGTCCGATCGCGCCACGGCGGGGCCATCACGGCGCGCAGCAGTCGCCCGAGTTCGCGGTCGGCGCAATGGTAGGCCGCGAGCGCAGTGCGGGCACTCTCCGACCTGGGCAGGTTGGCGATGGCGTCGCGGCCGTCCGGGTGCCTGGGCAGCCCACAGCCGGCCGGCGCCAGGCCGGGCTCGTGTGGGTCGAGGTTCATCAGGCTGAGGAAAAACGGCCGACCGTCGCGCGCCTGTTCCGCCCGCAAGTGCGTCAGGATCGCGAGCACGAGGTCGTTCGTGTCGCGGTCGTGGGCACCCATCCGCGAAAACACGGCGCCCGGCGAACGGCGGCGGATGTCGTCGGGTCCCCACACCTCATCGAACCCGTGCGTCCGCAGGAATTTGCCGGTGCCCGTCCCTTCGAGGTCCGCCCCCTGCACCCACACGGTGCGCCAACCCTGGGCCCGCAGCACTTCGGGCAGACACAGGTAGCGACTGCTGGCGTCGACGCCGGCCTGATCCTTTCGATCGGCCGTGTGCGCGGGAGGAAACACCGAGCATAGCGAGGTGACCACGCCACCGATCGTCGGCGACGTTGTGTTGTGCCAGCCGTGGATCGCCGTCACGCCGGCCGCGAACCGGCCCAGTTCCGGCATGAGGCCCAGGTACGGACCACCGAGCCCGTCGACGAAATGGGCATCGGTCGATTCCATCAAGACGAGCACGATATCGGGCCTGGCGGGCGCGCCAGCCACCGGCGCAAACGGCAACGGCGGCTCGCTCAGCGTCGCGCGGTATAGGGGGAAGGCGTCGTCGGGTCGCGTGTCGGGCGGCACGAGGCCCGCACGCTGCCAGCGGCCCCACACGTCGGCTCCGATCGAAGGCAACTGCACGTCCAGGCGGCCGGCGCGCTCGGCCCGGTACAACGACAGTTGACGGAAAAAGTTGATCTCCGGCACGACGCGCCACTCGAACTCGTGCGGTGGCCACCGGAACTGGTCTTGCAGCGCGCGTCCGCCGGGCAGCAGCAGACCTGCCAGGGCCAGCGCCAGCAGCGGGCACAGGCGTCGACGTTCCGCTACGGCGAGGGCGTCCCAGCGTGCGCGCGCCGCCAGCACGTCGCGCTGGGTGAGCCACGCCTGGACCGTGCCGACCGTGGCGACGATGGCCATGAGCACGAGGATGCGGGGCTCGATCGCGACGAGGCCGAAGCCACCTTCAAGGTACACAAACGCTTCTGCCGGGATGTGCGAGCGGCCCAGCCAACAGTGGACCAGGTCGCCGGCGCGCAACACCGCCGAGGTGAGGGCACAACCTCCGGCGAGCCACGCAACCCACCGCGCCGCCCGCGCCGTGGGCAGCCCCAGCGCGAACGCCCGGGCGAGCGTCAGCAGCGCCAAGCCCAAGCCTATGTCCCACGCGGCGCCCTTTGTCACGGCCCAGCGGTCGAGGGCCGGCGCACCGGTGTCGAGCGCGCCCCGCGCGGCCAGGGCAGCCACACGCCAAGCCAAGGCCAGACAGATGGCGACCGCGCCCTGCCAACCCGGCATGGCGACTCGGGCGACAACCGGCCACATCGACGGCATTACATGTCGAGCCGGGCGGGTTCTGCCCGCGCGCGCGCCGCCAGCGTGGCCTGCAACGTCAACAGCGTGTGAATCTCAGGCAGTCGGCCGGCATCGTGCAAGGGCGGCGGCGCCACCGCGGCTTCCGCCGCCACCGCCGTCGCAACGGCGAGCGCCACGATCGCGCAAACGTGCACCGCACCGAACGTCGCCGATGCGCCCAGCGGTTCAGCCGCCGCCTGCACGTGCTCCAGATCACCGACCAGCGCAAACCAGGTCAGTACGGCGATCGCAGCGGCGGTAAGACCCGTGACGATCGCAGCGCCGGTCGTCAGCCACTGGCCGGGCGCGTCGAGAACGTCGCCCCAGAATGCCGCGGTGACCGGTGCGTGTTCGACCGCGCAGTGCACCATGTCGATGATCCGCAGCAGGACCGCGACGCCGAGCAGCACCGCGGCAGCGACCATCACGACGCGGGCCGTCACCGTGCCAAAATCCAGGGATGCGGAGCGCGCGAGCACGGCCGAGCGCACGCCGGCAAAGACACCGAATACGAACGCCGCGTCACAGAAGAGTCCCCACGCCGTCGGTCCCGGATGCGCCGCCAGTTCGACGCCGAGCGCGACCAACATCACGACGCGCCACGCCCACCAGATTCCGATGGTCAGCAGCGCCCACGGTGACGGCAAGAGCAGGGCGGCGACGCGGCGGGCGAGGTCTCCCGGGCCGGCGACGGTACGCATGACGATCTCAGACTCGGCCCGCCCCGCGCCTGCCGGGTTGGGCCCACGCACGAAGGTGCGGGCACCGGCGGGCGGAGCGAGGTCCGCTGCGGGCACCGCGGGTCGCGGGGGAACAACGGCGACGCCAGCGCCCCGGATCGCGTCGGGTTCCGTGCGGGCGTCCGCGGGAGCATCGCTGAGAGCGTCGGCCGGCGCAGGCTGGGCCCGGCGCTGGGCCGGCACGCCCGCCATCGGGGTTGGCGCAGATTGCACCGGGCTGGGTCTGTCCCACCGCACGCATTGCCTCCTGCCGCGCTCGTGCCTGCACGCCGTATCGGCCCGCTGGCCTACCGCCGTGTCGGCCTACTGGTCCCACAGCCGCGTCGAAAAATAGCGCTCGCCGATGTCGTTCAGCACCGTGACTACGACCCCCGGCTCGCCCTTGTTCGCCAGGTCGCGGGCCACGCGCAGCGCGGTCGCCACGCACACGCCGGAACTCTGGCCAGCAAACAAGCCGGCCCGCGCCAGCCGCTGACTCATGCGCCACCCTTCCTCTTCATCGACGTCCCACGTGCGCGAAGCCAGCGTCATGTCGAGGATTTCTGGCACGTGGTCACCGGGCGAGCCCAGCGGCTTCAGCCCCTCGACGCCAGGGAACGCATCCGGGATCAACAGTTCGATGCACAGCGCCGGATTCAGCTCACGCAACCGCCGGCCGATGCCCGTCAGCGTGCCCCCGGTGCCGACGCCAAACACGAAGTGCGTCACCCGCCCCTCGGTCTGTTGCCAGATTTCGTTCGCTGTCGTGTCGTAGTGCGCGCGCCAATTGCCCGGGTTGCTGTACTGGTCGCAGTAGAAGTAGCGCTCGGGCGCCGCGGCCACCAAGCGCCGTACGTGGCGGATGGCCTCGTCGTAGCCGTCGTGGGCCGACGTGTGCGTGATGGTGGCGCCGTGGGCCGCCAGCCGCTTGAGGCGCTCCTTGCTGGCGTTGTCGGGGATGACGATCTCGACGCCGTGACCCAGCGCACCGCCGATCAGCGCGTAGGCGATGCCGGCGTTGCCCGACGAACTGTCGATGATCGTGCGCCCACCCGAAAGGCGCCCGTCGGCGAGCGCCTCGGCGAGCATCCGCAACACCGGACGATCCTTGAGCGAACCGCCGGGGTTGAAAAACTCGCACTTGGCCCAGACTTCGACGCCTGGATGCTCGGCCTCGAAGCTGGCGATGCGCACCAGTGGCGTGTTGCCGATCAGGCCGAGCGCCGGCACCCTTTCGAGCAGGGGCTCGACGATGGCGACCGGCGGCAGGCGAACGGGGATGGCAGACGGCGGCATCGGCATCGCGGCGAAAAGCGGCAGGACGGTGGGGTCGACCCCGCAATAAGGCCCCGCGCGCGTGAACAAGCATTCTGGCTGCGTCCCGCCGTGTCAACTTCACGTTGGCGCGTCCAGCGCCGAGGCGAGGCTCGCCGCCGTGGTCTGCGCACCCCGTCGGGCCGGCGCGGCCGCGCGCACCGCTGGCGACGTCGACCGCCGCGTGCTAGATCGGGCGTGCAGGAGGCCGCAATGGCGCAGAACCGCGACGAAGAGCTCCGCCACCTCGCCGAAGAAGGCGCTGCCATCGGCATCGAGGCCGGCGGCAACCCCGCGCAGATGGCCTCACAACTCGCGGGGATGCAGGCCGCCGCGATGGGCGCGGACCTGGCGAGCCGCTACTCGCAGATCGGCGCGCGCTGGCTGGCCGACCCCGTGCCGACCAAGCTCGACCGTGCTCTCGTCGACAAGCTAACGCGCCTCGGGTTTCGCAAGGAATCGCTGCACGAGGTCCGCATCCACCGGGGCACGCGGGCCCAGGCGGCAGCCGATGCGTTGGGCGCGCGCGCGTTCGCGATCGGCGATCAAGACGTGTTCTTCGGTCACGGTGAGTTCGACCCGCACACACGCACCGGCCGCGCGGTGCTGGCCCACGAACTGGCCCACGTCACGGCGCCGACGGCTGGCGGTGGGGGCGCGGGCACGGGCGGGATTCCCGCGGGCTTTGCGAGCGGCGCGCTGCTCAACCAGGCGCGGCGCGGCGACGAAGACAGTTCAGAAGTGGCGCAGAGCGAAGAGCGTTCACGCGCTGTGGAGCGCAACGCCTACGCGATGGAAGACACGAACGGCGATGCCACGCGCGCCATGCCCGAAGGCCCGCCCGGTCAAGCCCAGGCAGAAATCGAGAACAAGAACGCAAAAATGGACGCCAAGAAGCTCGAAGACAAGGTCATCTCGCTGCTCGCGAAGTGGGAAGTCACCGAGATCGAGCGCAGCGGCGCGTTTTGACGGAACCGTGCACACGGGTTTGAGCGAGTGCGCAGCGCCCGTCAACCCAACCGTTGGCCCGCCTCGAACAGCCCGCGCACCTTCGGCACTCCCGCCAGCACGACCCAGCGCCCCCCAGCCATGACATCGCGCGGCCGACCGGCCTCGTCGAGCACGATCAGGTCCGCGTCGCCGCCCACCCGCAGCCGCCCCTTGCGGTGCAGGCGGAAGGTGTGGGCGACGTTCGACGTAAAAAACGGCAGCACGGTCTCCAGCGGGTGACCGGCCGCCAGCAGTTCGGCCATCGCCTCGGCCAGGGCACCGCAGCGGCCGACGTCCATGTGCAACAGGTTGCCCTGGCCGTCGAACGCGGGCAGACAGCCGCCGCCGTCGGAACTCACGGTCAGGCGCGCGCGGTCGAAGCCGCCGATGAGGAATTCCGCGATCGCGTCCGCCGCACCGGGAGCGTCGTCCTCGGCAGGGAAAGCGGTGACATCGATCGTGACGCCGCGCCGCGTGAGCTCCTGCGCCTCGCCCCACAGCCGCCGGTTGCGGTTGCAGTGGGTCGGGTGGAACGTGCGCGCTGGCAGTTCCGTCGCGTCGAGCGCGCGCCGCACAAGGTCGAGCCCGCGCGGCCCGTCGCCCAGGTGCAGGTGGAGCAGGCCCGCCTTGCCCGTCATGAGCCCGGCGACGTGGGCGTCGGCTGCGATGCGCACGAATTCGTCGAACGTCGGCTGCGACGAGCGGTGGTCCGAAATGGCGAGTTCGCCGACCGCCACAATCCGGTCGATGTGGACAAGATCGCCGCGCACGCTGCCGGTCAGCGTCACCGGGGGCACCTCGTAGCTGCCGGTGTAGCACAGGGCCGTCAAGCCGAGTTCGTCGAGCGCGCGCGCGGCAGCCAACAGGCCGGCCAGCCCGCGCGTCGTCGCATCCGTGCCCAGCAGGCCGATCGCGGTGGTGACGCCCGCCGTCGTCAGGTCAGAAAACGCCACTTCGGGCACACGCGTCGCGGCCCCCGCTTCGCCGCCGCCGCCCTGCAGGTGCACGTGGGCATCGACGAAGCCGGGCACGACGCAGGCGCCGGCGAGCGCGATCCGTTCGCACGGCAGGCCCGCGGGTACGGGCAAGTCCGTGCCAATCGCCAGGATCTCGCCACCACCGACGAGGATGTCGACGACACCGAGCGGCAGCGGGCCGAACGCACGAGCCTGACGCAACAGCGCGAGCGGGCGTGGCGGTGGCGGCAGCAGCGCGGGAGTCGGCATGGGGCTGGGCAGGCTAGCGCAGGACGCCCCGCTTGACCAATCCGCGCAGATTCCGGATTGTACCGGCCCCCTCGCGCCGGACCACCCGGCCAGTGGAGGCCCCGTGGCCGGCAAGAAGAAGCCTGGAGCGCCTGCGCCTGCAGCCGCGTCCCCCGATGCGACCGCTGCGGAGGCCCCCGCGCGCGCTGCCAAGCCCACCGCACCCGTTGCGAGCACGACCGACGCGGCGCCGCACCTGTCGGTTGTCATCCCGTGCTACAATGAGGAGGCCATCTTGTGGGCCTCCGTCACCGAATTGCACGCCGGGCTGATGACGTTCGGCCGGCCGTTCGAAATCCTGATCAGCGAAAACGGCTCGAAGGACGACACGCGCGCCATCGCCGAAAAGCTGAGCCGCGCCTTCCCTGAAGTGCGCGCGATCACTTCGGACGAGCCGAACTACGGCAAAGCGCTGCGGCGCGGCATCGAGGCGGCGCGTGGGCGCTACGTGCTGTGCGAAGAGATCGACCTGTGCGACCTCGACTTCCACCGCCGCGCGCTCGCGCTGCTCGACGCGGACGAGGCCGATTTCGTGGTCGGCAGCAAGGCCCACAAGGATGCGCGCGACCAACGCCCGCTGACCCGGCGCGCGGCGACGATGGTCATCAACGGGATGCTGCGCGTGCTGCTCAGCTTCCAAGGCACCGACACGCACGGCCTCAAGGCCTTTGACCGCGAGAAACTGCTGCACACGGTGGGCAAGTGTGTGGTCGACAAGGACCTTTTCGCGAGCGAACTCGTCATCCGGGCGCAGCGCTACCGGTTGCGCGTGGTCGAAATCCCCATCACGATCCACGAGAAGCGGCCGCCGAGCATCCACCTGTTCAAGCGCGTGCCGAACGTGTTGAAGAACCTGGCCCGGCTCGTGTGGGTCGTGCGCATCCGCAACCGCTGACCGCACCGCTCGGAGCGCACGATGGCCGCACCGCTCCGCCGCCCGCGCGCCGCCGTCAACGTTGATGTCGATGGGCTGTACCTGTACGACCGCATTCACGGGCACGCCGGCGCCAGCGGCAACGCGGCCGCCTTCGATGCCGCAGCGCATGATCCCGTCGTGTGGGCGCGTGCCGTGCCCCGCTTTCTCGATCTGTTCGCCAGGACGGGCGTGCCGGCGACGTTTTTCGTGGTCGCGCAAGACCTCGCCCACCCCGAAGTGGCGGCCGCGTTTCGCGATGTCGTGCGCGCCGGCCACGAAATCGGCAGCCATTCGCTGACGCATCCCTACGACTTGTCCCGGCAGGCACCGGATGCCATCGCCCACGAACTGGTCACGGCCCGCAAACGACTGCAGGACGCGTCGGGCCAGGCCGTCGTGGGGTTTCGTGCGCCGGGGTACGTGGTGTCCACTGCGCTGGCCGAGGCGATCGTCGATGCGGGCCATGGCTACGACAGCTCGCGCTTCCCGTGCCCGCCGTACCAGCTTGCGAAGGCGGCGTTCATCTTGGGGTATCGCTTGCTCGGGCGCCCGTCGGGCAGCGTCGCGGAGCCGCCAGCGGTGTGGCTCGGGCCACGGAAGCCGCACATCGAGCGCCTGCCGTCGGGGCGCACGCTGCTGGAGTTGCCGATCGGCGTGCTGCCGGGCCTGCGCTGGCCCTTCATCGGAACGGCGGTGCTGGCGCAAGGGCTCGCCGGTCACCTCGCGCTGTGGCCGCTTGCGCGCGGTGCCGACTGGCTGAACTTCGAGTGCCATGGCCTCGACCTCGCCGACTTCGAACGCGACGGGCTGCCGACGCGGCTGCGCACGGAGCCGGCGTTGCGGGTGCGGCTCGGCCGCAAGTGGCCCGTGTTCGTGCGCTTGCTCGAGGACCTCGCGCGCAGCCACGACGTGCGCACGCTGGGACAATGGGCCGAGACGCAGCCGTGGGAGCCTTTCGAGGCTTGACAACGCCCGGCCGCAGGGGCAAACGTGCGCCAACTCGACCTTGGAGCACTGCTGATGCGATCGCCCTTCCTGCACACAACTGTCTGCATCCTGTCCCTGGCCCTATCTGTGGCCGCCTGCAAACCTTCCGAAGAGGGCGAGACGCGCACCTGGGATCAGAACAGGCTGCATATGCAGGAATTCGCGGGCAAGTTCCCCGCCCTCAAGGCGGCGCTCGACGCGCGGCTGGCCGAAGCGCAGGGGGCGTTCGATGCAGGCAAGGCGACAGGCGACGCCGAACAGCGCGCCACCAAGATGCGGGCGGCGAACGACATGGTGCGCACGGTGCTGGCGCGCTGCCAGGAAGTGGACAAGAAGCTGCGCGACCTCGAACTCGCCAAGACCGACATCAACCTGCAGCGCTTGCCCGCGTACACCCTGCTGCCGGTAATGGCGCTGGTCGACATGCAGGTGCGCGAGGTGCGGGCGGGGCTGTCGACGGGGTCCGTAGGCAATCCGGGCGAGGCGATGGGCAAGCTTCAGGATGCGAGCACGCGGCTGACGGCCGCGATGATGCAGGTCGACCAGTTGAAGGGGCAGGCGTTGCAACAGCAGCGGGCGATGCAAGGCCAGCCCGGCCAGCCGGGGCAGGTGGGTCAACCTCCAGTTGCTGGCCAGATGGGCGGCGCTCCTGGGCAAATGGGCGCTCCTGGGCAAATGGGCGCTCCTGGGCAAATGGGCGCTCCTGGGCAAATGGGAGCCCTGCCGGGCCAACCCGGCGCACCCGGCACGCTGCCACCGTCCGGCATCGCACTCCCCTTGCCGATGGGCATGGCGCCGACAATGCCCGCTGCCGCCGTCGGCATGGCCGGTCAGGCGCCGCCGCCTGCAATGGCCCCGCCGAGCGCCGCGCCGCCGCCGGCCCCTTCGGCCGGTGCGCCCGGCCAGCCACCCAAGCCGTTCTGATCGGGCACCCCGCCCGCAGCCAGTACCCAGGAGAGTCGATGCCATCCGCCCTCGAAGCCGACCTGCAGGAGCAACTCAAGGTCTCGATGCGCGCCGGCGACAAGGTCGCGATGATGGCGATCCGCATGGTGCGCACGAAGGTCATGGAGCGCCGCACCGCCAAGGTACCCGTCGATGTGACGGACGAACTCGTCGTCGACGTGATCCGCAACTACGTCAAGATGTTGCAGGGGTCCATTGAGGAACTGACGGCCGGCGGCGTGGGCCAGGACGAAGACAACGTCGTGCAGATGCGGGGCGAGATTGCGTACCTCGACCGCTTCCTGCCCAAGCTGCTCGACGAAATCGCCACGGCGGCGCTCATCGATGGCGTGCTGGCGCAGCATGCCATTGCCGATGCCAAGATGGCCGGCAAGGCCACGGGGCTTGTGATGAAGGAATTCAAGGGCCAGGTCGATCCCGGCCTCGTGGCGCGCCTCGTCAGACAGAAACTGGGCGCTTGAACGTCGGGCCCGTTGACCGGCTGCGGGCGCCCTGCCCGCGCCAACCCTGGGAGGAAATCATGGACAACTCGCGAATCTGGAAAGTCTCGACTCTCGTGCTCGCCGCCGCGCTCGTGTGGTCGCTGGCGGGCGGCGTGCGTCCCGCGTCGGCAGAGCCGCAACCGATGATGCGGGCCGCCGTCGAGTTCCTGCACAAGGCCAAGGCGTCGTTGGAGCGGGCCACGGCCGACAAGGGCGGTCACCGGGTCAAGGCGATCGGTTTGATCGGTCAGGCGATCGGCGAAGTGCAGGCCGGGATCAAGTTCGACAGCAAGCACTGAGCGACCGATCAGCAACGCGCAGCGGCCGGTGCCTGCCGCGCCAGATCCGCCAGGCTGCTGCCCGTCAAGCGAAAGCCCGTCCACGCGCTCAGCGAAGTCGCCCCGAACGACTCGAAGAACGCGATGGCAGGCGTGTTCCAGCCCAGCACCACCCAATCCAGCCGGGGCAGGTCTTCGGCCACCGCTTGCCGGGCCAGGGCGGCCAACAGCGCCTTGCCGATGCCTTTGCCGCGCAGGCTCGGCTGGACATAAAGGTCTTCGAGGTAGATGCCGAGGCGGCCACGAAACGTCGAGGCGTTGTAGAACCAGAACGCAAAGCCGACCGGTACGCCGTCCCACTCGGCCAGTTCGCAGAAGGCACGGGCGTCGGGTGTGAACAACAGGCGCTCGATGTCCTCTCGGGTCGCCGTCACGTGGTCCAGCAGTCGTTCGTACTCCGCCAGTTCTGCAATGAGGGCGAGGACGACCGCACCATCGCCGGTTTGGGCGCGGCGGATGCGCAGGCCTGCGCTGGGTGCCGGCAGCGTCACCACGCCGAGGACGCCTGTGCTTTCTGGATCTTGCGCCATCGGATGCCTGCTGCTCACAAGGGGAGCGGCGGTGCGGGAGGGTACCATCGAATGGGGACGCGAACTACGGCGGCAAACCTGCCGCGCCTGGCTCGTCGACCGGCGCCCGCCCGGCTTGAACCGGAGCCCCCGGCCAGCGATGCTGTGCCGATGAACTCACCCCCTGCCGCCGCCGCTGTCCTGGCCTGCCTCGTCGCCGCGTGTGCGACACGCCCAGCAGCCCCGGTGTTTGCCGCAGCCTCCGCCGCAGCCGCGGACATCGCCGCAGCAGACCTTGGGGCGCATGCTGACTTGGCGCCGACGGACCAGACCGCACCACCAGACGCCGTGGCTCCCGACGCCGGAACGGCCCCAGACCCGGGCGAAGACGCCCCCGAACCGGACGCAACCAAGCCCGCCGACATCGCGCAGCCGACCGACATCGCGCAGCCGACCGACATCGCGCAGCCGACCGACATCGCGCAGCCGACCGACCTCGTTCAGCCGATCGACGCCCCACCACTCCTGGACACTGCGCCAGCCCTCGACACGCCGCCCGCCCTCGACACTGCGCCCGCCCTCGACACGCCGCCCGCCCTCGACACTGCGCCCGCCCTCGACACTGCGCCCGCCCTCGACACGCCGCCGCCCCTCGATGGGCCCCCATCCGTCGAAACCAAGCTGTGGCCCGACGTCCAGCCCGCGCCCGACAACCCCGCCAAGTTGGTGAGCGAAGTCCTGCTCGTCGTGCGCACGGCTGCGGGCACCAACGCCGGCACCAACGACGCCATGACCGTGTGCCTGTCAAAAGAACACTGCTGGAAGCCCAACAACGAGGCCATCGACGATCTCGAACCCGGCGCGACGGATCACTTTCGCCTGGCGGGCAAGGGCTTCACTGTGGGGGCGCACGACCGCGTCACGTTGCAACTCCAGCCCGGCGACGACGCGTGGAAGCTCGAATGTGCCGCCGTGGTCGCCGACGGCAAGCTGTTGTTCTGCCAGACCGGCATCGACGCGTGGCTCGGTTCGGCCGCCGGCGAGACGAATCTGTGGAACGCGAAAAAGCCCACGCTGGCCCAGTGTGCATCGTGCTACGGCGGGCCGCTCACGCACGGGCCGATGGTCGGTCACACCACGACGCAAGGTGCGCACATCTGGCTGCGCACGGGCGCGACGTGGCCGGTGTCGGTTGCCGCCGCGGTCGAACCGAGCTTTGCCCAGCCGGTGACGTCGGCCACGCTGCTGCCCGCACAAGGCAATGACTTTACTGTCGATCTTACCATCGACGGCCTGCTGCCGGCGACGAAGTACTTCTACCGCGTCACCATTGCCGGCGAGATCGTCACCACCGGATTGGCGCCGACGTTTCGCACTGCGCCGACAGGAAAATCGAAAAGCGTCTTTCACTTTGGCAGTTGCATTCTCAACGACGACCAGCCGATTTTCGCGACGATGCACGCCGAAGCGCCCCATGTGATGATGATGATCGGCGACAACCACTACGCGAACAGCAGCGACATCGACAGGCTGCGCTTCTACTATCGCAAGATGCACGGCGAGCCGCATTTCCGCGCGTTCGCCGCCCACACTCCGACCTGGGCGGTGTGGGACGACCACGATTTCGTCGGCAACAACACGGACGGCACCGACCCGGGCAAGGCGGTGGCGTTGACGGCGT
This sequence comes from Myxococcales bacterium, assembly GCA_009692425.1. Lineage (GTDB taxonomy): Bacteria > Myxococcota_A > UBA9042 > UBA9042 > UBA9042 > SHZF01. The sequence continues at coordinate 89,088 of SHZF01000003.1, read as the reverse complement.
TCCAGGAGGCGTGGTCGAACCCGGGCCACGGCTCCGACGGCGTCAAGGGCGTGTGGCACAAGTTTGCCTGGGGCGACGTCGAGGTGTTCCAGTTGGATGACCGCTACTGGCGCAAGATCGACGGCCTGATGCTCGGCAAGCCACAAATGCAATGGCTGCAGGCCGGCCTCAAGGCGTCCACCGCGACCTTCAAGCTCGTGGCGTGCGGCAGCCAGTGGACGCCGAACGGCACCGGCGACTCGTGGGCTGTCTTCAATGAGGAGCGCGAGGCGCTGCTGAACTTCGTGTTCGCCAACAAGATCGGCGGCGTGGTGCTGCTGTCGGGCGACGTGCACCGCACCGAGGTGCGCCAACTGAAAGACAAGTCGGCCAAGACCTACCCAATCTACGAGTTCACCTCGAGCCCGCTGGCCAATGCCGGGTTCAACTGCTCGTCGAAAAAGTCGGACCTGCTGTTCTGCCAGGCCGGCGGCACCTACTATGGCGTCATCACGACGGACACGACCGTGGCGCCCGCGAAGCTGAAGTTCGAGGCCAAGGACAGCAAGGGCGTCGTGCTCTACAGCCTGTCGACCACCAGCGCAGAACTCTCGGTGCCATAGCTGGGCGTGGTGTGACAGCGACGGGCGCATTCGTGCGTAGACGAGGCGGAAGGGCGGCGCGGCCAACGACGTGCTGGACAGGATTGAGCTGACGACCACTGGGTATGTGATGGTTGGCACGACCAGCAGCGCGGCCCACGCGCAAGAAGGACGGCTGGGTGGTCCGCGCCGATCTGTTCGGCAACGCAAGCTGCGTTGCGGCAGGCGATTGCGTGACCAAGAAGGTCGCCGCATGCGACGACGCCAATGCGTGTACGTTGGATTCGTGTGGCCAGGACAAGTGCCTTTACCCAAACGCATCCGATTTGACCTCCTGCGGCACCGGCAAATCCTGCAACAGCGGTACCTGCACGGCCAGCGCGGGTCCATGAAGCGACTGCCAACCAAGACAAAGCGTGCGAGACCCCGAATGGGACTGTGTGTACCCAGCTTGCCGCAGGCGCGTACCCATCTGGTCGGGCGGTCGCGCCGCTCCACCGTTGACGCAAACCGCGGTGCCCCGCACACTGCGGGGCTGTACCCGTCGAGGAGGTTCCGATGACCGCAACCCTGTCTAGCCGCCGCGGCCTGCTGGCGCTGCTGATCGCGATAGGAGTCCTGTGCGCCGCCGCACCCGCCTCGGCCCAGACTGTCGGCGTCCAGGGCGCGCTGCGCACAACGACGGGCGGTCCGGTCGCGGACGGCAAGTACACGCTCACCGTCGCACTCTACGGCCAACCGGGCGACGCGAAGCCGGCGTGGAGCGAAATCCACGTCGCGCTGCCGGTCTCCGGTGGCGGCTTCTCGTTCGCACTGGGTGGTGCCGACCCAGACAAGTCGCCGTTGCCCAAGGCGCTGTTCGAGGCGGCGGTGATGGCAGGCAAAGGCCCGTGGCTCGGCGTCAAAGTCGAAGACGAAGCCGAACTGCCGCGTGTGGCTCTCGGGCCTGTGCCGTATGCGCTTTTCGCGCAGAAGGCGAAGGTGGCGGACGCGCTTGCGGCGCCGATTGGCGCCGACCAACTCGCAGACGGCGCCGTGACAAGCGCCAAGGTCGGCTTTGCCTACGCCGGTTCAGCCAGCAAGGGCGGTCCCGCCGCCGAGGCGCTTGTGGCCCAGGAGGCGAACAAGGCGAAGACCGCGCAATTGGCTGAGACCGCGCTCAAGGCCGAAGACGCCAAGTCCGCCGACGTTGCCTTCAAGCTCGCGTGCACCGGCTGCGTCTTGGCCGAGATGGTCGAGAAGGGTGCGCCGCAGAAGTGGGTCGCCGCCGGCGCGCTGCACAAGGTCGCGGTGTCGGGCAAGTACGCCGACCTGGACGGCGGGCCGGACCTGGCGCCGTACGCGCGGCTCGACAAGGCGCAACTGTTCGCCGACGTGCAGACGCTCGGCAAGGGCGGCGTGCTCGGAGGCGCGCTGGATTTCGCCAAGAACGAAGCAGTGCTTTTCCGCGTGCAGAACGCCGACGCCGCACCGGCCCCGTGCGACGCCATGATGGAGGGCGGCATCTACTTCGACAAGAAACAGAAGCGCTTCATGGGCTGCAACGGCAAGACGTGGACGACGTTCACGGCCGGGCTCAACTCCCAGGATAGCCCGGGCGTGTCGTGCCTGGCGTTGCTGCAATCGGGCGAGGGGAAGGCCTCGGGCTACTACTGGCTGCAGCCTCCGAAGGCCACGAAGCCGCGCCAGGTGTGGTGCGAGCAAGAGAAGGGCGGCGGCGGCTGGGCGCTCGTGCTGCACATCCACCAGCACGCGGGCATGAGCGAGAACAAGTTCTTGGCGGCGTTTGGCCACAATCGCTTTACCGACGTCGACTGGAACCTCGTCGGCGGCAGCCTCGTGACGGCCGGCAACGGGGCCGTGGCGCCCCAGCCCAACAAGGTCACCGGCGCCCTCGACATCGCGTTCTTCGACGGCGGCTGGAGCGATCTGCGCGCGGCCTGCAACAAGGCCAACGGCAACCTCACGGAGGAAGCGTACGGCGTCGTGCCTGGCTACGCCAAGGCCAACGGCAACTTCAAGCTGTTGGGCGGGGCGGCGAACGGCACGTCCTACCCTGTCGACAAGGCCACGAATTCGTCCGGCAACACGACGATTTGGGTCGACAACGAGCTCAATACAGAGAACGGCGGCCACTACCTGTGCGACACGACCAACGGGGGCGACAACGGGACGACGCAGCTGAGCCTGTGCTACACAGATTTCCTAAATAATAACAACACATTGGACCACGGCGACAGCATCGTCGCGCTCGGCTTCGGCACAACCAAGGGCGACGACAGCTGGAGCGCCGGGTTCTCGGGCGAGTGCGGCAGCATGGGGACGGGGTACCTGGGCGATGTGGGGACGTTCAGCTATTGGGTGCGGTAGCCCTTTCACGCGTTGCGAAACCGCCGCACCGTTTCCTCACCCAGCGCCCGGATGAAGCGCAGCCCCGCCTGCAGGGACGGCACCTTCGTCTCACCGCCGATGCGATCACGCTCGTGCGTAGGGAATTCCTTGACTTTCAATCCTTTCTGCAAGGCGCGCGCCGTCATGCGGTACTCGACCGTGTAGTCATCGGGGAACGGCTCTACCGCTGCCAAGGCCGTGCGCTGCAACCCACGATACCCATTGATGGAATCCGTAATGTACCCGCGCACCGGATGCGGGTTGAACAGGCCGTTCAACGCCAGGTTGAAGGCGTTGTTGACCCAGCGCCGCGGCTTGAGCCAGTTCGCGTCCTCCTCGTTGACGGCGCCCGCCATCATGCGCGACGCGATGACGAGGTCGGCACCGGCTTCGAGCTCGTCGGCAATTCGCAACAGGTCTTGCGGGTCCTCGTTGCCGTCCGGCGAGAAGAAGATGAAGGCGTCCGCTGTCGAGTGTTGCACGCCAAGGGCAAACGCCTGGCCACGGCCGCGCCTGGACTGATCGACGACCGCGATGCCGTTTTCCTGCAGGAAGGCCTGTGAGCCGTCGTTGCTGCCGCCGTCGACCGCAAACACGGCGTGGAAGCGCTCGCGCGGAATCTGCGGCACGATGACGCGCAGGCCGTCGATTTCGTTGAGTACCAGCAGGACGACGTCGATGTTCATTGCAGCAGTTCCTCGCGAAAGTACTCGACCGTCCTTGCCAGTCCGTCGGCCAGGGGCACGCGCGCCCGGAAGTCGTACAAGGACTCCAGGCGAGCGACATCACAGTGGCGCCGCGGTTGGCCCTCGGGCTTGCCTGTGTCGAACACGACACGCTTGCCGGTGCCCGCGAGCCGCGCGATGGCCTCGGCCACTGCCCCGATCGTGGTCTCCTCATCGGCGCCGACGTTGGTGGGCTCCGCGTCCGGGGCGCGCTCGCAAATGCGGATGAGCCCGTCGGCGAAGTCGGTCACGTACAGGAACGAGCGGCTCTGGCGCCCCGAGCCCCACACGACCAGTTCGCCGCCGCCGGGCTCGAACGCCTTGCGTACCAGCGCCGGGATGACGTGGGACGACGCCGGGTCGAAGTCGTCGCGTGGGCCGTAGGCGTTGTACGGGCGCGCGACGGCTACGGACATCCCGAATTCGTTGGCGTAGGCACCGGCGAGGAACTCCTCCATGCGCTTGGCCCAACCGTAGCCTGCGTTCGTCGGCTCCGGGCGGCCTTCGAAGCCCTCGCTCTCCGGCGTCGGCAGCTTGCAGAAGCGCGGGTACACGCAGGCCGAACTCGTGACGAGCACCCGGCCGACCTGAGCCAGGCGCGCGGCTTCGAGCGTCGCGAGGTACACGGCGAGGTTGTCACGGAACACGCTGCCTTGGTGGGCCATGTTGTATTCGATGCCGCCGACGACGGCCGCGAGCATCATGACGACGTCGGCGCCGCGGCACGCGCTGGCAGCAACGGCGGGGTCGCGCAGGTCGCCGTGCACGAATTCGACGTCATTTTCAACATGCCGCAGGAAGCCCGGGGCGGCGCCCTGGCGCGTGGGCACGACGACCTGGCCGCAGACGGGCAGCAAGCGCTCGACGAGGTGGCTGCCGATGAAGCCGCCGCCGCCGGTGACGACGACGCGCTTGGCCCGCCAGGCGCTCGAGTCAGCGAGGCTCGGGGTCAGGAATGAATCCATGGAGCGCCTCGAAACGGCGGGGATCGACCCCGACGGAGTCCAGGTCGGCCGCGAGCATCATCGCCGCGAGTTGGCGGAAGGTCGTGCGCGGTCGCCATCCGAGCACGCGCAGCGCCTTGGCAGGGTTGCCCAACAGGTGATCGACCTCGGTGGGGCGGAAGTAGATTGGATCCACTCGCACACACGCGGCGGAGTCGAGGCCCACGAGGCCCGCACAGTAGTCGAGGAACTCCTGGACGGAGTGGGTCTCGCCGGTGGCCACCACGTAGTCGTCCGCGACGTCGTGCTGGAGCATGCGCCACATGGCCTCGACGTAGTCGCCAGCAAAGCCCCAGTCGCGCCGCGCCGCCAGGTTGCCGAGATACAGGTACTGCTCGCGCCCTGCGACGATCTGGGCCAGACCGCGCGTGATCTTGCGCGTCACGAAAGTCTCGCCGCGACGCGGGCTCTCATGATTGAACAGCACGCCATTGCACGCGAACATGGCGTACGCTTGGCGGTGGTTGATCGTCTGGTAGTATGCCGCCACCTTCGCCACCGCATACGGACTGCGCGGCACGAGCGGCGACGATTCGTCCAAGGCCTCGGTCGTGACGCCACCGTACATTTCAGAGGACGAGGCTTGGTAGAACCGCACAGGCCGGTCGAGCGTACGCAAGGCCTCCAGCAGCCGCACGGTGCCGAGGTACACCACGTCTGCCGTGTACGTCGGCAGGTCGAAGCTGACGCGCACGTGACTCTGCGCGCCGAGGTTGTAGACCTCGTCGGGCTGGACCTTGTGCAGCACGCGCATCAGCGACTCGCTGTCGAGCGAATCGCCGTAGTGCAGCACGAGGCGGGGCCGATCCTCGTGAGGGTCCTGGTAGATGTGGCGGATGCGTTGCGTATTGAAGCTCGATGAGCGCCGGATGATGCCGTGGACGACGTAGCCCTGCGCAATCAGGAATTCGGCGAGATAGCTGCCGTCCTGGCCCGTGATGCCGGTAATGAGTGCCTTTTTCACGTGGCCACCGCCCATACGCCGAGCCCTGGCCCTGGAGCGTGAGCGTCCCCTGCACCCGTGCCTGCCAGCGCGGCTGCCGCAAACCGATCGAGCACCTCGCACAGGTATTCGATGTCGGCTTCGGCCAGGCCCGGGTGGATGCCGACGTACATCGCCCGGTCGTGGACCACATCGGCGCCGACCAATGGCCCGGCGATGCGGTGCGTCACGTGCTGCAACGCCGGTTGGCGCGCAAGGTTGCCCGCGACGAGAGGCCGGTTCTCGACACCGTGACGCTCGAGAAAGGCCGCCAGTTCGGCGCGGTGCAGGCCTGGCTGCAGGACGAGAGGCAAGGCGAAGTGGCTGGAACCCGGGGCGACGCGCATCGGCAAGAAGACGGCGGGATGGCGGTCGCGGGCGGCCATCCAGCGCGCGGCGGCTCGCCGACGGCTGGCGAGGAAGGCGTGGCGGCGCTCCAACTGCACCAGCCCGATGGCGGCCTGGAGGTCGGTCGGGCGCAGGTTGTAGCCGCTGTCGACGAACAGGAAGCGCGGATCGACGTCCGGGTAGCGGCTTTCCCACGCGGCTTTCGATGGCGCGGGCAGGTTGCGGGTCCAGCCATGGGCGCGCTGGATGCGCAGGCGGTCGCCGTCTGCGGCGTCCTGGCACACGACCATGCCGCCCTCGACGGTACAGATGTGGTGGGAGAAATAGAAGGAGAACGTGCCCATCCGGCCGAACGTGCCACACCGCTTGCCATCGACATCGGCGTCGAGGGATTCGCACACGTCTTCGACGAGAATGAGGCCACGCTGACGGCACAGGTCGGCTATCTCCTGGATGGGTGCGGGGTTGCCCAGGATGTGCGCCAGAAACACCGCGCGCGTCCGTGGCGACAGGGCGCGCTCGATAGACGCCACCGTGACGTTGAGCGTCGCCGGATCGACATCTGCCAGTACGGGCACGCAACCCACCTGGGCCACGGGCCACAACGTCGTCGACCACGTCACGGCGGGCACGACGACTTCATCCCCAGGCTGCAGTGCAGGCCCCGCGTCGGGGCCCTGCGGCCGCGCCAGCACCGCCATGGCAAGCAGGTTGGCCGAAGAGCCGCTGTTGCAGAAGACGGCGTCGGGTGCGTCGTGTGCCGCAGCGAAGGCGGCCTCGAACGCGGCGACGCGGGGGCCCAGCGTCATCGGGCCGCGCACCAACGCTTCGAGCGCGGCGGCAATCTCGGCGTCGCCAAACGTGTTCGTCGTGAGCGGCAGGCGGTAGGGCGAAGGCGCTTCGGGAAATGCCGCGCGCAGCGGGCGTACGGCATCAAGGAAGGCGGCGGGCGGGTGGGCGTTGGCCATGGGTCTCCCGACGGGCGCAGTGGGGCAGGGAGCTTGCCATGTCGTTCCGGGAACGACAACTGAAGCCACGACCTCGTCAGCTCGGTGTGCCGCGGGGCTTGCCTCTCGCGGCCGCTGGCTGGCTACGCCGACCGTCACCGTCGATGCCGTCTGGCTGGGGGCCCGACTGCGCGACCGTGCTGCAAGCTATTGAATGTCGTGGCGCGGGGCCGGCAGCTGCGCCGCGGCCTGCCAGGCTGTGATGCCGCTCGGCCACAAAAGGTTCAGCGGTTGCGACGACGGGCACCCCAACTGCGCCTGTTCGGCCCGGGCGGCGCGCGCCGGGAGGGCAGTGGCGGCACACAACTCGGCCGACAATTCGGCGCAAGGCACCAGGCCGCGAGCGGGCCGGCTGGCGGCGCTGCGGGCGAGGTTCACGCAGGCCTCGGCCGTGCGCCCCGCCACTTGCAGCGCCCGGCCCGTTTCGAGCCACAGGCCCGCCCAGAAGCCCGACTCCGGCATCCATTTGGCGACCCGCTCGGCCCACGCGGCGCGCTCCGCGAGGTCGGGGCCGGTCTTGCGCCGGTAGACCACGGCCGCGTCGCCGGCGGGAAAGGGCACGCGTGCCACGGTCTCGAACGCCCGCGCGAGGGGATCGCCCGGGGCGCCGAGCATGTGTGTCAGGTGTTGCGGCAATTCCTCGCCGTGCAGGCGGCCGTGCCCACCTGGCCACGCGGGTGGCGCGCCCGGCCTTGCGACGAGGCAGCCACCGGACGCGAAAAGCGGTGCGTCCCTGGCCACCGTCAAGTCTGCGACGTAGTAGTCGATCTTGGCGAGGCCAGCGCCATAGCCCGAGTCGCGTCCCGCCGCGAGCCGCAACTCCATGAAGAGCATTGCGGTCGTGTCGAAGCGACAGAAGCGCTGCACTGCGGCCTGGATTCCCTCGACCGCGGGGCGCCAACGGCGGGCCTGATCGGTGGGGGCGTGCACGCCAACCCAGACGGGTGCAACCTCGCGCCAGTCGCCGGCAGCGAGCGGGCCTAAGTAGTGCAGCCCCCCGCGTACCGGCGCCACCTGCAACAGGTCACGTCCACACACGAGCAGCGTGCCGACCAGAGCCAGCGCTGCCAGAAGCCCCTGCCAGCGCGCCCGCTGCGCTAGGATGTGGTCGAAAGCCACCGCCGCCAGCACGACGAGGCCGGCCAGCGCGGCACCCGAGAGGCGGAGGGACTTCGCTTCCATCGCAAAGGCGTGGACCGACAGCGGCAAGAGCACAACGACGGGTACGAGGCGCGCCGGGCCGCGGGCCACGAAGGCGCCCCAGATGGCAAGCCCGAGCAGCGGCAGCGTTGCCAGGCGCGGCAGCGCGGTGACCCACCACAGGGCTTTGTCGGCCAACGAGTGGACGGCCTCATCGTAGTAACCGAGCCGCTCCAGCGCGAGGCCGTGCCCGCGAATGCCGTGCCATGCCTTGTGTCCCCCGCCGACCAGGACTGCCGCCGTCACCGCCGCCGCCACGACGGCGCCAAGGTCGCACAACCGCCGCAGGCGTTCGCGCAACGCAACCCGGCGTTGCACGGGGTCCAACATGGGCTGGAGCGCGTGGAGCAACGCCAGAGTCGCGCACGGCAGCACAGCCCACACGAAGGCACCCGGTTTGGCCAGGGGTGCACACCCAATCGCCAGCCCTGCCGCCCAGACTGTGCGCTGCGACGGGGCACGCAGGTGCGCCAGCGTTTCCGCGACGGCGAGCGCCACGGCACCGTACGCCAGCGCATCCGCCAGCACCTCCGTCGCCATCGCGCGCCACAACGGCTGGGTCACGGCTACGGCAAGTGCAGCGACGACGGCTGCGGGCCTCAGGCCGAGCGCACGACCCGCGCGCGTGATGGCGAAGGCGAGAAGCGCCCACGCGGCCGCCCCTTGCAGCGCAAACGCCACGACCTCCGGCAGCCGCAGGGCGCCGGCAACATAGACCGGCAGCAGCCCCGGCCACGGTCGGTGGCGGGCGAGGTCGAAAAGGTCAAACAATGCCCTCGGATTCAGACTCCGCAGCGCCGCCGCGATCTCTTCTCCGCGTCCCAGGTAGCTCGCCTCGTCGCCGACCACGGTCAGGTCCGACAGTGCCCGGTGCGCGCCGCCGTACGTCGCTCCCAGGATGGCCGCTGCGCACACCAGCCACCCGACTGGGAGCCCCGACCGGGGCAGAGGCGCTGTGTCGGGCAGCGGCGTCTGTCCGCGCTGGAGCCACCACCCGAGACCGCCCGCGGCGAAACAACCGCACGCGCCGGCCCCCAGGCCCACTGCGAGGCTGCGCCAGACCATGCCGAGGCCCAGTGGCCGGACTTGGAGCGCAGACGTCAGTTGCTCACCGGGTGGCAATCCGTGCAGGTTGCGCCACGCTTGCACGGCGCACACTGCCGCCACGCAGGCAAGTGCCAAGCCCGCAGTCAGTCCCCAGCGTACGGCGATTGGCCCGCGAAGAAGTGTCATCGGTCCCTACAGCCGCGCGCCCACTCGTCCTGAGCGCATGAAATCCAATCCACCATCGCCCCGCGCGGCTGGACTCTCGGCCCCCGCTACCCTCCCGCTGGCACCCCGCCAACAAGCCCCATCGGCCGGAAGCTACACTCACATCGCCCCAAGATCAACCGGAAAATAGCCAGTTTGCCGCCACACGGGTAGACCCGTCACGTGGCATTGCCGCGGGCCCCGCCTGGGCAGCCTGGACAGGAGTTGCTGGGCGGCTCACCGAACGGCAAGTCGCACGCGGGCGCCAGGGGGACGACGCGGTTGAGCCTGCGCTGCGCAGATTGCCTGAACAACGACAGCCGTTTCACCGGTCGCAAAACCGCCGCACCCAGCGCGCCAAGAACAACAGCCGCCAACGCAGCGTACCCGTCGCTTCGCCGAGTTGGTCACGCCGCCGCAGTTCGCGCACGGCCGCGCCACCGTCGAACCACGGCATGCCAGGCAGCCCGGCCAGGAGCGCCGCCTCGAGTTCGGCCTTGACGGCTGCCGTGCCCAGCCACCGATCCACCGGAATCGAAAACCCGAGCTTGGGCCCCAGCACGCAGTCTGCCGGCAAGTGGCGCGCCAGCAGCGCCCGCACGATGCGTTTGGACTGCCACGGCCGGACGCGGTCGAAGGGTCGCACCTGCCAACAGGCGTCGGTGAAGTCGAGGTCGAGCAGCGGCGCCCGCGTTTCGACGGCGTGGGCCATGCTGGCGACATCGACCTTCACGCACAGGTCTTCGGGCAGGTAGACCGTAAAGTCCATCGCCAGCGCGCGGTCCAGTTCGGTCATGCCCGACAGTTGCTGCCAGCGCTGGCGCCACTGGGCGCGCCATCCCGAGGTCGCAAGCTCGGCGTGCAGGCTCGCATCGAACAGGCCATGCAGGCGTTGGAGATCGTCGCGCTGTGCAGACGCCGCGTCGATGCCCGCGGCCAACAGGCGCATGAGCTTGAACTGCACGTCGCGGTGGCGCCGGTGCAGGCCCACGCCTTCATCAGCAACGCGGTCGCCCAGGCGCTTCGGCAGCCGATCGGCCGTCGGCAGGGGCAGCACGTCATGGATCACGTGGCGCAGGGCGAACAGGCGCGCGCCGGAGTAGCCGCCCTGGACTTCGTCGCCGCCGTCGCCGGTCAGCACGACGCGGTGGGTGCGGCCGGCCAATTGCGCGATCAAATACGTGGGCAGCGCCGACGTGTCGCCGAACGGTTCGCCATGGTGCTCGACGAGCGTGTCGAGAAGGTCGATGTCGCCAGCGCGCAGTTCCAGCAGTTCGTGGCGCACGCCGGCGGCCTGGGCGACGCGGCGCGCAACGGCCAGTTCCTCGATGTTGTGGCCGGGCGTGTGAGCGGTGAACGCCGTGATGCCCGGCTGGGCCCGCGCTGCCAGCGCCGTGATCAGGCTCGAATCGAGGCCACCGCTCAAGAAAGTGGCCACGGGCACGTCGCTGCGCAGGCGGCGCTGCACGGCGGTTTGCAGCAAGCCGTCGAGGGCGTCGATGCCGGCAAGGTCGAGGCGCCTGCCCCGTGGCGGGATGGGAAGAGGCCGGGCGGCGTGGAGGTGCAGGCCGGCGCGATCGAACGTCGCGGTCTCACCGGCCGCGAGTTTGGTCACCTCGCGAAACGCCGTGCGTGGGGCCGCAATGTACCCGCTGGCGAGGTGGTGCTCGATCGCGACGGGGTCGACGGAAAGCGCGATGCCTTGCGAGCGCAGCCAGGTGACCAGCGCCTGTAGCCCCGACGCGAACGCGAGCCGCGGGCCCGCCTGCCACACGTAGAGGGGCTTCTTGCCGACAGGGTCGCGGGCGAGGTGCAACGCGCGACTGCCCGCATCCCACCACGCAAACGCGTACATGCCGCGCAAGGCCGCACACGTCGGCGCGAGCCCGAGGCGCGCGAGCAGGGCCGCCAGCACTTCGGTGTCGCCCGAGGACCGCATGGACAAGCCAGCAAGGAGTTCACGTCGCAATTCCAGATAGTTGTATATCTCTCCGTTGAATGTGAGCGCGCCTCCGCGGCCATCTTCCATCGGCTGGTGCCCCGTCGGGCTGAGGTCGAGGATCGCGAGCCGCCGGTGCGCCAACACCACGCCGGGCCTGTGCCACAGGCCGGCGCCATCGGGGCCGCGGTGCTGCAAGATGTCGCGCGCGGCGGTCACAGCAGCGAGTTCGCCAGCGGTCCACGCGACGCCATCGGCCTGGCGCTCCAGATCGACGACGCCGAACACCCCGCACATGCTGCCTCCCGCGAAGAACGGACGCCGCTGCGGCGCAGGCCCGCGCCAGCATACGCCGCGCGCTGCGCTGCGCCCAGCCAGAGCGATTCAGGCGAGGGACCCGTTCGTGGGGTGCGCACGCTCCGGCCGCGGCGTCGATCGATTGCACCGGGCGCGACGCTGCGGTATCGATGGGGTGGGCACGTCCGCGCAGCCGGGCCCGCACTGGAGGAACCATGGGCGCTCAATCGACAATGGCCCCGCGCGGCCCCGCGACGCAGACGCAGTCGGCCGGGACGACGCCGGGTGGCGCGGGCGGCGGGGCTGCGGCTCCGGCGGCCGCGGGGGCGGCTCCTGCCGCTCCACAGCCGCTCAGTCGCGAGGTGATCCAGGCCCAGATCGTCAGCAAGCTGCCCGACTATGCCGAGGGCGCCCCGATGCTGGCCGGCAAGTGGGAAGCCGAACAACTCACGCAGGAGACCCTCGACCGCCGCACGGCAGATGAAGCGGGCACCTACATCCACCTGCTGCGGGCGTGGAAGGAGGCGAAGGGAACCGACGAGGCCTTCGTCAAGGATTTCGGCAAGAACGACCCCATCGCCACGCAGAAGTTCGCCGACATCGCCGGCGAGCAATACTACGAGGGCAGCATCGAGGCCGCCCGCACGCAGTTCTACGCCGACGTCGCCGGCAAGCTGCTGCAACCGAAGCAGGCGCGCGACCGGGTGTTTCCGATCCTGCAATCTGCGGCGAGCCCGTTCCAGAAAAAGGGCAAGCTGATTCCCCCGGAGAAGCTGGGCGAGTTCGGCAGCCGGGCCCAGGGCCTGCCCGCCTACCTGGAGGCCGCACGCCAGGGTCCTAAGATGACAGAGCTCGACAACGAAGCGCTCGAAATGCTGGCGGCAGCGGCCGGGCACCCTTCTGGCGCGGCGCTCACGGCGATCAATCCGAACATCGCGACGACGTGGATGGCGCCAGGCGTCAATCCGGGGCTCGAACTGCTGAAGCTCAAGCTGAGCCAGGGTGTGGACCCGCTGCCCTACGCCAACAAGGGCATGGGCTTGACGCGGCCCGGGGGCACGCTGTGGTTCACGCCCGACAAGGTCAAGGTCGATGCCGACCCGGACACGGGGTTCGGCGAACTCATGACGATTTTCGCCTTGCAGCCCGAGTGGTACCCGGGCGGTTCGTTGGCGATCAAGGTCAAGACCGCGGGCGAGGGCGCCATTCGCAATGCGCGCAAGCCGACAGCATTCGACGGCATAATGAGTGCGCTGTGGGTGTCGCGCAATCAGCCCGAACAGGCCTTTGGTGTCACAGGTGGCGGGGCGCGCGAGTATGTCGCCGAGGAGGCGACGTGGGGGGCGGTCGAGTCGGCGCAGGCCCAGACGATTTCGTCGACGTTCCAAGCCGAGTTGAAAAAGATGGCCAGCCAGTACCGCAAGGGCAACAGCGCGGGCGGCACCTCGCCGACGTCGGCTACCGAGGAGCGCCTGCGCGGCAACACTCCTGCACCGGCGGCGCCGAATGGGGCGCAGGCCTTGCAGTCCCAGATCATCGGGAAATCGCGGGCTGAGGCGACGAGCCCCTCGCGGGTGCCCGGCCAGGCCAACACGAATGCGAACGGGTCGCGCACGGGTGCGGCGGTGCCGGGCGGGACGTTTACGCCGCGGTAGCAGCAACGCCAGGCAGACAATACCAAATCCCTTGAATTCGGCGTCGGGTCCGCACTCGAGGTGGGGTGGGCACGCCGGGGCCGTTCTTCTGGTCCGTCGCCGGCACGTGCTTGCAAGGCGGGCCCGCCTGACCGACGCTGCGCAGGCGACGCGGGCGGCTACCGATGCAGTTCTGTGGTTTTGAGGTCACGAATGCAGCCGGGCTGTGCGGCGTGGCGTCGCACCTTACGCGCGCTGGCGCAACGGTCGAGCCGTGGCCGGAGCACGTCGAAAGCGCGCTGTTGCCATTTGAAGAACTGGCGTTCTCCCGCTCGGACTGGCACGGCGAGATCAACCGCGCCCTCGTGATGGCGGTGTGCGGCCCCTATCCGGGTGTGCGCGGGCCGGCGCTCGACTTGCTAACCCAGACGGCAGCCGCGCCGATGTTCGCCGTCGCGGCCCTCGAGATCGCCGAGCGGATGCGGCCGGCCGGCACCACGACGCGTACCCGCTTCGACGACATCGCCGACCGCATCGTCCGGCTCGAAGCCGTGTTTGCTGCGCGGCCTGCCACCGTTCCGCTGATGCGGGCCGACGGGAGCGCCGGCGTTCTCCACGTCCACGACGCCGGCGACCTAGCTGCCGCAGCCCTGGCGACCCTGGCGGCGCCCCCAGCGCCGGGTCGGCACGTGTGGGCGTGGCTGCGGCGCCTGCAGTTGCTGACGCCGTGGGCGGCGCCGCTGGTGCCCGGCGTCGTGATGAACCTGGGCGCGAGCGACGAGGTCGAGGCCTGGCGCGCAGCCGTCACGTACGCGTTCGTCGAGGGGGACAAGCGTCTGCTGTTGCCGTGGCTGGAGGCGGAACTGGCAGCGCCCGGCCCGCTGCACGCTGAGCCGGTGCCACCGCGCTCGTTGTGTGCCGACTGTGCGACGTGGGGCGCGGCGCTGCGCCAGGCGCGCGATGGGGCGCTCGATGAGTTGCAGACGCCGCCGGAACCGGTGGCGGCGAATGGCACATGAGTTGGCCCCCCGAGGAAGCGCCGGCACGGGACCCGTTCGCCCCGCCCGTCATCGGCCTGGTGTGGCTGCACCGTTGCTGGTCGCTGCTGCCGGTCGATGCCCGCGTCAACCGGTCAGGCCGCCGCTTCACGCCGGCCGAAGCCGTCGCGCTGAACTTCGTGCCGTGCTTCAACGTGTACTGGGGCTTTGTCGTGACGCGCGGCCTGTGCGAAGCCATCGATCTGCGGTTGGAGCAGACCCAGCGCGCACCGGCCGCACCCCATGGCCTGGCCACCGCCGCCGCGCAGTTGCTGCCGTACTGCAACCTGCTCGTCGCCCCGTGGCTGTGGTATGCCTTCATACGGGCCTTCGATCCATTGCTGGGGCAGGTCGCCGCCGAGGAGCCTGGGGCCGCAACTTGGCGGGGAGACGACTAGCATGGGCTACCGATTGAGGCGCGGCCAGCGTTCCGTGGTGCCGTGGTGGTGGCTGCTCGCCGCAGTCGTGGGTGGCGTCGCCGCCTGCGCCCAGCCCGTCAAGCGGCGGACCGACGCCGGCGCGGATGCCCCGGACGTCGAGAGCCAGGCCGATGCAACGGATGACGGCCCGGTCGCCAAGACTGCCGCGCCCGCGTGCACGAGCGCCGCCGACTGCCCACAAGCCAAGAGCGTGTGCCAGCTGCCGGTGTGCGCCGACGGGGTTTGCGCGATGACGCTCCTCGAAGCGGGGGCGTGCGACGACGGCAGTGCCTGCACCGGCGACGACCACTGCGAAGGCGGAGCGTGCCAGCCGGGAGCGGCCCTCGTGTGCGACGACGGCAACGCCTGCACGGTCGACGCCTGCGCCAAGGCGACGGGCTGTACGGCGACGCCATCGACGGTGCCGTGCCAGGGCGACGCCGACGCGTGCACGGCCGAGACGTGCCAGCAGGGCGCCTGCGTGGCGGCGGGGATCGCGCCCGCGTGTGAGTGTGCGACCGCTGCCCACTGCAACGACCCACAACTGAACCCCTTGTTCGATGGCAACCTGTGCTCCGGCCAGTGGAAGTGTGACCGCAGCGTGGCCGCCAAAGGCACGTGCGGACTCGACAAGGCGCTGGCCGTGCAGTGTTCGCCGCCGCCGAACGTGGCGGTCGGTGACAAGGAGTGCACGGTCGCCGCGTGCAATCCGAAGACGGGCCTGTGCGAAGTGCAGGTCAAGCCCGACGCCATGCCGTGCAAGGATGCGCTCGAATGCACGCTGGTCACCCACTGCCAGCAGGGCAAGTGCGTGCCCACCGCCAACGGCAACGGCTGCGACTGCATCGGCGGAACCGACGCGGAGTGCGCCGCGTGGAAGCAGAAGACAATCGACTTCGGCGTGGCCAGCGCTTGCACCGGCTTGGCGTTCTGCATCGCAGCGACCCGCATGTGCGCGCTCGACGAAGCGAGCGTGGTGAAGTGCTCGACCGCCAACGATGGTCCCTGTGCGGCGACCTCCTGCGCGCCGGCGACCGGCACGTGCGTCAAGGCGGCCACCAACGAAGGCAAGGTGTGCAACGACGGCAATCCGTGCACCGCCAACGACCTGTGCGCCAAGGGCAAGTGTCAGGTCGGCAAGGTGAACCTGTGCCCCTGCGGCGTCGACACGGACTGCGCCAAGCACGAAGACGGCGACCTCTGTAACGGCACGCTGATCTGCGACACTGCGGGCAAGGTGTGCAACCTCAAACCGGGCACGGTGGTCGCGTGCACGGGCGGACTCGACAGCGTGTGCGCGGTGACGGCGTGCGTGCCCACCACGGGTCAGTGCGCCGTGCTGCCGATCGAAGCCGTGCAGCCGAAGGACCCAAAGTGCAACCCCAAGGTCAAGCAATGCGCATGGTTGGCAAAGCCGGCGGGATCGGCGGCGGCCGACCCGGTGTTGTGTGGCGGGAGCGACCCGTGCAGCGGCGGCTTCGTGTGCCAGGGCGGCCAGTGCAAGCCGGGAGACGCGGTGGTCGTGTGCAAGTGCAAGAGCGACGCCGAGTGCCAGGACGACGGCAACCTCTGCAACGGCAAGCCGACGTGCAACCTGGATTCTGGGCAATGCGAAGTGCAGCCGAAATCGGTCGTGAAATGCGCATCCAGTGCAGAGTGCTTCAAGCTGGCGTGCCAACCGTCGACCGGCAAGTGCGTGGCAAAGCCCGAGCCCGACGGTCAGGCGTGCTCCGACAACAATTCTTGTACCGGCGACGACTCGTGCGCCCAGGGCAAGTGCGTCGGCGGCACGTTGCTGTGCCTGTGCGACACCGACGCCGATTGCAAGAAGCTCGACGACGGCAACCCGTGCAACGGCACCCTGTTCTGCGACCTGGCGAAGGCGAAACCGGACTGCCAGATCGACAAGGCGACGGTCGTCTTGTGTCCAGTGTCGCCGCACGAAACGACGTGCTTGAAGAACCAGTGCCACCCGCCGACCGGCACGTGCACGCTGAAGCCGACCCACAACTATCAGTATTGCGATGACGACAACGCGTGCACCAAATGGGAGGTATGCGTCGCCGGCCAGTGCTACTCGCCCGACAACGATTGCCCATGCCAGGCCGACGCAGACTGTGCCACGAAGGACGACAAGAACGCCTGCAACGGCACGCTTTTCTGTGCCGGCGCCGGCGGCAAGGGCGTGTGCGCTACGAAGGCGAAAAGTGCGGTCAATTGCCTGGCGGGTGCGGGGACGTGCGCCGTATCCGCGTGCAACCCAGCGACGGGCAGTTGTGCGCCCGCAGCGGCCCCCAATGGCGCGTCTTGCGACGACGGCGACCCGTGCACGAAATACGACGAGTGCATGGACGGCAAGTGCAGCCCAGGGCCCGCCCAGTGCAAGTGCAAGTCCACGCCCGACTGTGCGGAATACGAAGACGAGAGCAAGTGCACGGCGCCGCTGGTGTGCGGGGCGAACCAATCGTGCACTCCCGACCTGCAATGGCTGGCGCCGAAGTGCGCAATTGGCGACGCGTGCCTCAGCCAGGCGTGCAGCCCCAAGACGGGCGCGTGCGTGACCAGCGCCAACGATACCGCGTGTGAGGACGGCAACCCGTGCACCTTGGACTTGTGCGCGCCGGATGGGGCGTGCAAGCACAGCGCGCTCGATGGCGACGCGTGCGGGCCCAAGCTGGTGTGCAAGGCGGGGACGTGCGCGGCGCCGTAGCCGCCAGTCCCAGGCTGCGGCGTTGACCGTCCGGCGGGGCCGCAGCTATAGAGCGCCGCGCTGACGAGGTCGCAGCTTTCTCGCCGTCGATCGGTCGTGCCTGCAAGGAACTCCGGTGCCCAACCCGCGTCTGCTGCTCGTGACGGCCGTGCTCGCTCCCTCGCGCATCATCGGCGGGCGCCGGGCCGACCGAATTGTAGCCCACCTGTCGCGCGACGGCTGGGACGTCAGCGTGCTGACGCTGAAACCGATGTACATGCGGCCGGTCAACGCGACGGGCACGCAGGCAGACGGCTTCGAGCGCATCGAGACACACGCACTGGCACCCCGCATGTGGGCGCGCGAGGTGGTGCGTCGCTGGGCCAGGCCGCGATCGGAGCGTGCGCAGATGCATCCAGCGAGGCCCGCCGCGGGGTCGGTAGGCGCGCCGCCGAGCGCAGTTGGGTCAGCAGGCTTGCCACCGAGTGAGCGTGGCAGGGCGGGTCTGGCAATGCGGGCGGCGGGGCAGGTTCGTGGCCTCATCAGCCGGGGGCTGGTTGCGACCGAGTTTCCAGACGAGTTTGCCGGGTGGCGCGGGCTCGGCTTGCGGGCGCTGCGGGGGCGCCGCTTCGACGTCGTGTTGGGCACGCTGCCACCGTTCACCTGTGGCGTGCTGGCCCACGAGGCGGCCCAAGCGACCGGGGCGCGGCTCGTGCTCGACTACCGGGATCCTTGGTGCGACATGCCCGCGACGCGGTGGTCCGCGCCGGAGCACGCGCGCCACCTCGCGCTCGAGGATCGGTGTCTGGCTGCGGCGGACCTCGTGCTCGGCGTGACCCCGACGCTGTGCCGTTGGCTGGCGCTGCGCACGCGCGCTCCTGTGGAGCTCGTCACGAACGGCTGTCGCAGCGGCGCCGTGCCGTGGCGTGCCGCCGACTTGCCCAAGGGCCCGCCGCTGCGCCTGGCATACACCGGTTCGCTGGCATACGGCCGCGATCTGGGCCCGCTGCTGGCCGCGATGGCGCGGGCGCGAGCGCTGCTGCCGGAGGGCGCGCTGGTGCTCGATTACGCCGGCCTGCACGGCGCACAGCTCCGCGCCAGTGCGACCGCTGCGGGGGTAGCAGACCTAGTCGTCGATCACGGTGAGGTCGAGCAGTCGGCAGCCAATGCCCTGATTCGCAATGCCATGGCGGGGGTGGTCGTCGTGTCGCCCGAATTCGACTACGCTTACCCGGGCAAGATGTTCGAGATCCTCAGCGAATCGCGCCCGCTGCTACAGGTTGCGCCGCCGCAGTGCGATGCGGCCCGCCTCGTCACCGAGCACGCGCTGGGTTGGACCCACGACCTCGCCGACATCGACGGGCTGGCCGCCACGCTGGTGCAGGCGTGCCGGGGCGACGTGCCGGAGCCGGTGCGGTTTGAGGAACTGGTCGCGGACCACGTGATGGCAAAGCTGGCGGGCCTGCTGGCAGGGCTCGTGAAGTAGGCTCTGCCGAGACCGGCGCCACGCGGACCCGTATCACCGCCCCACTGCCCGTTCCAACGCCCCCATCGCCTGCTCCAACACCCGCAGCGCCCCTTGAAAACCGAGCGTCGGCGCCGGATAAAGGAAATGGCGCAGCTCCGACGGAAACCCCATCTCGACCCACGGCTTACCCGCCCGCGCCAGCGCCTCGCGCTCGATGGTGGTGCCGATCGCGAGGTCGCAGTCCGCCAAGTCCACCGCCGCGACGGCCGCCGGCGTCGGGTCTTCGAGCCAGCGCACGTCGGCGGGCAGATCGACTCCGTGCCACTCCTGCAGGCTGCGGCGCACGTCGGCCGCACCGCCGGGACTCTTGTGCAGCACGCCGATGCATGCCGGCACCATGCCGACCTCGCGCAGCGTTGCGATGATTCCGGCCGCCCGGGGCGCATCGGCGAACACGGCAAAGCGCTTGCGTTCGAGTTGGCGCCGCGCGAGTTCGTACAACGGCTTCAGGCGCGCTGCCTCGTGCTCGATGAACGCTTCGGCACGCGCACCGGCATCGACGGCGGCGGCCACCGCACGCAACCACGCCTTGGTACCGCTGAGGCCCAGCGGCAGACCGGTGGCGACGGTCGATTGGCCCAGCTTGTGCAGCGCCCGCACCTCGGCGCGAGCGTACGGCAGCACGACGTGGGTGCGGGCGTGGACGACTTCGCCGAGCCTGGCGTACGGCTCGCCGGCCAGGAAAACGGCGGGCGCCTTCAGCCCGAGCGCACCGAGCAGGCGGCGCAGTTCTGCCACGTTGGCGATCTGATCCGGCTCGTAGCGGTCGAAGACGTGGCCGACGATGCTCACCTCGTCGGGCCGCGCGCGCCGCTCGGTCCAGCGCTGGCGCTCGATCAGCGTGCCGATGGTACGGCTGTAGCCCGCGTAGAGGTCGGCGTCGTAATTGCGGGCATCGACGAAGACGACATCGGCGCCCGTCGCGGCTTCCATGCGCTGGATCACGCCGGCCATGCCCTGCCCTTGCAGGCTGATTGGCGTGGAAGCATCGAGCACCACCACGCCCGGGTGCTGGCGCGCGCTCCAGGCGACGATCTCCTCCTCCAACTGGGCCGTCGAGCCCTGGATCAGGTCCTCGTCGATGAATTGCGAATAGCGCATCCGCACATGGGCATCGCGCACGCCGTCGTGGCCGACGAGGTGGTGCTGCGTCTTGACCTTGCAGCCGACCGACGCGTGGCACATGCACAGGCCGTCGTGGATCGCGTGCGTGGCGAGGTAGACGCCGAAGAACGACGTGTGGCTCGACGAGCGGATGACGAGGTCATCGAGGGTCAGGTCTTCGAACATCCGCTCCTTCGTGGGCCCGCGTTTGCAGGGTCGTGCGCCCCGGGCCGCGGGGAGCCGTGACGGGCGCGGTCGCGGCGAAGTGCGCGTAGAAGGGTGTGGTGAGCGCCTCGTGCAGCCACTGCAGGTTGGGCGCCACCGACCCGTAGCCCATGCGCAGCCGCTTGTGGTCGAGCAAGGGCAGGTTGAGCTTGGTCAGTTCTCCGCGCAGAAAGCCGGCGCCGAAGAACACATCGAAATCTCCCGGCCGCAGGCAGCGCGCCAGGCCACCGGGGTCGGGAAACACGACGAACGGGTCGTCGACGTGGAGTTCGCCCAGCACGCCCTGAATGCGCGCCACGTTTTCCGCGTGCTGCGGACCCTGGACGAACAACGCGACGTCGAAGCCAAGCTCGACGAAAAGTGCGCGTTCGCCAAGTTCTTCCAAGGCGATGCGGCGCAGGTCGAACGAGCGCACCGACCCCACGTTGTAGGCGCAGCGCGGTGTGCGACCGCGGGCTTCGCGCAACTGCGCCCACGGCCCGGCACGAAACGCCGCCAGTTGCTCGCACGCCGCGCCCCGCCCGCCACCGACTCGCTCGACGGGGTCACCGTCGATGCCCGTCGCCGCGCCCACCGCACGCCAGAACTGGTCGGTCGCGGCGACTCCAAACGGCAGCGGCACCTCGATCGGTTCGATGCCGAAGCGCTCGCGGCAGGCCTCGTCGAAACCGACCAGCAGGTGCGGCCCAGGATGCACGTTCCACCCTGCGTCGGCCACGCGCAAGAAGTCGTCGAGCGTGGCGCGGGCGTTCAGTACCACGTTCAGCTCCAGTCCGAGCGCGGCCAGCCCTGCAGCCAGTTCCGCTTGCTCGTCGGGCTCGAGCCCCATGCCGACGAGGTTGACGCGGCGGCTCCGATCCGGCGCTTGGGGCGGATGGGCAGCTTGCGTCAACAGCCGGTAGCAATCGTCCACGATTTCAGCGGGCGACTTCGGCTTCAGCCCGTGGGTGACCTCGGCCACCACGCGGATGCCAAGGTCCTTGCCGGCCTTTCGCGCCACGTGCTTGATGTTGTCGCCGATCATGACGGTCGGGCACGTGGACAACACGACGATCAGGTCCGGTTTCAACTGCGCGTGGGCAATCTCGATGGCGCGCCGCAGCTTCAAGTTGCCCTGCCCTGTCACGATCTCGTCCTCGCGCAGGTTCGTGCACAGGAACTTGTACTGCAGGTCCGCGTGGATGCGCCCGTGCGTCTTCGGCAGCACATTCGAGCAGTCGCGGTCGCTGTGGATCAGCACGACCAACCGGCCACGCAACGGCATCAGCAGCTCAGTCATCGCCTGGTAGCTGCACGCCTCCTGCGCGAGCAGGGCGCCGGGGTACATCTTGTGCGGGCGAAAACGGGGCACGGTGCGACTCCGGCTGGGCCGCATCGTAGCGGCAGGGGCGGACCACGCCAACCGGGAACGACCGCCTTGGGAACATCTGCGTCGTTGGCGCGGGTCCGTCCAAGGTGGTGGATCCTGGCCAACGGAGCTTGGCGAATCGTCTCTACGGCTGTGGCACAGGCGGCGCCGTCGCCGTCCACTCCGCCGGCAGCACCACCTCTGGCAACAGCGCGAGGTCGGGCAACCGCACGCCCCAGCCGAGGCGCGCGTGGTTCGGCTGGGCGTGGAACAGGTAGACGATCCACACCGTCGTCTGCTGGAGCGCGGCGGCGTAGGCGACCACGTGCAGTTCGATCCAGCCACCCGCGCCGCACTTGCCGCAGTCGATGATCTCGTAGACGAAGGCCGGCAGCCACGTGCCGGCCACGAGCACGCGGCCCGACGTCGCATCGGTCGCGTCGTCGCGCAGGTCGATCGCCGGCCCGTGGACCCGAAAGCCGTGCGCCAGGTGGGGCGGCGCCAGCGCCAGAGCAGGCACCGTGACGTTGCGCGGCACGGGCGAACTGCCCACCTGGCACGTGCCCGTCGCCGCAGCGACTTCGAGCGGTTGGCCGACGGTGTCGGTCTGCCAGACGTACGTCAGCTTGTCGCCCTGGCAGTAGAGCCATACGCTGACGAGGCGCTTTTCGGCGAGTGCAAACCCGCAGCCCAGGTCGTAACCGGCAAAATTCGTGCCATACGCGACGTAGAGCGGCAGGGTCTCGCCTTTGCGCGTCCACGTGCCCACCCCATTGTGAACCTGGATCGCGGTGACCCCGCCCGCGGTGGTCCCCTTGGCGGTGATCGCGAACGGCACAGCGGTTGCGACGGTGGCCGGCGTCACGAGTGCGGCGGTCTGCCAGGCGACGTAGGCAGTTGCGCTGACGGCATCCGTGGCGCTTCCGGCGGGCCTGGCGCTGTCGTGGGCCGCAGCGGTCGGCTTTGCTCCCCCATCGGGCAGGGCGCCGTGGGCCGCAGCGGTCGCCGGTTCGGGGCCGGAGCACGCCGCGAGTACGGCGCACAAGCCGACGCCCGCGCCCCAAAAGACGTGGCGGCCCCCAGGCACGGCGCGGAAGTCTGCGGGGATCAGCCGACGACGCAGCCCACGAGGTCGTGGGTGTGCGCCTCCGTGATCCGCACCCGCCGCATCTGGGCGCGACCGATGTCGGCGGGCGCGTCGTTCAGGTACACGACGCCGTCGATGTCCGGCGCCTGGCCCTGCGTGCGCCCTTGCAGCAACAAGTCGGTCTCGTCGCTCAGTCCCTCGACCAGCACCTCGACCTCGCGGCCGATCATGGCGCGCTGGTGGGCGGCAGCGATGGTGGCCTGCACGCCCATCAGTTCGCTCTGGCGCGCCTTCTTGACGGCGGTCGGCAGTTGGCCGGCCTGGCGCGCGGCGAGTGTGCCGTCCTCCCGGCTGTAGGCGAAACAGCCCACGCGGTGCAGGCGCCAGGCGCGCACGAAATCGAGCAGTTCCGCGAAATCGCGCTCCGTCTCGCCGGGATGACCGACCAGCAGCGTCGTGCGAAACACCAGCCCTGGTACGCGCGCGAACAGGCGCTCCAGCAGCGCCTCGGTGGAGCGGCGGTCGTGCAGGCGGCCCATCGCCTTGAGCACGGGATCGGCCGCGTGCTGGAGCGGCATGTCAATGTACTTGCAGCAGTTCTCCGTCTCGGCGATCGCCATGACGAGGGCGTCGGTGACGTTGTGGGGGTACGCGTACATGAGCCGCACCCAGCGCAGGCCTTCCACTGCACCGAGCGCGCGCACGAGCTTGGCGAGCGCATCGGGGTCGCCGAAGTCTTCGCCGTAGTGGGTCAGGTCTTGGGCGACGAGGCACAGTTCGACGACACCACGCGCGACGAGTTGTCGCGCCTCGGCCACGCAGTCGGCCACGGCACGCGAACGCTGGGGCCCGCGCAGCTTGGGGATGATGCAAAAGGTGCAGCCCTGCGAGCAGCCCTCGGCAATCTTCAGGTAGGTAGTGAACGAGTCGGGCGCCACGAAGCGCGGCTCCAGGTGGTCGGGCAGCCACGCTGGCCGCGGCTTTTTCGTCGCACCCACCACGACGCCGCTCGCCAGCGGGCCCGCCGGGTCGCGCAGCCCGAGGCGGCCAGCTACGTCGCCGTATTCGCCCGTGCCCAAGAAGGCATCGACTTCGGGCAACGACGTGCCCAGGTCCGCGGCGTGGCGTTGCGACAGGCAGCCGGCTACGACGAGCTTGGCACCGGGGTGGGCGGCCTTGATGTCGCCGAGCGCGAGGATCACATCGACCGACTCCTTGACGGAGTCCTGCAAGAACGCGCACGTGTTCACGACCAGCAGGCCGGCGTCTTCGGGGCGCGCGGTCAGTTCCCAGCCGGCGGCGACGGCCTGGCCGAGCAGGAGTTCAGAGTCGACCCGGTTCTTCGGGCAGCCCAGCGACACGAGGTGGATGCGGCGGCCGGCGAGCGGGGCTGCCGGAGCGCTTGGAGCAAGCGGAGCGATCGGAGCACTTGGAGCGCCGTCCATCAGAATTCCTCAGACTGGGTGCCCAACCACTGGAGCAGCGTCGTGCGGTCCTTCGCGTTGATGCGCAGGTCGGCCTCGACGTCGTGCACCTCGCTCCAGCCCGGGTCGGCGAAGAAATACGTCTGCCCGTTCTTGGCCGTGCGCGCGACGGCCCGCCCATAGCGGAACGCGAGATCCACGAGGTCGGCGCCGTCGGTCAGGCCGTCGAGGTTGACGTCGCCCGGCGTGCCCCCGGCAAACGCGCGCAGCAGCACGCGCTCGGGATCGAGACGGACCCGCTGCACCGGCGCGCCCACCTTGACCTCGACGACGGTGGCCGGCTGGCCTGCGACGGGCTCGACATCGACCTGAAACGTCTCAGCCTTGTGCTCTGCCGTCCACACCGTGACCGGCAGCTTGATCCGGCGCGGCGCCTCGGGCTGCACCACGCGGATCCGGACCGTCCACTGGGCGTCCTGCGCGGCAACGTTGGCCGGCGGCACCACGCGCCCCGTCACTTCGGCCCGCAAGGCGCCACCCTTCTCGAACCATTGCTGGAAGAACCACCCGAGGTCGCGCCCCGCCACCTGCTCCGCCGTCTTGCGCAGGTCGCTGATGCGGGCAAAGTCGCGGCTGAAGTCCTTCGTGAACGCCGCCAGCACCTTGGCCATCATGTCGTCGCCCAGTTCGCGGCGCAGCATGTCGACCACGACGGAGCCCTTGTAGTAGACGATCTGGGTGTAGCGCGGCGAGGCGTACACGGTCGGCGAGGCCACCGCCTTGTCGTCCGCGGCCTTGACCGTGTAGACGTACTCTAGGTTGTTGCTGACGATCTGCCCGCGCGTCTTGTACTGCTTTTCCATGTAGAGGCAGCTGGAGTACTCCGCCATCGACTCCGACAGCGCGACGTCGCCGGTCGTGTAGGGCTCGACCAGATTGCCCCACCACTGGTGGCCGACCTCGTGGGCCATGAGTTCGACCGTCTGTTCCCAGCCGTACTGGTCTTCGGTCATCTCCACGGCCCAGCGGTAGACGAAGATGCCCGACAGCGGCGAATAGCCTCCACCGAAATTCGGCATGAGCTGGATGATGTTGAGCCCCTGCCACGCAAACGGACCGAACATCGGCGCGTAGAACGCCGCCACATCCTTGACCATCGTCAACGTCGCCTGCGCCGCCACCGCGCCGCCCATCGTGTAGATGCGCAGCGCGGGATACGGCACGGCGTCGGCGGCCTGGACGACCGCGTAGGGAGCCAGCGCGAAGCCCCCATTTTCGGTGCGCTCAGGTTGCTTGAAGTGGAAGACGCGGCGGCCATCGGGCAGCACATCGGGGCCTGTCGGCTTGCCAGGCGCCGCCGCCACGAGCGTCGTGTCTGCCGTGACCACGTGCAGGTCCAGCGTCGACGGCATGTGGCCGAGAAACGGCGCGTCGAGCACGTACCAACGCGACTCGACATAGAAATACGGCTTCGTCACGGAACACGGCAAGAAACCGAGCCCACCCGGCTTGCAGTCGAGCTTGGCAACGCGCTCGAACGCCAGCGTCACGCTCTGGCCGGGCTCCAGCGCCTTGGGGAGTTTCACCGTCACGAGCGCCGCGCCGCCCTCCTGCACATCGACGGTTACGGTCGCTGTGGTGCCGTCGGGCAATTCGGCCAGCATCGATTCCGATCCGCGCATGGACAAAGCCAGCGAATCGACCTTGGCGGCGTAGGCCTTGAACGTTGCGACGATCTGCAGCTTGAGCAGCGACTGACCAGGAAAGAGCTCGGCGGTGATGTCCTGGTGCGTGATCTCCCAGGCCCCCTTCGGCAGGTGGGCAAAGTCCGCGGCCTGCCACGCGAATGGGCCGGTGGGCTGCGCGGGCAGTGCCGGGGGCCGCTTGCGGTGTTGTGTCTCCGCCGTGAACCAACTGGCGCGAAGGGCCGCGCGGCTGCCGGGCTCCAGTTGGGCGTCGAAGGGGCCGGCGGGCATGCGGGGCGCTGCGGCTTGGGCGGCAACCGGAGCGGCTTGCGCGGCGAGCGGAGCGGCCTGGGCCAGCAGCATGGCCACAGTGGCAAACGGCAGGCGGCGCATCATGGCGTGCCTCCCGCGGCGGCGGCGAAAACGGAAGCGGGCACCGTGACGGTGGCCGGATTGGCCGTCACGGCGACGTCCTTGCCCTCGCTGTCGCGCGCCACGATCGACGGAGAATCAAAGGCGATCGTCGTCGTGCCGGCCTTCTTCGGGACGAATTCCAGTACGGCCCATGCCTCGCGCAACACCTCGGCGCCGGCAAACGCTGCATATGCCGAAGGTTCCTTGCGAAAGCGCGCGCCGCCGAGCAGAACACGGCCAGCCGGGCTCTGCTTGGCGACGCCGACCACCTCCCAATCCGTGTTCGGGGCGATGCCGCTCGGCACGTCGGCGGCCTCGACCTTGGCCAGTTCGAGCGCGGCGGGGTCGAAGCGCAGGTGGCCGGCCACGCCGAGCACGTCGTCGAAGCGGCCGATCCAGACGACGACCTTGAGCCGACCCGACTCCGGGAGCCAGGCGCCTTCGAGGTGAAAGTGGGGGGCACCTGGCTCTGGTCCGGCGTTGAACGTCACCGGCTCGACGACTGGAGTCGCGGCGGCGTCGATCGCAGTGTCGGGGACGTCCGGCGCGCTGGCGCCGTCCTTGGCGGGCCCTGTGACCGCCGCATCTTCGGTGCACGCGACGAGCCCGTAGCAGAGCAACGTGGCGACTGCCCACGCGGGCGTCGTCCACTTGCGCGGGCTGACACAGGTTTCGGGCACGGCCACCGCCTCGCACAGCGACCGGCACGGAGCGGCCGCACGGAAATCCAATGCGACCGGCCGGGAGCGGCGGCGCGGAAGGGGCGAGAGGGTAGCGGCTCGCGGCGGCGCGGGCAATGAAAAACGGCAGCCCCGGCCGTGGCGACGCCGATGGGGCTGCGGCGGGAGATGCGCCCAACGAGGACACGGGTGCAGACGGTGCCGCACCAGAAGTCGGCCCGGTGTGCACGCCGACAGTCGCGGCACTGCGGCGACGATTGACCCTCGCGCGTCTTGCCGGCAACCTACCTTGCAGGAGCCGCCCTTGCGCGGCGCCGGGGAGGGCCGAGGAGCGATGATGACCGCGTTGCAAGGCCGCGACGACCGCGAAGGGAGCGACGCGCTGGACCAACAACTGGTCCAAGCGTTTCAGCGCGGCAATGCGAATGCACTGAGCGATCTGTACCGCCGCCATGGGCGCCGCGTGGAGTCGGTGGCACGCCACGTCGTCGGGCCGACCAGCGAGCTCGAAGACATCGTGCAGGACACGTTCATCGAGGTGCAGCGCGCCTTGCACAAGTTCCGCGGCGAGTCCCGCTTCACGACGTGGCTGCACCGCATCACCGTCAACGTCGCGCTGCAGCACGTGCGCAAGGGCCGCCGCAAGGGCTGGCTGCGCTGGCTGTCGCTCGACCCGTCTGAACTCGGCATGCACGGCAGTACGGAGACGAGCGGCCGCCTGGAGGCTCGCGACGAATGCAGACAGCTTTATGATATTCTTGGAGAGCTTGGCGAGAAGAAGTACGCGGTGTTCACGCTTTTTGAACTCGAAGGGATGACGCTCGAAGAGATCGCAGCGACGCTCGACGTGAGCGTCAATACGGTGAAGTCGAGGCTTTTCCACGCGCGCAAGGAAGTGTTCGAGGCTGCCCGCGCCCGCGGCGTGCTGCCGGCCCATGCGCTGCAGGTGATCAAATGAAAGAACCGACGGACGATACGGCAGTTTCCACCGGCAACGCCGCGGATACCGTGCTGGCGGCCGCACCCTTGGCCCAGTGCCCGGATGCCGACACCTGGCGTGAATGGCTTTGCAACAGCCGCGACGACGACCCGATCGGGCGGCGCTCTGAACTCGCCGAACACCTCGATGGCTGCAGGTTGTGCCGGGCCGGTGTCGATGAGGTGCGGCGCTACCAGACGTTGTTGCTGCGCGGCAAGGCACCGGCGCTGACGGTGGAGCAGCGCGCCAGCGTCGAAGAGCGCGTGCGGTTGCTGGCGGGTTCGTGGACGCGACCGGCCCGCGTTACGCCGCGGCTGGCGTGGGGGCTGGCGGTGGCGATCGCAGTCGCACTCGTCGCGGCGCTGGGCCATCCGCTGCTCACGAAGCAAGCGGAGTCGCAGCGCGGCTTTCAGGAACGACTCGAAGGCGCGCGCCAGACCGGCGGGCGCGGCCTTGGACTGACCACCGGCGCCGTCGATGGCGGCATCGAGGTCGCGGATACGACCGGCCATTGGCACGCGCTGCGCCCCGGCGACCTGCTCAAAGGTGGGCTGCGGGTGCGGGCGGCGGCGCACGGGCGCATCGTCGTGCCGGGTCGGTTCGAAGTCGAACTGGCGCCGCGCACCGAAGTGGATGTGCTCGCGATGGGCGCCCATGATGTCTGGCTGCGGTTGCGCGACGGGCAGGTGGAATGCCAAGTCGAGAAACTGCACGCTGGGCAGCGTTTTGCGGTCATGTTCGCGGGCTTCCGGGCCTCGGTGGTCGGCACGCGCTTCGTGGTGCAACACCCACGGGGCGACGGTGGGGTGGGCGTGGTCGTGACCGAGGGGGCCGTGCGCGTCGATGCCGCCGACGATCCCGCGCAGCCCCAGGCCGAGACGATGACGACCGTGCGCGCCGGCAACCAGTGGCATTTCGCGGGCGGGCGGATGGCGCTGGAGCCGATCCGGGCCACGCCTGCCACGGCGGAGCAGGCCGCGCCAACGCCGGAGCCGGCCACAACTTCGACGACGACCGGTGCAATGCGCCCGCCGTCAGGTCACGTACACGGCACGCTGGTGCCACCGATCCCGCCCGTCATGGCGTCCACGCTGGTCGTTGCCGCGCCGCCGATTGCGCCGTCGGTGCCCGCGGATCGCAAGCAGATCGTCATCGAGGTGCCGCACCAGACAATGGAGCCGGCGGTCGGCCAAGGTGCCGCAACGGCGGACTGAATCCTGGCACCCTAGACGTCTGCGGCAGCCCATGCACACGATTGATATCGCTGGCGTCCCGTTGGACTTCATCCTGTTCGGCCTGACGCTGCTCGGGGTCGCCGTCTGCCACGCCCGCACGCTGCAGGTCGCGCTGGTCGGATTGGCGGTCCTCGTGCTGTACAAGGTGACGCTGGGCAGCTTTGCCCACGGCGTCGGTCTCGCAGGGCTTGCGAGCCATTTTCAACACGAATGGGTCGTACTCGCGAACCTGCTGGGACTTCTTCTGGGTTTTGCATTGCTTTCCAGGCACTTCGAGGAGAGCCGCGTACCCGCCGTGCTGCCCGCGTTGCTGCCCGACGACTGGAAGGGCGGCTTCGCGATGCTGCTCATCGTCTTCGTCCTGTCGGCATTCCTCGACAACATCGCCGCTGCGCTGATCGGCGGCGCGATGGCGCGGACGCTGTTCGGTGGCAAGGTCCACGTCGGCTACCTGGCCGCCATCGTCGCGGCGTCGAATGCTGGCGGGGCGGGCAGCGTGGTCGGCGACACGACCACCACGATGATGTGGGTCGCCCACAAGAGCCCGCTCGACGTGCTCCACGCCTATGTGGCGGCCGGCGTCGCCGTCGTCGTGTGCGGCATTCCGGCGGCGCTGCAGCAGCACCGGCACTCACCCATCTTGAAGGACCCGCCCGCCGGCATAAGTATCGATAGACCCCGGCTCGGCGTGGTCGTGTTCATCCTGCTGGCAGCCGTGGCCACGAACATCATAGTAAACATCCAGTTCCCTGCTGCGGCCGACGCGTTCCCGTGGCTGGGCGCCGCCGTGATGCTGGCCGTCCTTGCGAGTGCCACTGTGCGGACGCCAGACTGGAGCGTGCTGCCCGCTGCGGCCAAGGGTGCCACGTTCTTGCTCGCGCTCGTCAGTAGCGCGTCGCTGATGCCAGTCGAGCGACTGCCGATGGCGTCGTGGCCCACCACCTTGGGCCTCGGCTTCTTGTCTGCCCTGTTCGACAACATTCCGTTGACGGCGCTGGCGCTCAAGCAGGGCGGCTACGACTGGGGCATGCTCGCGTATGCCGTGGGTTTTGGCGGTTCGATGATCTGGTTCGGCTCCTCGGCCGGGGTCGCGCTGGCGAACCAATATCCAGAGGCGAGATCGGTGGGGCGCTGGCTGCGCGACGGCTGGCACGTGCCGCTGGCCTACAGCATC
Organism: Myxococcales bacterium; assembly: GCA_009692425.1. Lineage (GTDB taxonomy): Bacteria > Myxococcota_A > UBA9042 > UBA9042 > UBA9042 > SHZF01. The sequence goes on along the minus strand of SHZF01000003.1, from coordinate 58,701 downwards.
GGGTTCGCCGTGCTGCTGGCGACGTTGGGGTGGCAACCGGAGCCCGTCGTTGAGCGAAGCCCGGTGCCGGCGCAGGTGGCGCCGGTGGGCCAACCGTTGCCGCACCACGAATGACAGGCGCGTACTTGGCGGCTAGTGTCTGCGTCTGCGGTAGACTGCCGCTGCCCATGCAGTTCGGCGTTCCCCAGGCGCCGACCCCGCAGCATGGCCACCAGCAGGACCCACCCCATGCTCGACATCCGCCATCGCCGCAGCGATTCGACCGCGAATTCTGAGGTGTCCGCGCTGATGCCAACGCTCACCCAGCCCAAGTTCGCCAGCATGTCGTAGGCCCCGCACGGGCTGGTGCGGCAAAGTTCTCACATGAAATCATCAACGTCAGCCGGTTCCGGTCGACCCTTGGGGCGCAACTCGCGGCCGTGGCTCTTGCAGTTGCCGACCAGTTCCTTCTTCTTGGTGTCGTCGGTTCACCGCCGGGCCCACCACGCGCGCGTCGTGACGACGACCGGCGACACGACCTATGACGACACGGGCGACGGCTACTCGAACCTGTGGGTGCACGCCCTGATCGGCCACTTCGGCAGTGACGACTCGCTCAACAAGGGCAGCCGCAAGGCGCCGTTGGCACCGACATCGAGCATCGGCTTCGAGGTCGGCTGGAGTTCGGCGTTCTGGCTGTCGAGTCCGACCAACCTGGAGTATTCGGTCGGCAACTCGCCGACGCAGGGGTGGTTCTTCTTGTTCGGGATGTCGCATCGGGTGTGGAGCAAGTAGCGCGGCGCTGGGGCGTCCTGTCGCGCCGAGCGCTGGGGCCCGCACCATTGCAACTACGGCACCTCCCGTGCCAGCGTACCCTGCCCGCCCACCGCGCGGGCCGAGTCGACCCGTCGCGATGCCGGACGTGAACCCCACCCGCCCGCCGTCGCCGGGTGTTGCCGCCGCAGAAGCCCGCTCGCTGAAAACCGCGGTCGTGGCCGGCGTCTTGCTCGCCTTCGCGCTCGTGTCCGGCGCCGCGATGCTGTGGAGCGGGTGGTTGCTGCTGCGCGGCGAGCGCTTGCCGTACCCGTGGACGCGCCTGCCGAAAGAGTGCGCGTGGGTGGCTCAGGCCGACGAGCCGGATCAAGGCGTGCAGGCCTGGCAAGCGGTGGCGGGCCTGGCACAGGTGCCGCCCGCATGGCGACAGTTTGGCGCAGACGAGGCGGCGCGCTGGCGCGGGCTGACGAACCGCCCCGATCTCGACGCGACCCAGGCATGGGGGCTGTGCGCCCGCGCGGCGGGGCCGGAACTGTCCGTTGCGCCAGCAGCCCCGACAACGGCGTCGCAGCGCGCGGCGTTTGCAGCGGACCTGCACCTTGCACCGTACTTGCGTTGGGCGACGGGGCCGCTGCCGTGGGACCCAGCGGCCGTTGCGTTGCCTGATCCTGCGACTCGGGCCCCGCCTGCGACCGGCGAACGGCTTGAACACGACGCGCTTTTCCGCGAAGCGATGGAACGCACCGGCGGCGGCCAGGCCCACGTGTATGTTGGCCAGCAGGCCCTGGGGCAGTGGGCTTCACGCCTGCCCGACCCTGTCGTGCGGAACTTCCTGCAACTCGGCACCTTCGCCGCCGTCGCCCTGCGCGTCGATGCCGAGCATGTCGTCTGGCACGCCCACATCGGCACCGGCCAGCGCGGCGCGGTCTACCTGAAGCAGCACCTCGACCCCGTGCATGAACTCGACGCGGCGACCCTGATCGACCCCGCCGCTCCCGTTCGCGGCGTGGCCCGCTTCCATCCCGGTGCACTTGAAGCGCTGCGCACACGCCACCCGCTGCTGGGGCTGCTCGACCGCTGGATGGCCGCGCACGCGCTGGCAAACTTGGCGCCGTTCCTGACGGGCCAGGTCGCCTGGCAACAGTTCGGAACCCGGGCCGAGGACGGTGTCGCGCTCACCCTGCAACTCGCTCCCCACACCGCAGCGCCGCCGTGGCAGGCCGCCTGTGCGACGCCCGCAGCCGGAGCGATGCCCGCCGCCGCAGCGGGGCTCGCCTGCCGGGCGGGTGCGGGCTACCTCGTGGTGGCGTCGAGCGCCGCCGCCGCCGCGCGGGCCGCTGCGGTGGCCGGCGGGCGCATCCCCAGCCTGCGTGCGGTCGGCGGGCTCGGCGCGGATCTCGAACGCCTGATGGCGCAGACTCAGGGCCTGCGCCTGCAGCCGGGCGCCCGCGTCGAGGTGCCCGGCCTTGGCCAGTGGGTCGGCCCGTTCCAGATCGAGGCGATCTGGATCGACAGCGGCCTCGCCGCAGAGATCGCGGTGCCGCGCAGCCCGCCGCACTGACCGGTCACTTCGGCGGCGGCGGTGCCTGCTCGGCTTTCTGCTCCTCCTTCATCTCCTTACGCACGTCGTCGGCCTTGCCTTCGAGCATCCACGTCTTCTGGACGGCCTTGAGCACGATCACGGCTTCGCGCAGCGTGATGTTCAAGTCCTTGACAAGACGTGGAATCTCTGGCCCCACCTTGCCGCTCTGCTCGGCCAGGATCGTGACGTTGTCCAGCAACGCCGCGAGCTTCTTCTCGTCGGTCAGTCGCTCGATGGCGCCGATCAACCGGTCGATGCGGGTGTCGGACAGCAGCTTGTCGGCGTTCTGCAACAGCGACGGCAGCCGCGATTTCTCGTTGGTGAGCGTGTCCACGCGGTCAATCAGGAAGTCGGAGCGGCCAATCAACTGGTCGGCCCGCGCCAGGAACCGGTCGATGCGCTGCGGCTCGAGCGCTTGCCCGGCGTGGCGCAGCACCTTGCGCAGCGCCGGGTCGGCCAACAGTTCCTCGGCACCGGCGAGCGTGCCGTGCAGCGCCGGGTCGGTCAGCAAGGCGACGGCCGGGGCGTGCACAGCATCGAGCAGTTTGTCGACGCGTTCGAGCGTCGGCCCGATGCGGTCGAGAGAACCGACGAGCCGCTCGAAGCGGTCCTTTTCTTCCAGCGTCGCCATCAACTTCTCGACGACGCCGAGCGCGCGCCCCGATGTCTTCATGATCCCAGACAAATCGAGGTCGCCGATCACCTCCAGCACATCGACCGCCTCGAGCGCCGGCACCATCGAACCGGGCGGCAACACGGGAGCGGCGGGCGACGCGGCCATGAGTTGGATGCGTTTTTCGCCGATGCCGAGCAGGCGGCGCACCTCGGCGCGCGTGCCCACCCGGATGCGTGCGGCGTGGTCGGCGAGGACGACCAGTTCGACGTCGATGGCGAGATCGTCGCGAATCTGCATGCGCCCGACCTCGCCGACCTCGATGCCCGACAGCAGCACCGGAGAGCCCGTGCGCAGGCCATCGCCGCGCGAGACGCGGGTGTGGAACTTCACCTTGTCGGCCAGCCAGCGGTTGCGAACTGCCGCGCCGACGAAAAACGCGACCACGAGCAGCACGGTCGCCACGATGAACAGGCCGGCGAGCCGTTCGCGCCGGGTCAGGAAAATCTTCATGGTTGTGCGGCCTCCTCCCCGGCCGGCGTCGCGAGGCTGTACCGCACGACGTGGCCCCCTTGCTCGATCAGCCAGGCCTCGAACGGAGCGTCGGCGCGCCCCAGGCACACGGCGCCGCTGCCGTCGAACGCGGCGGAGCGGGCCAGCAGCGCGCGCCAGGTCTGCGAACCAGCGGCCGCGCGGTCGAAATCACCGAGGCCCTCGACCACGACCCACGCCGGACCCAGCACGGTCGCGCGTGCAGCGAGGGTCGCAAAGCGCAGGACGCCGTCGAGTTCGTGGGGGCGCTGGCGCGCGGCGGTCTCCAGGCCAAACGTGCGCAGCGCCGCCGTGACGCGGGCCTGTTCGTCAGCCAGTGCCAGGCGGGCATGGATCGACAGCGGCAAGGCGATGTTGTCGGCCACGCTGCGGTTCGACAGCAGGCCACCGGTGCCATGCACGTAGCCGATGCACGCCCGCAACCGCAGCAGGTCGACGTATTCGAGGCGCCGCGTCTCGACCCCCAACAAACGCAGCGTGCCGGCCAGCGGAGGCGTGAGCGTGCCGAGGGTGCGCGCGATCGCGATGGCCGCGGCGCCGGCGGCGACACCCGCAGCCGGTGCCAGCGCGACCCACCGCCCCACCTCGGCCTCGAACGGCGGCACGACGGCCCGCTGGCCACGCACGTCGACCTCGAGGCCCGCCGGCAGGCTGAGCACCGCCTCGCTCATCCGAGTCCACCCAACAGCAGGCCCAGCGCGCCTTGCGGCACCAGCGTCAAGAGCGACACCGTGCCGTGCAGCGCGATGAGGAAGATGAGGCTGTTCAGCGCCGCCCGCGACACCGCGACGGGCACCTCCGTGGGAGACTCGACCACGTCGAACCCGTGGTAGCAGCCGATCAGCACGAGCCCAACCCCGCCGACGGTCACCTTGACGAGGAACGCGACGAGGTCTGAAGGCGCCGTCGCCGCCAGCACTGCGCCGAAGAACACCTCGGCCGGCAGCGTGACGAGCAACTGCGCGATGGCAAAGCCGCCGACCAGCGCCACAGCGCTGAACAGCACGCTGAGCCCGAACACCGAGAGCAGGCCGCCGATGATCCGCGGGGTGACGAGTTGTCGCACCGGCGGGATGCCCATCACCTCCATTGCCTCGATCTCGCGCTGCACTCGCATCATGCCGAGTTCGGCCGCGATCGCGGTGACCGAGCGCACAATCACGATGGCGCCCGTGAGAAGCGGCGCCACCTCGCGCAGCACGACGACGGTCACCATGCGGCCGAGGCTGTCTGCACCCGACAGCGAGCCGAGGCCGCCGACGCCTTGCACGATCGCGATCACGCCGACGCCCAGGGCCAACACGACGACCGGGCCGGTCGCTTCGACCGCGGTGAAGTACACCTGCAGCAGCACTTGGCGAAACAGGTCGCGTTGGCCAAAGCTGCGGCCGACCCACAGCATCTTGATGGCCAGGTAGAGGAACGCGAGCACGAACCACAGGTAGCGGACGAAGCCGATGAGCTTGGCACCGATGGCATCGATGGCGTTCACGCGGGCGGGCACCTTGGGGCCGACGGGTGGGATGGCCGGGCAGGGGGACGCTACGGTGGCGGGGCGTTGGACGCAACCCTGCAACACGGCTCCAGACGCGGCCTCTCAACACGCTTCGCGATTCTAGGGCGCGCCCGGCATTGACGCTCGCCGCTCCGCTGGGCACGCTGCCGCTCGCTTGACGAGGTAAGCCATGCCCGACCCTGATCCCGCCGTGTCCGCCCTGCCGGTCCTGTCCGAAGCGGCCATCGCCCGGGTGCGTGCCTTGTGGCGCAACCTCGCGTGGCAATTGGGACCCGAGGCGATCGTGGGACCCGTCGGGCAGGAGGCGACCGCGAACCTGCCCGATGCCGCCAACGCCGGCTGGCTCGCGACGGTGCGCACGCTGCACGGGGGTCCTGTTTCGTCGGCCGCAGCCGATCTGCGCGCAAAGTCGCTGGCCGAGGCACGCGAGCCGTTGCCCGTGACCGCCGTGTGTCGGCTCGACGAGGCTGCGAACCAGTTCGAACTCGACCCCCTGGCCCGGCGCGCGCTCGAAGTGGTTGCGGTCACCACCTTGGACGCCGCAACGGCCCATGCCGCGCGCGTGCTGGCGGGGCGGCTGCAACGCCAGGGCGCGACCGACATTGCGATGGTCGACGACGCATTTGGCGCGGCCGGTCTGGGTGCTGGCGTCGGCCGCACGCTGGCGGGTCCCGGCGGCGCGTTGGCCGTGCGCGGTGCGGTCGTCGAGGAGAAAGGGCAGCTCGTGCTGAGCCGGGCGCTGCTCGGCTTTCTGGAGCCCGGCGTGGACGCCTGGCTGCCGCTCGAGCCGCACGTCGAAGCGATGGCGGTTCCCCAGGCGGTGCTCGATGCGGTGCGCGAGATGCGCGCGGGATGGCTCGACGCGCTCGAACGCGCCGTCCGCACGGGGCGCATCGTCGTGCTCGCGGGCACGCACGGCTTCGGCGGCGCGGCGCTCGTGCAGTTGGTGGCCGAGCGCATCGGGATCGGCTCGCGGGCCATCGGTCTCGGCGCGGTCTACGATCTGCAGACGGGCCGGCCGACCGAAGCGATGGCGATGCTGCACGCCGAAGCGCGGCTGCTGCCGGTCGCGTGGGCGCTGCTGCACACCGAGCGGGCGGCGACGGTGTGGCGCGACGATCCGTTGGCGTGCGCGCGGCTGGTCGATGCCCTGTGGCGCATCCAGCGACCGATCGTGCTCGTCCACGAGGGCCCCGTGGCGCCCGACGTGGCGGCGCGGCTCGCGCTGGCGGGCGGCGTGCTGCAGCTCGACGTGCCGCCCTTGCGCGCCGAAGAGCGCGAGCGGCTGCTGCTGGCGTGCCTGCGGGGCGCTGATGTCGAGGACGCGGACAGCCAGGCACTGGCGGCGGGCGCGCGCCAGCACGCGTTGGGGGTCGAGCAGGTGGCGTCTGCCGTGGCGTACGCCCTGCAAAAGGCGCAGTCGCGGGCCGCACGCGCCATGGCCGACGGCAAGGCCCTGCTGCGCGCGCCGCCGACCGGCGAAGAGCTGCGTTCGGGCTGTGGTGCCGCCGCGACGAACCGCCTGCGCACCTACGGCAGCCGCGTCGACACCACGCAGGACTGGACCGACCTGGTGCTCGAAGCCGATACGCTGGAATCCGTCCACAACCTGGCCCGCTTTGCGCGCACGCGCGACAAGCTGTTCACGCAATGGGGCTTCGAGCGCCTGATGCCGTACGGTCGTGCGTTGTCGGCGATGTTCTCGGGCCCGTCGGGCACCGGCAAGACGATGGTCGCGGGCCTCATCGCCAAGGACCTCGGCATCGAACTGTATCGGGTCGACTTGAGCCGCGTGGTCAGCAAGTACATCGGCGAAACCGAAGAGCGGCTCGGCGCCCTGTTCAGCGAAGCGAGTCAGGTCGGCGCGGCGCTGCTTTTCGACGAAGCGGACTCGATGTTCGGCCAGCGCACCGAGATCAAGTCGAGCCACGACCGGTACGCCAACCTCGAGGTCAACTACCTGCTCCAGCGGCTCGAAGAGTTCGATGGGGTGGTGATCCTGACGACGAACTTCGCGACCAGCATCGACGAGGCATTCTTGCGGCGCATCCGGTTCCGGGTGCAGTTCCCGTTCCCGTCGCCCCAAGAGCGCGCGCGGCTGTGGGAGGTGCTGATGCCGCCCGAGTTGCCGCAGGACGAAGAAGGCCTCGACCTCGAGTGGATGGGGCAGACGTTCGAACTGAGCGGCGGCCACGTGCGCAACGCCGTGCTGCGGGCGGCGATGATCATGGCGCACAAGGACACGCCGCTGTCGATGCGGATGCTCTACGAGGCGGCGGCTTCGGAGTACAAGGAACTCGGCAAGCTCGCGCCCCACTATCCGTTCGATGACTAGACCGGGAGGCACGGGCAGGCGCACCGCACCCTACCAGGAGCTCGCGACGGTGGAACTCGACCGGGTGCGCATCCACGGCGTGCGGTCCGTCGGCATCGGAGTCGCTGACCTCGCGCGGCCCAAGACGGCGGCCAGGTCGTGCTCGCGGGCGCCCGGTTGGTCGGCGCGTCGGTGGGCGTGGCCTTGCAGGGCGCCAGCGTGCTGACGGCGACGAGCCAGACGGTGTGGGGCCACGCGAATCAGGACCTGCTGTCCGCCGCCGAAGCTGCTCGACGTCGCCAACCTGCCGCCACCGTAGCCCGCCGCCGGGCCCCGGGCGCTACCTTGGCACCGCCGCATCCACGATCAGCGCCTCGATGCGCGGCATGACGACCCCGGTGACGAAGTGCTCGCGCACCCGCCGTGGCCCGCTCTCTCCCAGCCGAGCGCGTAGCCCGGGGTCCTCGACCAGCCGCGTCAGCTCACGCGCAAGCTCCTCGGCGGACACGGGATTCACGCCCTGCAGCAGCACGCCCGCCGGGTCCGCGGTGTCGATGCCGATCATCTCGCGGATGTTGCCGACGGGCGTTGCGAGGATCGGCAGGCCGAAGCACATCGCTTCGAGGATCACATTGGGAAACCCTTCGGTGTGCGATGGAAACAGGAAGATGTCGGCATCGTTGAAGAACTTCCACTTCACGTCGCCAGACGCTTCGGGGCGCAGGCGCACGGTCGCTTCGAGGCCATGTTGTGCAATCCGCTGCCGAATCGCCGCCTCATGCTCGGGAGCGCCCTTGCCGACCAGGTCACACACGAGCCCGGGATGCCGTCCCTTGAGCAGGGCCAAGGCCTCGATGATGTCGCAGGACCCCTTCATTGGGCTCTGGTGCGCCATGTGCAGCACGCGCACGCCCCCGTCCGCAGGGCGCGCCACGCGGGCCACGCAGCCGAAAATGTCCTCGCCGATCATGTTCGGCAGGTAGAGCGTCTTGTGTGGGTATGCCTCGCGCGCGCGCCGCTCCATGGCGCGGTTGACGACGACGATCCGCGCCGCACCGCCCATCACCCGGCGCGACAGCCAACGCGTCATTGGTCCGTAGCCAAAAAAGGACGCGAGGTTGCCGGCGTGCAGGTGCAGGATGATCGGCAGGCCGAGCCCCCGCGCCAGCCACACGTACGCAAGGTCGCGGGTGAAGAAGCTCCAGAAACCCGAGCACGTGGTGTAGAGCAGCCGCGGCCGGCACGTGAAACGCAGCCGCACGATGCGCGCCAGAATCCCAAGCGAGTGCACGATGCCGAGCACGGTGCCGCGCAAGTTGCGCTCCTTGCCGATCTCCTCGTAATTCTTCGCGGTGTCGATGTGCAGTGGATTCATAAGGTTGCGGTCATAGCAACCGAGCAGGTAGCGAGTCCACGTCGAAATGCCGCCGACATTCGACGTCGGCGCCAACAAGATGAACGTTACCGGCCCGGTCGGGGGCGGTGGCGGACGCGTCGTCACGGGGCAACCTTGGCCCACAGCGCGAGCTGCAAGAGCTTCCACAGCGTGAAGCCCCGATCGCGGCCGCATCCCCAACGACATCCTCGACGCCCCCAAGATGGGCTTCGGTGTGCCGTACGAGTTCTGGCTGCGCGACAAGCTGCACGGGTTCGCGCGCGCGGCCATCCTCGACAGCGGCTTCGTCGCCCGCTTCGGACTGCAGCGCGCTCGCTTGGAGATGCTTTTCGACGAGCACCGCTCCGGCCGGCGCGCTGGGACTCACGCAGGACGATCTTATTCGCGACGCGGCTCACCTTCCACGCCGATGGAAGGCGGACTGCCAGACGGGCGACGCCTTCGTCGAGCAGCGCCGTGGGTGGCTCGGCCAGCGTTTCCACGGTCAGCAGCAGGGCCATGCGCAGGCCATCGTCGCGGGCGGCCATCGCGTCGGCCATGCGCGCCGCCCGCCGGCCCCGGCTGCCGAGCCAGCCGCGCACGACGGGGGTCAGCCCCCGTGGCCACCGCCGCCACTGCGCAGTGTGGCGCAAGATGGCGTAGCGCCGATAACCCGCGAACAACTCGTCGCCGCCGTCGCCCTGCAACACGACCTTGATCTCGCCCCGCAGCTTGCGCGCGAGCAAGTAGAGCGGGATGTTGGCCGCGATGCCCGCGCCGACGAAGTGGCCTTCTGCGTCCGGTCCGCGGGGCGCAAGGGTCGCCGTCATGCGGCGCACGGTCGCGTCGAGGCGATCGGCGTCGAGCTTGGCATCGACCAGACCCGTGAAGCCACACATCGCTACGCTCCCCCGGGGCTCTTCGACGCGAAGTCTCGGACAACACTCATGTGATATGAAGCGACTGCGTGCGCGGCCCACCGACCACCCCGCAGTTCGCGGCGGGCGGACCCTACGCGCGGATCGGCCTGGGATCAAGCTGGTGACGGGGCTGCGACGTGCCCGCGCCATGCCGCCATCCCGATCAGCGCCGTGCGCGCCACTGCCAGTCCATCGGGCGTGCCGACGCTCTCCGGGTGAAACTGCACGGCCTCGATGCCGCGCACCGTGTCGCGCAACCCCATCACGAGGCGCACGTCGCAATCGTCGAGCCAGGCAGTCACGTCGAAGCCCGGCGGCAGGCTGGCCGCATCGACGACGAGGCTGTGGTAGCGCATGGCCGTCAGCGGGCGCGGCAGCCCAGCGAACACGCCCGCTCCGTCGTGCTGCACGAAGGCCCCCTTGCCGTGCACCGGCCGCGGCGCCCGCACGATGCGCCCGCCGAACGCCGCCGCCGCCACCTGCAGCCCCAGACACACGCCGAACAGCGGCCGCCGGCCCGCGTTGGCACGCACGAGTTCGAGACTGCCGGGCACCTCGGCCGGGCTGCAGGGACCCGGCGACAGTGCGAGGGCGTCGGGGGCCCAGGCGTCGACATCGGCGACTGCGAGGCCCGCGTGGCGGACCACGCGCAGGTCGAGACGAATCCCCTCGCGCTGGGCGGCTTCGACGAACAAGGCCGCGAGGTTCCAGGTGAAACTGTCGGCGTGGTCGACCAGCAGCAGGCGCACGGTGGCAGACGCGGCGCGGGGCTACGGGACCGGGTGGACGCGCAGCTTGCCGAACGCCACCAACGTCGTCGGCTTCGGCGCCCCGGGCTGCATCGGCAGGAACTGGTTCGACGGCACCAGCCCGTCCTTGTTCACGAGCGCCGCCACCCACTGCAGCGTGATGCCGGCCGGAGGCACGCCGCCCGGGTACAGTTGCGCCAGGGGAATCGAAGCCTCGATCGCCTTGCCGCTTGCGCTCGCCACCACCGGCGCATCGAGCCACGCGAAGTCGTCGAGCTTGGCCAGCCCGCGCCAGCCCGCGCCGGGCGCTTTGCCGGGGTCACCGCCCGCAAACGTCGCCATGCCGACGCTGCCGAATGCGAAATCGAGGCCCCATCCGCTGCCCTCGAACTCGAGGACGCCCGCGATGGCGTCGTCGAGCGCGCCGGCCGCGTCCTTCAACTGCGCGGGGCTCTGCACACCGGACCCGGCGCCGACATCGACATCGACGTAGACCACGATGGCGTTGGCCGGCTCGCACACGCCGCTCAGGCCGAAGTACATATTCTTGCTGTCGTACGCCGCCCACGCTTGGCCGAGTTCGTTCTTGCCGGCGCCCCAAGCCGTCGCGACGTCGTTCGTCGCCGCCAGCCCCGCCGCGTGCCACTCGCCCAGCACGCCATCGACCATCGGCGAGTCGATCGGCACGATGTCGAGCGCGGCCGGCAGCTTGAGCAGCAGCGACGCGTCGGCCTTCGTCACCAACACGTCGGCGGCTCCCACAGCAAGCGCGGGAGCGGTGACCAGCAGCGCACCGGCGCCCGCCGCCTGGACTGCGGTCCCGTTGACCTTGAATTGCTCGGCGACGAGGCTGGCGAAGGTGACCGTAAACGCAGGGTCGAGGTTGGCGCCGATCAGCTTGACGATGCTGCCACCTTTCGCTGCGGCCCACTTCGGCTCGATCGCGGTCAGCGTCGGCGCACCGGGCGGGCCACTTGTGCACGTGCCGTCCTTGCAGGTGGCGCCGCCGCTGCAGGCGGGCGTGCAGGTGACGGGAAGCTTCTTCGTGCACACGCCGACGGCACAGGTCTGGTCGGCCGCGCACGCCGGCACGCACCCGCTCGCGACGCCGCTGGGCTTGGGCACCACGATCGCGGTGTTCAGGAACTTGCCCTTCGACTCCTTGACGAGCACGACTGGCTGGAGCTGCCACGCCGACGCCAGCCCAGTCGAGGTCCACGCTTGGACCCCTTCGACATTCGCCGCGCTCGCACCCTTGTACTCCAGCCCCGCCGCCGGTTCGGTGTCGCCTTGCGTCGTCAGGAACACGAACTGCACCTCTTCGCCCGAGTTCACGCCGCCGTCGTGCTTGCCGAGATTCAGCTTGTGCACGTAGGTCAGCACGCCGTCTTGGGCCTTGTCGTCGCCCTTCTGGCCGTCGTCGAGCAACTGCACGGGCGTCCACTGGTTCATCGAGCCCTTGGCGAAAAACTTGTGCGTCGCCGGCGTCCACTTCGCGAAGTTCTTGTGCAGCGCGGCCGTGTCGAGGGCGAACTTGACGTCGATGCCCCCAAATTTCGGCAGCACCATGCCCTTGGCGGCCAGCACGCCGGTGGCGCCCGCGGGCACTTCGAGCGCACCGTTGGGTCCCTGCCACATCCAGTTGTCGAACTCGTTGAGCGCGCCATATTCGATCGTGGTGGCCACGGTCGGCGCGAACTTCACCGCCACCGAGAACACGAAGTCTCCGGCCTTGGCGCCCTCGCGTTCGTGGCCGCTCGCGCTGAGCGGGCCATCGTCCCACAGCGGCGGGTAGGGGCCGTCGGTCGGCAGCCACGAGGTCGCGGGCTCGATCGTGTTGGTCTTCTGGTCCCACTTGAACGAGCCAGTCCAGCGGATGTCGCCAGATGCAAAGGTCTGGTTCGCGCTGTCGTCGACCTCGAACGTCAACCACACAAAGGTTCCGGTCGGCGTGGCCGCGCCCGCTGCGCCGACCGCGTCCGTCGGTGCCTTCGCGTCCGAAGCGGGTGCCGCATCCTTACTGCCGAACGAGGCGCCATCGGCAGCGCTCGCGGCGGCATCGGGGGTCGACGGACCTGCGGCGGTGCCGGCCGACTGGACCGGCGCCGTACATGCCGCCAGCCCCAGCAACAGCCAGCCCGCCCGGCGCGCAACATGAGCGATCATGGTCGACTCCGCTCCCGCCGTGGACATTCTGGAGCCCGCCCGTCCGTGTGCGCCGTTGCGAACCGGTCGGCTACTGCACCGTGACTTCGTCGATGAGCACGGCGGTGTCGAAGATCGAGTCGCCCTTGTCCGTCGCGAAGAATGACAGATTGACCTTCAAGTTCGAGCCGGCCAGCGTCGAGATGTCGGCGCACTGCTTCTGCCACGGCGTCATGTACACGCCGCCCTGGTCGAAGCTGAGGTCGGCCTGCGTCAACGTCTTCCACTGCTTGCCACACTGGCACGCCGGGTCGCCGGGCTGGCACGGCTTCTTGCCGCCGCAGTCGTACGGGCACAGTTCATCGATCCACACGTCGGTCATCGTCAGCTTCTTGTTCTGGGTCTCGGCCATCAGCGTGACGGTGAAGCGGTCCATGAACTGCGAGCCGCACCACTCGATGAACTCCTCAGAATAGAACTTCCAGAAATAGCACAGCTCCGTCTTGCCGGGCCCGATGCAGAAGGGCTGTTCGAGCGATCCGTTCTGGGCGGTGAACCCGAGGCCCGTCGAGATGATCCCCATGAACTTGCCCGCGACCGGGATCGTGACGCCCAACCGCGAGATGACGCGGCCGTCGCCCACCGCCTTCCACCCGATGAGCTTGCCGAGGTCCCACGACGGATTGATGATTGCGGACTCCTTCGCGTTGGCCTTGCCGTTGCCCATCAGGCGCATGCGGCCGCCGTACTGGGGGTCTTCGAACGACGGGTCGTGCGCCTCGTAGACGCCGAGGTTGCCGGCGATGAGGCCCTGGAACAGCTTCCAGCCCTTCTCGAACGCGAACTTGTTCGACACATAGTCGCTGAATCCAACCACCGCCTGGGCGCCATTGCCGTACAGTTGCACCGCCAGCGAGCCGTTGTACATGGTGCGGCAGGCGCCCAGGTAGACGATGCTCTGCGGGAACGGGTCGTTGCCGTGGCGCTGCACGAACGAGGGCAGCAAGGCATAGGTCGAGTCTCCGATCGCGACCCGCCCCTTCATGATGTCGCCCTGGGTCTTGTCGACGCAGACGCCGGTCGACATGGAAGTCTTCACGCAGCTCTCGCCCTTGGGGCAGCCCGCGCCGGCCTGGTTGCAACCGGCCGTGGTGCCCGACAGTTCCTTGCAGTCCGAGGCCTCGCCGGACCACAGGACCTCTTGGGCGCCGAGATGTTCCCAGCCGAGCGTGGCTTTGGCGGCGGCGTCCATGCCTTCGAAGAGCACGTCGCCGTGGCCCGTGATCGCGACGGCACCGTAGCTCGACATGTCGCGGTACCACCTGAGCAGCGCGTTGGAGCCGGCGGCACTGTCGACGGCAAACGGCGGGCACTCGCGCGCCTTCAACAGCTTGCCGGCCAGGTCGGCCTCGTCGCCAACGTCGATCACGCACGCCTGGTCGGCACCACAGGGGGCTTCGCAGCCGTTCGAGGCCGGCGCACAGTTGCCCGCGGCGCCGCACAAGAATCCTTTCGCGCAGCCGGGGTCGCACGTGGCCGCCGTCGCCGCGCACTTCGACGTCGTGAACTCAGCCGCAAACGGGGCCAAGGCGAGCGCACGTCGGGTGCCCACGCTGAAGGTTGGCAGGGCGGCTGCAGGTCCCGGGCCACCGCTGTCCGCGTCAGGGCTGGCACCAGGAGCGCCGCCGCCACCGCGCACGCCTTTTGGCGCCAGGTTCAGCGCGCCGAGCCGACCCGTCTTGTAGCGCACCCATATGCTGTAGCCGCCGTTCGCCGCCGGACCCGCCTCTGCCACCGCCGGGTCCGCCTTGAGCGCCGCCAGCGCAGCCGCCTGAGCCGCCGCCGCACCCTGAGCTTCGACTGCCGCGAGGTAGTCGGCCTTCACCTTCTGCTGGAGCGACACGATTTGCGTGCACTCCTGCTTGTTGAAGCGCTCCACGACATCGACGACCGTCACCGGCGACAGCGCGTCGTAGACCTTTTCGAACACGCTGACCTTGGCCCGCACGCGAAAGTAGAGCGTCTTGGGTACGTCGATCTTGGCCGTCAGGCACGAGGAGTACACGCTGTCCTTGGGCACGTCGTCGCACTGACCAACCTGGCCGTTGTCGACGAGCTTGCCCCAGTCCTTGATCTCCTTGCCGTTTGCATCGACCTCGACGAGCGTGATCGTGTTCGGGTCGACGACGTTGTTGCCGCCGCCGATGCCGGCCTGAGCTGCCGCCACCGGCATGTGGACGACGAGCTTGGCCGACTCGCCGACAAACAGCAGGTCCGGCGCCACGTCCGGATTGCCCTCGAACGAGAAGAAGGGGTTGTAGGTGATGCGCACGGTGTCGATCGCGATCTGGTCGCCCTTTTTCGCCGTGACAGTCACAACGTTGTCGCCCTGGTCCAGCGGGATGATGCCGCTGACCCAGAACTGGGCCGCCGTGATCGTGCCGGCCTGACCCTTCAAGGTCTTCCAGTCGATCGATGTGGGCGAGCCGAACGCGAGGCCCGAGATCTGGACGTTGGCGCCCTCGTTCTGCACCCACTCGCGGCCCGAGGGGCCGAGCACTTTCACGAGCAGTTCCTTGTACTCCTCCTTGGCCGAGCCGGCGTCGGCCTTGGCATCGGCCTTGGTGTCTGGAGCTGTTGCATCGCCGCCGATCGCATCGGGAGGGACCGCAACGTCCGGGCCAGAACTCGTGTCAGCGCCCGTTGCCACATCGCTGGCGCTCGCCAAATCGGCCGCCCCTGCGTCATCTGCCGCACCGTCCGGATTCGTGGCCGCGCCATCCACCGCTGCACCGTTGTTGGCGCCCGCATCCGCAGCCCCGCCCACCGTACCGGCTCCCGGCCCGCCCGCGCCATCGCCGACGCCGCCACCCGCCGTTTGGTTGCCTGGCCCGGTCGCGCCCGCTCCCTGCCCCGGTTCTAGCCCACTGCAAGCCGCAGCCAAGGCCAACGCGGACACCATGGTGACCAAGCGAACGAACATGAAAAACCTCAAAACAAAGCGGGATCGACGCACGCCCGCGCGAAGCCGACTGGAACGAGTGAGGGTAGTCGCGCCCGTGCGGTGCGGCAAGGGGCAATTGGCCCGCGCGTTGACCACGCCCGCCGCCGTGCGCGATGCTCAGCACCCCATGGCATCCGACTCCCTGCTCGACCGCAAGACCGAACACCTCCAGTTGGCGCTGGACGGCGCGCACACCCAGCGGCCTGGGCGTGCCAACGGGCTCGACCGCTGGCGCTTCGAGATGCTGTCGCTGCCAGAACTGGACCTGGACCAAATCGACACGCGCTGCACGCTCGTGGGCCGCGCACTGCGAGCACCCCTGCTGGTGGGCGCGATGACCGGCGGAACAGCGGAGGCAGCGCACATCAACCGGGTGCTGGCCGAGGCGGCGCAGCGCTGTGGCGTCGGATTCTGCCTGGGGTCGCAGCGGCCCATGATGGACCTCAAGCCCGCGACGGTGGAGTCGTTTGCGGTGCGCGACGTGGCGCCGACGACGCTGGTGGTCGGCAACATCGGGGCCATCCAGTTGCGCGATCACCTCGACGGCCGCGGCCTGGAGCGATTGGGCATCGCAGTCGGGGCCGACGCGATGTTTGTGCACCTGAACCCGCTGCAAGAGGCCGTCCAGAAGGAGGGCGATCGCGACTGGCGCGGCGTGCTCGACGCGCTCGGCGAGTGTGCCGCCGGCTGCAACCTGCCGGTGCTCGCCAAGGAAGTGGGCGCTGGCCTCGGCGAACAGACGCTGGCTGTGCTCGCGGCGACCGGCATCGCAGGCGTCGAAACCGCGGGCGTGGGCGGCACGTCGTGGGCGCAGATCGAGGCGCTGCGCCACGCGGACCGGTCGGCGCGTTCGATCGCGGGCGGCATCCTGGCAGACTTCGGCACGCCGACGGCAGAGAGCATCGTGTTGGCGCGCAAGGCGTTTCCGCGGCGGGTCGTGATCGGTTCGGGCGGCCTGCGCGATGGGCTCGAGGTCGCGAAATGCATTGCCTTGGGTGCCAATGCGTGCGCGATGGCCTACCCGTTTCTGGCCGCGGCGCGCTCCGGCGTCGATGCCGTCGTCACCGAGATCGAGGGCGTGGTCGAGACGCTGCGCACGGTCATGTTCCTCGTCGGGGCGCCGGACCTGCTGCAGTTGCAGCGCGTGTCGTTGCGCGAAGACGCCGGGCTCGTGCTGCTGCACCACCCCGACGGCCGCGACGTGGGCATGCGATGACCGAGGCGAGCGGGTACGGCCACGGCAAGGCGATCCTCGTCGGCGAGCATCACGTGCTGGACGGAGCGACGGCGGTGGCGATCGGCCTGCCATGGTTCCGCACAGACGTGACACTGGGGTGCTGGGGCTCTGGGCCGCTCACGGTTTCGTTCGAGGCGGGCACCGACCTGGGCGGCAC
This sequence comes from Myxococcales bacterium, assembly GCA_009692425.1. GTDB lineage: Bacteria > Myxococcota_A > UBA9042 > UBA9042 > UBA9042 > SHZF01. The sequence continues at coordinate 41,784 of SHZF01000003.1, read as the reverse complement.
GTGGGCAGAAGACACGCGCAAGATGCTCACGAAGGCATGTACCTTGGCGGACGTGGACGCAGACGTTACGGTCGCCATCCGCTCCAACGTGCCGCTCGGGCGCGGGCTCGGGTCGTCGGCGGCACTGGCGGTCGCAGCCGTGCGCGCTGCACACCGACTCGCGACCGGCGCGGCTCCGGATGGCGCCGACCTGCTGGCCGACGCACGTGAGGTGGAGTGCATTGTGCACGGCCGCTCGTCTGGGCTGGATCCGGCCGCCGCCGCGGGGACGGGAGCGGTGCTGTTTCGCGGCGGCGGCATCTTGGACCGCGTGCCGATCGCCTGCACGCCCGCGTTGTTGGCGGCGCGCTGGGTGCTGCTCGACCTCGGCGTGGCGGCTTCGACCCGGACCGCCATCGAAGCCGCGCAGACCGCACGCGGCCGGCTCGGGGCCGAAGCGGTTCGGAGCCTGCGCGACCGGACGACGGCGGCGGCGGCCATGGCGGCCTCTGCGCTCGAGCGCGGAGATGTCGATGCCCTCGCCGAGGCGCTGACGACCGCGGGCGCCTGCCTGGAGCCGCTGGGCGTCGTCGATGGCGCGATGCGCGTGGTGCTCGACGCCGCGATCGATTCGGGTGCCCGTGCCGCCAAGCAGACCGGCGCGGGCATGGGCGGAATGCTGCTCGCGCTGTGCGCCGATGCCGGCGCCGCCGAACGGGTGCGCGCAGCGACGAGGAACCTGACCGCAGGGCAGTGGGTGCTCACCGTGGCGCCGGACGCGCCCGGAGCGAATGCGCCACAGGAGCCACGATGACCGCGTCGCGCGCGGCGGCGTTCGCGCCGATCAACATCGCGCTGGTCAAGTACTGGGGCAAACGCGATGCAGCGCTCAACCTGCCGGTCGCTCCTTCGCTGTCGGTCGCCTTGCAGGAACTCGGCAGCCTGACCATCGTGCAGCCCGACGCCCAACTGGACCGGGACATTGTGGTGGTCGATGACCGGCCACTCGATCCAGCGGGCCTGGTGCGGGCCGAGCGCGTACTGGCTGCCGTGCGGCGGCGTGCCGGCGCCACCGGCCACGCGGGCGTACGCTCGGTGAACACGGTGCCGATGGCGCGCGGCCTCGCTTCGTCAGCCTCGGGCATGGCGGCGCTGGCGGTCGCGGCGGCGCGGGCCTATGGCCTCGACCTCTCCCCAGCGGAGTTGTCGGCATTGGCCCGCCTGGGCTCCGGCTCTGCGGCGCGCTCGGTGCCCGGCGGATTCGCCTTGTGGCACGCGGGCAGCGCGCCGGACGGGTCGGACAGCGTGGCCGAGTGCCTGCACCCCGCAGAGCACTGGCCGCTGCGCGTGCTGGTCGCCCACGTGGGCGGGCGCAAGGCGGTGTCGTCGACGGCAGGCATGGCATCGACCGCCGCGAGCGCGCCGATGTTCGAAGCCTGGACGGCCACGTGTCGCGCCGACGTGGCCACCGCGCGGAACGCCATCGCGGCGCGCGACTTCGGCGCCCTGGCAGACGTCGTCGAGTGCAATGCCCTGCGGATGCACGCCACGATGTTGTGGGGGCGCCCGCCCCTGCTCTACTGGCAACCGGCGACGGTCGCGGTCATCCACGCGGTGCGGCAGTTGCGACACGAGGGCACCGAGTGCTGCTTCACGATCGACGCCGGTGCGAGCGTCGTGATCCTGGCAACCGCCCAGGACGTGCGCGCCGTGGCAGAGGTGCTGGGCGAGATCGCCGGCATCGACGAGGTCATCGAGACGCGGGTGGGACCGGGCGCGCGCGTGGTCGAGTCGGGCGCATGACGCGCCGTGCTGCCGTCCCATCGCAATCCGCGCAGCGATCGGCCTGGACGGTACCGGGCAAACTGATGGTCGCCGGTGAGTATGCCGTGTTGCGACCCCACGGGCTCGCGCTGGCTTGCGCCGTCGGGCGCGTCGTCGAAGTGCGCGTGCGGCCCGGCGCAGCGCGGGTCGCCACCTTGCGCGCATTTGGCGGCGAAACCCGGCTGGCGTGGGATGATCCAGCGCCGCCCGCGACCGGCTTGATTGCTTTTGCCGCGGCTGGCCTCGCGGCGGGGCAGGAGGCGGGCGGCCCGCGTCTCGAAGGGGCGGTGGACTTCGACGTATTCGCGCAAGCGGGAACAGCGAAGGTCGGCCTCGGCACGAGTGCAGCCGTCACGGTCGCCGCCGTGCTGGCTGCGCTGGGCCCCGCCCCACGGGAACACCTTGATGGCCTAGGCGAGCGGGCCCATCGGCTCGCGCGCATCGCGGGCGGCGTCCACGCGAACCTGCAGGGCGGCCGGGGCAGCGGCTACGATGTCGGCACGATCGCGCACGGTGGGTCGATCGCGTGGCACCGCACGCCGGACGTCGCCGTTCCGTTGCCGTGGCCGGCAGGGATGGCCGGCGCGGCACTGTGGTCGGGCACCCCGGCGGCGACGGCGGCCCAATTGGAACGTCCGCTCCCCAGCCCTGCAGCGCTCGACCGCATCGATGCGGCGGCCCGCGCCCTGCTCGCCGTGTGGGCTGCAGGCGGACGACCTTTCCTCGATGCGGTGGCAGCGTGCGAGGAGGCGTTTGGCGAAGCGGTCCTTTCCGCGCCCCACCTCGCCGCGCCGGCCCTGACCGATCTGGCGGCACTGGTGACCGCGAGCGACTGCGTGGCCCGCACATCGGGAGCCGGTGGCGGCGACTGCCTGATCGCGTGGACGGATGAGCCGGGCCGCCTCGATGCCTTGGTGGCGGCAGCGGCGCGGCGCGGCTTTCCCTGCGTAGCGCGACTCCCCGAAGACGTCGCTTGGCCCGCTCCAGACCTCCAGACGGTCTGGCTGGATGCGCCATGACGCTGGACGAACACCTGCTCCCTCACATGCCCGCGCTGCACGCGCGACTCCACGCGATCGGCAGCGCGCCGACACGGGCAGGCGTCGCAGCGCCGCGCGGAAGCGATCTCGCGACGATGGCGACTGCGCAACTGACGACGGGGGGCAAGCGCCTGCGCGGCCTGCTGCCTCCCGCCCTGGTCGCCGCGGCCGGCGGCCCGCTCGACGCTGCGCTCGAACTGGGCGCGTGCATCGAACTGGCCCACAACGGCACCCTCGTGCACGACGACATTCAAGACGGCGACCGTGAGCGCCGCGGCCAGCCGACGCTGTGGACGCGCCACGGCGTGCCACAGGCGATCAATGCTGGCGATTTCATGCTGTTGCGTCCGGTGGCCCACTTGCTCGCGAGCCACCCCATCGAGGGCACCGTGCGCCCCGCGCTGGCCCACGCCCTGGCCGAAGCGATCGTCGAGACCATCTCCGGCCAGGTGGCCGACATCGGCCTGCGCGACGCCACCGCCCCGACGCGCGCCATGCTGCGCCCGGTGTTCGAGGCCAAGACGGGGCCCCTTTTCGGCGTCTGTCTGGGCGGCGCGGCGCTGCTCGTCAACGGGACGGCTCCGGCCCAGGCCCACGCGGCGGCCTGCGCGCTCGGCCTGGCATTCCAGATTCGGGACGATCTGCTCGATCTCGTCGGCTCCAAGGGCCGACTGCGCGGGGCCGATCTCGCCGAGGGCAAGGTGTCGTGGCCGGTGGCGATCGCACTGGAGCGCATGCCGGCGGCGGAAGCGGCGGCGCTGCGCAGTCTGTTGACGCGCGCCGCCCAGGGGGAGAAGCCGCCGGCGGCAACGATCGGCCACTGGTTGGCGCGCCTGGAGGCGTGCGACGTGGCGGCAGCTGCGCGGACGGACCTGGCGGCGGCCCTCGACGACTTCAGCCTGCAGAGTCGGGCCTTGCCTGCCGCGTTCGCGCCCGTGCTCCAAGCGATCGGGGAGAGGCTGACGCGGCTGGACGGGTAGGCGCCTGTCCGTTCATCCGCAGCACGTTTCAGTTCATCCGCAGCACGTTTCAGTTCATCCGCAGCACGTTTCAGTTCATCCGCAGCAGGCGCAGCGGCGCTACCGGGTCGGCCATGCCCTTGAGCTTCAGTTCGGCCAGTTGCTCGGCCTGCACCTGGTGGCGCACGGCCAGCCACGTCGTTGGGCTGATCAGCACCTCGCCCGACTTGGCCGCCGAACACAGCCGGCTCGCCAGGTTCACGCCGCGCCCGAACACCGTGTAACTCATGGTCCGCGATGACCCGACGTAGCCCGCAATGACCTGGGCCGTGGCGATGCCGATGCCGACGCCGATCGCCTCTTCGCCGTTTGCGGCCCGCTCGATGTTGAATTCGGTCACGGCCAACTGCATTTCGTAGGCCGCGCGCACCGCCAGGATGTCGTCGTCGTCGGTGCCGAGCGGAGCGCCCCACAGCGCCATGACCGCGTCGCCGATGTACTTGTCGAGCGTGCCCTCATACTTGAAGATCACGTTCGACACACGCTCGAAATAGTCGTTCATGAACGCGACCATCTCGGTCGGCGGCGTGCGCTCGGTCAGGCTCGTGAAGCCGCGGATGTCGGCAAACATCACGGTGACCCGCCGCAACGCCCCGCCCTTCTCGATCGCGAGGGCCCCAGACACGATTCGATCGACGAGGTTCGGACTCAACATGCGCGACAGGTTCGAGCGTACCGTCGCCTCTTCGACGATCCGCTTCTGCAGCAACACGTTGTCGATCGAGATCGACGCTTGGCGGGACACCGAGGCCAGCACCGCAAGGTCCTTCTCGCCGAACAGGCCAGAACTGATGAGCGAATCGACGTGCAGGATGCCGATCATGCGCTCCTTGGTCACGAGCGGCACGGTCATCGACGAGCGGATGCCCTGCAGCACGACCGACTGCGCCTGGCCGAAGCGGGCATCGAGCCGGGCATCCGTCGACAGCACCGCCTCACGCTTGCGCAGCGTCTGGTCGAGGATGGAACGCGGCACGCGGATGTCTTCGACCTCGCCGATCGCCGCACCTGGCCGGATGCGCACGGCCATCTGGATGAGGTGGTCCGCAGGGTTGCCTGCCTTCTTCTCGTCGACGAACAGCACCACGCCGCGATCGACGGGCAGCCAGTTGAAGACGCGTTCCAACAGGCGATCGAGCACCATATCGATGTCGTGCGCCTCGGCCAGCGCCGACGACAGCTCATAGGCCAGGCGCAGCTTCTCGTAATCAGCCCGCAACATGCGCTCGTCGAGCACCAGATCGGCCGCCACGAAGTCGTGTGCGAGGTCGATCTGCATCGTGGCGTGGATGCTGGCGGAGGTCGTTCCCTCGGTCGACACGCTCTGGATGGTGTCAGGGTCCTCGTAGTCCGCACCCTCCGGTGCCACGTAGCGCCACATCGTCGAACCGATGCGCAGCGTGTCGCCGTGCTTCAGGCTGGTCTTGCCCTCGACGAGGCGGTCGTTCAGATACGTGCCATTGCGGCTGTCGAGGTCGGCGAGAAAGAACGACGCGGTGCCAAGCGTGCGCGAAATGATCGCGTGCTCCTTTGACACAAGGCGGTCGACGATCTGCATCGTGTTCGTCGGCTGGCGCCCGATGGATGTGACGTCGGCGAGCAGGATTTCCTGCTGCCCGGCGCCGCTCGAGATGCGCACCAACTTGCAAGGCGTGACGGCCAAGACTCCCTCGCTCGCCGCGGACACCGACACCCTGGCGATCTGGAGGCCTTGTCGCATTTCAACGGGTCGGCTGGCAAGAGTCCGCGCGACGGGCTAGGTTCTGCGCGTGGTCGATTCCGTGCACCGCAGCCCAGTGTCGCGTTTCGCCTGGGCCTTGGCGCTCAGCCCGAGCGCAGTCGCCGCCCTTCTCCTCGGCGTGCCGGGGCTTGGCGTGCTTGACTACCATGCGAGCCTCGTACTGGCGCCCACCGTCGGGCTGGCTGCAGGCGGCCTGGTTCTGGCGCGCGTCGACGGGCCCTCGCGTGGAGCGGCATGGGGCGGCGCCGTCTTGCTGCTGGTGGGGGGGCCGCTCGCGGTGCTGGCTGCCGCGAGCCTGTTCATCCCGAACTGCAACTGTTTGTATGGGCTTGGTTTCTACTTGCTCGGCCCCGGCTTCTCGGCACTGGTTGGCGGCGGCATGGCGGCGGGGGCGGCGTTGGCCGTGCGCGGGATTGCGCCGGAACGGACGCCGCCGCGGCGCGTCAAGACGTTGCAAGTGCTCACATTTGCTTGCATGGTCGCCGCCTCCCTGGTGCCACCGGTCTGGACGTTCCTGCGCGCACCGCAAGTCTTCGCCTACCACGGTCTCGTCGGCTACGTGGCCGGAGCGCTGTACGAAGACGCGGTCGCGGTCCGATGGCCGTACGTCGCGTGGCGGTTGCTCGATCTGGCGCTGTGGGGCCCGATCGCGTGGCTTGGCCTCGCGGTCGCACAGACGCACCCGACTGGCTGCGGCGCCCCCCTGCGTGCCGCCCTCGCCGCCCAACCGCGCAGCGGCCTGCTCGCGGCGTTGGCACTGACGGCGGCCATCGTGGCCGGGCTGCGGGCCGAATCGGAGCGGTGGCGCGTGCCTACAGCGGCCGTCGAGCGCGCGCTGCCGGTGCGCGTCGACCTCGATGCAGCGGGCCTCCCCTGCGCTGCCGTGGCGGCCGTCGTCGTGCTGCACCTGCCGCGCGGCCGCGATCTGGCCGCCGCTCGCGCTGGTCTGGTCGATGACGTCGCATTTCGATGGCAACAGTTGAGGACCTGGTTTGGGCGCGCGCCGGACCGCATGGACGTGTTCGTGTACGCCGATGCTGCGTCGAAACGCCGCTGGATGGGCGCGGACCGCGTCGACATGGCCAAGCCGTGGCTCCACCAGGCCCACCTCGTGCTGCCAGAGTGGGGTGCCAGTGTACTTGCCCACGAGATGGCGCACGTGTTCGCGGCCTCGTTTGCGTCGGGTCCGTTCGGGGTGCCGATGCGCTTTGGCGTGGTGCCCGACGCCCTGCGTATCGAGGGGCTGGCAGTGGCGGCGGAGTGGCCGATGCGGGCGGACCTCGACCCGCACCGCTGGAGCCGCGCGATGCGAGTGCTCGGTCTGGCGCCGCCACTCGCCGAACTGTGGTCGCCGGTCGGCTTCCTCGCCCAGGCGCCGGAGCGGGCGTACACGCTGGCAGGCTCGTTCCTGCGCTGGGTCTACGACGTCCATGGCCGGCAGGCCGCGCTGCGCATGTACGCGGAACCCGATCGCTCGCCCGTCGCCGGCCTTACGCTTGCCGACCTGGTGCGCCACTGGGAAATCTTCGTCGATGACCCCGCGCGCCACCCGCTGACGGCCGACGACCTCGATCGCGCCCAGGCCCGGTTCGAGCGCCCGGGCCTTTTCCACCGGCCGTGCGTGCTCGAGGTGGGTCGCTGCACGGAGGCCGCCACCGTGGCGTGGGTCGCAGGCAACCACCGCGAGGCCGCAGCGCGCTGGAGCGATCTGGTCGCCGCGCTGGACCGTGCCAGTGACGCCCCACCGGACCCGGATGTGGCGCTGGGCTGGGCTGCGAGCCGTGTGCGCATCGGCGATTGTGGCGGCGGCATCGCGCGGCTCGACGCGTTGCTGGCGTTGCCCGACGCCACGACCGGGACCGTGGGGCCCGCACTCAACCGGTTGCAGCGCGCCGGCGCCCGGATCGTGCGCGGTGACCTGGCTTTCCAGTGTGGCGACACAGCCGCTGCCGCGCGGCACTGGACGTTGGCCGCCACCTACCCGGTCGGCGAGGCGACACGGCGCGGACTCGAGGTGCGGCGACTCCTGGCGCGACACCCGGCCGGAGCCCGGGCGTTGCGCGAAGTGTTCCTGGCCGGTGGCGCCCGTATGGAGCCCCGCGCCGCCGTGGAACGACTGCACGCGGAGCTCCCGGGCGACGCAGTGGCCGCCTACCTGTGGGCGCGCAACCAGGCGAGCGAGCGGGGACCGGAAGCGGTCGATGGCGGCGCCCTTGCAGCACACCGGGCTGAACTGGCCGCGATCGCCCCTGCCATCGAACGCGAAGCCACGCGCCTGCTCGCCAGCGTCGCCGTGCGCACGGGAGACTGCGCCCGGCTGGAAAGCCTGATCTTGCTGCCGACGCGCGCCGCCCCACAGACCTGGGCGACCGAATACCGGGCGCGCTGTCGGTTCATCGCTGGCAGGCCCCGGGCACCCACGGCCGGCGACGTGCGCTCCACAACGTCATACCAAATCTGCGGTCAATCGAAATCGGGCCGGTGATTCAGCACAGGGTCGAGGGCCGCGCCATAGTCCGCGCCGAGATCGACCGCGGCCATCGGGAACAGGAACGAAGCGACCGGCATGCCTGCGGGGTCGTTGCGCTCCGTCTGCCACGCGCCAAGTGCGTCGTCGTCTGCGAAGTAGGCACCTCCGGTCATCGCGACGGACGGCGCCGCGTCTCCATCCCAACTTGGCAGGAACATGGCGATCGATTCTGGCGCCCGCGTCGCGATCCCCGACTCGTCGCAGCCCAGCACCAGGCGCCTGGCCGCGTCGACGCCGTCCAACGATCGCACTTCGCCCTTGCGGCGCAGCGCCTTGGCGACGGCGAGCCCGGCCAGCGGCCCGGTCAGGTGCAGTTGGTGCTCGTGATCGAGGTAGAAGATGTGGCCGGTCGGCTTCGTCGCGATGAGCCCGGCCAGCGTGGCGATGCGGTTGCCCTCGACGGAGATCAGGTCCAGGCGGATCAGTTCGTCGAGCACCGTACGAATTTTCTCCTGCGGCTCGCCGATCTGGTCCGCCGCCGTCTCGACCGTCTTGTCGAACGGGTGCACCCAGCCGCGGTTCAGCAGCGAGCCGACGATGTAGCTGAGCAGGGCGCGCGCGTGCTCGGAACTGTCGGCGGCGGCCTTCTTCCAGTATTGAATCAGTTCGAGGCCCGGCTCGGCATCCTTGAGGGCGGCACGGGCGGCGTCATCGAGAAACGGCACGGCAGACTCCTGATCCACTGCGCCAAGCGCAGGGCGCGAACTGGTCACCAACAAGAGCGCAGGGGGCGGGCGGGCACCCATGAAGGGCACAGGGCGCGGGCCGGCACCCATGAAGGGCACAGGGCGCGGGCCGGGCCGGGTCGGGCGCAGAGTACAGCGCGCCGGGTGTACCGAGCGGCCTACTTGGTGGCGCTGAGCTTCTTGGCCAGCCGGCTCGTCTTGCGCGCCGCGCGCTTCTTCGGGATAACCCCGCGCGACGCAGCCTTGGCGAGCTTGGCCGTGACGATCGGCAGCGCGGCGGCCCCGTTGCCCTCTTCGAGCGCGGTGACGAACGCCTTAACGTGCGTGCGCGTGGCGGCGCGAGCCGAGCGATTCTGGTCGCGAGTCTTGGTGTTCTGGCGGGCGCGCTTGAGCGCGGAGGCGTGGTTGGCCATGGCGTTCCTCTTGGCTCGCGGCGAAACCGGCGGGGAGCGCCTGCCGACGAGCGGGCGGGGTTTCTACTCTCGGGGGTGCTCGGCGTCAACTGGAAAATGGAATCCCCGCAGGATCGCCACGCACCCCAGCCCTCGCCCTGGATCGGGCTCGGCAAGGCACACCGGCACGCCGTCGCTCACGATCAGGTGGATCCCCTCCTGGACCGTGGGAATCGGCGGGTGCTTGCCATCGCACAGGGCCGTCGCCGTCGCCGCGTCGATCGACACGATCGGCAGCACGCGTCCCATCGCCTCGACCATGGGGACCACACGCTCCAGGGCAGCGGCTGGGGTGTCTGCCTGCAGTTGCGCCAACGTCACCGTTTCGGCCGCCACGAAGCCGCCCGCCTGCGTACGCCGCAGCCCGGCCAAGTGCGCCGCCGAACCCAGCGCCTCGCCAAGGTCGCGCGCCAAGGCCCGCACGTAGAACCCGGCTCCGCAGAGGATGTCGAGTGTCGCGTCGTTCCCGTCGAGCGCAAGCACGTGGGCGGCATCCAGGCGCACGCGCCGCGCTGGCCGCTCGACGTGCTCGCCCCGGCGCACCCGGACATGGTCGCGCTCGCCATCCTGATGCAGCGCGGTCACCTGCGGCGCCAACTGGTCGAACCAGCCGATCCACCCGTCGAGGACCGCCTGCACCGCGGCCACGGTGAACGCCGCAGGTACCGGCGCCCGGCGAATCGGTGCGCCTTCGCTGTCGTCGGTCGCCGTCGCCGCGCCAAAGCGTACGACCGCTGTGTAGGCCTTGGGCGCCGCCATCCACGCCGACACGGCCTTGGTGGCCTCGCCAAACGCCAGCAGCAGCACGCCCGTCGCCATCGGGTCCAGGGTGCCGGCGTGCCCGCAGCGCTTCTCGCCGAGGCAGCGCGCCGCCCGGTCCAGCGCCACCCGCGAAGTCAGGCCGGCCGGCTTGTCGAGGGCGACCACGCCGTGAATCCGGGCGGGAGGTCTAGGTTTCCCCATCGGCGCCCGTGTCCGCCGCGGTGCCGGTTCCGGGTCCTGACAGCACGGCGTCGAGGTCCGGCCCGACGCTCACCGTGACGCGATCGGCAGCCCGGGCCGCTTCCGCCGCGAGCAGCGCCTGGACCTTGTGCAGCCGCATCGCCTCCCGATCGAACCGGAACGCGACATCGACCGCCTTGCGCAGTTGCAGCGACTCCGCCAGCGTGCGCCCCACCCACGATGCGCTGCGTTCGAGGGCTTCCTGTAGTTCCGGCGTCGCTTCGCCACCGGGCTGGACGATGTACTGGACGCGCAGAAAGCCCAGGTCGCCCGACAGTTCGGCGTGAACGACCTTGACGTGCCGCACCAGCGGACTCCGCGCCTCGTAGGCGAGCAACCGCTCGACCTCATCCGCCATCAGGTGTTCGAGGCGGTCGGCGCGCGTGAAAGTGGGCTGGCGACGCATGGGCGTGGGTCCAGGGAGAATCGCCTGAGGCTCCGGCGGTGGGTGTCTAGGCCGCGGAGTCCCGCACGGGCCGGCTCGGGCCGGTAGTCAGCTTGCGCGGCGTCTTCTTGATCTCGTAGCACTCCAGCTTGTCGCCGACCGCCACCTTCGCATAGCCGACCAGGCCGACGCCGCAGTCGTAACCCTGCGTAACTTCCTTGACGTCGTCCTTGAAGCGCTTGAGCGAGGCGAAATCGCCCTCCCACGCCAGTTCCTTGCCGCGCCACAGCCGCAGCCGCGTGCCACGTTCGAGCTTGCCGTCGGTGACGTTGCAGCCGGCGATCGCCCCAAGCTTGGGCACGTTGAACAGGTTGCGCACCTCGGCATGGCCCAGCACGACCTCTTCGACGATCGGCGTGAGCATGCCTTCGAGCAGGCTGGTGACGTCGTCGATCGCGTCGTAGATGACCGAGTATTGCCGGATCTGCACGCCGAGTTCGTCGGCCAGCCGCTTGCCCTTCGCTTCGGGCTTGACGTTGAACGCAACGATAACGCCCTTCGCCGTCGCCGACAGGTTGATGTCCGACTCCGTCACGCCGCCGACCGCCGAATGCAGCACGCGCACCTTGACCTCTTCGTGCTCGATGCGCGACAGGGCCGCCTTGAGCGCTTCCGCCGAGCCGTGCACATCGGCCTTGATGATGAGACACAGTTCCTTCTGCTCGCTGCCGACTTGCGTCGCGCTGTGGAGCATGTCTTCGATCGAGCGCCGCGACGTCTTGAGTGCTTCTTTCTCGCGCAGCTTCTCGATGCGGTGCTCGACGATCGCCTTGGCCTTCTTTTCGTCGGCCACGACGTAGAACTCGTCGCCGGCGGTTGTCACGCTCTCAAAGCCGATGATTTCGGCAGGCGTCGCCGGCCCGGCGTCTTCGAGCGTGCGGCCCGTGTGGTCGAGCATGAGGCGCACGCGGCAGAACTGCGTACCCGACACGATGTACTGGCCCTTCTTGAGCGTGCCGTGCTGGACTAGCAACGTCGCCACCGGCCCGCGCCCCTTCTCGAGGCGCGACTCGATGACGAGGCCCTTGGCGTCGCACTTCGCGTTCGCCTTGAGTTCCAGCACGTCGGATTGCAGTGCAAGCATCTCGAGCAGGTGGTCGATGCCCTTGCCCGTTTTGGCCGACACTTCGCAGAACGTGACCTCGCCGCCCCACTCTTCGCTGACGATGCCGTGCTCGGCCAACTCGCGGCGCACCTTCTCGGTATCGGCGCCAGGCTTGTCGACCTTGTTGACCGCTACGATCACGGGCACTTGCGCCGCCTTGGCGTGGTTGACCGCCTCGATGGTCTGCGGCATGACGCCATCGTCTGCGGCGACCACGAGCACGATGACGTCGGTGGCCTTGGCGCCGCGCGCCCGCATGGCCGTGAAGGCTTCGTGGCCCGGGGTGTCGAGGAACACGACGCGCCCGCGGTTTGCGAGCTCGGCGACGTATGCGCCGATGTGCTGGGTGATGCCGCCGGCTTCCTTGGCCGCCGTATGCGTCTTGCGGATCGCGTCGAGCAGCGATGTCTTGCCATGGTCGACGTGGCCCATCACCGTGACGACGGGAGAACGCGGGGTCTCCTCGCCCTTCACGTCTTCGGGCTTCTGCAGGTACTGGTCGAGGTCGAAGCCGACGTTTTCGACCGTGAAGCCGAAGTCCGTCGCGATCAGTTCGACAGTGTCGATGTCGAGCGGATGGTTGACGGTCGCCAGGATGCCGAGATCGAACAGCTTGCGGATGACCTCGGTCGCCTTGACGGACAGTTGGTGGGCGAGGTTGGCCACCGTGACGGTGTCTTCGATGCGCAAGTGGCGCTTCTCAGCCTTGGTCGCGGCCGCCATGACGGGCGCGACCTTTACCTTGCCGCGCTTCTTTCCGCGCACCCGCACGTCGCCAGCGGTCGACATCGCGTCGCGGCGGCGGTCGTAGATGAGCTTGCGGCCGCGGCCTTTCGAATCATCGACTGGGCGCTCGTCGCGACCCGTGCGCAGGCCGACGGGCGCATCGGGAGCGGTGACTCCGGGCGCCGGCGCGACGACGGGAGCGGGCTCCGGGGCCGGGGGCCGCGGCGTCGCCTTGGGGATGTTGACCAACTGCTCCGGCATCTTCATCCGGGTCAGGCGCGGCACCTTGCTGTGGCTGGGCAGCGCGGACGGCGTCACGAGTGCTTTGCCGATCTCGGCCAGCGCCATCGGGGCCGCGTCCTTGCGGGCCTCGATCGCTTCGACAACGGCCACTGCGGCAGGCGCGACAGCCACCGGCGTGGGCACGGCGGCCGTAGCCACCACCGCCGCGGGGCGATCTGCGAGAATGGGCGCCTCGGAAGCCGCCTCGGATTCGACAAGCGGCGCGTGGCCTGAACCGGCTGCGGGCTCCGGCGCGGGCTCTGCGGCCCGGATCGCCTCGCCCTCTGCGGATGCCTCGACAGCGACTGGGAGCTCAGCGACTGGCGTCGCCTCCGGTGGCGCGACGGGCTCGTCGATGCCACCGGCCGGCGCATCGACCCGGTCGCCCAGCGGCTGCGTCTGGCCGTCGAGGTCTTCGGCCTTGATGCGGCGCAAGCGCGGCCGGTCGTCGCGCAGCACAGGCGCGGGCACCACGGCGGGGCGGGCTACCGCAACCGGCACGGGAGCAGGGGCGGGCGTGCTCGCCACCGCGGCTGGCAACGGAACTGGCGTTGCCCCGGGAGCAGGCGTGCCGTTGTCGCCCGCTTCGCCCGGCGCCACGACCGCGCGGCGCCGCACGACCCCACCTCGGGCGTCGGGGACACCGCTGACTGCCGCCGTCTTGGCGTCGATGGGCCGCAGCGCGGGGCGCACGGGGGCCAGCAACTGCTTCAGCCGGGCGACCTGATCGTCCTGCAGGCGGCCGAAGGAAGAGAGCACCATGCCGGCGTCGGCGGCCCGCTTGAGCAGGTCCCGATCTGAAATGCCGAGTTCTTTAGCGAGGTCAGGAACGCGAAGGGTAGCCAAGATGAACACTCCTGCGCGGGCCTGTCAGGACCTGCGCCTCTCCGCTGCGAGCGCCTCGTCGAGGCGCCCCTGCATCGCCAGGGCGGCACGCATCGCGGCATCGGCGGTCGGGTCGAGCCCGCGCCGCCGCAGCCCGCCAATCCGGCGCGCCACGGCCTGCTCGAGCAGGGAGCGTGCGGCCTCCAGGACCGCTCGCCCCGACGTGCCAAGTCGCTGCGTGTGGGCGCCGCCGCCGCCGCCGGGAGGGCTCCCGTCGACTGCGTCCTTGCGGCCCGCGCGCTTGCGCCCTCCGCGCCCGCGCAGCAGGGCGTCAACGGCCCGCTCCGCGCAACGCACGGCGGGGCACACACTGGCCCCGCGACCCGTACCCCGACCTGCCTCCTCCACGACACTACCGCCCGTTTGCTCATGCGCGCCCACGCCGGCGATGCGTGTCACGCGCAGGGTGTCGCCCGCAGGCTTCACCCGAATCAACTCTGCCGGCGGCCGGCGCTGGCGGCACCCGACACAGGTGCGCAGCGGCCCGGACGCGCCGTTCGTCACGACGCTCCCCGCGTCACAGGGCGGGTGCCAGCAAGGCGGCGCTCGCCACCTCACCCGCACCGGGCTCCCCGGGCCCGTCCGTTGCCCCCGGCTCGGCCGACGCGTCCACGGCCTCGTCGCCCTGGACCGCGACCGACTCACCCGACTCGGCAGCCGATTCAACGTCGGATGCGCTCGTCCCCTCTACCGAGGTCGCCAGAAACTCAGCCGCGCCCGCCGCAGCCGACATGACGTTGGCCGGTGGCAGGGCCGCCAGCGCCGCCGCCTGTTGGGCCGCGAGCATTGCCGCTTCCTTGGCCAGGCGGGCCACCTCGTCGCGGACCTTCTTGACCTCGTGAGCGATCTGCTGGATCTGCATCGCCATTTCCTCAGAAATGCCCGGGATGCCGGACAGGTCTTCGGTATGCGCGTTCAGCAGGTTCTCCGGGCTGTGGTAGCCCAGCTTGAACAGGTAGCTGATCAGCGACTCGTCCAAGCCCGGCACGACGATGAGCGCCTCGCCGAGGTGCTTCTTCATGTCCTCGATCTTGCCCTCAGACTGGATTTCGATCTTCCACCCGACCAGCTTCGACGCCAACCGCACGTTCTGCCCGCGCCGCCCGATGGCGAGCGAGAGTTGGTCGTCGGGCACGATGAGTTCGATGGTCTGGTTGTCCTCGTCGATGAGCACGCGGCTCACCTCGGCCGGCTGGATCGCGTTGCACACGAACTTCGCGATGTCGGGGCTCCACGGTACGATGTCGATCTTCTCGCCGCGCAGTTCCTGCACGACGGCCTGCACGCGGCTGCCCTTCATGCCGACGCAAGCGCCGACCGGATCGACGTCGCTGTCTTTCGACGCCACCGCGATCTTCGCCCGCTCGCCCGGTTCGCGCGCGACGGCCATGATCTTGACGATGCCCTCATAGATCTCCGGCACCTCGAGCTCGAACAGCTTCTCGATGAGGCGCGAGTCCGTGCGGCTCAACACCACCTGCGGCCCCTTGGCGTCGCGCTTGATCTCCTTGACGTAGGCCTGCACGCGGTCGCCGGCGCGGTAGCTCTCGCGGAACATCTGCTCGCGCACAGGCAGCACCGCTTCGGCACGGCCGAGATCGACGATCACGTTGCCGCGCTCGAACCGGCGCGTGATGCCGGTAACGAGTTCGCCCTTGCGGTCCTTGTACTCGTTGAAGATGACGTCGCGCTCAGCGTCGCGCACACGCTGCATGATCACCTGCTTGGCAGTCATGGCGGCGATGCGGCCGAACTGCTGGCGGGCGGTCTTGATGCCAAGGATTTCTCCGTACTTGCGGTCTTCGGCCTCCGCTGACGCGCGGTCCTTGTCGAGGTAGAAGATCTGGAAGCCGAGTTCGTCGCCCGCCTGCACCTCGGTGTCGATGAGGCGCCCCTTGAACAGGGGCATCTCGCGTTCGTGTTGCTGTTCGGCGTCGTCCTCGACGACGAGCATGTAGAGCATGAGCTCCACGTCGCCCGTCTCTTCGTTGAACTTGGCCTCCATGTTGCGGCCCTGGCCGAAGGTTTTCTTCGCGGCCGACAGGATTCCCTGTTCAAGCGCGTCCACGAGCACCTTCTTGTCGATGCTCTTTTCCTTCGACACCTGGTCGATGGTCGTGTTCAGATTTCCGAACATTACCGGACTCCCTGCTGCACCATGGCGCGTGCTCCCGCGGGCGCTGCCCGCTGTACAAGAACTCTCCCGACGGGCGGCCCCGCCGGGGAACGTTCGGCGCGGGAATGAGCCGCCCCGATTCCCGGTCCGGCGTGTCAGCCCTCTGACACGTCTGCCGGCTTGCTCTCGCTGCGCAGGCGATCACCGATCGTCTGCCACTGCTCGATCGTCGGCTGCAGCGTCGCAGCCTGGATGGTGCCACACGCGAACGTGCGCGTGCGGTCCTTGCCCTGTTCGACGGTCACCAGGCCATCGCCCACCTTGGCGATGCGCCCGACCACCGTCTCGCGCGGTTCGCCCGCGGGCTCCACGGCGAACTTTGCAGTCGTGCCGACAAACCGCAGGTAGTCGGCCTCGTGGCGCAGCGGCCGGTTCATGCCCGGGCTCGACACTTCGAGTTCATAGTCCGGCACCGCGCGCTCCTCAGCGTCGAGCACGGCCGCCAGCTTGCGCGAGACGGCGGCACAGTCATCGAGGCTGATGGCCCCGGCACCCGGCAACCGGTCGATCGCCAGCACAAGGCGCACGACGCCGCGCGAACCCGACCGCACGTGGAGCGCGACGAGGTCCAGGTTCGCCGCTGCCACCAGCGGACGCACGATCCCCTCGATCCGCCCCTGGAACGCACTGCTGGCAGGGACCTTGCTGCGCGCAGGGACATTTTCTCGATCCGTCGCCATCTCGGCGTTGCCCTCAACCGGCCCATCCCGGCGTTGCCGTCATTCGACCCACCCCGGCGTTGCCCGCAATCGGCACTGCGCCGGAGCCCCCGAATGCCTTCGGAGGGGCCGTGTCTTCGTCGCCAAGCGCACCTGCGCAGGCGGTCGGATGCACCCGCTTGCGCGATCCTCGGCGATGCTGTGCGGAGGACGCCCCGGGGCCTTCGGTCGGGCTGCCCGAAGGCAACCGCAACGGGTGCACAGCAAGTGCTGCGCGCCCTCCCGAAGGTCGGGAGCGGGAGGAACGAAGGCCAGGTCAAGTGCACGCGTTGGGTCAGGATTCGTCGGTCGTGAACTCAATTCGTCGGTCGGAAACTCGGTTCGTCGGTCGGGAATTCAATTCGTCTGTCGAGAATCTAACGGTTGCGTACGCGGTCGGCCCTGTCTCGTTCCTAGAAAGCGGACCCACCACGTGGAGGTCAGGTCCGTCGTCCCAGAGGCGCCACCCGGACTTGAACCGGGGATGGAGGATTTGCAGTCCTCTGCCTTACCAGCTTGGCTATGGCGCCGGAGGCGGGCGGCTTTGTACCTGACCGCCATCCGGGCGTCAAGGGCGAATTCGATGCACGGCAAACCGGCGGACTCGCCCTGGGGCGGTTTCGCGACGCTACAGCGAGGAGTTTTCGATCCGGAACGCCCCGCCGACCCGCTCGTCGCGCTTGAGTGCAATCGGCGGCGGCATGCGGCGGTCGGCCTTGAGGAACACCCGCACCGCGAACGTGTTGCCATCGACGCGATCGGGGGTGGTCTTGTCGATCTCGAAGCTGGCTGGGTCGTCGGCACGCGCAAGGTACGAGCGCGCACGCTCGCACAGCGGGAAGAACTTGTAGCGCAGCAGTTCCTGGTTCAGCAGCGGCGAGCCCTTGCGCTCGGAGTGTACGAGTTCCTTGAACTGCTCGAACGACTGTTCAAGGTTGGCCGAGTCAGTGATCGTCGTGTGCAGTGCGAGATCGAACATGGCGCGCAGCACCGCGCGCACGTCAGCCATCGGGTCGGCGCTGCGGCCGGGCGGTGCGTACGGGCCGGCAGCTTGCGTCGGGGCCTCGCCGGCGGCCGCGACCGTCAGTGGCTCGGCGGCGGCCGTCGGCACGGGCGCAGCCACAGCGGCGGATGCCCGGGCAACACCAGCGGCCGCTTCCAGCGCGGCCACACGGGCTTCGAGCGACCGCAGCGCGGCGACGAGGGAACCGACTGCGGCGGCCTCTGCGGAAGAGGGCGAGGGGGCGTCAGGCACGGGGCTCCTTGCAGCGGCCGCAGGCACCGCGAAGTCCGATCCGCTGTGGCCGCGCGAGGTCGGCCCAGATTCGGCGCGAATCAGCGCGTGGCAGGGCGCAACCGGCCCAGGCACGAAACGTAGTCGGCAGCGCGTAACAGCTGAAAATCAGGATGAATTTGCGGGTTCTTCTCGCGCGTCGCGGTCGTGACGGCCAGGCCCGTGTCGGTGACACACTTCTGGAGCGCGGGCAGTTGCGCCGCCCACGGCGACTGTGCCGTGCCGACGATCGGCACCAGGTGGTTGTTCAGGTTCTCTTCGCGCATGCCGACCGGCAACTTGCCATCGACGGCCGGCGCGATCTCAGCGTCGGGATTCACGCCGATGACCTGGATGGTCTGACCCGACGGCGCATAGTACCGCGCCACCGTCAGCTTGATGTAGTAGTCCTGGTGCAGCGTGGGTTCGAAAAGCGTCTGCACGGATGCTTTGCCGAATGTGCGCGACCCGACTACGAGCCCGCGTCGGTTGTCCTGGATTGCCGACGCGACGATCTCGGAGGCCGATGCCGACCCATCGTTGACCAGCACGACGAGCGGTTCAGACCAGTCGGACGGCGACCAGGACCCTTCGTGCACCTCCTCAGCCTTCTTGCGCGACTTGACGCTGACGATGCGCCCCGACGTCAGGAACAAGTCTGCAACCTCGATCGCCTTGTTCAGCAACCCGCCGGCGTTGTTGCGCAGGTCGAGGACGATACCGGTAAGCTTGCCGCCCGGCGCCTGGCCTTCGAGCCGCTTCAGCATGTCGCGCAAGTCGGATGTGCTTTTCGGAATGAAGCCGGCCATCTTTACGTGCGCGACGCCGGGATGCTCCTTGAGCAGCTCACCGTCGACGTTCTTGATTTCGATGTGCTCGCGAACGATCGCCACGGCGCGCGGATCGGGGTCCGACTCGCGACTGATGGTCAGCACCACGGTGGTGCCCTTCTTGCCGCGAATCATCTTCACCACCTTCGTCAGCAGCCACCCGCCGACGTCGGTCCCATCGACCTTGTGGATGATGTCGCCTGCACGCACGCCGGCGCGCCACGCGGGCCGCCCCTCCATGGGATTCTCGACGATGGTGGAGTCTTCGCGCTGGGTGAGCACGGCACCGATGCCCTCGAAGCTGTTGTCCTGCGTTTGGGCCGTCGCCTTGTCCCAGGTCTCGCGCAAGACGATCGCAGAGTGAGGGTCCAGCGCGTAGAGGTAGCCGGTCGCCGCAGAAACCCACGCTCGGTCGGCGGTCGGTGCGCGCGGGGCGTCTTTGGGGTTCTTGGCTTCCGGAGCCGGCTTGGCGTCTGGACGGGGTGCGGCTGCGGAATCGGGCGGGACCGGCAAGGCACGCGACTCCGCAGAAGGCGTGTCTTTCAATTTGTTGGCCGCAGTCTTCGGTTCTGGCGTGCCTTTGGCGTTTTGAGAACCCTTGCCGCCGCCCGTATTCTTGCCCGGGGCCGGCGCCAATTTCAGTTCAGCCGGCGCCGTGGTCGGGGACGGGCTCACGGGGTCGTCGATCAACGGCGGCAACCCAGCCTTCTTGCGCGCGTGGTACTGCTGGATGGCCTGCTGCACGCGCGTCATTACGCAATCGAACTGCGGCCGGCCGAATGGCAGCGCCGCCCACGCGTCGTTCAAGGCGGTGTTGCGATCCTGGATCTTTGCCCGCAGCGCCAGCACTTCCTCATTGGAAAGACGACCTTTCTTGCGAGCGGGCCGCCGGGCCTTGACGTAGTCGTCGGACGGAACGTGGTGCAGCAGGATGCCTTGGGCGACCTCGCCGCCACAGGAAAACGGCTCCTTGCGCCCGTCGAGCCGCCCTTCTTCGTCGATGTGGCCGGCGCGCACCTTGTGGAATGCCGCCGGCACGAGCTCCTCGGCCGGGTCGAGCGTCAGCAACGCGAAGTTCGCCGCCTCGACCCAGGCGCGCTTGCGGTCGGGCACGGCGTCGATGTAGTTCGTCGCAACGTAGTCGAGCACTTCGTCGAAGTTGTGCACGTCGAACGGTACCTTCGACCAGTGGTCGGAGTCGCCTTCGTCGTCGTCGTCGTCGTCGTCGTCGTCGTCCGCAACGTCTTGCGCTTGGCCAGCGGGCCCCGCCGACGCGGTCTGGTCGCCTCCTTCGTCCGGCGCGGCTTGCTCTCCGGGTTCGGTTTGCCGGGCCGCAACCCCAGCGCCTGGGGCACCCACCAACGGCGCAGGGTCGTCCTCGCCCGCGAGCGGTGCGCGGGGTGACGCTGGCGCCGGTGCCGCAGCGCGCGCTCCCGCAACGACGGCTTCCGTTGCGGGCTCTGCACTGCGCCTGCAGCCACCCACGCCGACAACGAAGCACGCGATCGCCAGCACGCACGCGGCAGCCGCAAGCCCATTGCACGAGAACCGACCCGCAGGGTGCCGACCGCGCTCTGCCTGCCAACGAAGCCCAGAAGGTTCGCGCGACGCTGTGGGGGGACCGATCATGCCGGAGTAGACCATCTGGCGGTGCAGCCCGCTATCACGACAGGGTGCCAGCAAGGTCCACCTCCCGCAAGGAACGCGTAGCCGGCGAGGCGAGCGCATAGGCCACGGCTGCGGGAGACGGCGCCGGTCGCTGGAGACGGGCGCGCATCCCCCGCACGCGGCGAACGGCAGCCAGGGCACACAGCCGCGCCGGGTCATCGATCGGGGCCTCGAACACCTCGGCCGCCGCAGTGAGACCCGCTTCGAGTACGTCGCGCTTGGAACACACCAGAAAGAGGTCCACGCCTGCCGCCAGCCCCGCGCGGACACAGCCGCCTGGATCCAACACGTCGGCAACCCCCTTCATTTCCAAGTCGTCGCTGACGATGACCCCCGAGAAACCGCAGTGGGCGCGCAGCAGCGGACCGAGCACGTGCGGCGACAGGGTGGCCGGCAGGTTGCTGTCGAGCGCGGGATACAGCACGTGCGCCGTCATCACCAGGTGCATTCGATTGGCAAGAGCGCGAAACGGCACCAGTTCAACGGCCTCCAGGCGCGCCAGGTCGTGCGTCAGTACCGGCAAGGTCAGGTGGCTGTCGGCGTCGGTGTCGCCGTGACCGGGAAAGTGCTTGCCGCAGCCGAGCACTCCTGCGCTCTGCAGCCCGTCCAGGAACGCGCCGGCCATGCGTACCACGGTCTCCGCGTCCCGGCCAAAAGCGCGCCGCCCGATGATGGGGTTGTTCGGGTTCGTGTCGATGTCGAGCACAGGCGCGTAGTCGACGTTGAAGCCGGCGGCAAGGCACTCGCGCCCGATGGCGGCGCCCACGGCATAGGCGAGGCGTGGGTCGCCGCGATCGCCGACGTCTCGCATCGTCGGCCATTCGGAAAAGGGGCGCCGCAGTCGCTGCACTGCGCCGCCTTCCTGGTCGATCGAACACACGACAGGAAACTCGCGCGCGCTCCCGCGGGCCGCCGCAGCCTGCACGGCCCCCGTGTGAGCTGTGAGCGCCACCACGTCGATCGCGCCATCTGCATCGAACGCGAAGTTGCGCTTGAAAAGGATGACGCCGGCCAGGCCTTGCTCGAGCATTAGCGCATAGGATTCGGGCAGGTGCGTGCCCTCATAGCCCGCGACGAACAATTCCAATGCCAGCCGCCGCGCCATGGCGGGGTCGACGGCGGTGCGGGCCGCATCGTGGAGGGGGTCGCGCATGGGTGAAGCAGCTACGGGAGCAACGCCAAGCTTGCGCGCCGCGCGCGGCAAACGGCAACCCGGACACTTCGCGTGGCGACGCACATTTTCGTGCTAGTTCGCACACTTCTCCGCGAGGCCCTGAATTGCCTGGGCATCGCCGGCATCGGGGTATTTGTCGATGTAAGCTTTCGCGTGCTTGGCGCAGGCGCCCTTGTCGCCCTTGGCGAAGTGGATGCGCGCCAACTGACCGTGAGCCTTGCCAAATCCGGCCGAGGCGGCCGCCTTGAACGAGGCCAGCGCGCCGTCCTGATCGCCGCCCACCATCTTGTCGCGTCCCTCCTTGTACAGGTCGGCACCCGATTTCGCGGCGGTGGGCTCAGGTATCGCCTTTGGCTCCGGCGCGGCCTTCGGCTCAGGTGTCGCTTTGGGTTGCGGTGCGGCGCGCGGCTCCGCAGAGCGGGGAGCCTCGCGCGGTGCAGGGGCTGTCCGGGGCCCCACAGCAGCCCGCGGCGCAGCTTTCTTCTCGTCGATGGCCCCGCCCGCAGCGGCGATCAGTTTCTCGGCCTCACCGCGGAGACTCGACCCGGCTTCCAACTGGTCGCGCAGGTCGGTCGCCTTCGCGAGGACGCCCTTTGGATCGGAGTCCAACTGTTCCTGCAACTTCGCGAGTTCGCCCTTGCGGCCAAGTTCGTTCTCGACCTTGCGGATTTCCAGCCCGAGCTTGGCGTTGCCGGCGTTCGACGCCTCTGCTTGCTTCAGCACGCTGAGCGCCTCGTCAAGCAACCCGGACTGGCGCAGCTTCGTCGCGCTGAGGATGGACTCGGACACGTCGGCGACCGGCGCGGCGCTGCCAGCACCCTCGTTGGTGCCCGAATTGCCCTCGTTGCCGGCGCCCGCGCCTTCGCCGCCAGCGTGGTCGTCGCCCGCGCCTCCGCCCTTGGCGTTCGAGCCCTTGTCTTTTGCCGACGAACCCTTCGGCGGTGCCTCGCCGCCGTCGTCTTCCTTGCCCTTGTCGCGCGTCAGCAGGAACACGGCCGCTGCGCCCACGACGACAACGACGACCGCGACGACCGCGATGAGCATCCCGGCTCCGCCCCGACCGCCCTTGCTCTCGCCGGCCAGCGCGGGCGCTTTCGCCCCGGGCGCCAGAAAGCGGAGCGCGACGTGGCCCAGTTCCAGCCGATCGCCGCTGGAGATCGCGCATTTCGCAAAGGGCTCTCCATTGACCTTGATGCCGTTCGCCGAGCCCAGATCAAGCACGAGCCAGCTGCCGTCGCCCTGCCGGGTCAGGCGGGCGTGCTCCTTCGAAATCGACTTGTGGTCGATGACGAGGTCGGCCGACTCGCGCGTGCGCCCGATTACGATCGGCGTCTTGGAGACGCGCAGTTCGAGGCCGCGCAGGTTCTCGGACTCGACGACCAGCCGGGGCTGCGCCGCCTCCATGATCGTCGAGGATGCGGCGGGCCTTTCGTCCGTCATCAGCGATGCCATCTGGGCCAGATCGACGATCGCCGTGTCGCTGCTGCCGCTCTTGCCCTTGGGAGCGGGCGGGGCGCTCGCCGGTTTCCCAGGCGTTGCGACCGGATCGACCAACGCGTTGTCGCGCTTGACCTCGTCGGACAGCAGTTCGAGCGAGTAGTCGCCGACCATCACGACGTCGCCGGGCTTGACCTCGGCTTTCTCGCGCAGCAGCAAGCTGTTGAATCTCGTGCCGTAGGTCGCAGCGACGTTCTCGATCCACACGTTCTTGCCGCGCGTCGTGATGCGGGCGTGCTGACGCGACACGTTGCGGTCAGTCAAGCAGATCGAATTCGCTTCGTCGCGGCCGATGCT
Source organism: Myxococcales bacterium (assembly GCA_009692425.1). Taxonomy (GTDB): domain Bacteria; phylum Myxococcota_A; class UBA9042; order UBA9042; family UBA9042; genus SHZF01. Next base: position 18,455 of record SHZF01000003.1, on the reverse strand, counting down.
GAGCTCGCCGTCAGACAGCGGGATGATCGTGCTGCGCCCCTCGTGATCTTGGATGGACAGCTTGAGCATCGAAGCGATGGTCTCCTGCAATGGCCGGGCGAGTCCACGGCGACGACAAGGTGGCCATGCTAGCATGCGACCCGGGGCGCAACAAGGCGACGGCCGCCGCGGCGGAATCGCTCGGGAGTCCGCGCACCTCGGCACCGCCGCCACGCCTGCGCCGGGGGCGCTGATTGACCCCGGCGGCCCCGCGGCGGCATGGTGCGCGGCCTGGGGGAGTTCAGACGCACGATGCCGAGCGACGATCCACTTCGCCTGGCGCTGTCGCCGACCGGGGTTGCCGCGCGCGTTGCGGCCTGCGCGGAGTCGGCCCGCGTGTGCGTCGGATTGCTCTTGAATCCACGGGCGCGGCGGCTGGTGCGGTCCGGCGTGCGGCAGGAACTCGGCGCGCTGGTGGGTGGGCGCGACGGTTGGGTCGAGACGCCGGACCTGGCGAGCGTGCGGCGGGCGCTGGCGTGGTTGCTGTGCGGGCGGCGCGCCAACGTCATCGCGGTGTGCGGCGGCGACGGCACGCTTCACCATGCGGTCAATGCGCTGCTGGAACTGAGCCACGAGGCCGAAGTCGCGACCGGCGTGCGGCCGCCGCTGCCGCGCATCCTGATCCTGAACGGCGGCACGCTCAACATCGTCGGCCGCACGACGCAGATTCACGGCCCGCCGCAGCGGACGTTGGGGCGCTTCCTGCGCGATTTTGGCGGTGCCCCGCTGAGCCGGGTGCCCGCCCGGCGCCTGCCTCTGATGGAGGCCGCTTGGACTGCGCCCGACGGCACGCAATTGCCGGGCACGCGGCGCCACGGCTTTGTGTTCGGCTCAGAGGCCGCCTTTCACGCCCTCGAATTGTATGGCCGCTTTGGCGCGGGCTACGTGGGATTGGCGCGCTTCCTGTTCGAACTCACGCGCGGCGCAACGTTCGGCTCGGCCCTGTGGGACCGCGAGGCGTGGAAGCTCGGCCCCTACACCACGCCGCTCACCGTCGATGGCCGGCGCTACGATCGCTACTCGGGCGTGGTGGCCAGCACCGTGGACCTGACGTTGGCGGTCGGTTCGGCGCGCAGCATCCGGCGCCCGCTGCACGCGCCCGGTTTTGCGGTGCGCGTGGTGTGGGAGACCGACCCGCCGCGTTTCGTGCGCCTCATTCCCGCGCTGATGTCCGAAGGAGGCGCGCCCGGCGTCGACGATTTCCCGGTGGCCCGACGTCTCGACCTTTTTGGGCCGTACACGCTCGACGGGGAGTGTTTCAGCCAGCCGGCGGTAGGTGCCGACCGCCTGCCCCTCGCGGTGACCGAGAGCCAGGTACGCCTGCACGCCGTGCCCGGCGACTGGGGCGCCAACGAGTGGTAGGCGCGCGCCGTCGGATGTAGCCGGCGGTCGCCCCCCGTGGCACACTGCGCCGCCATGACCGACCCTCGCTCAGGTCCAACGCTTTCGGCCCGCGACACGGGCGAGCCCGAGCCGGAACTGCCCGCCGCGGCGTTGGCGGAGTTGTTGGCACCCGAGTTCGATGCGGCCAGCGTGCCATCGCTGCAGCAGGCTCAGGCGGGCATGCCGTACTTTGCGCTTCTGCGCGACCTCGTGCGGTTGGGCGAGGCTCACTTCGCGGTGCGCATGGCCGTGCTCACCGAACTTGCGTCGTCGGACCGCACGCGCTGGGATACCGACGCGATCGCGCGCCACTTTGCGTGGTTGTTGCCCGAGGCCCGCGCGGCCGTGCTGCGCTCGTTGCGCAAGGGCGGCTGGCTCGAGGTCGTCGATGCCCAGGTGCGGCTGACCGATCGAGGCGAGGCGCTCTACGCGATCGTCGGGCGCGTGCTCGGCATCCAGCCGGAGGCGGGCGATCTTGCGCTCGGCGTGCTGAACGTCGAGTTGTCCCGCGATCTCGGACAGGAGGCGACACCCGCGCTCAAGCACCTCCACCACAACCTGCGCCGCATCGTCGACGATGCCGAGGGCTCGGTGCGGTCGCACTCCGAAGTGAGGGTGCTGGAAGCGCGCGACCGCATCGATCGCAACCTGGCGTGGGCCCGGCGGGCGCGGGCATGCGTGGAGTCGCTCGATCTGGCCGACGACGCCTGCTATCGCGCGGCCCAGTCGGTCGGCGCCGCGCTCGGGGAGTTGCACCAATGGCAGGCCGTGCTGCAGCGCGCGATCGGTGACCTGCAGCAGAAGCGCATCCAACTCGGCTCCAGCGGGCTGTCGATGACGGACGTGACCGGCTTTCTGATGCGCTGCGACGTCGACGAACTGGCGGATTTCGGACGACCGCTGGTGTCGGTGCCGGTTCAGCCGCTTTTCCTGATCCTCGACAATGCGCTGAGTGAGGCCGAGTACGAGTGGCTCCACGGTCCGGATCGGCAGGACACGCCTGACCTCCAGGGTTGGACGAACGGGCCGCCCGAGCACAGCGCAGCCGGCGCCCTGGAGTTGCCCGAGTTCGGCGCGCTGGATCGCTTTGTCGCCGACATCCAGGCCCTCGGGCAGAAGGGGGGCGTGCAGAAACTGTCCTCGTTCGTGCCGCGCCGCAGTTGGGCCGAGAGTGCGTGGCGGCTCAGCGTGCTGGCGCTGGGCGAGTCGCTTGTGCCGGTCGTGCGGCCGGGCCGCGCCGATGCGTCGGAGATGGCGGCACACGAGGAACGGCAGGATGCGACGCATCAGGCCTTGCTGCACGCGCTGGGTGGCACTCCGTTCGAGGTCGCGGTGGCAGGCGACGGTGCCGACCGGGACAAGGTGTGGGTGGAGTTTGCGTCCGAGGTGTCGCGCGGCGTGATCCGGCTGTACGAGGGTGGGGCTGCCAGCGGGGTCGTCGAAGTCGGCGGCGTCGGGCGCTCCGCAGTCAGCGATGCAGCGGGGCCGTGAGCGCTTCCCAGTCCATGCCGGCGTATTGCTGCCACAGGCCAAGGTACGCTTTCGTATCGGCGCGTTGCCATGCCGCCTCCAGTTGGGCGCGCCGTGCGTCGAGACGGACGAGCGTCGCATCGACGGGGCTCAGCCGCCGCGCGCGCTCGATCTCCATGCCGGCGACGGTCGGCCAACCGCGGCGCAGGGCATGGGCCGCTTGCAGCGCGTGCTGCCACACCAGCACGGCACGCGTCGGCCCGTCGTCGAAAGCGCTCGCCCCGAGTCCCGCGTAGAGCTGGCGCCACAGGCGGTCGCGGCGGTCTCGTTCGGCGGCAAGGTCATAGTCGAGGGAGCGCTCAGCCGCCGGGAGCAAGCGGTGCACCAGGCCGTCGAAGCCGTAGTAGGCGGGCGGGATGCGCAGGCTGGCATCCTGTTCCGTGTAGACCGGGCGTGCCTCGGCCAGGGCCAGCACGTTGCCGATGGGCGCCCGATGCAGGTTCGCGGCAGCGCTCGCGAGGCCGCGCAGATGCGGGTGCGCGCGAGCCCAGGCACGCTGGAACGCGAGCCCGCCGTCGGTGTCTCCGGTGCGGAACGACAAGTGCGCGGCCACCACGTCGGGCCTGCGCCCTTCGCCGACGCGAAAAGCCTGCTCGTTGAAGCCGAGCGCATAGTGGTTCGACAGGTACAGCGCACCCGGCGGCAACGTACGGCGCAGGTGGCCATCGACGACGTCGCCCGACCGCATGCCATCGAGTTGGCAGGCAGGTTCCGTGGCGATGGCGCCGGCCTGCCCAGCCAGTTGACCGACGGTGGCGACGGTGGCGAGCAACGCCCAGCCTTGCCCGGCCGCGAGGAGCGCCCGAAGCACGCAACCGAACGCCAGCGCCAGTGCCGCGGGCGCGAGCAGCACGTAGCCGTGGTCGTCCGGGTTGCCGGTGTCGATCGGCATGAGCGCCTTCGTCGCCAATGCACCGCCGATCGCCAGCGCCAGCGCGACCACGATGCGCCAGCGCTGCTGGACACCGAGTACGACCAGCCCACCCAGGCCGCCGGCCGCGCCCACCGGGCCCAGGTCGCTCAGGACCATGCCGAACAGCACAACGAAGTTGTCGCGCACCGGCACGGCGGAGCCAGTGACTGCGGACTGGAAGTGACGCGCCGTTACCGTGTCCCACCACCCCGCCCAGGTGGTCGGGTCGCCCCAACGCAGTTCGACAGGGGCTCCGGCGCGCCAGTAGAGGGCCAGGTACGCGGCGCCGAGCCATGCACACGCCAGCACCGCCGCACCCAGCACGCTGCGGTGGCGCCGCCACGCCAGCGCCAGGGCCGGCCCGGCCGCAACCAGACAAGCGGGCATGGCAAAAAGAGCGACCCAATGGTGGTTGAGCAGGCCGAGCGCGAGGCCCAGACCGCAGCTTGCCAGGCCGACGAGGGCCGGCCGGACTTCGCCGCGCGCCGCCGCAGCCCCCGCACCGAGCGCGGCGCCGAGCGCCCACATGTTCGTCGCGAGTTGCAGGGCATAGACCTCGGCACGCACGCCGACCAACCACAGGGAGGTGCATCCCAACAGCAGCAATCCGGGTGCGATCGCGGCGAAGGCCTGCCACCACCGCGACAACGGGGCCGCATCGATACGGCCGGCCGCGTGCACGAGCGCGAACACGGCGGCGCCACAGGCCAGGGCGCTCAGCCACGCCACGCGAGCCATGTGGGGCCCGAGCGGCAGCCCGTCTGCGAGCCCAACCAGCGAGAGCCAGGCGGGGTGGCCCGGCGGATGGACAACGCCGAGTTCGCGCGCCGCGGCGATCAACTCGCCGGAATCCAACCAGGACGCCGACGGAGCGCCGTACCAGGCGAGGGCGGCCGTCGCAATGCCGCCGGCAGCCCACGCGGCGGACGCGCCCGACGACATTGCTGGCGCCCCCGCCGCAGCGCGGATCGTCACGCAGGGCCCCGGCGCTCGTACACCGCCGACTGCCCCGGCGACTCCTGCACGGTGACGAGCACGCGCTCGATCCGCAGCGCTGGCAGCACGGCGGCGATGCGAGCGAGAAGGCGCTCGCACAGCCAGCGCGCGAGCAACTCACTCGACGTGTTGGCGAGGTCGAGCAGTCGCACATCGCGCGCGGGCACCAGCCAGTGGTCCGCGCCAAACCAGGCGTGCACACCGTCGTCGCGGGTCTCGACGCGCAGGAGCGGATTGTGGAGCGGCAGCAACGTGCGGTGGTCCAACTCGTCGCAACACGCCTTGAATATCGGCTTGACGACGATGAAATCCGCCACGACGTGCCCGGAATCGAGCGCGCCGTCGAGTTCGAGCGTGGCCTGCCAGTTGTGGCCGTGAAGCTCTTCGCGCGTGCCATCGGAAAAAATGAGAAAGTGGGCGGACCCAAAGTTGAAATACTGCTTGTCGAGGCGAATGCCGAAGCGTTCGGTGGGTGCGGTCATGCTTCGCCTCCCCGCGGCCCATAGTAGGTACAGGCCGTCGTGCAGGTTTCGCGCAGCGTCAGCGCGTACAGTCCCGTCAGGCGTGGCGCGAGGCGCTGCCAGAGCCAGACACAGACGACTTCAGACGTCGGGTTCGTCAGGCCATCGAGTTCGTTGAGGTAGCGGTGGTCCAACTCGTCAATGATTGGGCCGGCTGCGGCCTTGAGGTCCGCGTAATCCATGACCCAACCGAGCCGCGCATCGAGGGCCCCGCGGACGACCACCTCGACCTCGAAGCTGTGGCCGTGCAGGCGCGCACACTTGTGCTCAGGCGCCACGTGCGGCAACCGGTGAGCGGCTTCGAAGCGGAAGGTGCGGCGCAGTTCGAACAGGGCGGCAGTCAGCATGAGGCGCACACCTTAGGACGGCGACGGGAACAAGTCGATCCTCTTGCCGTTGCCGCGAGTCGGCGTCAGCCGCGAACTTGGCGACCCGGCCAACTGCTACCGGGCATGGGGAGGATGGCGTGGCGATGTCCTGTCGCCGCTGCGGTGCGGCGTCGTGCGGCAGCGCTCCCACGCCGCCAGCAGGGCCACGGCGACGAGAAACGCGATGTTTGCATAGAAAAGCCACATGATCAGCGCGACGACGCCGGTGAGCGCACCATACACGGCATCCATGTGCACGACATTCTTGACATATACCGTAAAGACACGCTGCCCCAGGAACCACAGCGCGCCGAATCCGACCGCAACGACTCCAAGCCGCCGTTTGCCGATGTCGCCGACCGACCAGCGCACCAGTGCGTAGAAGGTGATCGCCACCGGCAGCACCTGCGACGCGGCAACGGCAAGCGCGACGGCGTCGATATCGACGATGCCGAGCGACGCCTGCTTCATGCTGCGGCTGGCCACACGCAGGGCCCATTCCGACAGCGGGGCTGCAATCGTGGCCACCACCGCAAGCAGGGCCGCGAGCAGCACGAAACCGCTGAAAAAGCCGGCGGCGCGCAGGGCCGACCGCGCCGGCTTGTCAAATACGGCGCGCACGGCGGCGTCGATACGGGTGAACACGGTCAGGCCCAACGAGACGGCGAAGATCGTGCCCACGATCCCGTTCTGGGTGCGGTCGCGCACGAGCGCGTGGGCAAACTCAGCCGGTTGCCAGGCCACACCGGGCAGGGCCCCTTCGAGCCACGCGGCGACACGCATGAGGCTGCGGCTGCGGAACGCGAAATCGACGCCGGTGACGTCGCCCGCCTCATCGACGGCGCCAAGCACGAAGCCGAGCGCGGACAGCCCGACGAAAAGCGTCGGCACGGCGGCGAGCACACAAAACAACGCCAGGGCCGCGGCCCGGTCCACCACGTCGGCGACCACCATGCGGTGCAGCGCGTCGGAGAGAATGGGGTGGCGGCCGCGCAGCCAGGTGTTCGCTTGCTTCACAAGCGCTTGCGTACGAAGCGGCCACCGGAGCACGCCCGCCAGAGCGCGGCGCCACGCAGACGCCTGGGCCTGCGCGGGAGCACCGCCAGGGCGCGCCGGCCGTGGCGCGGCAGGCAACGGGTGGAGCGGCGGGGCAGGCGACTTGCCAGTTTGCTTGCCTCGACGCCGGGACATGGGCAACCTCAGGCTAGGGGGCCGCGCATCTGGGTGCCCACGGGGAGTCGCTGGGACTATCGCCCAGATCGGGCCCCGGTTCTAGGAGCGTGTCGGCCTCTCGTCCAACAGGCTTCAGGTTGTGGGTTCGGGTCCTGTCGGCCAAGAACTGGTTGAAGTGAATTCAGCGAGTTCGACTGGTCGCGTGCCCGCCGCTGCGGAGCGAGCATGAACGAAGTCGGTCCCTTGAACTTGGTGCACGCCGCGCAACCGCCGCTCGATGTCGCCGAACTGGTTCTCAACATCGTGATCTCCGGCGGCCTCTCCTGGATGGTCGGCATCCACTACCGGCGCTTCGGCCTCACGCTGGGCAGCCGCGACGCGTTGGCGCGGGTGCTGCCGTTCGTGGCGGCCGTGACGACGCTGCTCATCGCGGTGGTGAAGTCGTCGCTCGCGTTGTCGCTGGGCTTGGTGGGCGCGCTGTCGATCGTGCGATTCCGCACGCCGATCAAGGAGCCGGAGGAGCTTGCGTACCTGTTTTTCGCGATCACGATCGGCCTGGGACTCGGTGCCGATTACCGCGTGGCGACCACCGCCGGCGCGGTTGTGATCGCGTTGATGGTCGGACTGGTCCAACTGCGCGGGCGGCGACTCGCGGCGCGCAACCTGTACCTGAGCTTCTCGCTCGACGTCGGCGCGGAGTCTGCGGCCGCCGTCGTGCAGCCTGCGCACCAGGTCCTGCAGCGCCATTGCCAACGCATCGACCTGCGGCGTTTTGACAGCGAGCCAGGCCGCGTCGAACTCGCATGGTTCGTCGACGTGCGAGGCGTCGCCGACGTGCACGCCGTGTGCGGGGAACTGGAGACGCGCTTCCCGGGCGTGCGCCTGACGCTTGTCGATCAGGGCCGGCTGCCGGCCATCTGATGGAGGTCTTGCGCCGGACTCGCGGCGAGAGCGGTGGGTTCCATGCTCCGCTACCTGCGCGCGCCATGCTCGCGATGGCCGCCGTACTGGGCCTGGCAACCGGCGCGGCGTTGGGCCTGACCCTGGACCGCTGGCGCCCGTGGCTCACGTCGGGTGTCGCCACGCTGCCGCTGGCGCTGCCCACCGTGGGGTTGGAGCTCAAGTTCAAGCATCTCCAGAAGTTGCGCGACCGGCGCCAAGCCTGGCGCGAATCCGGCGGGCGCACGGCCGGAAGCAATGGCAACGTACCCGCGACGTTGCGCTACGAGGGTCGGAGTTTTCCGGCCGAGGTGGCCCTGCACGGTGGCATCGAGTCCGAGACGCGACACGACGGTCTGGGACGCCTGCGCATCCACCTCGCTGCGGCCGGTGACGTAGGTGGAATGCGCCGCTTCGTCGTCGATGACCCGCAGCGTCCCGACCTGTTGCGCGAGCGCGTGCTCGCCGAAGCCCTGCGCATGATGGGATTGCCGGCTCCGCGGGCGACGGCGGCCCTGTTGGAGATCGACGCCAAGGCCGCGGGTGCCGTGGTCCTCGTCGAAGTCCCCGAGCCGGCCGCGCTTGGCACGCGCTCCGGCGCCGTCCTGCTGGGGTGGGACCCGACCCCGGTCGCGGGAGCGCCGGCCGATGCGTGGACCTGGGGCGACCCGGCGGACCTGGAACCGCGCGCCGAGGGAGTCGCGGGCAGCGTCGTCCAGGGGCCGTCCTGGTTGCGCGGGCGCGCGCTGTTGCTTGGCCTCGCGTCGGGCCAACTGCCCCCAGAACTGGCCGTGGACATCACGGCGACGGCGCTGACGCTGGCGGTCGCCGAAGCGGCCGGGTTGCCCGAGGCCATGGACTGGTCGAACGCGCGCTGGCTGTTGGGGTCGGGTGACGTCGGCCTGCTTCCCATCGTGCGACCGCAGCCGGCGGACACCGGCCGCAGCGCCACGGCCGGCCGGCTCGTTGAGCGGTTGCTCGCGTCGGGCACCTTCCGCACGACGTTCGCTGCCGCACGGACTGTGGTAGCGACAGCCCTGCGGGAGCCAGCCAGGCTGGAGGCCTTGGCCCGGCGTGTGGCGGGGGCGCTGCCTGGCGTCGATCTTGCCGTTCTGCATCGCGAGACCTTGGCATTGCGGGCCCGCGCCCTTTCGATCGCGGCCCATTCGGACACGCTCCGGCTGCACGAGTCCACACCTGGGCCGCGCGGGGTTGCGCCGTGAGGCCGACATCGATCACGCCGGGCTGGACCGCGAGCGTGCTGGCGCCGATCGCAACCGCGCTGCGCCCCGGCCCCCTGCGCCACGAAGTGAAATGGCTCGTGCGCGCGGAGGAAGGCGCACGCCTTGCCGCGTGGGTACGCACGCACCGGGCCGGGTTCCGCAGTGGCTTTGCGGATCGCGTCGTGACGAGCGTCTACTACGACTCAGTGGTGCTCGAGGACTTCTTGGCCAACGGCGCGGGCCTGTCGCTGCGCGAAAAGGTCCGCTTGCGCTGGTACGGCGCAACGTGGACCCCAGTGCAGGCGCAACTCGAAGTCAAGGGCCGCATCGATACCGTGGGCTGGAAGGCGTCGGCTGCGATGGCCGCCTCGCTCGACCTCCACCGCCAGACCTGGCGCGAAATCACCGCACTCCTGCGTGCAGCGGTGACCGGAACGGCACTGCAACCCCACATCGACGCCCGGCCGGAACCCGTACTGATCACGCGCTACCGGCGCAGTTACTTTCTCTCGCGCGACGAACGGCTGCGCGTGACGATCGACGCCGACGTGGTCGCCATGGCACAGATTGGCCGCATGCGCCCCGAACTGCGCCAGACCGTGCACCAGCACCGCGTGCTGGTCGTGGAGTTGAAGTGCGCGGCGGCCGAGCGCGATTTGGCCGGCGACGCGCTGCGAGACCTGCCGTGGCGCACGGGGCGACATTCGAAGTACGCGTCGGGCGTCACGGCGTGGCTGGGAGAGTAGGCTAGAACATCGCCCCATCGCCCAGAACATCACCCCGTCGCCTAAAACATCACCAGAACTTCGGCACGAGCACGCCCTGGCGCGACCGATCGCGGGCCGAAACCCCAGCTGGATGCGGTCGATGTTCTCGATCTGAAAGCCGAGCACGATCAGGTCCGCTTGGACGCCGCGTGCTGGTTGGGGACGAAGCGGTGGCCGAGGGCCGCCTCGTGGCGGATCAGCATCCGCTGGGTGGACTCGGTGGCGAAAACATCGGGCTTCGTCTCGGCGACCGCGAACGGGGCGGGGAGCGTAGCGCACCCGGCCGGCAGGGTTGAGGAGCGGCCCGTCGACGACCCCTTCGGTGCGCGGCGCAAAACGGGTGAGTAGACTTCACAAACCTTCGCACGACACGTGCAGCAACAGCGCATGATGTGGGGTTCGGTGGTGGAGATCGCAATGGACGACGGGCAGCTGACGGCGCGAGCAAGGGGATGGCGGGGCGTACTTGCGCTGGTGATGGTCCAAGCGTGTGCGGACGATACGCCCGTGACAGGGGCCGGTCCCGCGGCCCCGGACGCGATCGTGACCGACGGCAGCAATGCTGGTGTCCGCGGCCTCGACGGGTCGGACGCCGCGCAGCCCACGCGGTCCGCAGACGGCTCCGCGCCAGACCTGGCGCCGCGCGGGGAAGTCACGGTTCGCGCCAGCGAGAGCGGCGACCTCGGAGCCCTGGGGGCCGACGGAACCGACGAAGACGTCGGGCGCGTCGGAGTCTCCGATCTGGTCGAGGAGGCAGGCGCAGCGGATGACGTCGCCCCCGATGTGCCGGACGCCCTCGACGAGGCGATTCCGCTCGACACGCCCATCATGGCAGACGCGCCCATTGTTCCCGACGCGCCCGTTGTTCCCGACGCGCCCATAGTTCCCGACGCGCCCGTTGTTCCCGACGCGCCCGTTGTTCCCGACGCGCCAGTGACACCCGATGTGCCCTCGTCTGCGGACACGCCGGTCGCCGCCGAGGCCTCTGGCGGCTGCGCGGCTCCGGCGGTGTGCGACGACGGCAACTCCTGCACGGTCGACCAGTGCGCGGCCGGCCTGTGCAGTTGGGTGGCGAACCTGGGCACTTGCAACGACGGCAACGCGTGCACGACAGGCGAAAAGTGCGCGTTCCTAAAGTGCCTGCCTGGCGCGCCCGTCGCCATCGCCAAATTCTGCGACGACGCCAACGCGTGCACGGCCGACTCGTGTGCCCCCGCCACCGGCTGCGGCCATGCGCCGGTCGCGGGCCCCTGCAACGACGGCAACCCGTGCAGCGTGGGCGAGGCCTGCGACGGGACCGCGTGCAAGGCCACGCCAGCGAACTCTGGATGCGACGACGGCAAGCTGTGTACGCTCGATCAGTGCGACCCCCTGACCTCGGTCTGCACGTGGAAGGCCATCGACGGCCCCTGCAGCGACGGCAATGCGTGTACCGTCGGCGACACCTGCAAGATCGACAAGTGCGTGGCGGGTCCCGCCGGCCCGTGCGACGACGGCAACGCGTGTACGGACGACGCCTGCGACGTGAAGACGGGCAAGTGCGTCGGCACAGCCAAGCCGGGTGCCGCTGCGCCGGCGTGTGACGGCAGCGTGATCGGCGGGCGCTGCGTCAAGGCGTTCAACGCCAACGCGGCCTTCGCGGCCGCCGAACAGGCTTGCGTCGCTTGGGGCGGGCACCTCGCACACGTCGTGTCGCCTGCGGACAACGCAGCGGTCTACGCGGCGGTCGCGGCGACGTGCGGCGCGGGTGCCCAGGCATTCCACGGCTTCAACGACGTGGCGGCAGAGGGCAAGTTCGTCTGGACCGACGGCCAGGCGGGTGCCTACACGAACTGGGGCGGTGGCCAACCCGACAACTGCACGGCGTGTTGCAGCGTCGCCGCGCAAGGGGAGGACGCTGTCCACTTTCTTGCCAACGGCCAATGGAACGACCTGTGCGTCGCCACCGCCCTGCCCTGCCACGTGTGCGAGCGGCCGCTGCCGTCGGTGCCGTGCGGCGATGCGACGAAATGTGTCGCGGGGGGCGTGTGCGTGGCCGGTGCGTGCGCGGGCGCGAAATCGAACTGCGATGACAGCAACGCGTGCACCACCGACGCGTGCGGCCCGACCGGCTGTAGCCACACGCCCGCCCCAGTCGGCACGGCATGCGGCAGTGGCGGCGTGTGTGGCAAGGGCGCGTGCTCCCCGGGTGCCGAGCCAGCGACGGCAGTGGCGAGCTGTGCCGCATTGCTGGCCGCCGTGCCGGGCGCAAAAAGCGGACTGGCGTGGATCAAGGCAGGGGCCGCCGCACCCGTACAGACGTGGTGCGAGCAGGGGCTCGGCGGGGGTGGCTGGACGCTGGTCGCGGTCGCCAGCGCCGATGGTGCCGTGCATTGGAGTTGGAACAACAAGGCCCTGTGGTCCAATGGCCAGGCGGTCGGCTCAGTGGCGGCGCTCGACAAGGACTTCGCGTCCCCGTTGCTGGCGACGCTGCCGGCGACGCAAACGATGTTCCAGCACGCACCATCGAACATCTGGGCGGCCTATGGCGCGGTCTCCGATGGCAAGCTCTCGTTGGGACAGAAGATCGCGGCCGTCGGCGGTCCGGTGTGCTACGCGCAAACCGGCCAGGGCGTGGCGATGACGGCCGGCACCCTGAAGGCGGGCGGCAAGCTGTGCGACACGAACCTCTACCTCAATGCCGGCGATCACGACGGCAGCGCAACGCAGTGCACGGACGGCGACCCGGAGCACACGTGGGGTCCGGCGTGGCGGGTCGATCGCGAGTCGGGTTGCTTCGACGACCCGGGCTGGGCGGGCGGCCTGGGCGCGGTGACGAGCGAGCCGGCGACCGAACAGGCCAACGTCGGCTTTGGCTTGGCGCTCAACCTGAACACGGGCGCGGCGAGCACGGGCCAGAACCGGATGCGGGTGTTTGTGAAGTAACTGCTGCGCCGGACTTGCCTGCAGCGACGAAATCGTCTCCTGACGGCGCCAGCAATCCAAGAAAACTTGGAGGCTTGGCATTGCGAGCGGGCCACGCGCGCGCAGGCTCCCGGACCTGGGCAATGATGGGCGCCGCGTCGGCGGTGCGCGAAGGGACCGAACGATGCGAGGTGCATGGTCTTCTCAACGGTTGTGTGCAGTGGGCGCGGTGTGCGCTGCGTGTGCCGACTTCACGGCGGCCGCCGCCCCACCTGCCGCGTGCCTCGACGGCGCCGCCCACGTCGATGCCCACGTCGATGCCCAGGACGCCACGGCTGCCGACGCCAACGCGACTGCAGCCACGCGCCCTGCCGACGCCAGCAAGGTCACTGACGGTGCAGTCCCGGCCAACGACATCGCAGCGCCCACCGTGTCAGAATTTGTCTTGGCCCCCGCCGGCACGTGCGCCCAACCGGCCGACTGGACCACCGCCGGGTACGTCTATGACGGCGATACGTTCGAGGTCGCAGGCGGCGCCAGGGTCCGGTTGCTCGGCATCAACACGCCCGAGATGACCGGCGATAGTGGTCCCGAGTGCGGCGCCAAGGAGGCCAAGGCCCGGCTGATCGAACTCCTGCCGAAGGACGCCAAGGTGTGCCTCGTCAAGGACGCGACCAAGACCGACAAGGACAAGTACGACCGGTTGCTGCGCTATGCCTGGGTCGAACAGGCCGGCAAGACGTTCCTGGTCAACGCCTGGCTGGTGCGCAAGGGCATGGCGCAGGTGTACTACCCGTTCGCGAAGGGGCTCCTGTTCGAACAGACACTGCTCGACATGCAGCAGGCGGCGCACGACGACGACTCGGGCAGTTGGAAGGGGTGTTTCTGGTAGGCCGATGCACGCCTTCGCAAGGATTCCGGGCGTCGATGCGGTAGACTGGCGCGGAGCCTCGCCCGGGTAGTCATCCAAACCAAGGGCTGTCGGCTACACCACGTACCCGAACCGCAGCAGCGAGCGCCCTGACGCCTCGAACCCCGCCGCATCCGGCACCTCGAATCCCAGCGCATCGGCCACGCGATCGATCGCGTTGAAACCGGCGGCGACTACGATGGCGTCTTCGAGGGCCTGCGGGCTCGTGCCCGTCGCCAGCACCGCGGCGGCATCGGCGCCGGTGAGCGCGTCGGGCTCCAGAGTGAGCTTGCGCAGAAAGCCGAGCGTGGCGCGCAGCCGCTCATCGATGGGAGCAGTGGTCCAATCGAGCAAGACGGCCTGGGTCACCGCATCGCCAAGGGTCAACGACGCGACCGCGCCGTGGGCACCCGTTCAAAACGCGCACGAGTTGACGCTCGACACGAAAGCGGCCATGAGCTCCCGCTCGCCGACCGACCAGTCCGACGGTCCGCGCAGGGCGTGCTGGAACACGCGCGACAGCGGTGCACCGAAAAACGTGGGGCGATACAGCAGTGTCTTGATGACCGAGGGCGGCCGGCGTGCGCTGAACACGCGAATCGCCAACAGCTTGAGGCGGGCGGGCAGCGAGTGACCCGATTCGACGTTGGGCAGGCGCATCGGCATCGGACTACTCCTTCACCGGTTCGGAGTTGCAGGCACAGGTTCGGAACTGGCAGGCACCGTGTCAGAATTGACGGGCGGCGGGTCAGAAGTGACGGGCGCTGGGTCGGCAATGACGGGGCGGGTCGACCTGGCCGCCGCCAAGGCCTGCAGGCCGGCGTTGAGGCGCTGGGCCCCGGCTCCGACGGCGCTGGCGATGACCAGTTCGAACACGCGCTCGTCGCTCCAGCCGGCCGCGCGCAGGGCGGCGATGTCGGCGTCGGCAATGCGCCAGGCGTGGTGGTGGATCTTGGCGACCAACGCCTGGGCCTCCGCTGGGAGGGGTTTGATACCGGCGACACCGGCAGCGGCAGCGGCAGCGCGGATCGCGAGGTCGAGGGCGCCCGGCTGTTGCAGCGGAGCAGTGGTCCAGGCATCGAGCAGGGCGCGGCGGTCGGGGTGCAATGGGGCCTCGGCGGGCGGGCGGGGTCGGCGCGGTGGGCAGCGTCGCATGAATCGGGGTGACTGTGCAGGGAGCGCGCAACGAGTCGGCGCCTTCCCGCACGTGGCCACGCCTGCGTGCCGCCCACGTAGATCGCCCATCCCATTGCATGCCATGCTCCCCACCGCGGCGCCCACTGTCGGGCGCTTCTCTTGGCGGTTCAGGCCCCGCATGTCGTTCGTCCACCTCCACCTGCACACCCAGTTCAGCATCGCCGATGGTGCGACGCGCATCGCCGACGCCGTCGCCGCGGCCAAGCGCTTCGGCAGCCCGGCGCTCGCGCTGACCGACCACGACAACTTGCACGGCGCCATCGAGTTCACCGACGCCTGCCAGAAGCACGGCATCCAGCCGATCTATGGCTGCTGCCTGTCGATCGCACACCGCGCGGTCGGCGAGCACGTGCGCCGGACCCACCGCCTGACCCTGCTCGCCGAGACGCCGACCGGCTGGAAGAACCTGCTTCACCTCATCTCGATGGCGCACCTCAAGGCCCCGCTCGGCGGTTTTGCGCGTGTGGACCCGACGCTGCTGGCCGAGCACAAGGACGGCCTCATCTGCCTGTCGGGCGATCTCGGCTCCGAGGTGAGCAACGCAATCTTGCGCCAGGATTTCGCCGAAGCCCGCCGCCACGCTGAGCGCTACCGTGACCTGTTCGGGCCGGAGCACTTCTTCCTGGAAATCCAGGCCGGCGGCTTGCAGGAGTACGACACCGTGCGCCCGCACCTGCTCACCTTGGCCGATCAGGTCGGCGTGCGCGGCGTGGCTTCGAACGACGTGCACTACCTCGCCCGCCCGAATGCGCGGGCACACGAGGTGCTGATGTGCATCGGGCTCGGCATCCAGGCCCGGCCCGAAAACATGGCGCTGCCGACCGACCAGTTGGATTTCGCCAGCCCCGAGGAGATGCGCGCGCGCTTTGCCGGTCACGACGACCTGTGCGATGAAACGCTGCGGATCGCCGCGCGCTGCCAGGTCAAGCTCGAACTCGGCACGCCGATCCTGCCGCGTTTTCCCGTGCCCGACGGCGGCGACGAGGTGCGCTATTTCGCCGAGGTGGCCCGAGCGGGACTCGACCATCGGCTGGCGAGCTATGACAGGACCCACGTCGAGTACGACCGCGAGCGCTACGTGCAGCGGTTGGAACGCGAAATCCAGGTCATCACCGACATGGACTTCCCCGGTTACTTCCTGATCGTATGGGACTTCATCAAGTGGGCGAAAGACAACGGCATCCCCGTCGGCCCCGGGCGCGGCTCGGGAGCGGGCTCGCTGGTAGCATGGTCGATGCGCATCACGGACCTCGATCCGTTGCCATATGGTCTGTTGTTCGAGCGCTTCCTGAACCCCGGCCGCAAGTCCCTGCCCGACTTCGACATCGACTTTTGCGTGGTGCGGCGCGGCGAGGTCATCGACTACGTGGCCCAACGCTATGGTCGAGATCGGGTGGGCCAGATCGCGACCTTTGGCACGCTGAAGGCCAAGGGTGCCCTGCGCGACGTCGGTCGGGTGCTCGGTGTGCCGCTGCCCGACGTGGACCAGATCGCCAAGCTGGTGCCCAACGACGCCAAGAGCCTCGCCGATGCGATGGAGCGCGAACCGAGGCTGCGCGAGCGCGCCGACCTCGACCCGACCATTGGCCGCTTAATCGAGACTGCGGGCTTGCTCGAAGGGGCGGTCAGAAACGTGGGCATCCACGCCGCGGGCGTCGTCATCAGCCGCGGGCCGCTGTGGGAACACGTACCGGTCGGGCGCGGCGCGAACAACGAGATCGTGGCGCAGTTCGACAAGGACGACGTCGAGAAGGCGGGGCTCGTCAAGTTCGACTTCCTGGGTCTGAAGAACCTGACGATGATCCGGCATTGCGTGGAATTGGTGAACAGTTCGCGGGCGGCTGGGACGCCGGCGCTCGAATTGGACCGCATCGCCCTCGACGACAAGGCCGCATTTGATGTGATTGGGCGCGGGGATACACCCGGCATCTTCCAGATGGAGTCCTCGGGCTTCACTGCGATGGTCCAGGGCCTCAAGCCATCGCGTTTCGAAGACGTCATCGCCGCCGGTGCGCTCTACCGCCCAGGTCCGCTCGGCATGGGGATGCACACGCGCTACATCGAGCGCAAGCACGGCCGCGAGCCCGTCGTGTTCGAGCACCCGAGCCTGGCGGGGGTGCTGGAAGAGACGTATGGTGTCATCGTCTACCAGGAACAGGTGATGCAGGTCGCGCAGATTCTCGCCGGCTTCAGTCTCGCCGATGCCGATGACCTGCGGCGCGCGATGGGCAAGAAGAAAGTCGATGAGATGGCGAAGTGGGGCCAGACGTTCAAGGATGGTGCCACGCAGCGCGGCGTCGAGCCAGACACGGCCACTCGCATCTTTGGTCTGATGGCGTCGTTTGCGGAGTATGGCTTCAACAAGTCGCACGCCGCAGCGTACGGGCTGGTGAGCTACCACACGGCGTGGCTGAAGGCGCACCATCCCACGGAGTTCTACGCGGCGCTGCTGACGGCGGACCAGGGCGACACCGACAGCGTGGTGGCCTATATCCAGCACGCGCGCGCTTCGGGGCAGAAGGTGCTGCCGCCCGGCGTGAACGAGTCGGAGCGCAGCTTTACCGTGACGGGCGGCGCCATTCGCTTTGGCCTCGGCGCCATCAAGGGGCTGGGCGAGGCGGCGATCGACGCGCTCATTCTGGCGCGGGCGTCGAAGCCGTACGCGAGCCTGTTCGACCTGTGCCGGCGGTTGGACCTGCGCAAGTTCAACCGGCGCGCGCTCGAATGTCTGGTCAAATCGGGGGCGTGCGACGCCATCGGCCCGTCGCGCGACGTCGTGTTCGCCAACATCGGCCGCGCCATCGATACGGCAGCGGCGGAGCAAAAGGAGCGCGACTCGGCCCAGGCGTCGCTGTTCGGCATGTTGGGTGGTGCCGCACCAAAGCGGGCCGACGCCTATGACACCGCGGCAGAATCTTGGACCCAGCGCCAGATGCTCGCATTCGAGAAAGAGGTGCTGGGTTTCTACGTCACCGGCCACCCGCTCGACCGCTACGCCCGCGAACTGGGGCGCCTGCAGGTGACGCCGCTCGCGCGCCTGAAAGACCCCGAAATCTTGAAGGAGCGCCCCGAACACGGCCGCCGCGCGCCGCGGACTGTCGCCGTCGTGGTGGTCGAGCACCGCGAGAAGGCGACGCAAGCGGGTTCGCGCATGGCGTTCACGACGATCGAGGACCGCTCCGGCCAGGCCGAAATCCTCGTGTTCGCGCGGACGCTGGACCAGTGTGGCGCGCTGTTGCAGAGCGACGCCCCGCTTTTGCTGAAGCTGACGCCGGATGCCGACCGCAACGACGACACGAAGGTCAAGCTGGTGTTGGAGGAGGCGCGGCCGCTCGATGATGTGGTGCTGGCGGAGTTGCAGGCGCTGCGCATCCGGCTTGGACCCGAACAGTGCGAGGCGAGGCGGTTGCGCGAAGTGGCGAGCGTGCTGGAGAAGGCGCCGGGCGCGGTGCGGGTGCAATTCCAACTCCGGCTGCCCCACGGCGAGGTCACGGTGCAGGCTGGGCCGAAGATGCGTGTGGCCGTCAGCGAGGAACTGATTGGGACGTTGGAGCGGATGCTGGGGCGGGGTTCGGTGGGGATGGGGTGAGCG
>SHZF01000078.1 GCA_009692425.1 Myxococcales bacterium | reverse complement strand
GCCGTCGGCCGAGCGGAAGCCCGCCAGCGGCAAGTACCCCACCAGGTCGTACGTACCGAAGTTGTACTCGAACCACGGCTCCAGCCCGAACACGAGCGCACTGCCCGGCGAGCCGACCACATCGATGATCTCGGCGACTGCGGTGAGGTTCTTGCTGTCGATCGCGTCGATGGCCTTGGTCTCGTCGGGCGTCAGCTTGTGCCCGTTCTTGGGCGCATCGGCTTTCAACTGCGCCTTCAGGGCATCCACTTGCCCCGAACGCGCGAGGTCCTTGGCCTTGCCGGTATCGACGTGCTTCAACACCGTAATCATCTGCTCGGCGTCGGGGTACTGCTTCTTGACCTGTTCGGCAGTCGCATTGACGGCCTTCTTCGCGACGTAAGGCACCGGCGCGACGTGCAGGTTGACGCCCGCCGCGATCTTGCGGTCCTTCGACGACTGGCGCAGCGAGTGGCCGCTGAACAGGTCGCAGTCGTCAAACGGACGATTTGCCCACGCCGGCGCCGCCGTCGTCACGATTGCCAAGCCCGTCGCCCACACCAGCACCGCCCGTCGGCCTTTTCGGTTCCCCATCGTGCCCTCCGCTCCGGCTCTGCCGCTGTCGATTGTTTCGGTTCCGCCTACTCGTATAGCGCGATCCACGAGTCCATGTCGATGTAGGCCCCGAAGCCGCCGCCCTGGCCCGGCTGCGCCACGTACTCCTTGCCTTGGAACAAGCCTTGGTAGCTGACCGTCGCCTTCGTGCCGGGCTTGGCTTGCGCTGTCACGTCCCATACCGACGGCTTGACGTCGAGGCCCGGGCACCAGCCGCCGCGGCCGAGCGTCCAGGTGCCGAACTGGTTGGGCACGGTGCCGACATCGACCTGCTCCGCGCAGCCGTAGAAGTTGCCAACCCATGGGTTGTCGCGCACCCACGTCTTCGCGCCAGCCGGGTCGCCTGCGGGCTTGATCGTGAAGTGGTGCGTGTGGTTGCAGAACTCCGCGCAGTTCGCGAGGTCGCCGAAGCCGTGGCCCGTGACGTCGGCGTGCAGTTCGACCTTCTTGACCGACGCCGGCACCGCAAATGACGTCGGCTGGTATTTCGCGTTGTAGCCCGGGCCCCAACCGCCGCCCGAGAACAGCGGCACGATGGCGGTCGGCACCGGCGCGCCCGTCTTGCGAAAGCGCAGCTTGAGCGTCGTCGTGTACGGGTAGCTGCCCTTGAACTGGAAGCGCACGGTGCCGCCGTTGCCCAGGTGGTAGCGCCCGAGCGGCGTCGCGGCGATCCAGCGCCCCTCGCGGTGGTAGGTCGTGATCCAGCGGAAGATGCGCGGGTATTCCTGGCAGCCGCACTTCGACCAGCCGACGACCGCGGGCTTCGCCTCCTGGGCGGGCTTGTCCCCTTCGGCCGGCTTGGCTTGCACCGCCCCCTGCAACACGACGCACGTCTTCAGGCGCGCGACCGTCTCCTGCCGTGGTGTGATGCACGTGCACGCCTGCGTGGCGGCCGCAACCGGCGGGTCGCCCTTGGCCTCGACCTGACACGTAGCGGGTGTGGCGGCGTCGGCAGGGTCGGTCGGGCGCTCCACCACGCGCAGGTGGGCATGGTAGTCCCACTCGAAGCAGTTCTTTATGTCGTGGGCGTCGCAATCCTGGGCCACGTCGACTTCGAGCGTGTCGTAACCCGCAAGTTCTTCCTTGGCCGGCAGGGCGAAGTCGAACGTCTCGTCGCCCACTTTCTTCTTGTCGTAAAGCGTCACGATCTTCATGCCTTGTTCGGGAAAGGCGGCGGCCCGTGTCCACTCGTAGTCGTAGTAGCGCGCCTCGAACGCGAGGTGTTGCAGGAACAGTTTCGTGCTGCCGACCACGCTCAGCAGGCCGACCTGGCGCACGTGCTGGGTGCGATCGATGGCAAAGGCGGCCGGCGTCCGCGTGCCCGTCAGCTTGCCGAGCCACCCGCCGAGGGTCTGCGGGCCGGGCGGGTCTCCCTGGCGGGGCGCGCGCGTCGTCACGAAATGGAGCCGTTGCAGCCACTTCGCCTTTTCGAGTGGCGCCATCTTCTCCATGGCGGCGTCGAAGCGCAGGCGCATGTCGTTGACGTATGCTGCGGCGTTGTCTTTGCCGTCGGCGTCGAGGTAGGCGGCGAAAAACCAATGCGTGGTGGCCGGCGAGCGCTTCAAGAGTTCCTGCAGGTCCTTGGGGCCGGCGTCGGTCCAGAGCTTCCACAGGTAGTCGGCGCCGGTCTGCGTCTTGAAGAGCCCCTTGCCCACGAACAAGCACACGCAACTGCCGTGGCCGTCGAACTGCTCCGAATAGGTCCAGTCGCCCGCTGTCGTCGGCACGGTGAAGTCGCCGGCCAGGTCGCGCCACCCCGTGCCCGGCGGACCCGAGTCGAATTCAAGCAACTTCAGCTTCTTGGGCTCGCCGGCGGCGACCATGCACGCGGTCCACAGGCCGCAGTCGTCGAGCGTCTTCAAGCAGGCCTGGGCCGCAGCCGACGTCGCCGGCGTCGCGCACAAGGACGTGCAGAGTCCTGGCGACACCGGCTCGCCGCACACGGCAAAGCCCGCACACGCGCCGGGGCAGTCGAAACCCGGCACGTCCGGCGCGACAGCCCCACCGTCGGCGGCAGGCGCTGCGGCGGCCGCATCGGTCAATGCGGCCAGGTCCGGGGCTGCGGCTCCTGCACCATCCTGCGCGGCGCCGACGTCGAGTGGAGTCGAATCCGGCCCTGAAGCGGTGTCGGAAACGGCAAAGGAATCGGTGCTGGGTTGGGCTGCCGGAGCGGGTTCGCCACAAGTGACACCGCCGACGAGCAACGCACAACAAGCCAGCAACTGGGCTGCAAGGCGAAGGGCAGGGTGCGACATTGGACCTCGCGCGCCGCCGGGTGGACGCCGCTCCCATCTACCCGAATTGCCCGCCCGCCGAAAGCGCCGATTGCCCGCCCGCCGAAAGCGCCGATAGCCCGTGCGACCCTCGTCGCCTAGGCGGCACCCGGTGGCACCGCCCGAACCGACTCCAGTTGCTGGCTCCAGCGTCGCTGGTGCGCGCCCTCGTGACCCACAGCCCGCACGAGGTCCTCGCCGCGCTGGCTGCAGACATCGACGCGCTCAAGCAAGCGTTCCCCAATGAGATCGGCAAGGGTCTTGACATCAAAGTTCGCGGTTGACGCCGACTCACGGCGACGCGAAGGCGATCGACGTATTTTTGCACGGGCCCTTAGCATCCGCCGTCACGAATCGTCCGTGTCACAAGTCGTCACAAGGCGTGCCCAACCGCTGCCCCAGGTAGGGCCCGAGGTCCGTGTAGATCAGTGCTCCGTTGTCTTCGACGGGCAGGACGACCAGCTTCTCCACTTTGGCGGTCCCCCCACGCTTGTCGTTGCCGCCACCTTTTCCGCTCGTTACCCACAGGCTCGCGGTGTGGTCGAGCACAAGCCGTAGCGTGCCCGTCTTCGTCGCGAAGATGTCGCCGGCCGAGTCGCTGACGACGTTGTGCATCGGCAGCTTCGTCATGTCGCCGCGCGGCCCGGCCCACAATTGGAAGGCCATGGCGAACCGCGGCACGTTGCCCGTGTCGACGTAGAAGTAGCGGCCCGTAAGGTCGCGGGCGAGCGCGTAGGCCCGCCGCTTCCAGGCATGGCTGCGAAATGTAGCGAAGCCCAGGATGCGTGCGCGCTCGGCCTCGGCCACCGGCTGGAACTCCGTGACGCGATCGCCGCACTGTGCGTGGTACTTCGCGGCCCGAAAGCCGACGCTGCGCTGCCAGCCCGACGGATGGCGCGGGTCCCAGAACGTGCGGTCGAAGCTCTCTGTGCCGGAACTGCCACTGCCCTGGACGCGCTGGGCGTAGAAGTCCTTGCCGTCGGCCGAGTAGAACAAAGGGTCCGAACCCGGGCCGAACGGGACGAGTGCGAGGTAGTGTCCGCGGCCGTCGTGGAGTATCTTCAACTCCGCCCGCTGTGGTGCGATGTCGATCGCGTCGGGGTCCGGTTGCGGAGCTGTCGCCGCGCTGGCCGTGGGTGTGCCCGCGTCTGCCAACGCGACCGGCGCCGCAGCCTTCGGTCGCGCGGGAGCCGCCACCGCGGCTGCGGCGCCCCAACCAAGGCCGGCGACGAGAGCAAGGGGAACTGTGCAGGACCAGGCAGGGCAACGCATGGCCGGGAGGGTAGGACGGTGACCGCGAACGGGCAACCCGCAATCGGACCGGGCGCCATCATCGGTGGCACCTGGCAGGTCACGGAACTGCTCGGCAAGGGCGGCATGGGCGCCGTGTGGGCCGCGCGCCACGTGCGGTTGAAGGACAAGCTGGCGGCCATCAAGGTGTTGCTAGCGTCCGGTGCCAACACCGAACAACTGGCGCGCTTCCAACGCGAGGCCGAGATCGCCGCGCGCATCGGCCACCCGAACATCGTCGATGTCTACGACATGAACGCGCTGGCTTCGGGCGAGCCCTACATCGTGCTCGAACTGCTCGATGGTGAGTCGCTGCGCCAGCGCATCGCGCGCGGCCCCGTGCCGCTCGACACGGTGTGCGACCTTGTGCGGCAAATCGGCTCGGCTCTGTACGCCGCGCACCGGATGGGGGTGGTGCACCGCGACCTCAAGCCTGAGAACGTCTTTCTCGTGCCGACGGACTCGGGCGGCGTGCTGCGCGAACACGTCAAGGTGCTCGACTTCGGCATCTCGAAGCTGCGCGGCTCGCAGACCGTGCAGACCCAAGAATCCACCGTGCTCGGCACGCCGCAGTACATGGCACCGGAGCAGGCCGCGGGGCGCAACCAGGAGGTCGATGCGCGCACCGACGTGTTTGCCCTCGGCACCATCGTCTACGAGATGCTGTGTGGTGCGCCGCCGTTCATGGCCGACACGCCGCTGGGCGTCATGTTCAAGGTGGTCTACGAGGCGACCCCGCCGCTCGCCTTGCGCCTGCCCGCGGCGCCCGCCCACGTGATCGCCGCCGTAGAGCGCGCGCTCCAGAAGCAGGCAGACGCGCGCTGGCCCGACGTCGCCGCGTTCGTCGAGGCGCTGACAGGCCAGCCGCTCCACGCGCTGGAGCCGGGGCGCGAGGGGCGGCGGGCGGCGTCGGGAGGGTTCCATCCGACGAACCACGCCGGGCCACTGCGCACGCCCGCGCCAGCGCTGGCCGACCCGATGCTGGACGCGCAGACGGTCGACGCAAGGGTCGCGGTCGCGTCGATGGATGCCGCGACCGTCGATGGCCGGCCCGCGTCGATGGACGCCGTCACCCTCGATGCGCGGGCCGCGGCCGTGACGGTAACGGCGCCACCCTCCGCCGCCCAACCGACGCCCGCGACGCCCCTGCGGCGGTGGTTGCCGACGACCCTGGCCGGGCTGCTTGTCGCCGCGCTCGCGGGCGGGGCCGGGTCGTGGCTGCGGAGGGAAGCCCCGGGCGCCCCAGACACGGTGCTTGTGCCACCGGCCGCACTGTCGGTCGCCGTCACGTCTGGGCCCGCCAGCGTTGCACCTGTGCCCGTCGCGGCCACGCCAGCGCCCGACCCCGTCGCTGCTCCAGCACCCGACCCCGTCGCTGCTCCAGCACCCGACCCCGTCGCTGCTCCAGCGCCCGACCCCGTCGCTGCGCCAATGCCGCCCCCGCCCATCGAAGCGCGTCGGCCAGCCCGGCCACCGCCCGCAGCCAGCCCCACCCTGCTGCCGCCAGAAACCGCCGCCGAACTCGACCGCGCCGAAGCCGAACTGCGCGCCGGCCGCAGCGGCGACGCGCTGCGTCTCGGTCAACACGTGTTGCTGACCGCGAAATCTCCCCAAGTGTGGTCCCTGCTGGCGCGTGCCCGCTGCAAGGAGGGCGACATCGGCGCCGCACGGCCCTTCTGGTCGAAGCTCGCTGGCGCCGAACGGGCGCGCGTCAAGCAGGCGTGCGCGGCCGACGGCGTGACGTTCTGAAGGTGCGCCCACCTTGCCGGCGCTGCGGCGCCTGACCGGTAACGAACCTTCTAAAGGGCAGGTCCTCGATGTCCTCTCCACCCACCGGCCGCCTCGCCCGCCTCGCCCGCCTCGCCGGGGTCGCGGCCGCCACAACGCGCGATGTCGTCACGGCCCGCGCGCGCCAGAAGCTGACTGGCGCCGTCGACCTCGATTTTGGTGGCGCGCTGCAACCGACGGCAGAGCGCCTCGTCGAAGTCCTCGGCGGCATGAAGGGCGCGGCCACGAAGCTCGGTCAATTCATGAGCCTCGTCGACCAGGAGGTGTTTCCGCCAGAGGCCCGCAAGTCATTGCAACGCCTGCTGAACCAGACCCCACAGCGCATGGACGCGCGCACCGCCCGCGCTGCCGTCGAGCAGGAACTGGAAGGCCCGCTCTCCCGCTTCTTCGCCCACTTCGAGCCGGAGCCGTTGGCGGCCGCCAGTGTGGGCCAGGTGCACGCGGCGACCACGCTCGACGGGCGCGATGTCGTCGTCAAGGTGCAGTTCCCCGGCGTCGACCGCGCGATCGAGGCGGACCTCAAGAACCTGGGCGCCTTGACCCGCGCGATGGCGTTCGGCGGCGGCATCCTCGACCAGCGCGACTACTCCAACGAGATCGCGGCGACCTTGCGGCGCGAACTCGACTACGGCGAGGAGATCGTGCAACTCCGCGCCTATGCCGACGCGCTGCGCCCGTGGCCCGACCTCGTGGTGCCCGACGTCGTCGAAGCGCTGAGCACCCGGCGCGTGCTGACGATGCAAAGGCTGCACCGGCCGACGATGCTGGAGTTCGCCGACGACCCCGCTGCGTCCCCCGCCGACCGGTTGCGCGTGGGCGGTCAACTGGTGGCGGCGACGTGGGGTCCCTTCCTGCGCCAGGGCCTCATCCACGCCGACCCGCACCCGGGCAACTACATCGTGCTCGACCACGGCCGCCTCGGCGTGCTGGATTTTGGTGCGACGCGCCAGTTGACGCCGGCCTTCGTGCGCACGTACTGGCGCCTGCTCGAAGCCGCCTGGTACGACGAACGCCCCGCCATGGCGCCGCTGCTCGAAGCCGCCGGTTTTCGGATCGAAGGTGACCGTGAACGCGCCGAGCGCTGGCTCCAAGGGCTGGCACACATCGTCGAACGGCCGTTCCGCTCCCCGACCTACGACTGGGCCGCTTGCCGCATCGCACTCGACGTGCGCACCCACACAACCGGCGAGCTGTTGGCCGCGGTCGCGTGCCGGCCTCCCGACGAGAGCCTCATGTTCTACCGTGCCGCCGCGGGTGCCGCCGGAGACTTGCGTCTGCTGCGGGCCAACGGCTCGTTCCGCGACGTGCTCCAGCAGGTGTATGCGACGGCCCGCGCCCACCTGGCGGCGCCGATTGCGGCGGTGCTTGGACCAAAAGGGGTGCGGCCGATTCCGACTTGAAGGTCAAATGATCACTTGCAGGTGCCAACCACATTGTCAAGCAGAAGGTTGCGTTTCACGAGCCACGACTTCAGTTCACTGACGTCGTCGTCGTAGCCGGCCTTGTCGTGGTGCGTTTTCGGATCGGCCGCCACTTCGGCGCGCAGTCGGTCGCGCAACGCATCGAGCCACGGCAGCACGGTGGCGAGGGCCAGCACCCCGCAGTGCAGCGTGCGGAACCGGGTGGCCAGTTCGGCCTTCAGTCCGGGGTCGGCGACCGCGCGCTGGTAGAACTGGTCGACGCGCCCCGGGCACAAGATGTTCGGTGGCCCCCACGGCTGCCACAGGTTGTAGGGGTGCATGAAGACCTCATCGCCGCCTGCGCGCATCACGTGCAGGCGCCCGGTCTTCGGGTCGCCAGCCAGTTCAAAGTTCGTGCCCGACGCCGCGAGGCCGTCGAGGTCGGCGGCGACAGCTTCGGCGGCGTAGGCATCGAGCAGGTGGTCGAGGTCGGCGAGCTTGCCGACGCCCGCGGCCCACTGAGGCGATGCCGGCGCCGCGATGGCCGTCACCAGTGCGATGAGGTCTGCCTTGTCCCCGCGCGCAGCGTCGTACTGTTCGGCAATCTTCGCACAGCCGCCGGCCGGGCAATTCAGCCCGTAGCACACTTCCGCAGGCTCGTAGCTCGCGCCCTCCTTGCTGCCCAGCGCTTTCGTGATCATCTGCTCGTCGATCTGCTCAAAAACCTGGTAGAATCCATAGGGAACGTCGTTGACGCGGACGCGGGCAAACCCCCACCGCAGCGCGGGCGCACCCAGTGCCCGCAGCGCCTCGTAGAACAGGGGTTCGCGCAGGAACGTCGGCTCGGTGCCGCCGGCCTTCAAGCGCAAGTTCTTCAACTGCTCCGGGCCGCGCCGGGCGGACTCGAAGGCATCGAATTTGATGCGGACGTTGGGCTTGGCCGGGTTGCCCTGCTGGCTGCCGTCGCCGAAGTTGCGGATGCCGGCGGATGCATACGACAGGCCGTCGATGCGCACCTCGGCCTTGGCAAACGCGCGCGGCAGCTTCGGGTTCTTCGCGTTCGCCAGCAGTGCGGCCCAATCTGCGGCGGGCACCGTGACGGCGACCACGTGGACGAGGTCGGGTGAGAAGATCGGCGCGGGTCCGCTCGGCGCAGCGTCGGCAGCGTCGGCTTCGGGGGCAGCGACCCCATCGGAGGCCAACGTGTCCGGCGGGTCCGCGCTGTCGGCCACCTGGGATGCCGGCGCTGGCCCCGCGCAGCCTGCGGCGACCGCCCACGAAATCGACATGACCAACTGGCGCAATGGGCAATGCACGTGTGCAGGGTCCGCTGTACGGGAGCCGCGCGGCAAGTGAAGATGTGTGGTTGGCGCGCCATGCGGCATCCCGTATCCTAGGCGGCGGCGCCGCTCCGGAATCCATGCACACACCCGTTGTCCTTGCCTGTGCCGTCCTCACGCTTGCCGCCGGGGCGTGCGGCGAGAGCGTCGTGGACGACCCTCCCGCACCGCCCTGCACGGCGCCTGCCGCCGCGCGCGAGGCCTTGGAGACCCGCTGCGACGGGCTCGACAACGACTGCGACGGGCTGACCGACCTGTTGCTGGCGCGCGGCCCGAACGCGTGCGTGGTCCCCGGCGCACTCGGCGCTTGCGCGGTGGGCTTTGCCGGGTGCCTCGGGGGTCAACGCCTGTGCTTGGTACCCGCGCCGATCGCCGAGGCCACGAACCTGATCGACGACGACTGCGACGGCACCACCGACGCAGCGAATCCCGGGCGCGCGGGGCCAGTGCGGGCGCGCATCTTGGTGCCGGAGTACCAGGCCGAGGAGTCCAAGGAGATGCTCGCCGGCGTCTACGACCTGTTTGAGACCGCAGGCATTCCCTTCGACGCGCCGCCTCTCGACGACCCGGCGAAGCTTTTCGCCGACTGGCAGACCGCCCTCAAGCAACTCGATGCGTATTCGCTGGCGTACGTGCCGGGCTGGCTGGAACCCGCCGCGCTGCCGCTCGATCTGCTGCAACCCCTGCTCGCGTGGGTCGCCAAGGGCGGGGTCCTTGTCGTCACCAAGCCCCTCGGCAACGGAGCCGGCGCGGACGCTGAGTACCGTGCGCAGTTTCCGATGCTGCGCACGCTGGTGGGGGCAACGCAGGCGACGAAGACCATGGTCGCTACGCGCGTGGCGATCAACGGCAATGCGGCCGCCGCCCGCGACTGGAACACGGTCGAGGAGCGCGACCAGCTCGCCACGAACGACCCGGTGCGGCGGCCGATCGAGGCGTACCTCTACACGCCCGATTCGCAGACCACGACGACGGTCTTCGGCCAGGCCTTGGCCGGCAGCCAGACGCTGGGGCCCACGTACCTGCGTCACGGCATCGGCAAGGGTGCTGTCTACGCGCTCGGCCTCGACCCGCTCGACTGGCTGGACCCGCGCTGCTACGTGAACTGCTTCGACCCCGGCCGCGACCTGCTGGTCAGCTTCCTGCGCGCGGCGCTGCGCGAGGCGGGCGCGGGCCACAGTGCGGTCGAACACACGGTGCCTGGGCCGGAATCCACTGTGATTCTGCTAACCCACGACATCGATGCACCCGATTCGCACAACGCCGGCAGCGCGTGGGGCGAGGCGGGCGCGATCCAACTGGCCAAGATGCAGAAGGCGGCCGGTGTCGTGGGCACCTATTTCGTCACCACGGACTACTACATCGGCTACTACAATCCTGGACTGGTGCCCCAACTGTGCGCGCTCGGCATGTGCCCGGTGGCCGGCCACTCCGTCCAGCACCTGGCCATGGCCGAATTGCCGAAGGGGACGTGCTTGGAGACGCGCGCGAACTACACACTGCAGGCGGCGACCGTGTGTGGCGAGGTGCGGGTCAACTTGGAAATCCTGAAGCCCCTGCTGCCGGCCGGCCAGGCCGTGCGTGCGTGGCGCTCGCCGTACCTGTCGGTACACCCGGACTTGTTCCAGATGCTGGTCGCCAGCGGCATCCGCTACGACACGAGCTACGCCATCGGCGACGTGCGCACGAACTTCCCGCTGTCGCTGAAGCGCTCGCCGTGGGTCGCCAAGCAGATGCGGGGCCCGGATGTGTGGACGTTCCCCATCGTCCAGGAAGACGGCCTCGGCGACGAACTCGACATCAAGAAGCGCACGGAACTGCAGAAAGGCAACCTCCAGACTTTCTTGAACTTGTGGGAGAACGCGCTGCGCGGCAACCTCGGCAACGGCGCGTGGAACACGTTGCTCGTCCATCCGTCGTATGGCATCGGCACGAAGCCCTCCAATGTGAAGGTCAAGATCGACGCCACCGACAAGTTCATCCGGCTGGCGCAGAAGCTCGACGTGCGCTTCGAGGCGATGGAGCCGGCCGGCGACTTCTGGCGTGGGCGGGCGTCGGCCCGGTTGGCAGCGCAGTGGGACCCGGCGACGGGCTATGCGGGGACGATTGCGGTGGGGGCGGACGCGGCGCCGCGCTATTCGATCGAGTTCAGCGACCACATCAAGTCGTTCACGTGTGAGGGCGGCGGGCCGACGAGCATTCGCGAAGGGCGCGTCACGTTTGCTCAGCCGTTGGTGGCCGGCAAGACGTATGCGTTTGTGGCGCGGCCGTAGCGGCGGGATCGGCGCGCAGAGATCGTGGCGGCGTTGGACGTGTTGTCGACTGGGAGGTGAACGCTCAAAACCGCCCGTCGCGCAAGAACCCCAACACCAGCCGCCGCGTCTCCGCGTGGTCCATGATCCACGTGTGGCTCGCCGCCACCGTCGCAAACGCCGCCATGCCGTCCAGCCGCGTCTCTGCCACCGTCACCGTGCCGTCCGAAGGCTCGCCGGGCGGGATGAGGCCAGCCACGCGCGTCACCCACGAGGTCGGATTCGACAAGGTCAGCGCCTCGGTGCCGGCAATCACCGCAAACGGACACGGCGGCGACGGCCAGGCCTCCGCGCACGCCACCTGCTGCCCGGCGGGACCGTAGAACCAGCGAAACAGCGGGTGGCCAGACAGGGCTTGCGCCACGCGACTGCCGCCGTTCGGTGGTGCGAGCAACACCGCACGCCGGATCGGCAGCAGGCCGCCCATGTGGCGCACCAGCACGCCGCCGAGCGAATGGGTCACCGCGAACACCGGGCCCGTACCCAGGTCCGTCTGTGCCAGCGCAGCCACCGTGCGCGCCAGGTCCGAAAGCGGTTGGCGGCGGGAAGGGTAGGTGTGGGCCCAGGTCGGATGACCGTTGGCTTCCAGGTGGCGGCGCAGCCCCCGCATCGAAGCGGCCGTGCGCGCCATGCCATGCAGCAGCACGACGGGGAGCCCCTGGGTCACGAAGTGGCGAGCGCGCGCGGTTCCAGCGGCAGCGGGCGCTCGATCAGGGGCTGCATGTCCGCGGGCCGCAGCCGATCGACCGCGCGCATGACCGCGTCCTGCAGTGCGTCGCGCTCGGTACGCAGGGAGGCCGCCTCTCGTTCGAGCGACAGCAGGCGCACGAGCGTCCGCACGACGCGCCCCATCGCCGCGCCGCGCTCGATGACGCGCAGGGCTGCATAGCCCGTCAGGGGCAAGCCGCCGGCCACCGCGAGCGCGACGAGCACGCCAAACTGCCACGCTGCCGCCGCGACGAGTCCCGCGTACGCCACGGCGAGCAGGCCGACCCCGAGCACAAGCTTGGTGGTCGCCAACGCGTCGGTGCGCGGCGTCAACAGGGGGCTCAGCGCGCGCACCAGCAGCGCCACTGGCGCGTGCAGCACGATGCCGGGCAGGGCCAGCGGCACCCACAGCAGCAGCAGGCCCAGGTGGGCGAGCAGGTGGGCGAAAGCATCGCGAGGGCCGAGCGAGCGACGCAAATCGCGGTCGGTCAGGCCCATGTCGTGCAACTGTTCGAGATAGCTGCGAACGCGGACGAAAAGCGCCTTCACTTCGGGCAGGTCGCGCACCGTCGGGTACACCTCGTTGAAGCGGCGCGCGAGTTCGACGCGCTGCCACAGCGGCAGCCCCGGCGGCTGGTAGAGGCGGCGGACGGCGTCGAGCACACGCACGGTGTCCCAGTCCGTCGCGTTGATGGTGAGCGCGCGCAGGCCGGCGTCGATGCGGGCGGTGACGTCGCGCACGGCGGCCCGTTCGTCGCGCAGGAACACCTCGACATCGGCGCTCGCCACCTCGATCGGCGACCCGTACTGGACGAGCACGCTGGAGCGGAAATTCTTGGGATTCAAGTACACGAGCGCCGTTGGCACGATGTCGACGGGTTGGTCGAGGCGGTGGGCGACGTCGAGCGCGATGCGGGCGGCGCCGGTCTTCAGCTTCTGCAGTTGGCTGTCGTCGTGGCTGAGACCCTCGGGGAAAATGCCCATCGCCCCGCCACCGGCGAGCACGTTGGCCAGCGCGTCGAAGGCGCCCTGGTTGTCGAGCACGGCGCCGTCGGCCTGTCCCGATTTGGCGGCGTGGTCCATCTTGCGCGCCACTGGCACAGCCCCCATGGCGTCGAGCAGCGGACGCAACAGCGCCGACTTGAACAGCACATCCTTGGCCGCGCAGCGCACCATGCGGCTCGACGTCGCGATGATCAGCACCGGGTCGAGCAGCGAATTCGGGTGGTTGCCGGCGAACATCACGGCGCGGCCCTCGCCGGCCACGTTCTCCTGGCCGACGACCTCGATGTTGCGAAAGAAGATGCCGGTGGCGAAGCGCAGGAACTGGCGCAGGGCCTGGTACGTCAACATGGGTTCCCCGCCTACCGGGCGCGACGATAGCAGAAGCGCGAAGAAAGCACCGCTCCCCGGGCGCCACCTGCACGACGTCGGCCGGTGCCGCGCGCCCCGAACGTACAAGAAAGCGGAGCTTGCACCCCGTTGGCCGCCGTGGCAGACTCCCGCCCCTTCCGCGCGCCTGCGATTGCGCGCATCTGGACGAACTGAGACCCATGAGCGACATGAACCTTGGCGGAGACGCCCTCGACGCTGACAAGAAGAACCTGCTGCCGCGATCGCGGCGGGCGTCCGCGCGCAACGTGGAGTTCCGCCCCATCGAAGTGACGGTGCAGGACGGCAACGTGAACCGCGCGTTGTCGATGCTGAAGCGCAAGATGGCGGCCGAGGGCATCTACAAGGAGTTGCGCAAGCGCCGCTTTTTCGAGAAGCCGTCGGAGGAGAAGAAGCGCCGGTCGCGCGAGGCGGAGCGTCGCCGCAAGAAGGCCGTGCGCATCCAGCGCGAGAAGGCGTAGGAGTTTGTCGGGCCAGCCGACAGACCCCCCGCAAAAAAAAGCGCAGCGTGTTGTCCGGCCTTTGACAGCCGGCGGGGAGATCGTCATGGGCACCCTTCGAGCGCTCGGCGTCGTTGTGGTGCTGTGTGCCGTGGTAGTCGGGCAGCCCGTCGATGCGGCCACGAAAAAGGGCAAGGGCAAACCGACCCCCGCCGCGCCGCAGCCACTCGTGCCGCCGCCCCCGGTCGCCGCGCCGCCCCCACCGCCGCTGCCGCCTCCCTCGCCGCCCCCGCCTCCCTCGCAGCCCCCTGTGGCTCCCGCGCCCGCTGCGCCGGTTGCCAGCCCGCCGCATGGGGTCCGCGGCTCGACAGGGGTTTCGCGCGAGAAGGTTCCGGCCGAGGGGGATTCGACCCCCGCCGCGCCGAAGCCCGCCCGGCGCAAGGCGATGTGGCAAGGGTTCTTCCTGTCGCTCAACGTCGGCTACGCGACCGCCGGCGGCACGGACGGCCCCGCGATCCCCGAACTCGACCCGCCACTCATCGTCAACAACAACTCGTTTGCCACTTGGCGCGGCATCGGCTGCCTGCTGCCCGGCAGATTTTGCTACGCCAAGGCCGTCACGTCGAACAAGGGCGACGGCCTCGCCGCAGCATTGCAGATCGGCTATAATATCAAAGGATTCGTGTCGTTGTGGGCGGACATCTCGTGGCACGGGTCGTTCGGGGCCCAGACCGACACCGCGGGCAATGGCACCATCGCAGCGATGCTCGGACTGCACCCGATCCGGTTCGCGCGCGACGATCTGCCTTTCGATGTGCGGCTGTACGCGGGCTACGGATTTTTCGACATCCTCTACTACTACGAAGCGGAGTTCCAAGACGACGCGAAGGCCAAGGCCTGGTTCGGCACGGCGGTGCCGTTCGGGCTGGCGCTTGAGTACAAACTCGACGAAGACGGTGCCTTTGCCTTGGGTGCCGACCTGCGCGCCGTGGCGGGCTCCTACACGAAGTGGATGTACAACAACGACAAGAACATCGCGTCGAACTTGGTGACGCCCGAAAAGACGTTCCGCCTCGAGCCGCGCCTGTCGTTCGGGTGGCATTTCTGAGCCGCACCGTGCCGCGGGTCGTCGTGCGGTAGTGTGGAGTGCGCAGCGCGCTTGACGCCCGCCCCGCACCGTGCGAATCGGCCCCCATGGCCAGACTCGAATCCCGGCTCCGCCCGCGCAGTGTCGAATTCCTCGCGAACCGCGCCCATATGGTGGTGTTGCTCGCCCAGTTGGAGGAACGCCTCGCCGCCGCCCGCGACGCTGGAGGACCCGCCGCCGCCGCCAAGCTTGCCAAGCGCGGCAAGCTGTCGCCACGTGAGCGGGTCGAGCGCCTCTTGGACCGCGACGGCAGCTTCATCGAATTGTCGCCGCTGTGCGCGTTTGGCCATTACGACGACGAGTGTCCCGGTGGAGGGTGCATCGCGGGGGTCGGCCACGTGGCGGGGCGGCTCGTCATGGTTTCGGCGAGCGACACGCGCATCAAGGGCGGTGCGATCTACCCACTGGGCGCCGACAAGATGGTGCGCGCCCAACAGATCGCCAAGGAAAACGCGCTGCCCACCGTCAGTCTCGTCGAGTCGGCGGGCGCCAACCTTTTGTTCCAGTCTGAGCTTTTCGCTCCCGGCAACCGGGGCGGGCGCGGCTTCTGCAACCAGGCGCGGATGTCGGCGGCGGGCATTCCCCAGATCGCTGTCGTATTCGGCAGTTGCACGGCGGGCGGCGCCTACGTGCCCGGCATGAGCGACTACACGGTGATGGTGCGCGGCAAGGCCAAGGTCTTCCTCGCCGGCCCGCCGCTGGTCAAGGCCGCGACGGGAGCCGACACCGACGACGAGAAGTTGGGCGGCGCCGAGATGCACCACACCGTGTCGGGCTTGTGCGACTACCTTGCCGAAGACGATGCCGACGCCATCCGCATCGCCCGCGACATCGTGCGCAACCTGACGCGCCCACTGCACGGCGTGCCGCGCGACACTGTGCAGCCCCCCGCGTACGACCCCGACGAGTTGCTCGGCATCGTGCCGCCCGACCTGAAGGTGCCGTTCGACATCCGTGAGGTGCTGGCCCGCATCGTCGATGCCAGTGAATTCGACGAGTTCCGCCCCGGATACGGTCCGGCGCTCGTGTGCGGCTTCGCGCGCATCGATGGCTGGCTGGTCGGCGTGCTCGGCAACAACGGGCCAATTCACTCGCCGGCGGCGCTGAAGGCCACGCATTTCATCCAGTTGTGTTGTCAGAAGCGGGTGCCGATCGTCTATCTGCAAAACATCACTGGTTTCATGGTCGGCGTAGACGCCGAGCGCGGCGGCATCGTCAAGGACGGCGCCAAGATGGTCCACGCGGTGGCGACGGCGAGCGTGCCGCAATTCACCGTGCTGGTCGGCGGGTCGTTCGGCGCCGGCAACTACGGCATGTGCGGTCGCGCCTACGATCCGCGCTTCTTGTGGACATGGCCGTCGGCGCGCATCGCGGTCATGGGCGGCGAGCAAGCGGCCCGCGTGATGCGCATCGTGCAGGAAGGTGCCATGCGCAAGCTCGGCGGCGCGCCCGACGCCGATAGCATGGCGGCGATGGAAGCGATGGTGAAGGCCGAGTTCGAGCGGCAGTCCGATCCCTATTTCGCGACGGCACAGGGCTGGGACGACGGCATCCTCGACCCGCGCCACACCCGTGCGGCGCTGTCGCTCGGGCTGGAGGCCGCCTGGAACCGCGACGTCTACGCCGACGGGGCGCCGCGCTTTGGCGTGCTGCGGATGTAGCCCGGTCCAGCCAGCCGATCAGTGCGCCGCGATCTTCAAGAAGCTCTTCGTGACCTCATGCTGCGGGTCGCCGAACACCTGGGCGGGCGGGCCGTGCTCGACGTCGTGGCC
The DNA here is from genome assembly GCA_009692425.1 of Myxococcales bacterium. Taxonomy (GTDB): domain Bacteria; phylum Myxococcota_A; class UBA9042; order UBA9042; family UBA9042; genus SHZF01. The sequence goes on along the minus strand of SHZF01000078.1, from coordinate 4,193 downwards.
GCCCGCAAAAACATGAACGCGTGTGGCGACTTGACGAGCAAACTGCATGGAGTGCGTGACGACAACCATCGTCTGGCCGTCCTTGGCGAGGTCGCTCATCACGGCGAGCACTTCGCCCGCCATCACCGGGTCGAGTGCGCTGGTCGGCTCATCGAACAGGATCACCTCGGGCCGCATCGCCAGGGTCCGCGCAATTGCCACACGTTGCTGCTGACCGCCCGAAAGGTCGCGCGGCCATGCCTGGAGCTTCTCGCCCAGACCCACGCGCTGCAGCAGTGCTGTGGCGCGGGCGGCGGCGATGTCGGGCGGCTCGCCGAGGACACGCAGCGGCGCCTCGGTGCAGTTCTGCAACACCGTCAAGTGTGGGAAAAGATTGAACTGCTGGAACACAAACCCCACCTTGCGGCGTACCGCTTCGAGCAGGCGGGCGTCCTTGCGGGCGGTGGTCTCCGGCGTGAGCGTGAGTTCACCGACGCGCACGACGCCACCCTGAAACGGCTCCAATCCGTTGAGGCAGCGCAGGAACGTCGACTTGCCACCGCCCGACGGCCCGATGATCGCGTCGACCTCGCCCTTCGGCACGTCAAACGAGATGCCGCGCAGGACGTCGAGCTTGCCGTGGCGCTTCCACAGGTCCTTGACGGCGATCATGCAGCCTCCTGGGTCAGGGCCTGGGAATCGGAAAATTCACAAGCGCTCAGGCAAACGTCGCGACGCCCAACTTCTTCTCGATGTGGCGGGCGACGACCGACATCGGGTAGCTCATCAGCAGGTACAGCACGGCCGTGATCACCATGAGTTCGACCGTCGCCTGCGTCGACATCGACAGCACGCTGAAGCGTTTCGTCAGTTCGACGATGGTGACGACGGAGCACACCGAGGTGTCCTTGAACAACGCAATGAAGTCGTTCACGACTGGTGGGATGACTATTCGGAATGCTTGGGGAACGATGATGTGCCGCAGCGCCGTGGCCCGCGACATGCCGAGCGACAGTGCGGCCTCCATCTGGCCGGGCGGAATCGCTTGCAGTCCTGCGCGGTAGATTTCGGACTCGTACGCCGAGTAGTTGATCGCGAGGCCAAGCACGCCCGTCCAGAACGCGGGCACGGCGATGCCGATCTCGGGCAGGAAGAAAAAGATGAAGTACAACTGCAGCATCACGGGCGTACCGCGCAGGAACTCCACGTAGATCGTCAGGATCGGCCGCAGCCACAGCGGGCCGTACAGGCGCCCCACGGCGACGAGCATCCCCAGCAGGATGGCGAGCGGGAACGACAGCGCGGCCAGCACCACCGTCATGCCCGCAGACTGCGTGAGGATGGCGCCGTATTTGCGCACGACCTCCCAGCCCCCGATCTTGCCGCCGACGACGACTTCGGCTTGCGTCGGCATGGTGCTCGCCGGCATCGCCGGGGGCGTGCTGCTGGCGGCCCCGCTCGGCGGCGGCCCCGTCGTTGCCGTTGCCGCGCCACCCAAGAGGGCCGCGTCAGTCGGCGTGCCGGCGGCGGCGCCTGCGGTTGCGGCGGCATCGGTGCGGGCGGCAGGTGCCGGGGCCGCGGCTTCGACGGCCGCCCACGCGTTCTCGAGGCCGAAAAAGCGGGCATTGGCCACGATGCCTGCCAGTTCGCCTTGGAGGTCGTCCCAGATGCCGTATTTGCGGTACATGCGCTCGAGATCGCCGTTCTTCAGCATCATCACGATCGCTTCGTTGAGCGCCTGGACGAACTTGGCCTCACCTTTGCGCACGAACATCACGTAGTAGCCCTTGCCGACGGGTGCGGCGACGGCCTTCAGGGCGGGAAAGCGGGTGGCGTAGAAGCGCCAGATCGGGGTGTCCTGCACGCACGCATCGAGCTTGCCGGTCTCGACCTCGCGCATCGTGTCGGTGCCGCCGTCGTAGGTGATGACTTCGCAGGCCTCGCCACAGAACGCGCGCGCCGTGTCTTCGGCCGCTGACCCGGTGAGCACGCCGATGCGGGGCTTGTTGCCGTCGCGCGGCAGCTTGAGGTCGTCCCACGCGGCGCAGCGCGCGTCGTCCTTGTGGCACAACAACTGCAGGCCGTAGACGAAATACGGCATCGTGGCGTCCATCACCGCCGTGCGCGCCGCCGAGAGTTCGAAGCCGTTGAGCACGACGTCGACCTTGTGGGTGCGCAGCATGTCGGGGAGCCGGTCCCACTGCGACTGGATGAAGACGGACTCCACGCCGAGGTAGGTCGCCAGCTTCGCCGCCATGTCGACTTCGAAGCCGGTGACCTCGTCGGGCTTGTCTTCGCGCGGGTAGATGTAGGGCCCGCCGCCCTCCTGGTCGCCGCCCCATTGCAACTGCTTGCGGGCCTTCAGGTCCGCGAGGTCGTCGGCACGCGCCGGCGCCCCCAAGCCCAAGAGCACCGCGGCGCAGGCCCAGGGGGCCACATACAGACCGCGTATCGTCGGGTCGGAACGCTCGTACACCGCAGCCCTCCTCGGCTTCTACCGCCGCTGGGGAATGAGCGCGACTGTCGCGCAAAACGGCGTGCGATTCAATGCTGCGCCTGCTGTCGAACGGGTCGCCTGGCTCGTGCGGCCTTGACGATGCCTGTCGTCAATGGATACTGCATTCCGTTGATCCGCCGGCCCCACCGGCGCCCGGGGGGACGATGCACTTGCCGCAGACCGTCGAATACGCGTTGCGCGCCATGACCTACATCGCCAACCTGCCCGAAGGCCACGCGGTGCGGGCACGCGACCTGAGCACGGTCACGGGCGTGCCGTCGCACTACCTGTCCAAGCTGCTGCGCCGCCTTGTCGTCGCTGGCCTGCTCGACAGCCAGAAAGGGCACGGAGGCGGGTTCGTGCTTGCGATGCCGGCCCGCTTCATCCGGTTTCTCGACGTGATGATGGCCGCGGACTTTCGCCCGGACCCGACCCACTGCGCGTTCGGTTGGGGCTCGTGTCGCCCGACGCAGCCGTGCCCGCTGCACCCGGCGTGGAGCACGCTCAACGAAGCGCTGTGCAGTTGGGCCGCCACGACCACGCTCGCCGATGTCGCCGTCCCCGGCGGGCTGCCGCTGCCGGCGCAAGTCGCCGCCGCCCTGGCCGAGCAACTCACGGGCGCGACGCAGCCTGCCGAAGTCGCATCGGCGCTCTTCTTGGTCGCGAAGCCCGGGCGGCGTCCCAAAGTGGCTGATTGAGCGCAACGAGGAGTTCCAGGACGCAGCGACAGACGCCTACGCAGATCCAATCGGCAACGTGATCACGAACGTCGCGCCGGCCCCGGGCTCACTGTCGACGCGAATGCGGCCGCCGTGGGCGCCCACGATGTGACGCGAGATGGCGAGTCCGAGACCCGAACCCTCTGTGGCGCGCGCCAGGCGATCGTCGACGCGGTAGAACTGCTCAAAGATGCGGCCCTGATGCTGTCGCGCGATGCCGGGACCGTTGTCTTGGACTGTGATCTCGACGGCGCCGCGCGGGCTTTTGGGCGTCGGGTGCGCGGGCCGCTCCCGGTGCACGGACACGGCAATGCGCTTCGGATCGAGCGTATACTTGAACGCGTTGTCGAGGAGGTTCTGCACGACCTCGGCCACGGCGTCCGGGTCGGCATGGACCAGCGGCAGGTCGGGCTCCACTTCGACGGCAAACGTCACGTCGGGGCCCACCGCACGCGCTTCGAACCGGGCGGCGACGGCGTGGACCAGGGCGCCGAGGTCGGTCGGGCGCGGCTCGTAGCGGCTGCGGCCGGCCTCCATGCGCGCAAACTCGAGCAGCCGGTCGATGAGCGTCGAGAGGCGCTCGGCCTCCTGGGCCAGCAGCCCCAGCACCCGCTGGCGCCGCACGTCGTCCTCGAGGCGGCCTTCGCGCAAGGTCTCGACGAACATGCGGATCGATGTCAGGGGCGTGCGAAAGTCGTGGCTCACCTTCGACAGGAAGTCGGCTTGCAGGCGTGCGGTGTCCGACTCGCGCTTGAGTGCCAGCACGAGCAGCGCGGCGCCCGCCAACACCGCAGCGCAGAAACACAGGATCAGCACGCCAAATGCGACGTCGATGCCGCCGCGCTGGAACACGAGCACCAGCACGCCGACCACGACGAGGAAGGCTGCCGGCAACAACACGAACGAAGCGGCAAGGAAGCGGGTGCGGCGGTCGCGCATCGGGCGAGCCACGGCCGGCTCAGAACTCTGGGGAAATCGAAGCGAGGAGCATCACGCCA
>SHZF01000077.1 GCA_009692425.1 Myxococcales bacterium | reverse complement strand
GGCGTACGCGTTGACCGCCAACCTCCTGAACGCAGAGAACGGCATCCGAATTCGGCGACCGGGGATGGGAGTCGGTGGTGGATCCTGGGCCCGGGCTGACCGGGCAGACAGGGCAAGTGCTACGCGATGTCCCGCGATCTAGCGACAACTCTGGAAATATCGCTCGGCCGCGTTGCCCAGCCAGTGCCCAGCGCTACCGCCACCTCGGCCGCATGGCTGCGTAAGAATTGGTGGCCGGCGCACGCGGGCATGGTAATCCAACGAGAGTCCCCGCCTTGGCCCCGACGCGTGCGCCCTGCGCTGGGTCTTCGGCGCAGCGGCGCGGGAGGGGGTGGCGGCCTGGTCATCGGCATCGCGGCGGCGGCGGCTTGCGTGCTTGATGCGTGTCGCGGACGTCTCCGGCTACCCGCTGATCTCTTGCGCATCTACCTGATGGCTAGGCGTTTCTCCGGATATCCCCCATCGCCTGGCCGAACTGCTGCCGCAGAACTGGAAGCCGGCGCCCATCGCCGCTCGACTCCCGACCTGAGAGTGATTGCGTGCATATGCGCACAAACGTTCCAGTCGCGGGCTCGACATTCGGGTGCGTGCGCGGCGTCCGTGTGCAGCCGGGCGCGAAGTTCCGCGTCCGTCGCTTCATGCGCCAAGCAACCGGAAAGGGAAAGCAACAACAGGACCCCCGACTTGCGTCCGCCGACCATCAAAAGCCTCCCGACACGGCCAAGCCGGCACCCGCCGGCACGATAGCGACCTTTGCCGCGCCGTCGCGTGCGCGCCACACCCAGCCTGCCCAAGTCGCGACGCCCGCCCCCGCTGCGGAGAGGGCAACACCGGTCCACCATTGCGCGCGAGCCGTCGCGAACCGCTCGTGATAGGCGGGGAAGTCCCGCGGCGACGTCACAGGCGCGGCGTTCGCGTCGATGCTGGCGGACCTGCCCGCGAGCATGAACGCGGCGGCGTTTTCGAGCCGTTGAATGCGCTCGCGCGCGGCCGCGAGTCCCGCGCCGTCTGTTGCGAGCGTGAGGTACAGCCGGAACAACGCCACCGCGTCGCGCGCCTTGCCGCCTTGGTCGTAAGCACGCGCGGCGTTGAACACCAGCGCCGGTTCGTGTGACTTTGCATAGGCTTGTATGAACAGGCGCGCCGCGGTGCCGATATTGCCGCCGCCGTAGCGGTTGGGCCGAAGGACGAAGAACAGACCGTTGGCGAGCAGCGTTTCCACTGGCAGGAATGCCTCTTGGCGCTCGGCAGGCTTCCGGTGCTGGATTTTGCGCCACTGGCCGGCGGCGTCGGTGCCGGTCAGTTCGAGGAAAGGGGTAAGTTCGTGCATCACGGCCTCCGGCGGCCACGCTGCCAGGTTGGTCGTTCGCGACTTGACTCTGCGTTCCGCGCCAGTTGCCGTCCTCGTCGAGGTTGTCGCGCACGTGGGCCTTGAAGGCCTTCAGCGCCATGTGCAGTTCAGGCGCGTAGCAGGGCGTGTCCGGCGTGCAGATTGCCTTCAAATCATCCATGGTCATGCCATCGACATCGTTCGAGTGTTCCGCATTCGCAACCACCTCGCCCTAGCTTGGTCGCCGGGTACTCTGAGGGGGGGCGACGCCGCGGTGCCGCAGCGCACGATCTGCCGCTTGCTTGGGCACAAACAGGCCACCAAAGTTGGCGTTGGCGTCTGCAACATGGAAATTGCCGTCGTATTCCTGGTCCCACTGAGCGCTGTCGTCAACGCCCAACCTCGTGCCGTCGACGACCCTGCCGTCGACGCGATACGGGTCATGTGGCCACGCCGAGAACCCGACCAATGCGGTCTCCCCCATAGCGGCGATCGCTGCTGCTGTTGCCCTGCTGACCGACACCCAGCCGTCGAAGCCCGTTTCCACGCCCCTACCGTCAACCGTGTTGCTGAACGGCGCCGGATCCGGGTCACCTTCAGAGTACGGCGAGTGGCAATCCCACGCCACGATGACGCCCTGGAGTTCACTCACGAACTGAGTGCCTTCTGGCAACTGTTCCCACAACTGGCACCACTGCACGCCCGAGGCAACAGCAGCAAGGGCGCAGTGGGGTCCCTCACAGGGATAGCACGCTGAAACTACGCGGTTGTGGTGAGACCCACGGAGGAGACCCAGGAGCGCCACGCGGCCCGAGGTAGTTGGATTTCATCGGATGCACAGACCCGGTTGCTGGTGGCCGACAACTCGTCCGGTGGCGTCACAGCCCCGGTGTTCGTGGCGGCACCCGTTGCCAGCAGACGTTCAGCCCGACTGCTGCCACGGTCCACCCGGAGCCCACGTCAGACTGACTGCCTGGCCCTCGGCGGCAGCTTCCAGTACCGGCCACAAGAACCCGGCCAAGGCTGCAGCCACGTCATCAAGGCCCGGCGCAGCCTAGCCGTTCGTGTCCAAGGCAATTTCCGGCTTCGCCGGGGCCCTCCGACCGCCGAAAACGCCCTCCCCGCCGACCGCCTGGAAAACTCCAGACGGATCACCACCTTTCGCGGGACCTCTCGGCTTTCACCGAGCCCGCCCTTCCTTCGGCGCGGGAGCCTCTCGACCCCCGCGCCCGGCAGCAGCAACCCGACCACCTCCGGAGCGCGCGTCCGCTGGCAGCCACCGCACGTCGGTCCGCGCGGCGCCAACAGACGGTGCAAGGACCGTGCCAAGGCGACAACCGACTGAAATCATGAACACCCAGTCCCGAATCCACCCGTCTCACCATGTGTCTCTCCCTGCACCGTTCTCGAAACGTCCCAGAAAACCGCTTGCGTCACAGCACTCTACACGTCGTCTCACCCCTGGCGTCCGTCTCAGTCTCAGTCTCACCCTCCGTCTCTCCGTCTCTCCGTCTCTCCGTCTCTCCTGCGGAGTCCGCAACCCACGGCCTCTCCCCACGAGCAGCGTCGCCGTACCGCGTACGCGCCAGCGGCAGGCACCGCGCAGCGGCCGCGTCCGACGCGCTACGATTCCTCCGGCTCAGCGTGATGTTACCCGCGTCGTGGTCCCGCATGGCGGCAGCGCCGAAAAAGCGCCGGCTCACACCGCGTGGGTTCGGCCTGCCAGGATGCACCGAAGACGCCAACCCAGGCGCAGAGCTTGGCTCGCGATGCTGCGCCTGCGGTTGGACCAGGCCCACCTGCTGGTGGTGTTCGGCGACGGCTGCTGCACCTGGAACTGTCCGAACGCCCCTCGAACGCGAACGCCTTGCCTTCGCCTCAAGTCCGGCTGCGGAACCGCGCCCCGAGACGGATCGCGGGCTTGTCGGTCGCCGGTGCGGTCTGATACCAAATCCCTTGAATTCGGCTTGGTGCGTACTCGCCCGCGCCGGCTGCGACTGCGTTGCTCAGGCTCGAAATCCTCCCACTATTCCTTCGCCTTCGCGCCTTGCCTCGCTCGCCGCGTCTGTCGCGAGCACTCGATCCGATTCGGTGGGCTTTGGTATGAGAAGTTTGCGCGCGCCGTTTGGTGTGGGATGGGGGCAGGCGGTACCGCCACGATCGCGTGCCAGCGTCGCCCTTTCAAGGGACTGCAATTGCGATCGGATCACACCAAGGGGTGCCCCGACATGCGGGAACCCCTGGTTCGATCTGCGCCCGCCCGTAGGGTTCTGTTCGCGGTCAGCGCGCCGTGGCCCTAGACTTGGCGTTCACGCCGCTCGCGCCGCTGCAGCGCCTCGGGGCTGCGCTCGCCGGCCGTCGATGCGCCGTTGTCGCCGCCGCGATCCCCGCCACGGTCGCCGCCGCCGTTGCCGCCGCCGTTGCCGCCGCCGCCCCGATCCCGATCGAAGCCGCCGCGTCCACCGCGATCCCCGCCGCCGCCAAAGCCGCCGCGTCCACCGCGATCGCCGCCCCGGCCGCCGCGATCCCCGCCGCCTTCACGCGGAGGGCGCGGCGCCAGGCCGAGGGCCTCGCGGTGGCTCAGCCGGATCTTGCCCATGCGGTCGACGTTGACCACGCGCACCTTGATCTCGTCGCCGAGCTTGACCACGTCTTCGACGCGCTCGATGCGCTCGTCGGACAGCTCGCTGATGTGCACGAGCCCTTCCGTGCCCGGCATGATCCGCACGAACGCGCCGAACTCAGCGACCCGTGTCACCACCCCGTCGTAGTCCTTGCCGATCTCCGCCTCCGTCGTGAACGAGCGGATGAGCGCGATCGTCTTCTCAGCCACCTCGCCATCGATGGCGGCGACCCGCACGGTGCCGTCGTCCTCGATGTCGATCGACGCGCCGGTCTGCGCCGTGATGCTCTTGATGTTCTTGCCGCCCGGCCCGATCAGGTCACGAATGCGCTCAGGGTTGATCAGGATCGTGAAGATGCGCGGCGCGAACTCCGAAAGGTCCGGCCGTTCGCGCGGCAGCACGGCGTTCATGCAGCCGAGGATGTGCAGGCGACCGCGGCGGGCCTGCTCGAGCGCGGCTTCCATCGTGGCGCGGTCGAGGCCGTCGATCTTGATGTCCATCTGCAAGGCGCTGATGCCCTGGGCGTTGCCGACGACCTTGAAGTCCATGTCGCCGAAGTGGTCCTCGTCGCCCAGGATGTCGGTCAGGATCGCGGTCTTGCCGTCGTCCTGGATGAGGCCCATCGCCACGCCGGCGACAGCCGACGAGATCGGCACGCCAGCATCCATCAACGCCATGCTCGTGCCGCACACGGTCGCCATCGACGAGGAGCCATTGGACTCCAGCACCTCGGACACCGCCCGCAGCATGTAGGGGAACATGTCGAACGTCGGCAGCGCCGGCGTCAGGCCCTTGAGCGCGAGGTTGCCGTGGCCGATCTCGCGCCGCCCGGGACCGCGGTTCGGCTTGACCTCGCCCGTCGAGAAGGACGGGAAGTTGTAGTGCATCAGGAAGCGCTTCATCTCCTGGCCGTTCAGCGTCTCGAGTCGCTGCTCATCGCTGGTCGTGCCGAGCGTCACCGTGCACAGCGTCTGGGTCTCGCCGCGCGTGAAGAGCGCTGAGCCGTGCGTGCGCTTCAGGATGCCGGGCTCGATCGTGATCGCCCGCACCTCGTCGCAGGCGCGGCCGTCGATGCGGTGGCCGGTCTGCAGGATCTGCTGGCGGCAGAGTTCGTCCTTGAAGCCGCTCAGGATTTCGGCGATGTCGCCGCCCTTGTCGGGGAAGCGCTCCTTGAGCGCGGCCTGCGTGGCCTTCTTGACGGCGTCGGCCGCGGCGTAGCGCTCGGCCTTCGTCACGATCCCGCAGGCGGCCTGGACGCCGGCGTAGGCCAACTCGCGGCAGGCGGCCACAAGGTCCTGATCAACAGCCGGCGGCGTGAACACGAACTTCGTCTTGCCACACTCGGCGGCCAGCGCCTGAATCGCCTCGACGATCGGCTTGCACGTCGACTCCGCGAAGAGCAGGGCCTCGACCATTTCGGCCTCGGTCACGAACTTCGCGGCGGCCTCGACCATCACGATGCCCTTGGGTCCGACGACGACGAAAAGCTCGAGGTCGCCCGTCTGGCGCTCGGCATGGCCGGGATTCGCCACCAGCACGCCGTCGATGCGACCGACGCGGCAGGCGGCGACGGGGCCGTTCCACGGGATGTCCGAGATGGCCAGCGCTGCCGAGCAGCCGATGACGGCGAGCACCTGCGGGTCGGCCGACTTGTCGTAGCTCGTGACCGTCGCGAGCACCTGCGTGTCGGCCATGAAGCCCTCGGGGAACAGCGGCCGGCACGGGCGGTCGATGATGCGGCTGGCGATGATCTCGTGCTCGGCCTGGCGCGCCTCGCGCTTGAAGTACGAACCGGGCACACGGCCGGCGGCGTAGAACTTCTCCACGTAGTCGCACGAGAGCGGGAAGTAGCCCGCGCCCGGCTTGGGCGTCAGCGTGGACACGACCGTGCAGAGGATTTGCGTGTCGTTCATCGAGATGAAGACGGCGCCGTTGGCCTGCTTGGCGAGTTTGCCGGTGTCGAACGTGAGGGTCTTGCCGCCGACTTCGATGTGCTTCTGGACATGGGACATGGGTGTTGGCTCGTTTTGCCCGGGCGTTTCGTGCCGGGCGGTTGGGTTTGCTGAAAGAAATTGGTGCTTGGATAGTTGGCCAGCCCGCACACGGTGGTCCGCTCGGTCACGGTCGGCCCGTTCGGTCGGGCACGGCCGCATCCCGCACAGCCACTCCCGGGCCGTCGGCGTCGCCAGCGGCCAGAGGTCGGCGCGCCGGGGCAGCGCCAGGCTGCCGGACTACTTGCGCAGTTCGAACGTGACGAGGATCGCCTTGTAGCGGTCCGGGCTCTTGCGGTGGATGTAGTCGAGCAGCCCGCGCCGCTTGCTGACGAGGCGGAGCAGCCCGCGCCGGCCGGCGTGGTCCTTCGTGTGGACCTTGAAGTGTTCGGTGAGCTGCGTGATGCGCTCGGTGATCAGGCCGATCTGCACTTCGGGCGAGCCGGTATCGGTCTCGTGCTTGCGGTGCGTGGTGACGATCTTGGCCTTCTGGAAGGCGAGCAGTGCCATGGTCTTGCGGATTCCTTGTGTGCGCCGCGGTGGGGCGCTATGGGCGGGCGGGTGGCGCGAGTTCTTGCGAAGCCCTGACGATTGCCGGGCGGTTCTTGTTCGGCCACTGCCTGTGCGGCCACTGCCTCTGCGGTCACTGTGGCCGGGTTCGGAGCGGCTTCGGGCCTCCGCGCCGCCCCTGGACTCGGGACGGTTTTGAGGGTCAAGAGGATAAGGGGCGGTGGCGTCGGAGTCAATGGCGAAATCGACCGCTTGCCGACACCCCGTCCGGCCCGCATGCTGAACGCCGGTTGCGGGCGGAGGGAACACCATGGCGCGTTCGATGGCATTCTACGGCAAGGGCGGCGTGGGCAAGTCCACCGTCGTCAGCAACTTGACCGCTACGCTCGCCGTCATGGGCCGCCGCGTGCTGCAGGTCGGCTGTGACCCCAAGCGCGACTCTTCGCGCAACCTCATCAAGACCTTTCCGCCGATCACGCTGATGGACCTGTTGGCCGCGGGCCGCTCGGGCCTGCGCAAGGCCGAGATCGTGATGGACGGCGGTGTCAACGTCGACTGCATCGAGGTCGGCGGCCCCAAGCCGGGCGTCGGCTGTGCGGGGCGCGGGCTCGGGCGCCTGTTCGAAGAGCTCGAGGAGATGGCGATCTTCGACGAACCGTACGACCACATCTTCTACGACGTGCTCGGCGACGTGGTGTGCGGCGGCTTTGCGGTGCCGATGCGGTCGGGCTACGCCGAAGAGGTCTACGTCGTCACGTCTGGCGAGTTCATGAGCTTGTACGCGGCCAACAACATCGCGCGCGGCATCCAGAACTACGCGTTGGACGGCGAAGTCCGCATGGGCGGGCTCATCGCCAACGTCAAGGACCTCGCCTACGACCGGCCGCTCATCGAGAAGTTCGCCGAGCGCATCGGCACGCATGTGGTGCACTACCTCGAGTGGAACCGGGTCGTCTACGAGGCCGAGCGGCGCCGCCAGACCGTGGTGCGCTATGCCCCGGACCACGAGTTCACCGCGAACTGGTACCGGCTCGCCGAGGCGATGGAAGCGAACACGCGCCTGCACGTGCCGCAGCCGATGGACGACAACGAACTCGACGTGTTTCTCGAAGGGCTGTACGGCCTTGCCCCGGCGGAGCGGACCGAGGCGCCGCCGCGACCGAACGGCATCGCGACGACCCGCGTGCCGCTCGCGGGCGTGGGCAACCTGCGCGGCTGACACGACTAATTCGGCTCCGTGCCCGCCACCTTCTGCGGCGCGATCGTCTTGGTCGGCAGTCCGGGTTGGCCGGTGAGCTGCCCGTCGGCGTTGTTGCCAAAGCAGGCGACGGACCCGTTGGGAGCGACGCCGCACGTGTGTTCGCGCCGCTGCCGACCTGGCCGAGCGCCGCGCTGGCCCACCACGAGACCATGCCATCCCAGCGCAGGGCGCACGTGCGGCGGTCGCCACCCACGACGGCAACGGCAAACGCCGGCTTGCATACGCCGGCAGCACACACCTTGCCGGGCGCGCCGCACGCGCACAGGTTCGCGCCCGCCGTGCAAGTCCCCGCCACGCACTGGTCGTACAACGTGCAGGGATTGCCGTCGGCGTCGCACGTCGCCCCCAGCGGCAACGGGACGGCCACGCACGTGCCGGTCTTGGGCTGGCAGACGGTCTGGCTGCACGCCGTGTTGGCCGCCGGCGGGCACATCACGACGGTCACCGGGTTCGTTTCGCAGTTGCCCTGCGCGAGGTTGCAGAACAAGTGGGCCTGGCACAGGTCGGCGGCTTGCAAGCATTCGCTGTCTGCCGCACAACAAAACCCGGGCCCGCAGAGGGCACCACGACGCACGCTCCAGTTGTGACATTGCAGGCGTATTTCGTGCACGGCAGGTCGTCGTCGCAGGTCTTGTGCTTGCCAGGCACGCACGCACCGCCCTCACATTCGTCGCCGATCGAGCACGTGTTGCCGTCGTTGCATACGGCGCCCGGAGGAAGGTTCTTGACGATGCAGCCAAAGTCCTGATCTAAAAACGCCTTCTCGCAATCGCTGGGCGGTTTCGGGCAGTCTGCGGCCGAGGTGCAGGCGGCGGTCCCGGCATCGGGGCCATCCGCAGCCGCGCCCGTGTCGTAGCTGGCATCGGGTCCGACAGCATCGACTGCGGCAGGCGCCGAGGTCAGATCTGCGCTGGCGTCTTTGCCCGCGGCGACGCTGCCGCTGGCTGGCGCCGGTCCGGTGCCGCGCAGCCGGCGGCTCCCCATGCCGTGGCGACGACCACGATGCGGGCTGCGACAGCGTGTGGCCGCCCAGCCTTGCCGAAGCCCCTCAGCGTCATGTCGTGCCGCCTGCATCAAGGGCTTCACGCAGCCCGTCCTCGTCGAAACCGTCCTCAGCCTCGCGGGCTTCGACGTACAGTAGGACGATTGCGACCGCGTGCACCGGCACCGTGACCAGCAGGATCAAGTCGTCGGCCAGGCTGCCGAAAAAACCCAACGGCGACAGGCCGAAGCCGAGCACGAAGCGGAACAGCGCACTAGCGACGGCGAGCCCGACAAAAACGACGGCGACGCGCACCCAGTCGGCCAGCACCAGCCGCGCGCTGCGCTCGAGCGCCGCCAGCCACGTCTTGCCCTCCAGCAGCGCCACGGGTGCGATGAAGCTGAACAGGAACGCCGCGATGAGTCCCGGTACCACAAAAAGTACGGTGCCGAACGCGATGAGGACGCCCCCCGGGATCACGGCGCCGATTAGCACCGGCAGCCGCGTCAGGGCGCGCCGCCACGCCTGCTTCCAGTCGCCGCGCCCACCCACGGCGAGGTCGCCGGCTTGTAGCGTCAGCGCGGTTTTGGCAAGCGGCATCGCGAGCCCGTGCAACAAGAGGTTGGCGATGACAGTCGCAGCGAGAGCCAACAAGGTCGCCATAATGGAGCCCGCGCCCGCGCCGATTGCCACCCACGCCTTGTCGCCGGTGCCGCGCAGGCTCTCGGCGTACTCGCGCTTGGCGAGGTCGATCTCGGCGTCGTCGATGTCCTCCTTGCGCAGCTTGCGCTCCAGCAGTTTGCGGAGTTTCTCGGACTGGACGGCGGCGTCGCGGCCGGCCCCCTCGGCACTCGACACGGCGACCTCGGCGGCGGCGCGTGCGGGCATCATCAGCGCGGCCCACACGGCGGACTTCAACAGGCTCAACGGCACGATCGCAATCGCCGCACAGACGAGGAACCCGACGGCGTGGTTGCGGCCGAGGTCGCGCAAGCGTTCGAGCAGGGAGCGGATGTCGTCAAGGTTGGCGTTGCGCGCGGCGTCTTGGACCGCGTCGGCGATCGGCACGGGCGTCGGCGGTTCGCGGGCGGTTGGCCGCACCGCGTGTGGAAGTGGGGCGGGCGACCGGGATGGCGGCGGGGCAGCGCGGGCCGCGAGTGGTGCTGCGGCGGGTGGATGCGCTACCGCGGGCGGCGGGACCGGGCGAGGGGGAGGCGGTGGTGGCGGCGGGGCCGCGACGGGTGCAGGGGGCGGCCAGCGCTCGGCAAGGAAATCGACCTCGCCCGCAGTCGTCCAGGCCTGCCGGTCGCCGAGGTAGACCTGATCCGCTGGCTGGATCGCGCCGGCCGCAGCCATCGATTGCAGTTCGGCGGCCGTGGCAGGGAGGGACTGGCCGTTGCGGTGGTAGAAGTGCATGGTCGGTGGCTCGCAGTGGCAGCGCGAAGTGTGCCTGCGGTCTGTCGGATCGGGAAGACCGGGCGCCGCCGACCGGCGCGTTGACCCACGCCTGTCCTCTCCACACACTGCACGCGCCCGTCGCGCAGCGCAGCGGTCCGGTGCCGCAGCGCCGAGTTGCTCACGATGAAAACCAAATTGAATTCAAGGGTCATCCGTCTCGCCACCGCAGCCGACGTGGCCGCCATCGTCGCGTTGTCGAATTGGGCAGCGCACCATACGACGGCCAACTTCGCCTACGCAGATGAACCGCTCGAAGAGTGGCTCGCTGCGTTCGCGCGCACCCACGCCGACCACGCGTGGCTTGTCACATTCGACGGCGAGCGACTGCTGGGCTTCGCGAAGTCCGGACCCTTCAAGGCGCGCGCCGCCCCTCGCTCAGACGCGCCCCGCTCTCGCTGTCGTCGGCACGCCGGACGAATCGCGCGATGCACGACGGGATTCCCACAGACTGCCTCCCCGGAGTGTTGCGCCGGTTCGATGTACCCGCGTTGACGGAATCGCCCGCTTGGGCGCAGGCCACTACTTCCAACGCATCCGGATCCAGAACCCGCCGTTGCCGTCGCCGACACCGGTTACCTCGCCATCGTCGCGGCCCGTCAAGACGTGCAGGGCCGCCCGGTGCGCGAAAAGTTGCAGCACGCGCCACGTCGGGTTGGCGAACAACTCGGCGCCGGCACAGTGCAGCACGGCCGTTCGATCTCCGACGTCTGCGCGAAACCTGCCGACATCATATAGTTTGTGGTAAACACCCTGCACCTGCCGGTACCCACCGTGCGGGCCCATCGCCCGCGCTAGCAGGCGGTGGACGCGCGTCAGGTCGCGCAGGGCGTCTTCGCGCAACAAGGCTTCCAGGCGCATCGTGTGGCCGCCGAGATGGCACGCCACGATCGCGTCCGTGAGCGCGATCTGCGCCGCTGCCGGGAGCCAGTCGCGCAGGTCGGGCTGATCAGGCACGAGCGCTGCCACGGGCCCAGCCCTCGCGCGCACCTCGGTAACGCTGGTCGGCCCGAATCGGCGCCGGCAATGGTCGGCCCAATCGCGCAGCAGGACGCCGCGGCAGCGCCCCGCCAGCGCCGCGAGCCGCTCCGCGGGCCACGGTGCCAGGCTGGCGAAGTGCTCGACCGGCAGCGGCAGGGCGGGCAGCAGTTGGGATACGCGCGGGCCGGGCATCGTCGAGTCGCCAACCTAGTAGTGCCGCTCCAGAACATACCAACCAAACGCGCGCAGCATGATCTTCGGGAGCGAGTCTTCCAGCAGCGGGGCCAGTTTGTACCAGGCCGCCTCGACGAGTTCGCGCGCCTGGACCGCGCAGTCCTCGACGGCACCACAAGCCTCCAGCACGCCGATCACCTCGCCGATGTGGGCCGGGTCATCGGACTTGCGGGCGAGCGCCGCCGCCAGTTCCATGCGCGCTGCGAGCCCGAGTCGGCCCAGCGCCTTGGCCACCGGGAGCGTGATCTTGCCGTGCGCGACGTCTTCACCTTTGGACTTGAGGCCGCGCTCGAAGCCGCGCAGGTTCAGCACGTCGTCAACGATCTGGAAGGCGAGCCCGACGGACTCGAAGAATTGCCCGAGGCCATCGATCTGGGCCTCGCTGGCCCCGCCGGCCACCGCTCCCATGCGCGCCAACGCCGCAGCGGGTGCCGCGGTCTTCAGCCTGTGTACGGCCAGCACGCGGGCTTCGAGGTCCGGACCGTCGCCCGCCGCCACCAGCCGATCGAGCACGTGGTCGAACCCGCCGAGGTCGAGCGCTTGCCCGGCATGGCCGGCCCGCAGCGCCTCGAAGTACAGGTCATACAGTCGCAGCTTCTGCGTCGCCGACATGTGCGGCCCGACGAGGATGCGTTGTCCCATGAAAAAACACGCTGTTCCTGCATTGATGCACAGGGGGATGCCGTACGTGACGTGGGCAGCCGGTCCGCCCCGCCGCCACGTCGAGCCGTCCTCGATGTCATCGACGATGAGCGAACCGACGTGCATGAGTTCGGGCAGTGCCAGCCAACGTACGAACTGGCGCGAGTCGCCCCCAACGGCGTCGCAGCACACGAGCGCGGCGTACGAACGCCACGACTTGCCTCCGCGATCGGTGATTTCGCGCACCGGGCGCACCATCGTCTCGACCAGCCGCGGGATGTCGACGCCGACCATCACGTGGTCCCGCTCCGGGGCCGCCACCATGTCGCGCGCCTGCTCGAACGTCGGCTCGAACGGGATGATCGCCGCCACCGACTTGCGCACCTCGCGTCCCACCGCGCCGAAGAAACCGTCGAGGTCGTCGAGCCCGCCCTGACCGCTGCGCTCGACGTAGCCGAGTCCGGTCACCGCAGCGCCGTCCAGCGTGCCGGTGACGTCGCAGCGGCCCTCCCAGAAGGCCGGTTTGGAGATGACGGTCACGAACTCCTGATCCGGGAACACGGCGCGTACGTCGAGGTCGAGGCCCGCAGCGGGCACGTGGACCCGCCATTGCGACGGGTACGTCTGGAACGTGCGCGTGCTCGTCCACGGCGTCTGGCCCACGATGGTGACCCCGTCGTGCCAGGCGCGCCGGCTGCCGTCCACGCCGACGACGATGCAACCCTGGCCGCGCGGCGCGCCGGTACGTTCGGCGATCATCTGCCAGGCGGTCACGGCGCGGCCGTCTGCCAACTGCAGGCCGATCCAATTCCAGCCAATTTCCTCGGCGGGTGCGGGCGTCGCGACTGGGTCGGCGGCGACCGCCACGGCGCGGGACCGGCCAAACTCATGATCGTACCAGCCGCGCCCTGTCGCGGCCGCGCTGTCGCCGCCGGGCATTACGACGGTGCCGGTCACCACGCACTGCGGCAGGAAGTAATAGAACATGTCTTCGCCGCCGGTCCCGCGCACGACACCGTCCTCGCCGTGGCGCACCGCCGGCAGGGTGGCGTGCAGTTCGAGGTCCAGCGTCAACTGCGGCCGGTCCGTCTCGAGATGCAGCGCATAGCGGCCACCGTCGAGCGCCCGCAGCGAGCACGGGCCGAACTCCAGTTCGAGGCGGTCTAGCGCGACGAATGCGGGCTCGTCCAGCAGGCGGTCGGGGTAAGGGACGACGCCGCGCTCCACCACCTCAAGCGCCGCCCGCCGCAAGCGTTCATCTTGGGGCCCCTCGCCGCGGGCCAGTTTCTCGCGGCCCAGGCGCGGCGTGGCGGGGTCGACGCGGCAGGCCTGGTGGTAGCGGCGGCCATCGGCATCCGTGAGCGCCCACATGACGGAGTGGGCGTACTGTAGCGCCTTCGTGTCGGCGTCCTGACCGACAACGATGCGAAAAAACGATGCGAACACACTGAGCTTGCGGCCGGTCGCTGTGTCGAGGTGGGCGTGCAGATACCACCACTCTGTGCTCGACGAGGCGTGGGGCGGGTCGTGGACCGCAAGGTCAATGGCACCGGCGCCGGGCCAATCGGGGGGAAACTGCGACATGCGGAGCCTGTCCCTCCCGGCCGGGACCCAACGCGGGCGGACGCATCCGACAATGCGGGCGAGGCCGTGTCAAGCGAGTGGAGCCGCCAGGACAGCCGCCAGGACCCACCGGCCAACTTTCCCCGGGGGCTGCGCTGCGTCACGGCAGGAGCGGCCCCGCTTCGTGCAAAGCCTCGTCGCGCAACCGGGCGCGCAGGTCCGCCGGCAGGGCTCCCAGGTACGCGAGCACCGCCGGGTCGAGGTGCGGCGTGCAGGCGAGCCACCCTTGCGCACGTGCCATCGCGTGGGCAGCGCCCAGGACCCCGTCGGCTAGCCAGGTGGCGCGCAATTCGCGCTGGCGGCGCTCCGCCGGATCGACCCCGGCCAACGGCTCGGGGGGCTCCAGTCGGTCGAACGGACCAGGAGCGGTTGCCCACGTCGCGCCCGGTTCTGCCAGCGCCCCCAGCAGCGTCTCGGCGCCGGTCCGCACCCACAGCGCGCGGGCAGCGGGGTCGGGCTTTACCGGGCACAGGCCTGCCAACCACCGTTCGGCCGCGGTGGTCGGTGCATCGGCATTGACGGGTCCGAGGCACAGGCGCGTGGTGTGGAGGGCAGCGGCCAACCGCAGGGCCAGCCCGACGCGGACCTCGGCCACCGACGACGGCGGCCACGGCACAGGCAACTGCCGGTAGAACGCCGCATGCTCCGGGCCGAAAGCGATCGGCCGGGCGGCGACATCGGCCTGCCCCAAGCGCACGACGAGACCCGGCGGCAGGGCGAACGGCGCGCTGCCTGGCAGCGTGGCCTTCACCAGTTCGGGCGCGGTGGCGAAAGCCCACGCTGCGCCGAGCCGTGCACCCCACAGGCTGCCCGCCCCGACGGCATCCCGCGCCACGAACGCCAATCGTTGACCGGGGTGCAGGCACGCGATGGCGCCCTGCCAGCGCGCGCTGCCCAGCGCTTCTGGCCCGCCATGGCCGCACCACTCCGCGACGACACGACGCACCTCGCCGGACTCGCCGCCCCCCCCGAAGGCGAGGCCGCGCCCAGCCAGTCGGTCGGCCAGCGCGACGATGTCAAACACCACGCCGAGAAAACCGCACACTGCCCGGCCGTCGGCGGCCGCCACCAGGCCCTCCGTCGCGACCAGTGCCAGCCGGCCTGCCCGGACCACCGTGGTGGGGTCGACGCCAAGGCCCTCTGCCGCGCGCTCGCCCGCCGCCCCGTCGTCTGCCGCAACCAGCACCCAGTGTCCCGCCATGCTGGGAGTGTGCACCCGTCGGGCCTGCCAGGACCACTGGCTGCGGCGCGGCGTGCACGCTCAAGGACCGTGGCCGTCACCGTCACTTTCGCTTGAACCATCACCCGCTGGGCATTACAGTATCGCGGTGCCGAATTTCCCTCGCTCGCCGCGCGCTGGAGTCTCCTCATGCCTCGTACTGCCACCCGGACCGCCGCCTTGATCGCCGGCCTGATCGCGCTCCTTGCCACGTCTGCGTGCAGCGAAGCGCCGCCGCCCCTCAGCGCCACGGCAACCGCACCGAAATGCGAGGCCCAGTCCGACTGCGCGAACGGCTTCTCGTGCGACACGGCCAAGAAAATCTGCGTCAAGCTCGAATGCGACGATCTCAAGGGGCCCAAGTGCCCGTCGGGCAAGACGTGCAAGGCTGGCACGTGTGTCAACGCATTCGGTACCGACGGCGCCGCGACTACGGATGCCGGCGACGCAAGCGCGACGGGCGACGGTGCGGCGCCAGACCCCGACGCGTCGGCCCCTGCAGACGGCTCCATCACGGATGCCACCGCGCCGGTTGGCGACACGGCGAACCCCGCAGCGGGCGACAAGTCGTGCAATGTCTGCAAGGAAGACGTCGATTGCGGCGCAGCCTTCGGGTGCGTGACCCTGCTCAACCCGGGCACGAAGTTCTGCGCGCGCAAGTGCAGCGAGTCGAGCCAGTGCCTCGGCGGCTTCTCTTGCGAAGACTTGAGCACCGACCCGAAGAAGCCGGCCAAACACTGCATCCTGCCGACGTGGCAGTGCGACGGCTGCGCGGTCGATGGCTGCACCGGCGGCGACGTCTGCAACTACAAGGCCACGCCGCCCAAGTGCATCAAGGCCGGCATCGGCAAGGAGTGCGGCGAGTGCAAGCTCGACAGCGAGTGCGACGTCGGCTTTCGCTGCGTAAAGATCGGCTCGGCCAAGGCGTGCGCGCCCGAGTGCAACTCCAAGGCCTGTCCCGCGAAATCGACCTGCACGTCGTTTGCGGGCGTCTCTGGCAAGGTCTGCGCCTTCCAGGCTGCGGCGTGCTGCTACGGCGCGCAGTGCACGGTCGGCTGCGCCACGTGCGGCGCCGAGAAGTGCGTCGGCGGCAAGTGTGTCGAGTGCCTGGCCGACGCCGATTGCAAGGGCGGCAAGTGCAGCGTTGCCGAGAAGTCGTGCATTTCCAGTGGGGCGTGCGCCGACGACAAGCCGATCAAGCTCGCGACCGGCGTATGCGTCGAGTGCACCAACGACAGCCATTGCGCCGGCTCGAAGGTCGGGCCGAAGTGCAACCTCGCCACCAACGCGTGTGAGCAGAAGTCGGCGTCGAACGAGTGCGCGGTGTGCAAGGACCCGTACCCGGCGTGCGTCGAGCAGAACGGCCAGTGGTCGTGCGTCGAGTGCAAAACCGACGACAACTGCAAAACGAAGAACGCGGGCACGTGCTCGGCCAAGACCTACACTTGCTCCGGCACGATCGGCACGGGCACCGGGCCCGACAAGGGCACTTGCAAGGGCGACGGCGACTGCAAGAACGCCGGCACGACGAACTTCGACCTCGCCTGCGACGTCGCCACGGGCCTGTGCTACGACACGAAGGGCAAGTGCGACAACGTGGTCGCGTTCTGCAACGCGAAGGCGGGGTCGTCGTGCAAGATCGCCGAGGGGGGTGGCCTGCCGGGCGGCATCCCGGGCATGCCGGGCGGCGGCGGCGGCGCACCCGGAGGCGCGCCCGGCGTCGGCTCTTGCTCGTGCCCGGGCAGTAGCGGCGGCGGCGGCGGCGCGACGATGAAGCCGGAGTGCGAACTGGTCAAGGCTTTCGACCCCAAGCTCAAGACTTGTGACTGTGCGAAGGACCCCGCGAACCCGGACTGCAAGAACATCCTGCTCGGCGACTGCTGCGCCGGAGCCGGCGGCGGCGGCGGCGGCGGCGGTGGCGCTGGCAACCCGATGGCGTGCCTGTCGAAATCCCAGGGCTCCGCCAGTCCGGCGTGCTTTGGCGGCATCAAATGCAGTGAACTGTTCAACTGCATCCTGGGCCAGCCGGGCGGAACGTGTGGCGACGGTGGGTTGCCCTTCCCGTAGCGCGCCCGTCCCGTCGCCCGCACCGGCCTACCTTGGTGATGGCGCGGCCCACGGATCGCCGGGCGCCAGCACGACCGACACCTTGTGACGCCCATGGCTCAGGTCGCGTGCGCCTGCGGCCGGTGCCGTGACGCCCGCAGCCGACGCCTTGGCTTCGACGCCCCGGCCCGCCCGCTTGCGCCGCGCCTGCATCCTGGCCAGCCGTCGCGCGGCGCGGGCGTCCGCGTCGGCTTTGAGCTTGGCCTGCCGCTTTGCCTCTTCGGCCGCGGCCTTCTCGGCCTTGCGGCGGTCGCGGCGCGCGACGAACGCATCGATCAGGTCGCGGGTCGTCCGCACCTGGAGCACCATGCCCGGCTTGAGCGTCGGCTCCTGCATGCCGTTGTCGGCGAGCACGCTGTCGACCGTGACCCCTAGGGCGCGCGCCATGTCGCCGAGGTAGCGCTCCTCTTCGACCGTGACGGTGTGGAGTTGGCGCGGCGGCCGTGACGGTACGACGTTGACCAGTGTGGTCTTGCCTGCGGTCCCCGCGCCGGCTGCCAGCATCGCCCGGGGAATCTCTTCGAGCGCGCCGCCGTCGCACGCGCACACGGGCCCGGTTGCGATCGAAGCAACGAGGGCCCATGCTGTCGCTCTGGTCCACTGGCGCATGACGTCTCCGCGATCGGGCAGGTCCGGTGCGCGGCGCGCCCTGGCTCGGTCGCACCCTAGCCCGGTCGCCACGCTGCCACACCACCGTGCACGCTGCCACTGCCGCGCACCTGCGCAAGTTTTCGCCCCCTCGTGCCCAACGCCTCGCCGCCACCGCGCCTCTCCCTCGCCGTCGCTGCGGCGTTCTATGGTGCTACCCTGGCGGTGGCGATCGGGTGGGCGTGGCTGACCGAGCCGGGCGTCGCGCTGCTCTCCGCGCGACCGGTTGCGCTGCCGCTGCCCTGGTGGGCGGCCGGCCTGGCGACGGGGCTCTTGCTGGTCGGGATCAGCGCGGCCGCAGAGGCCCGGCTGCCGGCGATGCGCGCGCTGGCCGACGAATTGGCCAGCCTGGTGGGTCGGTCCGATTTCCCTCGCGCCCTGGTGCTGGCCCTGCTGTCCGGTGTCGCCGAGGAGGCGCTGTTTCGTGGGCCCGTACAGCACGCGCTCGGCTACGTCATTGCGTCCGTCGGGTTTGCGCTCTTGCATGGCGGCGTGAGCGCACGCTACCTGCCGTGGAGCACGTTTGCGCTGCTGGCCGGCCTGAGCTTCGGCTTGCTGGCGGAGGCCTACCACAGCGTGGCGCCGGCTGCCCTGGCCCATGTCGTTGTCAACGCGATCAATCTGCATAGACTTGGGCGCGACCGCCGCGCTGTCGGATAGGTACTTCGTGCAATTGGCTGACGACACCTTCCACTACGCCGGCTGGTTTACCCTCGACGTGCGGTTGCTCGCGACGATCGTCGTGTTCAGCGCGGCAGTCGCGGCGTTGGCCGTCGCCCTGCGCATGCAAGGGCGCCGCTGGGACGAGCACGTCGTCGCATTCGCCGCTGTGTTCTTGCTGGCATTCCTCGTGTCGGCGGCGCTGACCAACGTTGTCGCGGCCTATCCTGTGCTGCAGATCGAGACGGTGTTCTCCGTGCCGTAGGGCTCGCGCTGGCGCACGGCTCGCGCCTGCCCAGAACTTACGTGCCGCGTCGGCACGCAAAACGCCGCGTGGCCGCCGGAATCACTGCTCCGACGGCCACGCAAGAATCTGCAAACGCTAGATTTTCTTGGCCAGCACCTTGTCGATTACCGACGAGAACGACTCCGGCGAGTACCCGCCGGCCGGCTCCCACTTGCGGTTGTTGATGAAGATCGACGGCGTGCCTTCGACGCCGCCCTTGCTGCCCATCTCCATCACACGATCGAACAGTGCGCCGTATTTCGGGTCCGCCTTGGCGGCCTTGAGCTTGTCCATGTCGACCCCGGCGTCCTTCGCGACCTGGGCGATCTTCTCCTCAGACAGCTCGCGCTGCGCCGCGAACAGCGCGTCGTGCACCTTGAAGAACAGGTCCTTGCCGCCCTGCTCCCACGCCACCTGGGCCGCCGTCGATGCCGGCCGCGCCATCTGGTGGAAGCCGAGGGGGAAGTGCGCGAACACCACTTTGACTTTGCCCTTGTCGCCGCCGTACTTCGCGAACACGGTGTTGACCGGATCCGAGATGCGCGAGCAGAACGGGCACTGGAAATCGCTGAACTCGATGATCGTCACCGGTGCATCCGCAGGCCCCTTGAACGGCAGGTCCTTGAGGTCGAAGTCGGCCACCGTCGCATTCAGCTCCGACCACACCTTGCCCTTGCCAACGACCTCGTCGTAGTACGCGGCCCCCTTCTTGGTCGACCCCTCGGCCTTCTTGAGCTCTTCGTCGATGTACGCCTTGAACATGGCGACCGGCTGCGCGCCGACGAGCTTGCGACCGTTGATCATGAAGCCGGGCGTGCCGCGGATGCCGACCGATTGACCGAGCGCCATGTCGTCTTCCATCTGCTGGTTCGCGGCCGGGTCCTTGCGATCCTTGTCGAACTTTGCGGCGTCGAGGCCGAGTTCCTTGGCCCATGCCGCGAAGTTCTCCTCCGTCAGCCCCTGCTGGTTCGCGAACGCCTTGTCGTGAAACTCCCAGAACTTGCCCTGGCGACCGGCCGCGATCGACGCGAGGTGCGCCGGGCGGGCCTGCTCGTGGAACGGCAGGGGCGTGTGCTTGAACACGACCCTGACCTTGTCGCCGTACAGTTTTTCCACTTCCGTGACGGCATTGGCGCCGCGCGAGCAGAACGGACACTGGAAATCGCTGAATTCGACGACCGTCACGAGCGCCTTGCCGGAGTCGCCCCTGACGAAGTCACGCTTGTCGACCGGCACCTTCCAGATTTCGAGGCTGTCCGGCGGCGGCGTCGCGGGGCCGTTGTCGGCGTGCGCTTCTTCGCGAGGCGCGGCGGGCGCTTCGGCCGGCGGGGTCTCACCCTTGAGGAAGAACGTCACGATCTTGGCGCCGTTATCGCTGTTGCGCGCGACGGCCGCCGCCTCGGCCAGGTCGAGTCCCGCCTTGCCAGCCGCCGCGAGTGCCTTGGCCGCCGTCAGGGCCTCATCGACCTCCTTCTTGAACTCTTCGAACGGCTGCGCGCCCTGCACGAGCTTGCCGTTGATGAAGAAACTCGGCGTGCCGCGGGCGCCTGTGGCATTGCTGGCGGCCATCTCGCGATCAATCTGCTGGCCGAGCGCGGCGTCGCCCTTGTCCTGTTCCCACTTCGCGGCGTCCAGACCGATCTCGCCGGCCCACTTCTTGAAGTTGTCGTCGGTCAGGTCAGACTGGGCGGCAAACATCTTGTCGTGCATTTCCCAGAACTTGCCCTGACGGTGCGCGGCCATCGCGGCGACGGCGGCAGGCTTGGCACGATCGTGGAACGGCAGCGGCTGGTTCGCCCAGACGACCCGCACGTCGTTGGGGTACTCCTCCAGCAACTTCTTCATCGTCGGGCCGACGCGGCTGCAGAACGGGCACTGGAAATCCGAAATTTCGAGGATGGTCACCAGCGCGGCGGGATTGCCTTTGGCGGGCAGCGTCGCGGGCAGCCAGTCGCCGTTCGCTGCGGGTGCTGCCGCAGCCGGTGCGGCCTCAGGCGTTCCCTCCGCGCTGGCGACTGCAGTCGGCGCTGCAGCGTTCGGGGCCTGCTTCACGCTGGTAGACATGCGCCCGGCCGCAAACGCGACGAGTGCCGCGAGCACGACGACGAGGACGACGGATTCCTTCTTCAT
>SHZF01000076.1 GCA_009692425.1 Myxococcales bacterium | reverse complement strand
GCGCGCGGTGTACTGCACACTTTGGATCCGCTGCCCGCACCTTTTCATCGCTTGATGGCGGCCAGCGCGTTGGGCACCGTCGCTTTTGCGTTTTTTCGTCCAGGCGGGCGCTTGGTGTCCGGTCTGTCGCTGACCGCGCTCGTCGGTTTTCAAGCCTTTCGCGTGCCGCTCGAAGGGGTGCTCTGGGGTTTGTACGCAAACGGCGCGCTGCCGGTGCAAATGACCTTTGAGGGGCGCAACTTCGATGTCTTGTCAGGTCTGCTCGCGGTTGGCCTCGCTTGGCTGATCCAAAAGGGAAAAGCGCCGAAATATCTGATTTTAACATGGAATATTGTCGGCTTGGCCTTGCTCGTCAACATCGTTCAGATTGCAATTCGCTCCACGCCAAGTTCTCTGCGCGCATTTGCCAATGATCCGCCCAATGTTTTGGTGTTTGCCCTGCCGTGGGTGTGGTTGCCGACTGTGTGTGTGTTGGCCGCGTTGCTAGGGCATTTGCTGGTGTTTCGCGCATTGCTCCAGCGGCGAGCCCACCCAAGTTAGCGCACAATGGACAGCGCAACAGCGCCGCGCCTCACCACCCCTACAGCCCGTTGCTCACCTGCACCGTATACGCTTGGCAGCTCGCCGCCGTGCCGCTTGCTCGGTACACCCGCACGAAAAAGTCCGCGCTGTTGTCCGTGCACACGTTCATCCCCGGCAGCCCGGTACCCGTCGCACACTTGCACTCGCCCGCGGCTTCGGGCTGCGGCGACTTCACCACGTTGCCCGCCACCACGCCGGAGCCCGCCGCCGGCCCGCTCGGCGCGCCGCCGTAGAAGTTGACGGTCCACCCCGTGTCGGTCTGCCCCGCGCACAGTTGTTGCACACCCGCGCAGCCGCCGCGGTACAGGTCCACCACGAACGCGCCACCGGGATTGCCCACGACCTTGACCTTGACGTGGAACTTGTCGCACGCCCCCGCCACCGTGTCGGCCAGGTCCGTCGCCTTGAAGCGGAACCAGTCGCCCGGCTCGCCCGGCATCACATTGCCGGAGACCTGGGCCACAGCACCAGAATCGGGCAACGGTCCCAAGTCCTGCGCGCCGCCGCACGAGCCACCGGTCACGCCAAAATACACGTCCGCCGCACACTCGCAGCCGTTGCCGTACTGGCCATCGACATCGAACAGCTTGGCCGCGCACTGCAGTTTGCACTGGCCCGCCTGGCACACGGGAGTGGCGTTCTGCGCGCCTGGGCAGAGTTGGGCGCCTTGGCCTTCGTCGGTGCCGTCCTTGCAGTTGTCGTTCTTGCCGTTGCAGGTCTCGGCCATGCCGGGGTTGACCTTGCCGTCGCCGTCGTTGCAGTCGCCGGATTGCAGCGCCTTGTAGACCGCGCCCGGGCCGCACTGCTTCTGCGCGGCGCCGGTGCCGTAGCCGTCGCCGTCGCCATCTTGGTAGTACGGCACCGCGTCGGCGGCGTCGTTGTCGGTGACGCCATTGCAGTTGTCGTCCTGGCCGTTGCAGGTCTCGGCCAGGCCGGGCTTCTGCGCCGGGTTCTGGTCGTTGCAGTCGCCGGCTTGGGACGCGGTGAAAATGCCGGCCGCCGCGCACGCGCACTGGCTCGCGTTCGAGCCGAAGCCGTCGTTGTCGGTGTCGGCGAAGAAGGTCTTGCAGCCTTGGGCACCGACCGGGTCCACGGCGCCGTCACAATCGTCGTCCTTGCCGTTGCACGCCTCGGTCGCCTTGGGAAACACCAGCTTGTCGCC
This sequence comes from Myxococcales bacterium, assembly GCA_009692425.1. Classification (GTDB taxonomy): domain Bacteria; phylum Myxococcota_A; class UBA9042; order UBA9042; family UBA9042; genus SHZF01. The sequence continues at coordinate 19,167 of SHZF01000076.1, read as the reverse complement.
GTCGTTGCAGTCGCCACCTTGCAGCGCCTTCAGCGTACCGACGGGCTTGCACAGGCACTGCGGCGGCACGAGCGTCGACCCATAGCCGTCCCCGTCGCCGTCTGCAAAGAATTGCAGGCAGCCTTGGGCGCCGGCCTCGTCGATGTCGCCGTCGCAGTCGTCGTCCTTGCCGTTGCACAACTCGGCGGCCTTGGGCTTGACCGCGGGGTCCTCGTCGTCACAGTCGTCGCCCTTCTGCGCGCTCCACGGCTTGCTGGCGCCGCACAGGCACTTCGCCTTGGCGAGCAGGCCCCAGCCGTCGCCGTCGTCGTCGAACAGCCAGATGGTGCAGCCTTGGGCGTTCTCGTCGTCCTTCGTGCCGTTGCAGTCGTCGTCGAGGCCGTTGCAGAGTTCCTTCGCGGCCGGGCTGACCTTGCTGGACTTGTCGTTGCAATCTCCGCCCTTCTGCACCTTGTACGGCGGGGCGACGGCGCACAGGCAGGCCTTCTTCGCGTCGTCGCCCCACGTGTCGTCGTCTTCGTCGGCGAACCACACCTGGCAGCCCGCGGCGCCGGTTTCGTCGGTCTGGCCGTCGCAGTCGTCGTCCGCGCCATTGCAGGCCTCCTTCGCCTGGGGAAACACCTTGCCCTGCTGGTCGTCGCAGTCGCCGCCCTGGGTCACCGTCCAGACGCCCTCAGGCTTGCACAGGCACTTGGGCGCCTTGCTGTCGCCGAAGCCGTCCTTGTCGGCGTCGGCGAAGAACTTCGTGCAGTTGATGGCATCGACCTCGTCGGTGGTGCCGTCGCAGTCGTCGTCCTGGCCGTTGCACACCTCGATCATCGCCGGGTTCAGCTTCGGGCTCGTGTCGTCGCAGTCGCCGCCCTTCTTGACGGTGTACTGGGCACTCGGCGCGCACAGGCACACGGAGTCGCCGAAGCCCCAGCCGTCGGAGTCGATGTCCTTCCAGAACTCGATGCAGCCCTGCGACCCCGCCTCGTCCTGCTTGCCGTTGCAGTCGTCGTCCTTGGCGTTGCCACACTGTTCCTTGGCCTTGGGCCCGACCTTGGCGTCGTCGTCGTTGCAGTCGCCCGCCTGGGTGGCGGTGTAGCCGCCCGCCGCGCTGCACAGACACTTGGGCTGGTCGGTGCCCGCCCCGTCGCCGTCGGCGTCCTGCCAGAACGACACGCAGCCGATGCCCGCCGCCTCGTCCGTGGCGCCGTTGCAGTTGTCGTCCTTGCCGTTGGCACACAGTTCCTTGCCGCCCGGGTAGGCCGTCGAGAGCGCGTCGTCGCAGTCGCCAGGGCCCTCCGGGCACACGAGCGGCTTGGACGGCACGGCCATCGCGACATCACACCACCCGTCCTTGTCGTCGTCACAGCCATCGTCGATGGTGCCATCGCAGTCGTCGTCGTCGTCGTCGCAGGCTTCGATGGCGCTGGGCTTGACGCTCTTGTCCTTGTCGTCGCAGTCCAGCGCCGTCGCCGCCGTGTACAGGCTGGTCGGCGCGCACAGGCACTGGGGCTTGCCACCCTTGGATTCGGCCAGCCCAAAGCCATCGCCGTCGCCATCGGGCCAGTAGTTCGCACAGCCCGCCGCACCGACTTCGTCCGTCAGGCCGTCGCAGTCCTCGTCCTGGCCGTTGCACGTCTCCGTTGCCGCCGTCGCCGCATCGCAAGCCGACAAGCCGCCGGCGCCGCACGCGCGCGTCCCGGGGCAGGAGCCGACGCCATTCGATACCTGACACGTGGTCTTCGCGCCGGTCGCCACGGCTGCGGGCGAACAGGTGCACGCGCCGACCTTGCGCACGCATTGGAGAGCGTCCGACCCGCCCGTCCCGGCCGACTTCACACACGCGTGGTCCGCCGGACAGTCTGCATCGACCGTACAGCCGCCGCCGCAGAACCGCCCGGCCGCGCCATACGACACGCACAAGGGCGCGTCACCTTTTTCGGCACAGTCGGCGTCGGCGAGGCAAGGGCGGCACAGGTTCACGTAGCGGGGCACGCAAGCGAACACGGGATCCTTGGCTCCGACGTCGACGCAGCGCCAGTTCGTCGGGCAGCAATCGAGGCATGTTTTCGTGCAGACCTTGCCTAGCGGCGAGTCGATGCACACTGCGGAGTCACACTCGCCGGGCCCATTGCACGGTGCGCCCGGTGCCCCGGCGCCCGGCTTGGCGGCAAACTCGCAAGCCACCGTCGCTGGCGTGGCTGGCGTGGCGACGTCGGCCAGCGGGCTCGCATCGGCGGGCGCCGCGACGCCGTCCTTGGCGGCGCCGAAGCCGCCGAACGACAATTCGAATCCTGCGTCGATCTTCGAAGTTCCGTCGAACAGGCTCATCCCGGGGTCGATCGGTTCGGCGCACGCCGCGGCGGCAACGCAGACGAGCGGCACCCACGTCACGGCAGGCCGCAGCCAACGGCGACGGGGGCCGCGCGGCAGCTCCAAGCGATCCGGGAAACGAGGCGGCAACGCACCCTCACGACCCCGACTCCGGCGGGTGCCGCGACCCCGGAGCATAGCAGGAGTCGCCGGTGGCGTGCGCGGGGCCTTCATGGGACCCGGAGCCCGTGGACCACAGCAACCTCCGGCGCGCTCGCGAGCCGCCCCGCGTGGCCTGGGACGAGCCCCGCCCTGCGCACCCACTGCGCGACGTCTGCGGCACAGTGGACGCGCCCGCAATCGGTGTGCAGCGCGAGATCAAGGTCAAAAAGTACGCTCGCTGCCGGTCCCATTGCATTGTCGTCGAGGTCCATCTCGACGACGACGAGGCGACCTCCCGGCAAGACTGCCTGGGCCGCCAGGGCCACGATGCCAGCAGCATCGTCGGGCGCGTACAGGTGCAGCACGTGCGCCAGCAGCACGATGTCGGCACCGGCGCCCGGTTGCCTCGTACACACGTCCGCCGCGTCGAAAGAGACCCGCTCGCCCCAACCCGCCAGCCGGTCTCGGGCGAGATCGAGCACGGGCGGGCAGTCCACCACCGTCACACAGGTCACCGGGTCGGCGCGCAGACAAGCGTCAGTCCACGCTCCAGCACCTGCGCCGAGATCGAGCATGCGTGCGCCTTCTCGGCCAACCCCGATCAGGGACGCCGCAAGTTCTGCCGCGGGCTCGCGCGCCTGCTCCCACAGGTGGTCGTGGTAGCCTCGGCGCAGCTTGTCCGTGCCGGGGTCGCCGGGCACGGGACCCTGCAGCAGGGGAACGCCGCTGCGAAACACGTCGGCGATGCACCCCCAGCCGGATCGAGGGACGTCGATGGGCACGGGGGGCGTGCCGGCTTCCCAGCCGCCGGATTCCGCGCGGCGTGCGTGCCCACCCAGCGCCAGCACGCGCAACAGTGCTTCCCGTCGATGGGGCGCGATCGTCTGCTGGTCTGACCACTGCACCAGCCGACCGCCGACCAATGCATCCCACAGCCCGAGTTCGCACGCAGCCGCCGCCGCCGCTTGGATGAGCCACCCGCCATGATCCCGGGCGACAGCAGCAAACGGTGCAGGCATCGCAACTCCATCGACAAGGGCAAGCCTGCGGCGGCGAGCAAGGCATGGCGCGAAGGCGATGGAATAGTAGCGCGATTTCGAGGCTGGGCAACGCAGCCGCAACTGGCGTGGGCTACCGGAACCGCATCACCCACACGCCTTCGCTGTCCCCGTCGCCGCTCCACGCCAACACGAACACGTCGCTCTCTGGCACGTAGGCCAGGCTGGGTTCGACGGGTAGTTTCGTTCCCGTCGGAATCGTCAGTTCGGCCCCCAACTGCGCGCCCGGGTCGGCTACGCTGGCAAGGTTCCACTTGCGAACCCGCAGTCCGGGGGGCTTACCCGACAGGCCCGCGACCCTTTCGACGAGCGCCGCCTGCCCGAGCTTGCCGCCTGCCACGACGACGCCCGCGACGCCGGGAGCCACGGAGATGTCTGCGGGACCGAACTTCTTTCCGTCCAGGCCGACGCGGCGCGCCTTCAATTCCAAAGAATTGCCCGACGGCGCGAGCCAGAACGTGAGCATCGACGGCGGCACCTGCACGGCCGCCACGGCGGGTCCGGGCAAGGCCGCTTGCACCGCCGCACCCAGCGCCAACGGTGGCAGCCCGGCGGCGGCCAACGAATCGGAGAAAAGTCGAAACTGCGCCGTGCCCGGCGTCTCCTGCCAGACGAGCGCGAGGTTGGCGTCGAACGTGGCGGCGCGCCCCCAGGTCCCGGGCGGCTGCACCATCGTCACCGGCGCGTCCTCAGCCCACGTCAGGTTGCCCTCCAGGCGGCGGGCGCGCACCCCCTTGCCGCCAGGCGCGCTCCACGCCACGAGCCAGCGCGAATTCGGCAGGCGCGCCACTTCGACGCGGCACTGGCCGTGGCAGGGGTCGGCAGAGACTTCGAGCGGCGTCTCCCCGATGGGCAAGCCGGTGCCGGCCAGGGGCCATGCCCACACCTTGTCGGGGTTCTGCAGGCCCTTGCCGGCGCGCCCCTCCCACGCGATCAGCGCCTTGTTTGCGCTGAGGGCTGCGGCGAGGCGACCCAACGCGGGCAGCGCCACCGTCGTGGTCGGGTCCAGCGCTGGCGCCTTGACGACGAGCGGTGCGGGCTCGGTATCGATCGCACCCGTCTTGGCATCGAGGGTCACACGCACGAGGTCGGCGCTCGTCACATTCGAGATGCGCCGCCAGCCGACAATCACCTTGCCGCCACCGATCGGCCCCAGTCCGGCGCGCGACATGTGGTCGCCGGTCGCCGGCTGCGGCGTCGTGGACTTGGCGAGTTGGACGGGCGCACCCAACAGGTCGATGCCAAAGCGGCCATCGCGCTCGGCCACGAACACGCCCGCCAGCGGCTGCAGCCCCGCCGTCAATGCGAGGAACGTGCCGCGGAACCAGCCGTCATCGACTTGGTCGATCCACAGGCGCCCCTTCAGGGCAGCCACCTTTGTGCTGCCCGCGTCGGCTACCGTCGCGCTCAGCGACAGCGCGCCGGTGCCCGGCGGCTTTTCGAAGTCGTAGACCCCGTCCGCCACCGCCGCGGCCGGAAACTTCAGGGTCGCCGCGAGCCCGCCGCCGCCGAATGCCTGCCCTTTCAACTGGACCGTGTCGGGGGCATCGGGCTGGCGTTCCGGCTTGACCTTGCCGCTGCCGGCCGGGAGCGTGACGCGCAGGATCGGATCCTCGGGCCAAGTGAGCTTGACCTCGACGGGCGGCGCGACGACTTCGCCGACCTGGGCCACGACGCTCGCCGTACCGGGGCGCACGCCGACGAGCCAGAAGGCGGCGGGCGAAGTCCCTTTCCAGATCGAAACGCCCGCCTGCGGTTGGTCCGTGGCGGCGACGACGGCCCCGAGGCCAAGTGGCAGGCCATCGACGAGAAAGGTGACCTCTCCCAGCTTGGGCGCTTCGGGCGCGTCCTTGCCGTCGCGCTGGACCTGGACCGTCAACACGGTGCGGCTGGCGAGTTCGATCGTGTCGGTCGCCGCGCTCGCCAGGACCGCCACGACGGTCGGAGTGCCCAGCCCGTCGCCGGCCATCGCAACGGCATCGGTCTTGGCATCGGTCTTTCCATCGGCGGGCGCGCCGTCGAAGCCCGCCGCAGTGGCGTCGGCCTTCGCGAACGCCACATCGGCGCCAAACAGCACCGAGGCGGCGGCGTCCGGCGTCGACGGGCCCTCGCCACAGCCGACAAAGGCCGCGCCGAGCGCAACGAGCCAGATGCGGGCCTGGATGAACGCGGACGCCGACACGCTTCCTCCCCGGAGAGCCGGCGCACAGCATACCGACTTGTCAGCCCGCATTGAAGGCGACTACGGCGGCCCAAATCCACCACCGCAAGACCTTGCCGGGACGCCGAGGTCCAGATACTAGGCGAAGCGAGGGGTTGGGGCGAAGACGTGCTTGGGTACGTTGAGCACCAACGCCACCGCGACAACGACGCAGATGGGCCCAAGGCGGCGGATCCGGAGGCGCGCAGCAGGGTCGCGGTTCCGGCCGGCAGCGCTTTGCTTGCGTGACCGCGCGCTGCCGCATACAACGACGCGCCATGCCGTTGCTCGCGCCGCCGCCTGAACTGCCGCCTCCCCCTGCCGATGGCGTGGGTTCGCTGGGTACGGCGGTGCCGGGCCCGCAGTCGGTGGCGTGGCTGGCGCGGTTGAAGCGGGTCGAATCGCCGGGCGTCACCTTTGTGGTGCCCGGTTTTCCCATCGTGTGGTCCAGCGCCCGGGGCGCGTGCGTGCGCGACGTCGATGGCAACACCTACCTCGACGCGACGTCGGCTTTCGGTGTCGGGTTCGTCGGCCACGCCCACCCGCGCGTGGTCGAGGCGGCCACGCACCAGGCACAGCGCTTGCCGCATGGGATGGGCGACGTGCACCCGCCGACCGCGCGGATCGCGCTGCTGGAAGTCCTGGCCGACTGGGCACCCGGCGATCTGGGCCACGGCGTGCTGTGCACGAGCGGATCTGAGGCCGTCGAAGTCGCGTTGAAGACGGCGGTACGCGCAACCGGCAGGCCGGGCGTGCTCGCCTTCCACGGGGCCTACCACGGCCTGGGCACCGGCGCCCTCGACACGACGAGCCGACGCGCGTTCCGAGACCCTTTCGCCGCGCTGTTGGGCCGCAACACGCTGTTCCTGCCCTGGCCCGATGCCGACACGCCGCCCTGTGGGGTTGCAGCCGCCGACGTGTGCGCCCACGTGCTGGCGCGCGTGGACGAGGCCCTGGGGCATCCCGCTGCTGGTGGCCTGCCGGTGGGCGCCGTGATCGTGGAGCCGATCCAAGGGCGCGGGGGTTGTCGGATTCCGCCGGCGGGTTTCCTCCCAGGCCTGCGCGCGGCCTGCGATCGTCACGGCGCGCTGCTCGTGCTCGACGAAATCTACACCGGCTTCGGCCGCACGGGAGTACGGTTTGCCTGCGACGCGGAGGCGGTCGTGCCAGACTTGTTGCTGGTGGGCAAGGCGCTCGGCGGAGGCTTTCCGATCGCGGCGTGCCTGGGTCGCCCCGGTGTCATGGCGGCGTGGGGCGAATCCTCCGGCGAAGCGCTGCACACGTCGACGTTCCTCGGCCACCCAGTGGCGTGCGCGGCGGCCCTGGCCACGCTGGCGGTCATCGAGACCGAAGGCCTGATCGAGCGCGCCCGCGCCACCGGAGTCCGCCTGCTGGCAGACCTCCAGATGGCCTTCGCGGGCCTGCGCAGCGTGCATTCGGTGCGGGGCCGCGGCCTGCTGCTCGGCATCGAACTGCGCGATCCACACTCCGGCCTGCCTGGGACGGCGCTGGCGTGGAGCACGACGGTCGAAGCGCTGCGCCGCGGCCTGATCGTGCTACCGGCCGGCAGCTACGGCGAGGTCGTCCAACTCGCGCCACCTGCGGTGCTGACCGACACCCAACGCGACTGGCTGGTGGCAACGTTGGCCGCCGCCCTGCAAGCTGCATCCGGCGCCTGACGCCCCGTCCGAGGAGTTGCCCATGAGCCGCCGCACCCGCTACCAGCGCGAACTGCTCGAATGGATGCGGGCTTGGCAGTCGGGGGCTCCGTGGGCCACCGACACCGATGTCACGCATTTCGAAGACCTCGCGCTCCGGTTGTTCGCACTGCAGTACGAGACCATCCCCGCGTACCAGGCGCTGTGCAACGCGCGTGGCCTCGTGCCGGGCAACGTGCGCGAAAGCGCCGACATTCCGCTGGTGCCCGTGTCGGCGTTCAAGTCCCACCGCGTCCACACCGACGCGGCGGAGCGGTGGCCGGCGTACACGTTTCACACGTCGGGCACTTCGGACGGCCGCCCCGGCATCGTCCGGCTTGCGGACACGGCACTGTACGACGGCAGCCTACAGGCAGCGTTCCAGCACTTCGTCGTTCCAGAAGCCCAGCCCGATCGGGCGCCGGTGCGGTTTCGTTGCATTTCGCTCGTGCCGACCGCGGCGGCCCGGCCACACTCGTCGCTCGGCTACATGGTGCGGCGCCTGGCGCAACGCTGGGACGACGGCCTGGGGTCCCAGCACATCGGCAACGACGAGCCCGAAGGGCGCTGGGGCACCAGCGGCGCCTGGCGCAATGCCGCGGAGGCCAGACAGGCAATGACGTCGCCCGACGCGGGTGCGGGCTCGGCAGACATCGGCGCGCTCGACCTCAGCGGCCTGCACGCGGCGTTGGAGCGTGCGGTGCGTCACGAGGTCCCGGTGCTGCTGCTGACGACCAGCGTAGCGCTCGCGCGCTGGTTCGAAGTCGCGCCCGCGCAGTGGCAGATCGAGTTGCCGGCCGGCAGCCGCGTGATGGACACCGGCGGAGCGAAAGGCCGCCACGTCGAGATCGATCGCGCGGCCCAGCACGCCGAACTCGTACGGCGCCTCGGCGTGCCAGCCAGCCACGTGATCGGCGAGTTCGGCATGACGGAACTGGCCAGCCAGCGCTACGAAACCACCCTGCGCTCTGCCCACGCGGGAGACGTCGAAGGGGCGCGCGCGTTCGCCGGGCCTCCGTGGTTGCAGACGCGCGTGCTGCGGCCGGCAGATCGGAGCGGGGCGGGCCCGGGCGACACCGGCATGCTCGCCCACATCGATCTGGCCAATCTGGACCACGGTGCGTTCGTGCTGACGGCCGATCTCGGTCGCGCCGTCGACATGGCAGGCGGCGGCGGGATCGAACTGAGCGGACGTGTACCGGGGGCAGAGTGGCGCGGCTGTGGGCTCGACGTCGAAGACCTTCCGGTCGACCCAGCCTGACGCGGCAGGACCTATGGCGCCGACGCCACGCCCTTCCAGAAACCCGGATCGCCCAGAATGCGCTCGCCGACGCACGTGAATGTGTCGCGGTCCCACCTCGCGCCCGTCTTCTCACACGCGTAGTACTTCGTGAAGCCGCCGCCGCGGATGTTCACTTCGACCGTGGCCTGCCCGGTGATGCCCTCGCCGAGCGACGAGAATGTCTTGAAATTATTTAGCTTCAACGTTACGACGCGGGCACCGCCGAAATCCGGACCTGACGCCGGCTCGCGCCACGCATAGGATACATCGCCGTTGTCGACCTCATAGTTGAACACCTGCTGCGCCAACGGCTTGAAGCGCTCGTCGAAAAGCGTTGCCTTGGCCAGCGCCACGTTCATCGTGCGGGCCAATTCGACCATCCACTGCGACCCATGGATGCACCCGCCGGCGGGCAGTTCGATGACGTCGGGCTGATCGCCCGGGTTCGCGTAGAACGCGACGGGAAAACCGCGGGAGGCATCGGCCATCGCGCCCACGTCCTGGAATTGCTGCACCGGCAACGGGTCGGCGATGCGCGGCATGGACGCACCGCCGCACGCGGCAATGAGCAAGGCGGCCATGGGCACGGTGGCGAGCGGGCGGCGTATCGGCATGGCGGTCCTCGCGGGCGCGGGCTGGGAATTCCGCAGGGTCGCGGGCGTGTTGTCAACGATCACGGCGCGACCTGGCAGTAGGCGGGAAACGACTTGGGCAGCGCGGTCGCCAGTGCGCTCGGTGCGCCACCCCACGTGTGCGCCAGCAGGAACTCGACGCCCCATTTTGGGCCACCGGGGGGCACCGTATGGCCGCCGCCGTGATCACAAGCGACGACCGCGTGGCCACCCTGGCGCAGCTTCTGGATGAACGCCTTCGACGTCTCCGCGAAGTTCACGATGCCGTTGCCGAATTCGTCCGTCTTGCCGCCCCAGGCGACGAGCACCGGCACGTTGGCTGCGGGCGCCGTCCACTCCATGAAGTCGGCGACGCCCCCGCTCCACAGCACCGCCGCGGCGAGTTGGGGCGCTTCGTTCATCACGAGCCAGGTGCTCCACAACGCCCCGGCCGAAAATCCCATCGTGTACACACGCTTGCGGTCAATCGCGAGACCCTTGTCGAGGCAGTGCAGTGTGTCGCGAAACAGGGCCCGATCTGCCTCGGGCTTGACGGCAAAGCCCCAATAGTTGGCGATCAGGCAGCAACCCTTGGCGCCCGCGCCCGAGTTGCAACAGGAGTCCGGCGCGACGACTACCATGCCGTTGTCTTGCGCGATCTTCGTGGCGTTGAAGCCAGCGGCGAGGTTCGCCGCGGTGTCGCCGAGGCCGTGCCACAGGAACATCACCGGGGCGCCCTTCGGCTCGGGCGGCAGGTAGACGCGCATGTTGCGGGTGAAGCCGCCCGACGTCACGGTCGCGACGCCAGTCTTCCACTCCGGGCACGTCCCCTCGTAAGTCAGGGGCGGTGGCCCGGGGGCGATGTCCAGCACGGCGGTCACATCGGGCGATCCGGCGTCGGCCGCGATGACCCCGTCCGAGCCTGCCGGGGCGTCTGCACGGGTCGCTGTGGCGTCCAGGCCCGTATCCGGGGCATTCCCCGCGTCGGCCGCTGTGACGGCAGGCGCGACCGACACTCCGCAGCCGAATCCGCCGAATGCGCAGCCGAACGCGCATACCGAAGTGGCAAAGAATCTTGCGTCGATCTGGCGCACCGCGAACCCCCTCGACCTGCCCTGCCGCCGGCCAGTCGCCGACCACGTCTGCCCAGCCCGCACGCCCGTGGGCGCCAGCGGGACGACCGCAAGGATGGCCGCGTGCCATCCCTAGAGCAAGCCAGTCTCCTGTCAAGGAACTCGGTGGGGGTGGCGTGCCCGGGCGTTGCGCAGGACGTCCGTGAGCGGTAGGTTGTCGGCCCTGCCCACCTCGTGCGGGCCGCGAGACCTCGCCATGCGCTGTTCCTCTTGGTTTCTTTCGACGTTTTCGACGTGCCTCGCCGCCCTCGCCTGCTCTGCGTGCGGGTCCGATCCGACGCCCGCCGCTGCTGGCGGGACGTACTCTGACGCCAAGGGCGACGCGACCGGATCCGACACTGCGGGCTTGAGCAGCGACGGCGCTGTAGACGCTGCCGGGGCGACGGGAGACGCGAGCAGCCCCGGCGACAGCGCGGGCAGCGGTGCCGACGCCAGCGCCGATGTGCCGCCCGCTCCGCCGTTCAAGATATGCGGCAAGTACTTGAAGGAATCTGAGGTGACGCCCGCGGCCGGCAACACCCTTTTCAAGGACGGCGACTATTTTCTCGCGGTCCACGCGGCACCGTTCGACCTCGTACTTCCCTTCAAGGCCGTCATCCTCGGCGACGGCACGGCCGGCGAGGGCGGCAAGCTGCGCCTGTTGGCGCTGCGGCCCATCAACGCGAAGAGCGGTGAGGTCGGTGACGTGATTGCTGCCGCGTGTGATGTCCCCGTCGGCAAGGACGGCACGTTCACGGCGAATTTCGGCGAAATCATCTTGCCTGCCAAGTCGTCGCCCGCGGGCAGTGACGTCACGCTGTCGCTCGAGTTGGTCGGCGCGCTCAAAAGTGCGGACATGGCGTGCGGGCTCGTGGAAGGAAAAGTCCCGATTTTCAAGCTCGAGCTGACGGGGTCGAAGTTCAAGGCCGTGCCCTTCGGCAAGCAGCCGACGCCGCCGGAGACCTCGTGCGAAGGCACCACGTCGAAGCAGCACAAGCCGATCGAAAAATGTCCCGTGCTGACCGCGGGGGCGAACGCGTTCAAGAGTGCCGAACTGGACCGCACCTTCGATGTTTGGCTACCGGCCGCGGGCGCGCCGACCACGCCCGTGCCGCTGGTGTTTCTGTACCACGGTGTCGGCGGGTCAGCGGCCAGCATCGTCAAAGACAGCGGGTTCGCGAAGTTGCTCGACACTGAGAAGTTCGTCCTCGTGGTGCCGAACTCCTCGACGCCAGAGGGCAAGAAGCTTGCCCTCGACTGGTTCACGGCGTCGGCAGCCTTCACCAACGACAATCCCGACCTCGTGTTCTTTGACGACCTCGTCAAATGCGCGGGCGAGTCGTTCAAGATCGACGCGGACCGGGTCTACGTCGCGGGCATGTCGGGCGGGGGCCTGATGACGGTCATGCTGACGCTGCACCGGGCCAAGTCGATCGCGGCCGCGGCGCCGTTCTCCGGCGGCTACCTGCACGCCTGGTCGACGCCGGCCGGCAGCCCGCCCGTGCTGGTGACGTGGGGCGGCAAGACCGACGAGTCGTTCGCCCAGAAATTCGACGTGCTGGCCCAAGAGTTGCTCACCAACTTCAAGAAAGACGGGCGTTTCGTCGTACGCTGCGAGCACACGCTCGGGCACAAGTGGCCGCTTGAGATGAATGTCGCCGCGTGGAAGTTCCTGGCGTCGTTCACGCGCGGCAAGGCGGACAATCCGCTGGCGGCGGGGCTCGGCAAGGAGTTCCCGGCCTACTGCGCGATCGCGAAGTAGTTCTCCGCGGGCAAGTCGAGCGACTGGGGCGGGGTCGGGCGAACGCAAGAGTGCTGGTGAATCCGCAAGATTCACGAGGTCTCAGTAATTCGGGTCCTTCTCCCACTTCGCTTCCCAATCCTGCGGCACGAGCCGCGCGCGCCACTTTGCCCGTTCGCCCGCTGACGCGTAGATCGCCAGGTAGCGCAACATGTGGCCCGCGACCATGCGCACGTAGTTGCGGCTCTCGTGGGGCCCGAGGTCTTCGACGAGCGCGTCGAGCGAGAGTTGGCGCCGCTCCGAGACGCGCAGGTGCCACTCGAACAGCATCGGCCCGCCGTTGTAGCTGCCGATCGCAAACGGCAGCTGTCCGCCAAACTTGCGCAAGAGCGAGCCGAGGTACTGGGCGCCCCACCGCACGTTCCAACTCGGTTCCATGAGCATCCACAGTTGGTAGTCGTCGCCTGCCTCGCGCGCCAGCCGGGTCGCGGTGCGGTCGAGCAGTTCGAGCAGGCCATAGGCGGGTGCTCCCGAAATCAGCCAAGGTTTGTAGCGGCTCTCTTGCAGCATGTGGGCATAGACCATCCACTCCGGCGGCCCCCCGGGGCGGCGGCTCGCGGCGACGACGTGGGTGGCAAATGCGCGCGGGTAGATGGCGCGCCAGGCCGCGAGCGTCGCCTCGGTCGGCAGGCTGTCGAGCACGGCGCCGTGCTGGCCCATGGCGGCTTCGCGGGCGTCGGAGAACGTCTCGAGCGGGTCGGCCAGGCCAGCCTCCAGAGTCGCCACGCGCGCGGCGCCGAGATCGCGCACCAGGGCCTTGCGCACGCTGTCGAGCACGGCGCGGGCAGTGTCCGGCTCGCCGATCGCACACGCCAAGCGCAGCCGGCGCAGGTCGGCACTGGGCGGCAGGCCCGCGAAGGGGTCTGCCCCGGCGGTCGGCACATTCGAGAAGTCGGGCAGCGTCGGCACGTGGCGACTCTCGCCCCACAGGGCCAGCCGGTTTTCGCCGAGCGCTGCGTACCACGTGAGCGGCATGGTGCGCGCCAGTCGAGCCAGCACGGTCACGGCCTCGCGGCGCCGGTCGAGGCGGTCGAGGCAATGCGCCGTCCAGTAGCGCGCCTTGCCGCCGACCAAGGGGTTGTCGTTGCGGGCGAGCGGTGCCAGCAGTTCGAGTGCGCGCGCGCAGTTGCCCGATCGCAGGGTCCACCACGCGACGAACCACTCGTACTTGCCTGCGTCGATCCCCTTGCGGTTGACGGCCAGGGCGGCGGCCAGGTCGTCAGCGGCCTGCTGGGGGCGGCCGGCAAGGTACAACGAACGCGATCGGTCGTAGTGCAGTTCGATGCGCTTGTCGTTGTCGACCTGAGGAAAGCGCAGCAGCCAGCGGTCGAACGCCGCGATCGCCTCGTCGGCGCGGGCCAGCTTCGTCAGCACGAGGGCCCAACTCTGCAGTGCCGCCATCTGCACCGGGCTGTCGTCGGCAATTGCCGGCACCAGCGCGCGCTCCGCACCCGGGTAGTCGTCGCGCAGCCGCTCCGACCCGATCTTGCCCAAGAGGAAGCCGACCTCCGACCGGCGGTGGCCCCGGCTCCACAGCACGTCGGCGACCTCGCGAGCGCGCTCATACGAACGCCGCGCAAACAGGCGCTGCAGGCGCTCGAACTGGTCCGTGATGCTCAGGCTGGTCGGCTCGACGTGGCGGCTCGCTTCGGCGACCCAGTCGCTTTCTGGATGCTGCATGACGAGTTGGTGCCAGAGCGCGCGCGCCCCGTTCGAGTCGCCCGTGGCACCCACCGCCCGGGCAGCGCGGGCCAACAGTTCGTCGCGCGGCTGTTTCAACGGCGACCGCTCATACAGGCTCAGTGCGGCATCGCGCGCATGGCCGGGCGTGCCCACCTGCGCCGTCAAGCGTGCCGCCAGGAGGTCGCGCGCGTCACGGCGGAACTCCGTGTCGCCCGTCGCCGCCAAGCGGTCCAGCGCCGTCGCCGTGGCACCGTTGGCAAGCAGCACCTCGACTTCGGCAAACGCGTGCGACCCGGGGTGCACGTCGCGCAGCGCCACGGCGCGCTTCCAGGCCGACTCGGCAGCCTTGGGTTTGCCGGTTCTCGCGAGCAGACGGGCGCGCACGAATGCCGCACAAGTGGCCACGTCGGGGCTCCCAGGAGCGGCTTCGATGGCCGCCAACTGTGCAGCGAGCCCGTCGAAGTCGGCGACCCGCCAGCGCTGCACAGCCGCCGCCAGCCCGGACCAGTTGCCTAGATGCCCGACAGGCTTGCGTGCGCGCTGCTGCCCCTGGCTCGCGGGGTGCGCCGCGCTGCCCTGTTGCCTCCGGAGCCCGCGCGGGCCGGGCGTCTGCACCTTGAGCAGGGCACGGCGCACCGACCCGTTCGCCTTGCTTGGCTTCGACCGCGTCTTGGTGGCAGCCAGTGCAGGCCGCACGCGCGCCTCGGCAACACCGCAGCACAGCAGCCCGAATGCGCCAAGAACCGCCCATGCCGTGCGCGCCCGCCGCCTTGCTGACTCGCTGACTCCGCGTCGCGCCACAGGGTCCTGACTCTCGCGCGCCGGCGAGCGCGGCGACCCTACCACGCCGCCGCGTGCACTCCACATTCCAGCCAGTTGGACCGGTCCGCAAATTTCTCGCGTATTCATAAGACCTTGCACGTGACCTCATCATTTGGCCGGCTGGCGCGCGCCGACACGATCACGATTCCGCGGCCTTCGTGATCATGGCGCTGCCCGCACCGGGCGGTGGCTCGGGCGGCCCCCGGACACCAGCGACAGAGAGCGCAGAGGCAGGGGCAATTGCGTCATAACATCCTTGATTTGTTATGTTTTTGTTTCCAGTCTCGACGATTATCGTCAACCAGCCACCGCCTCACCCATGCCCTCCATCGAATCCACGCACTTGAACAAGTCCGGTTTTTTGCGCGAAGGGACTTGCACCGCGCCGCGATGTGCAACATACCCGCAGAAACGTGCACTGCGAAGTCGATCCGGGCGTCCCGGTACCGCCAGCGGTGTCACTTTTTCTCACTGGAGGAACCCGGCCATGGCCACGAAGGAAAAGAAGAACTTCGTCCTGCTGCAGGAAGGCAAGGACAGCAACATCGTCTTCTCGAACGCCCAGCCCCGCGGCGCGGCGCTCAAGGCCGCCAACCGCGGCCACACGGACATCAAGCTACGCGAGCGCGGCACGAAGCGCGTCCACGTGTTCGAGGGCAAGCGCGTGCAGGTGAGCGCGCCGACGAAGCGCCCGAAGTGGCTGCCCGAGACCGTGTGGAAGGCCGTCGTCAAGAAGAAGGGCGTCGAGCACGTCTAGTGCGCTGTAGCGCCGTTTGAATCGGTCCTGACGGGTGCCCACGCACCAGTAGAGCCGAACAAAGGCGGCTGTGGGCGAGGCTTCGATTCGACACGCTGGGGCTCCGGTGGGCATTGCCTGCCGGAGCCCTTGTGTCTTTTTTGCCCGGTCGAAGGGAGCGCGCTTGCGTTGTCGCGGCGGGGCTGGCACAACCCGCAGCCCGCCCGGAGGGGCACGTCGTCTGACAATGCGCGCCGAACACATTCGCAACTTCTCGATCATCGCCCACATCGACCACGGCAAGTCCACGCTCGCGGACCGCCTGCTCGAGCGCACCGGCGCGGTCGAAGCCCGTGACATGCAGGCCCAGTACCTCGACTCGATGGACATCGAGCGCGAGCGCGGCATCACGATCAAGAGCCAGGCCGTGCGACTGCAGTACACTGCGCAGGACGGCAAGGCCTACATACTGCACCTGATCGACACGCCCGGGCACGTCGATTTCGGCTACGAGGTCAGCCGTTCCTTGGCTGCGTGCGAGGGAGCGCTGTTGGTGGTCGATGCGGTCCAGGGCGTCGAGGCCCAAACGCTCGCCAACGTCTACCTTGCGCTCGACAACGACCTCGCGCTCGTGCCGGTCATCAACAAGATCGACCTGCCGGCGGCGCGCCCTGACGAAATCCGCCAGGAGATCGAAGATGGCATTGGCCTCGACGCTTCGGGAGCCGTGCTGTGTTCGGCGAAGTCTGGCGTCGGCATCGACGAGGTGCTCGAGGCCGTGATCCGCGTCGTGCCGCCGCCGCACGGTGAGGCGGACGGCCCGCTGCGCGCCCTCGTGTTCGACTCCCACTACGATGCCTACCGCGGCGTCATGGTGCAGGTGCGCATCGTCGATGGCCGGGTGGCGCGCGGCGACAAGGTCTACTTCATGTACACCGGGGGCGACTACGAAGTCCTCGAAATCCGGGTGCGCACACCGAAAGAGGTGCCGGTCGATGCGCTCGAACTCGGCGAGGTCGGCGTGCTCGTGTGCGGCGTCAAGTCGGTGCGCGACGTGCGCGTCGGCGAGACGATCACGCACCACAAGCGCCGCGCAACGGTGCCGCTCAAGGGCTTCAAGGAAATCAAGCAGATGGTCTACTCGGGCATCTTCCCGGTAGATTCCAGCGACTACGAGCAGGTGCGCGACGCGATCGCCAAGCTCGCGCTCAACGACAGTGCGTTCACGTGGGAGCCGGAGACCTCGTCAGCGCTCGGTTTTGGTTTCCGATGTGGTTTCTTGGGTTTGCTCCACCTCGAAGTCTTCCAGGAACGCCTCGAGCGCGAGTACAACTGCACGCTCATCACGACCGCGCCGAGCGTCGTCTACAAGGTCCAGTTGCTCGACGGCACGGTGATGGATCTGTCGAATCCCGGCGACCTGCCTCCCGCGGGCGACATCGACTTCATCTCGGAGCCGATCGTCCGGGCCACGTTGCACACGCCGAGCGAATACATCGGCGCCATCGTCGGCCTGTGCACCGAGCGGCGCGGCGCGCAGAAAGACCTGCGTTACATGAGCCAGCGCCGCGTGGTGCTGGAGTACGAGTTGCCACTGTCGGAGATCATCTTCGACTTCTTCGACCGGTTGAAATCGGCGACGCGTGGCTATGCGAGCCTGGATTACGAGTTCCTGGAGTTCCGCCGCGCCGACTTGTGCAAGCTCGACATCCTGCTGCACGGCGACATCGTCGATGCGCTGAGCGTGATCGTGCACCGCGAAGCCTCGTACCAGAAGGGCAAGTCGCTGGTGCACCGGTTGCAGAAGGTGATTCCGCGCCAGCAATTCGATGTCGCCATCCAAGCCGCGGTCGGCGCGCGCATCATCTCGCGCGAGACGGTGCGGGCGTTGCGCAAGGACGTGACCGCGAAGTGCTACGGCGGCGACATCTCCAGAAAGCGAAAACTCTTGGAAAAACAAAAGGAAGGCAAGCGTCGCATGAAGCACGTGGGCATGGTCGAGGTGCCGCAGGAGGCCTTCCACGCAGTCCTTTCCACCGACGAGGATTGACCATGGCGGGCAGTTCGGCCACGGCCCCCCAGACCGCTGGAAGCAGCGATCGGCTGTGGGGCGGCGGCTACGGCGAGGCGACGCACCCGTTGGTGCTGCGCATGAACGCATCGGTGTCGTTTGACCGGCGCATGTGGCACGAAGACATCGTCGGCTCCGTGGCGCACGCGACCATGCTCAGCGAGTGCGGGCTGCTGGGCGCCGACGACTACGCCGCGATCCTGGGTGGCCTGCGCGCCATCCACGCCGACATCCTGGCGGGTCAATTCGCGTGGTCCGAGGCGCGCGAAGACGTCCACATGAACATCGAAGCCGCCCTGCGCGATCGCATCGGTGCCGCGGCGGGCAGGCTGCACACGGCGCGCTCGCGCAATGACCAGGTCGCGCTGGACGAGCGGCTGTGGTTGCGGCGCCAGTTGGCGGCCATCCTCGAACGACTCGCGGGCCTGCTCGAAGCGCTCGGTCGGTCCGCAACAGAGCACCACGACTGGCCGATGTGCGGCTATACCCACCTGCAGCGCGCCCAGCCGGTGACGGTCGGCCACCACCTGCTCGCCCATGCCACGGCGTTCGAGCGCGACGCGGCCCGTGTGGTCGACTGCCTGCAGCGCCAGGACGTCAATCCGCTCGGCTCCGGGGCCCTGGCCGGCACGACCTTGGCGATCGACCGCGCGCGCACCACTGAACTGTTGGGTTTCGCGCGGCCTTCGCGCAACTCGCTCGATGCGGTCGGTGATCGGGACCACCTCGCCGAGGCCCTGTTCTGCGCGGCGCTCGGCAGCACGCACCTGTCGCGCGTCGGCGAAGAACTCGTGCTTTTCACGTCGGCGGAATTCGGCTACGTGCGGCTGCCCGATGCCTTCACGACCGGTTCGTCGCTGATGCCGCAGAAGAAGAACCCCGACATGGCCGAGCTCCTGCGGGCCAAGTCGGGGCGCGTGCTCGGCGACCTCGTCGCGCTGCTCACCGTGCTCAAGGGCCTGCCGCTCGCGTACAACAAGGACCTGCAAGAAGACAAGGAGCCGCTGTTCGACGGCCTGTCGACCTGGCACGACACGCTCGAAGTCGCGACCCCGATGCTCGCGGCGGCGCGTTGGCAAAAGGCGACGCTGCTGGGTGCGCTCGACCGGGGTTTCTTGCTGGCGACGGACCTCGCCGACGCGCTCGTCAACGCCGGCGTGCCGTTCCGTACGGCGCATGAACAGGTGGCAGCGCTCGTGGCCCAGTTGGCCGAAGCCGACAAGACCTTTCGCACGCTGGGCGCCAAGGCCATCGCGCAACGACTGACACTCACCGAGGCTCAGGTCAAGGAAGTGCTCGATGTGCGGCGGTCGCTGCGCCTGCGCGACGTGCCGGGCGGGCCGCATCCGGTGCGCGTGCGCAAGGAGGCTGAGGGGCTGCTGGAGCGCGTGGCGGAACTGCGGGTCCAGGCGCGCCGGTGGGCGTGGCCGTGTCCGGCAGAGCGGCTGTTGGCTGGCTAGGGGCGCTGCGAGACCAGTCTGCGGCGCTGCGAGACCAGTCTGCGGCGCTGCGAGACCAGTCTGCGGCGCTGCGAGACCAGTCTGCGGCGCTGCGAAACCAGTCTGCGGCGCTGCGAAACCGGGTCGACTCAGTTGGCGAACAGCGCCTTCACATACTTCAAGAACCCGAAC
>SHZF01000075.1 GCA_009692425.1 Myxococcales bacterium | reverse complement strand
TGCTGGTGGGCTCCCCGGCCATTGACGCCGGTGACGACGCAGTCTGCGCGGCGGCGCCCGTCAGCAAGGTCGACCAGCGCGGCACGGCGCGCCCCCAGGGTGCCCACTGCGACATCGGCGCGTTCGAACTGGTGCCTTAGGAAGTCGCGCCGTAGGAAGGTGTGCCGTCGACGGGACCGCCTGCTAGCCGCCGAACTTCTTGTACTTGTCCAGGCCGTCCGCCGTGAGCGGCGTTGTCGCATGGCGGGAATGCGAGCACGGACTCGCCCTCGCCGCTTCGCGTGAAATAGCGCTTGCCGCCGAACCTCGCGCTCATGTAGCTTTCGTCGGCGCCGCCGGACGCCATGCGGGTGCATGTTGACGGCGGCTGGCGCACAGAACAATCGGAGGGTCCAGTGGCAACGGCAGAATTGCGGAAATTTGCGGTAGGCGTATGTGCTCTGGTTTGCGCGGCGGGCTGTGCCACAGATGACAGGCCCGTTGGGGTCGCCGCAGTCGGCACGCAAGAAGGCGCCATCCATTCGTGGAGCACGTACCACTGGGCGCGCACCAGCAATCCCTTCTCCGTCATCACGCAGGACAGCGTGACGTCGGCCTGGGACGCCTACTTCGCCACCACCGTCAGCGACTGGTCCGTGTCCGCGGTGCTCGACCTCGTGGCGGCCGCCGGCGTAGACACCTCCACCGCCCGCAAACAATGCACGGCGGTCGTGGGCAAGATTCGCGTGTGCAACGCGTCGTACGGCAAGAATGGCTGGCTGGGGCTCGCTCAGGTGTGGATCACCGACGGGCACATCACGAAGGGCACGGCCAAGATGAACGACACCTACTTCGCGCTCGCCAAGTACAACACCCCGGCATGGAAGAACCACGTCATGTGCCAAGAAGTTGGCCACGCGATCGGCCTTGGCCACACCAGCGAAGACGGCTCGTCGCAACTGACTTGCATGGACTATGCGACGGACCCCACCGGCAGCCAGCACCCGAACCTGCACGATTATGACCAGCTCGGCCTGATCTATGGCCACCTCGATACTTCGACCACGGTTGCGGCGGCTGCGGCAACGAGCGCCGCGTCCGCCGACGAGGAAAACAGGGGTCAGCTGATTGGCAAGCACGGTCGGACGGAACATTGGATGCGGCCGCTGCCGGGCGGCGGCGAACTGCACTCGTTCGTGGTGCTGGCGGACTAGCCGTCCGACGCAGGGCACCTGCAGCCGGACCTGTGGGGCATTCCGCTGTGGCTGCCGGGCCTGTACGTGGCGTCGGCGCCCGGCGTCGGGCCGCTGTTGATGGCGTTGGGTGCGCCGCCGTCGTCGAATCAAGCAGCGCCGTGCCGAGCCTGGAGCATGAAGCGGTCAGCACGTTTGCGCACCGCTTGTCCGCACGCCGCGCTGGCACTGCGGTGGGCGATGCCGAGGCCACTGTCGAATCCTCGGTCCAAGGGGCTCGGGGTGGCGCCGACGGGCAACACCTGCACGGCGCCGGCGCCGCGCGTCAGGGCAATGCCTCAGTCGACAATGGTGCCGTCCTGGGCGACACCCGGCACTTCCCAACGCAAGCGTGCAACCGTCTCGATGACCTGGCCCGGCTGCAGCGCGAGTTCCTTGCGGGTGCAGCCTTCGGTCGCGAACAGCCCGCGCAGCACCAGCAGGTGGAGTTCGCCGCTGCGCAGGCTGACCATCGCGCCAGCGTCCAGACGGTACCGTCGGGCGCAAGGACGCGGACGGCGGCGTTCTGGATCAACGCCGCAGTTCCCCGAACGCCAAGCCGGCCCCATCCTCGAACCGACACGGCGCCCGCCCCAGCAGCGCGGTCAACCGCGACCGATCGCCCAGGCAGTGGCGCATGTCGCCGAACCGGAAGCCACCCACCACCTTCGGTTCGACGGCGCGCCCGACGACCCCGGCCAGGGTGTGGCAGGCCTGCAGCAAAGTGGTCGGCTCGCCAGAGCAGACGTTCACGATCGGCCAGCGGCAGCCGCGTTCGAGCACGGCGCCCACGGCCTCGACGATGTCGCCCACGTAGGCCCAGTCGCGAATCTGGCGGCCGTCTTCGTACAGGCTGGGCGCGTCGCCGCGCGCTATCCAGCCGGCGAGCTTGGCGATAATGGTTGCCTCGCCGTCGTCGAGCCGCAGCCGCGTGCCGTAGACCGACGAAAATCGGAGGATGGTCACAGGCGCCGCGGTGAACGCCCGAAAACACAGCTCCTGCATGTACTTCGAAGCGCCATAGCCCTCCAAGGGCGCGGGCGGCGTTGCCTCGCCGATGGGCAGGATGTCTGCGACCTCGCCCGTGTCGGGGTCCATCACGTCGAAGCAGCCGGCGTCGAGGTCGGCCTGGCGGCGTGCGGCCGTCAGCATCCGGCCGGTGGATGGCACGCGGTACTGGTAGTTGCTGCCGTACACCGAAAAAGAGCCCGCCAGCACGACCCGCTGGAGTTGCGGCATGGCTTGCAGCAGGTCGATCAGCCGCGCGGTGCCGCCGGCGTTGGCGGTCAGGACGTTGCCCGGCTCCAGCCCCGCGCGCCCGACGCCGCCCAGCGCAGCCAGGTGGATGACGGCCTCGACGTCTCGCAGCCGCGGATCGAGCGGGGGCACGCAATGGCGCAGGTCTGTGAAAATGTAGTCGACGTCGGCGCGCAGGTACGACGGTGGCCGCGTCCACGTGCCTGGGTCGAGGCTATCGAGGCCGATGACCTGGCAGCCCGCCGCGCGCAGGCCGTCGACGACGTGGGAACCGATGAAGCCGGCGGCGCCGGTGACGAGGACTTTCAAGGGGCTCCTGGGCGGCAACGCTGCTCGGCGCTGCGCGTGTCGCAAGTACTAGAAATTCGCAGAGGCCACGGGCCGAATCTGGTCGAGGTGGTCGCGGAACCACGCCACCGTGCGTTCCAAGCCAGCGGACGTCGCCACGCTCGGCTCGAGACCCAACACGGCGCGCGCCTTGCCGATGTCGGCCTGCCGGGAACGTGAGTGGTCCCACGCCCGACGCGGCCGGTACTCGATGGCGGATTGGGAGCCCGTCAACGCGAGCACGACTTCGGCGAGGTGGCGGACCGTCGTCTGGATGCCGGTGCCGAGGTTGATCGCCTCGCCGCGCGCCTCGGGCGTGCCCGCACAGCGCACCAGGCCATCGACGAGATCATCGACAAAAATGAAATCGCGGGTCTCGTCTCCCGTGCCCGTGATCGGCAGCGGCTGGCCGTGCATCGCCCACCACACGAAGTTCGGGATCACGTTGCGATAGCGGCCGGGCACCTCGCCCGGTCCGTAGCTGTTGAAGAAGCGGCAGCGCACCGTGGGCACGCGCGGGCTGAAGTAGTTGCAGTAGAACTCCCCCAGCGCCTTGGTGATCTGGTACGGCGTATCGAGGTGCAGGCTCACGGGCATGTCTTCACGGATCGGCACGTCGAGCCCGTGGCCCGCGATCGAACAGCCCGCTGATGCGTAGATGACGCAGCGCGCGCCGATGTCGGCCGACCACATCAGGGTCTTCAACGTGCCGAGGCCGTTGCAGTGCAGGTCGGCGGGCGGGTGGTCCACGCTATTCTGGTTTGCGAAAAACGCCGCGAGGTGGAACACGACGGGCTCGCGCGCATCGATGCCGAGCGTTTCGATGCCGCAGACGTCGGCCCGGATCAACACCACGCGCGGGTCGTCGGGCAGCAACCACGCATACCCGCTCGACAGGTCATCGACGACCCACACGCGTTCCAGGCCCTCGTCGAGCAATCGCCGCACGAGGCGCGCGCCGATCGCGCCGGAACCGCCGGTGACGACCGCGTGCTTCACGTCTGACAAGCCTTGGTATGACATAGGTTCCTCGTCGTGGCGCGCGGTCCGAATCTACTGCGGCACCGCCACACCCAGTTCTCGCACGCTCACGCGGCCGCCCATGCGTTGCGCCGCGACTGCAACGCTGCGCTGGTGCGTGAAGAGCAGCACTTGCACTGTCTCAGCGAGCCCGGCCAGCACTTCGAGGGTGACCGCGGCCCGTGCGTCGTCGAACGCCAGCAAGACATCATCGAGTACGACCGGCAGCGGTTCGGCGCGCGCCAGTTGCGTGTGCTCGATACTGGCCAACCGCAGCGCCAGGAACAACTGGTCGCGGGTGCCCTCACTCATCTCGTCGACCCGCACTCGCTTGCCCGTGCGGCGCACGCCGACCAGGCTGGCCGGTTCGCTGCTGTCGTCGACTTCGAGCCGGGCGATCGACCCAAGCGTCAGGCGCTCCAGAAACTCACTTGCCCTGCGCATCACCGGCCCCTGGGCGCGCTCGCGGTAGCGGGCAACTTCGGCCTGGAGCAGCCACTCGGCCAACTTCACGACCGCCCACTGCTCTGCCGCCGCACGCATCGTAGCAAGCGCCGCGTGGGCATCGGCGGCTGCATCTGCCGCGCGCTGGGAACCGTCGATGGCGCCCAACTCGTGTTTCAACTCGGCCAGCCGGGTATCGACGCGGGTGCGCTCGGCGTCGAGTTGGGCAAGGGCAGCCTCGGCCGCGGCCTGCGTCGCCGCCAACTCGTCAACATCGGCAGCAACGGCCTCAGCCGCGCACTCAGCCAGACTGCGCCCTTCGCCATCCTGCAGCAGGTCCCGGTCGAGTTCGGCGACGCGCGCCCGGCTCACTCGCCGGAACTCGGCGGCGGCAATGACGCCGTCGAGTTCGGCGGCGCGGGCACATCCCGCGCGCTGGCACGCGTCGACCAGCCCGAGTTCGGCGGCCGCGAGCCGGTCTGCTGCGGCCGAGGCCTTGGCGCGCGCCTGATCTCGGCGCGCCGTCAGGTCAGCGCGCTGGTTCTCGATCTGCTGGGCATCCTGGCAACTTGCCTGCAGGGCGCGGACCCGCGTCGACGGCTCGGCGGTGTCGCCGTCGATGCCGAGGTCGCGATCCAGCGCGGCGACGTCTAGCTGAAACCTCTGCTCCTCGCGCAAGATCCCAGCGGACTGTTCGTCCAGTTTCTGCAGGTCCGCCAGGCGGGACTTCGCTTCATGCAGCAGGCCCAGCACAAGGCGGGCAACCTGTGGCGTGGTCGTGGCGGGCCGGCCGATAGGTGCCAACGCCGCGACCCAGTCGGTGGTCCACGCTGCCATGCGCCGACGGGCCGCCTGGAGCTGCCCTTCGGCATCTGCCACTTCCCGTTGCGCGGCAAGTAGTTGCTGTGCGCGGGCGTCGTCGTCGGCGCGCGCCTTGCGGGCCGTCGCGAGCCGGCGCTCCGCGCGCACGAGAAGCGTCGCCAAGGCGTCGGTCGGCTCCGTCGCTTCCCCACACGCGCCCAGAGCGCGGGCCAAGGCGGTGCGGTGTCCATCCAACAGGGTACGCACGGCGTCGGCCTCGTGACCGGCAGCGGCGACGGTCTCGAGTGCGCCCGCCACCTGGGCGTGCGTCGCCAGCCAGGCCGCCATCTCGCGTGGCGGCCGCGGCGCGATGCCCACCGCAGACCATTCGGCGAGCCATGCAGCCTCCCGGTCGGCGCTGGCAGCGGCGTGCTCGGCCTCGTCGCGCGTTTGCGCCAACTGCTCGGTTGCGGCGCTGTGCAGTTCGGCCCTTGCCCTGGCAAAATCGGTCACGCGGTTGGCCTCGCGGCGCAGCCGATCGGCGATCAGGTCTGCCGCCACCACTGCGGTCGCCACCGCAGCCGTGTGCCGGCTGGCCAGGGCAGACCGCAGTTCTCCGCCCGCGGAGGCTTCGGCGCGTTGCGCGGTCTCGTCCAACTGGGCGACCTCGGCCAACCTGGCAATTGCGCTATCGCGGACCAGACGAGCGTGAGAGAGCGCCTCCTCGGTCGGCACGTCGCCCGCCAGTTCGTGGCACTCGACGGCAGTCCGCGCGGCCCGCTCGCGGTCTTCGCGCTCCGCCCGTCGTTCGCGCAACCGCTCGGCGCTGGCTGCACTGCGGTCCCAGGCGCGGGCGTGGGACTCGACTGTGGCTTGCGGCGGCACGGGCAAACGCGCCGCTTCGACCAGCGAACCGTGCCACGGGTGCAGGGCGGCGAGAACCGCGTCCGCTCGGTCGCGCCCGGCGGCTTGGGCAGCGGCAGTCTTCGCACCACGCTGCGCAACGTCGCCCTGGCTGCGGGCCGCGGTCACGGCCGGTTCGAGGTGATCTTCGACACCTGCGACGGCGGCGGCAGGCGTGGCTGCCAGACGAACGGCTTCGCGTTGCCAACGTTCGACCAGCGTCGCCGAAGCATCCAGCAGGGCAGATTGCGCGGAGTGCGCTTCGGCGAGCCGCTCGATCTCCGCCACCTGCACGGGCGACGGCAGGCGGGCGGCCACGTCGTGTTCACTCAATCCCGGTTCGATGCCGTGCAGCGCGGCGCGCAGTGCATCGGCCAGGCTCTGCCGGTGGGGCTGCATCTTCGCGATCCGTTCGTGGCCCGCATCGACGTGGCCGATGCGCTCGTGCAGAGCAGCAATGCGGGCAGCGGCAGCGAGCAACCCCGACGCAGCAGGGAGCACTTCGACAGCGGCGACCAGCGTGCGCAGCTCGCTGGCGACGCTGTCGTTGGACGCCTGGGCCACGTGCAACTCGGCGCGCAGCCGCGCAACATCGGTGCCAAACGCAGCGGGCAGTTCGATGCGGTCGGCGTCATCCTGCAAGCGGTCGAGCAGGCCCGCGCGCTCGGCGACCCGGGGGCGCGCCCGCAGCAGGCGCACGCAGCGGCGCACCTCCGCCCGGCGCAACCGCGTCCCTTCCATCACTCGCGTGCGTTCTGCTTCTTGTTTGACCAATTCGCGTTCGCGGTCGCGAGCTGCTGGCGCCGAGGCCGTTGCTTCCCGCAGGCGCTTCTCCGCATCGGTGAGCGCACCTTTGGCGGCGTTGAAGATCGGGTTCGACGCGTTGCCGGTGCCGTACAGTTTTCTTGCGCGGACGTCGAACTCCTTGAGCACGGTCTTGACGTGTGGGCCGCCGGTCGCGGCCGCGAACAGCGTGTCGCCGACGTCGCCCTCGTTCTGTAGCAGGAGCGCGCCCCCCTTGCGCAACGCGGTGTGATCGATGCCGAACGCCAGCCGCCACGCCGCCCCGTCGAGGCCAGCCAGCGCGGCGGCCAACGGGTCGTCGGCCAACGCGGCTCCGGACTCGTTGAGCAGCGTCTGCCCGCGGCCCTTGCGGCGGAAGAAGACCCCGTCCGCGCCCGAGCGCCACACGATGCGCGCCCCCACGCGCAGATCCGCCGCCTCGTGTACGAACGCCTCGGTGATCGTGTGGGGAAAGCCGAACAACAGCGCCTGCAGCGCGCGCAACGCCGAGCTTTTGCCGGCCTCATTGGGGCCGTACACGACGTGGAGCCGCGCGACCGGGTCAAACGAGATGACCTCGTCCGAAAAAGGTCCAACCGCTTGCAGGCGCAAATCGAGCAGCTTCATGGCTGGCGGGCTCCGGCCAGCAGACTGCCCATGGCCAGGTCGCCGGCGGCGCGCAACAGCCCACGCACCGTGGCCGCGTCGCGCAGATCCAGCCCTTCGATCCCAGTGCGGACGCCAGGTGGCAGCCGCCCCGCGAGGTCCTCGATCACCGCCATTGCCGCGGCGAGGTCCGCACCGTCGGCCTCGAGCGCCGCCACCGCAGCGTCGATGCACTGGACCACGTCGCCGTCGGTCCCCGCGGTCCGTTCGGCCGACCGTTGCTGCCCTGACCGGCGCGTGCACAGCTTGACAGTCTCGATCCAGACCCCATCGGCATCGCCGGGTTCGGCCATCGCCTGCACCTGGCCTCGCAGCGCGTCCAAGTCCGCTGCCCAGCCCAGGTGCAGGTCGGTCGGACCGGTGAACTCCACACGCACTGCGGCCAGCCGCCCGGCGCTGGCGAAATGCGCCGCCCGCAGCGCCTTGTCCACGCGCCCGAACGCGTCGGCAGCTTGGGTCGCCCCCGTCATGTCGATCGAGCACACGTGCCAGCGCACGACGTCGAGCGCGCGGTGCTCCAGCGCCGTCACCCGGCCTTCGTGCACGCGAACGAGGACGGCGCCTTTCGCTCCGGTCTCGCGCACATGGCGGCCCTGCAAGTTGCCGCTGAAGACGACCCACGGGTCGCGCCGCACGACGGCGTGCTGGTGTACGTGCCCGAGCGCCCAGTAGTCGTAGCCGCGTGCCACCAGCCGCGCCTCTGTCGTCGGAGCGTACTTGCCGTGGCCCGGGCGCCCTTCGAGCGCGGTGTGCAGCAGCCCGACATTGAACATGCCGGGCACCGGGTCGGGATACGCCGCTGCGAGATCTTCGGTGACGTCGGGGCGCGAGAAGCCCTGCCCGTGCACGGCAACCCCCAGCGCTTCGAACTGCACGGTTTCGGCGCGCGCCGTCGACAGCATCCGCACGCCCGCACGATCGAACGCCAGCGTCTTCGACATCTTCGACTGCGCATCGTGGTTGCCCTGCAGTGCCACGATCGGGATGCCGGCGTCGCGGATGCGCGCCATCTGGCCCGCGAAGAACACGCCGGTGTGGTAGTCGGGCCAGTCTCCATCGAACAGGTCGCCAGCCAGCAGCACCAGATCGACGCGCTCGGTCAGAGCGAGCTGGACGAGGTTCTCGAGGGCCCGCCGCGTTGCCCCTTTGATGCGCTCGCTCCGCACGTCGTCGCGTGGCAGACCGTCCATGGGGCTGTCGAGATGCAGGTCGCTCGCGTGGAGGATGTTCAAGGGCGGGCACCTTTCGTGCGATGGCGCGCCGACCGTATGACGGGTCCGGTCTGTGCGCAAGCGCCCCGCCCGCCCAGGATCCCGCCCAGGATCCACCGGCTGACTCTAGCTAGAAAGGCCTCTTGGGGGCGCCGCGTGCACCCGGCGGCAACCTGCGCTAGGCTGCGCGATCACCCCAGCGCACACCGCGCCATCGATTCGAGGCCCCCGATGACTGAGTCCACATCTCGCGACGGACAGAATCGCCCCACCTACTGCATCGGCGTCGATCTCGGCGGCACGAAGATGCTGGCCGGAGCCGTGGATCAGGCTGGCCGCGTCACCCACATCGAGCGCGAGCTCACCAAGCCCGAAGACGGCGCCCAGGCCGTCATCGAGCGGCTGGCCGGTCTGGTCGGGCGGGTACGCGGGCAACTCGAACCCGACGCCCACATCGAAGCCATTGCGGTCGGCGTGCCGGGCGGTGTCGACTCGCTGAATGGCATCGTCGACAAGGCGCCGAACCTGGGCTGGGAGCACGTGCCGCTCGCCAGCCTGCTCCAGCCGCTGGTCGGCGCGCCGGTCGTCCTCGACA
The DNA here is from genome assembly GCA_009692425.1 of Myxococcales bacterium. Taxonomy (GTDB): domain Bacteria; phylum Myxococcota_A; class UBA9042; order UBA9042; family UBA9042; genus SHZF01. The sequence goes on along the minus strand of SHZF01000075.1, from coordinate 11,811 downwards.
ACGACGTGCGCGTGGCGGTCATGGGCGAGCACGGCTACGGCGTCGGCCGCGGCGCCAAGGCGATGGTCGGCATCTGGGTCGGCACCGGCATCGGCGGCGGCATCGTCATCGATGGCCGGCTTTGGCAGGGCACGCGCGGCGTGGCGGGCGAGATCGGCCACTCGATCATCGACCCGAACGGCCCGCGCTGCCCGTGCGGCAACCGCGGCTGCATCGAGGCGCTCGCCAGCCGAACCAGCATCGAGCGTGACGTGCGCAAGGAGATCAAGAAGGGCACGAAGTCTCGCATCCTGTCGCGCATGAAGGAGAAGGGCCGCGTCCAACTCGCGTCGTCCGTCGTCGCGTGGGCGCTGCGCAAGGAGGACCGCGCTTTCATCAAGGTGTTCCGGCGCGCGCAGAAGAACCTTGGGCTGTTCACTGCGAACCTGGTCAACGCGCTCGACCCTGAGGTCATCGTGTTTGGCGGCGGCATCGCGGAGCGCCTCGGCGAGCAGTTCGTGGGGCCGATCCGCGACGAGGCGCGCAAGCACTTCCTGTCGAAGCGTGATATCGAACGCATCCGCATCGTGCCCACCAGCCTTGGCGAAGCGGCGCCCGTGGCCGGTGCGGCCCTGCTCGCACGCTTGCGCCTGGGCCTCGTGACCGAAGACGAGATTCGCAGCGCGCCGCGCCCCGACGCGACCGAGACGGCGCAGGAGACCGCGGTCGAAGTCGGTGAGTCGGTGGCGCTCGCGGCGCTGGCGATGTCGTAGCCCAGGGGAGGGTCAATGTTACGCCGCCTCGTGTTTGGCTTCCACCTGGAGCGCCACACGCTCCCGACGCCGCCCGTCGTCCGCATCTGGGTCGATGCCGACGGCAACCAGCGGCTCGACGACGGTGAAGAGGTGGCGCCCCTGCACCAGGACGGCCTGTCGTGGTTCGGCGCCTTCGTGCTGCCCGCGGACACGCTGCCGCGCCTTGGGTTTCTCGTGCGCTACCAAGCCGAAGTGGGCGTGCGCTGGACGCTCGACGTGGCGCTCGACGCCCCGGAGCCGACCCAACTGTATGGCGACTCCGACATCGTGCGCGACGCTGCGGGGCGCATCATCGGCTGGGTGACCGTGTAGCCCTGCGCGGCATTGTGGATGTGTCGCGCAGCGCGCCGGGTTGCGCTTGCCGCGTAGCGCGGCTGGACTCCCGCACCTGCGCTCACGCCTGCCCGAGTTCGCCCAAGGCCTTCGCTTCTTCCCACGGCAGCCCATCGCGACGGGCCGCCACGAGCGCCGCCCCGTAGTGGCGCATCGCTGCGGTCGCGTCGCCCTCGGCCGCCGCCCACTGGCCAAGGAACCACGACTGGCGCGCCCGCGCGAACGGAAACAGCAGCGCGAAACCCTTGCTCACTTTCATCGTCGCCTGGGCCAGCCGGCGTGCGCGGCCCACATCGCCGCCCGCGCGCATCCGCTCGCCCACGGCAACCTCGATGAGCCCCACCAGACCCGGCATGTAGATGTACCCCGCAGGCGGTGCCTTGCTGAATGCCGTGACGGCATCGTCGGCGGCGGCGAGCGCTTCGGCGTGGCGCCCGAGCCGCCACAGGGTCTGCGCCTTGACGCCATGGAAGACCGGCACGGACAACGGGTCCGACGTGGCCAACTTCTCCCCGGCTGCATTGACGGCCGCGAGCGCCTCGTCGATCTCCCCGCGCGCCAGCCGCAACGGCACCGACAGCGTCAGCGCCCAGGATTCGTGTTGCAGGTTGCCGCGGTCGCGCGCGCTCTGGAGCCCGCGCTGGAACGTGTCGAGCGCCGTATCGACCGGAGCGCGCACGTACTGCAGGTAGCCGAGAATCGTGATGCCGATGCCCAATTCGTAGTGGGCACCGCTGCTCTGGCCGGTCGCGATGCCAGACTGCAGGGCCTGCTCGGCTCCGGCCCAGTCGCAAAACGTCAGGCGGTACACGGCATCGGCCCAGTCTGCGGCCATGCGCGCGGCCGGGTCGGTGGTGCGGCGGGCGAGTTTGAGGTAGCGCGCCATCAGGCGACGGAGCCGCAGCGTACCGACGAGGTTTGCCAGGCCCCCGTAGGCGCGCGCTGCGATCGTGACATCGCCCGCCTGTTCGGCCCGGTTGATGGCGACCAGACTCGACAGCGCCCAGCCGCCGATGTCGGTGCGGAAATAGCAGATTTCGCCCATCAGCGCCCACGCCCGCGCCACCTCGGCCTCGACGTCACGCCGCACCTTCGACGGGCTCGACAGCAGGTGCCACGCCTGGCGCGCCGCCTCCGCCAGCAGCCGCACGGTGCGGGGGAGCGCACCCTGGGGCATCCGCTCCCCGAGTCGCATCAGAGCCTCGGTCAGGGCCTCGCGCGCCCCATCGAGGTCGCCCAGGCCGAGCCGCGCTTCGCCCAGGCGGTTCGCCCACAGCGCCCTGCGCGCGACGGTCACGCCCTCGCGCGCCTCGACGGGCGCGGCATCGAGCGTCTTGCGGGCTTCGACGAAAAAGTGGATCGCCTCCCGGTTGGACCCCTGCTCGAGCGCCGTCTCGCCGGCCTTTTCGAGGCACCCGATCGCGCGCACATGTTCCCCCGCCGCGCCGAAGTGCCAGGCGAGCAGGGGCAGTGTCGCGGGGCCGAATTGCTCCAGGTGGCGCTCGTACCACGTTGCGACTGCGAGGTGGACGCGCTGCCGCGTGTGGAACGGCAGCAGGTCGTAGGCCGCCTCGCGCGTCAGCACGTGTGCGAACGACCACGAGGTTTCCGTTTCCTTGAGTGCGATGCGTTGGGTCTGCAGGTGTTGCAGTTGGTCCAGCAGCGTGGCGGCCAGCGGCTCACTCGGATGGATGCCGCTCAGCACCGGGGTCTGGAACGTGCGCCCGATCACGGACGCATACTTCACCGTGGCCAACTCCTCGCTCGGGAGCCGGTCCAGGCGCGCCGTGATGAGACCCTGGATCGTCGAGGGAAATCGCAGGTTCGCCAGCGCTTCCGGCGCGATGGTGGCGACCTTGGCTTCGACGCGGATGCGGCCGGAGTCCTTGAGCGCAAAAGCCATCTCCTCGACAACGAGCGGACTGCCCTCCGCGCGCGCCACCACGAGATCGACCAGGGCCGCCGGCAGTTCGGCCGCGTCGAACCGGCGCCGCAACATTTCTTCGACATCGGCGCGCCCGAGCGAGCACATGTCGATGCGGATGGTGCCGGGCAGGTCGCCGAGGCGGCGCAGCGTCGGGTGCACGGTGCCTTCGATCGGCCGGGAGCCCAGCACGACGAGCAGGGCAGGGCAGCGGCGCTGGATCACGTCGAGCAGTTCCCACGACGACCCGTCGAGCCAGTGGACATCGTCGATCACGAGCAAGGTAGGCGCACCTTGCGTGGCGACCGAGAAAAGTTCTACGGCATAGTCGGCCGCGCGCGAGTGGCGCACGACGCCGGTCAGTTCGGCCACTCCCCCTTCTTCGGCAATGTCGAGCCCGAGCACCGGGTTCAGCAACGCAACGTCGGGGCGTAGCATGCCGATCCGCTCCAGGTGCTCGAGCACGAGGGCGCGGCGTTCGGGTTCACTGGCCTGCGAATCGACCCCGAGCAGGCGCTGCAGCGGCTCGGACCACGCGTGCCACGGGGAGTTCGCGTCGAGGTTGTCGCCGGTGCCGCTCGTGACCGTCACCGAGCGCCCGCCGGCAATGTCGATGAGCGTCGCGAGCAGCGCAGATTTGCCCATGCCGGGCTCGCCTTCAACGATCGCAATGCCGCCCCGTCGATCGAAGGCGAGGTCGTTGACCATGCGCTCCAGGTGGCGCATCTCGTTCTGGCGCCCCACCAGGGTGGGCGTGCCGAACAGGCGGGCGCCGGTGCGCAGCCGCATCGACGTCGCCGCCCGCCGTACGGGGCGGTTTGCCGGCAGCGGTTGCGCCATGCCCTTGGCCTGGATCGGCGGCACCGGCTGGAACTGCACCCAGCCCTCGGCGGCGGCCGTCGTGGCATCGTCGCAGTACACGGTGTTGACGGCGTGCTGCATCAACCGCGCCGCCTGGTTCACGACCGTTGCGATGACGGTATACTCGCGGCGCCAGTCATTGCCGATGAGGCCGCACCACGCCCGCCCGGTCGTCACGCCGATGCCGTGGTCGATGCTGAGCTTCTTGAGCCGGTCGTGGACCTCGATCGCCGCACGCGCGCCGCGGGCCGCGTTGTTCTCATACGAGTGCGGCGGCAGACCGAACACGGCGACGACGAGCACGCCCTTCTCGTCCATCGTCACCTTGTGGACGCCGCCACCGTAGCGCCGCAGCACGTCCTGGGCCGTCGCGATGCCCTGGCACGTCAACTCGCGCACGTCGCTCCGGTCGAGTTCAAGCCGGCGCAGGTTGATGAAAAGGCTGGTCACGCTGCGCAGTTCGGCGATCGCGGCATTGCCCCCGCGCTCCAGCGTGGCGAGCGCCTCCTCTGCCGCGTAGGCGCGCAATTGCTGCTGCAGGTGCGCACTGGCGACGGTCGCCTCGTCCGGCCGGGGCGCGAGTTCCGTCCGCAGCCACAGCGCGCGCGCGTGTCCGGCCGGTCCCGGCTCCGTCGTGACCTGGCGCATCGACAGCGCCGCCGCTTGCGGCGACAGCAACACCTCGCCAGGGCCCGCCTCGTGCGCCGCCACCAGCAGGTCCTGGATCGGCGCGCCGACGGCCAGGTGGTGCCAACGGTTGTCGATGCCGCCGACGTCGAAGCGCGAGCCAACACCGGCCGCGACACCGATGCGCAATTGCAACCGGTGGCCCTCGATCGGGGGCAGCGAGTCGATGAGGCGAACGCATTCCAGGGCCGCGCCGACCGCGCGTTCGGTCGCTTTGGCCAGATCGAAGTCGGCGTCAGTGTGCCACATTGCGGTGACCGCGTCGCCAGCGAAGTGCAGGACATCGCCCCCGTTGCGGGCAATCGCTTCCAACGTCGGGCCGAAGCAAGCGTTCAGCGCGTCTTCGATTCGCTCCTCTCCACCGGGCCCGGAGCGCGCGAGTGTCTCCGAGAGCGACGAAAACCCGGCGAGGTCCGCGAGCATGCACGCGAACGGACTGCCATCGGAGCGCAGATGCCCCACAGCCGCGCCCGGCAGGGTGAGGTCGCGCGCGATGCGGTGCGGCACTAGAGCCTGGATCTGGTCAAGCATTCAGTTCCACGGGCGCGGGTTCCAGCAGCGGTTCGTCGAGACCACCCACTTTGCCTCCATCCTCGATCTTCACCGACACGTCGGCATTCAACACGCGGTCCAGCAGGTTGTGCATGCGGTTCGTGCCCGACAGCAACCGCCCATGCAGCGACCCGCGCGAGGCGTCGAAGTCCCCGCGCGACAACACGATGTGCTCGGCCCGCGGCTGCGGCTTGCCCGACCACTCAGCGACGAGCCGCGCCCACTCCGCGTCGTGCTGGATGTGCGCGGTGATCCCCGCCATCTCCGTCCCCGACGTCTTGGGCGGAATGCGCAGGCGGTCCTCGAGCGCGTTCGAGATCAACTGCAACAGCGAACCATGGTACAGCCCGCCAAAGCCATCGTGCGCCTCGGCTTGCGCATCGAGCGTGACGAGGCTCAGCCGGCCCAGCGCGCCGGCCCGCAGCGGCGGCATGAACTTGTGCTGGAAGAAATCCATCGTCACCGTCGGCGCACACAGCGTCGCGCTCGCGACCGTGCGCCCCAGGCCACCTTCAGACTTGGGCTGCGTAATGCGCGAAATCAGGTGGCCCAACAGCCATGCGGCGCTCGACTCGCCTGACATGTGGACCTCAAACGGCCATTTGTCCGAATCTGACGACGACAAGGCGCGGCCGAATTGACTCAGCAGTTCGGTCATCGCCCCCTTGGGCTGCACCGTCGATTCTGCCATGCGCTTGACGTGGTTCCACTCGACCCAGCCGCCCATGCGGCGACAGAGGGCTTCAAGCGACATGTCCTGGCGCATGTCGGACTCTTCGGCATTCGGCTGTGCGCCCGCAGGCGGCTGCCGCGATTGCCAGCCGCGCCGCAGGATTTCGTTGATGCGGTCGCCGAAGCCGGAATTCCACAGCAGCAGGATCGGGTAGACCTCCTGGGCCATGAACACGGGCCGCAGCGCGGAAATCGTGCGCACGGTGCCGTCGACCGGGTACAGGCCGCTCGACGCGATGAACAGCAGCCGCCGCCGCTTCCACGTCTCGGTCTGCATCCGCAACTCGTCGCGCAGGATCGAGCCGACATCGCGGGACGTCGTCGCGAACGAGCCGTACTCCTGCAAGCGGCCATCGACACCGATCGGAATGATGTGCGGCCGCATTTCTGCGTAGTCATGCGAGGCATTGCGGTTGGCACCCACGCGCGCGTTGCCGTGCGAGTGCGTCATGCGCACCGGTGCCCCGAGCCGCAGCACCCAGGCGTCCTGGGCGTTGTCGAGCCAATCGTCCCACGCCAACCGCGCGATGCCGCAGCGACCCCAACGCGGGCCCAGCGAGTTCTGCAGCCAGATGCCGTCGCGGTCGTAGCCGATCAAGGTGACGGCGTGCATGCCGAGCGCAAGCGTGTCAGGCGCATTCGGCGGGATGAGCCCGGCTGCGGGATCGACGCCGCGCAGGCGAGCGCCCTCTGGCCCGACGGCGGACGGCTGGGGTAGCGCCGCCGCCATCTCGCGCAGCGTTGCCAGCAGCGCGTTCGGCTCTGCGCCCGGAACATCATCGGGCATCAGGTCGAACCAGCCATCGTGCGTCTTGATGACGGCAATCATCACACCGACTTCGGCCAGCGCGGAATGGACCACTGGCAGGTCTTGCACCGGCACGCGAAAGTAGGCACCCAACGGGCGCGAGGCGGCATCTTCGGCCCGCGCACGAGTCAGCACGCCCAGGGTGCCGTAGCGCACCCCGCCGATCTCCTCGTTGTCCCAGACCTGCTTGCAGCAGACGCCGTGGCGGTGCCAGCCCTTGACGGCACCACGAATCGAGGAGCCGTTGTGGTTCGTGCCCGGGTACTCGTCGTAGCGGCGCGCCATCGCGTACATCATTTCCGGGCTGGTCTCGGCTGGCACGGCCCCGGCGGCCCGCGCGCGACTGTGCAGCAGCGCATTGGCCACGGTCGCGAGCGCAAACCCGGTGCAGGCCATCTGCAACCCTTGGTCCAACACGGGGCAGTGCAGGGCGAGGAATTTCTCTGGCGGCAGCGTCTCGGGCAGTTCAATCAGCGTCTGCTGAAAGTGGACGTCGCGGAAGTCGACTGAGTCGGCCCGCGCGCCGAGTTCGAGCTTGACCTTCGTGGGAGCCGTCATGGCGTGCTCACCTCCGGCGACTTGACGCCGCACAATTCGGCAAAAACGATCGGCGCGAAGGAGTTGGCGAAGCCCCGGCCGAACGCGTTGAGCCGGCCGTCCGGGCCGAGCATCGCGCCAACGAAGCGGTGCGTACCGACGTGCGGGTAGATCCGGGTCGCCACGCGCAGGCCCGCAGCCTTCGCATGGGCCTCCGCCTCCGCCAGCGAGCCGGAGCGCACGCATGCCCACAGGTCATCGAAAGCGGCCATGCGCCGTTCGTCGTCGGCGTCGAGTCGCGCGGCGTTGCGAAACACGTCCTTCACATACACACGGCCCCCGGGCTTCAGCACGCGTACTGCTTCGCGGTACAACGCCGCCGGGTCGGGCGAGTACCCCGTGCACTCAAAGAAGAACGCGACATCGAACGCCGCATCGGGGAACGGCAACTCGTGATAGTCCGCAACGGCGAAGCTGGCCCGCGCAGACACGCCCCGCTCCGCAGCAAGCGCTTCCGCCATGCGGGCTTGGACAGGCGACAGGGTGACTCCGGCCAGCGTCGAGTGCGGAAACGCTTCCAAAAGCGCCACCGCCGGTCCGCCGACGCCGCAGCCCGCATCGAGCAACGCGTCGCCGTCGCGCACGCCGGCAGCCGCAGCGCACAAGCGCGTCGAGGCGTCGGGGTCCTCTGGCGCGTCGGCCGACGCCTTGACAAGGCCGCTTTGGAAGGTCGTGCCGGCAGCGGCGACGAACTCCGGCGACCAAGCGTCGTAGAGCGTCCGGATGCGCTCGAACGCCGCCGCTCGGGACTCCGTGGAAAGCGTCGCACTCACCGAGACTAGCCCGCCCCGCCGGCTTCGCCGCCGAGACTAGCCCGCCCCGCCGGCTTCGCCGCCGAGTTCGGCAACCGCATTTTCGAACGATTCTGGATCGAACGTCTTGATTTGCTTGTACTCGTGGTCTGCCAGCGGCAAACCAGCTGTATCGCAGGCGGCCTTCGCGTCCTTGAACAGCGCCTCGCGAAACGTCTTGTCTACCACCGCGCGACCGATCACTTCATGCTTGTTGTTCATGGTTCCTCCAAGGAAGGAGCCGAAATGTAGCCGTGTGCGGGCTGCAGCGCAATAACGCCTCGTGCGGCGCCCGTGCGGTGCCCCCCCTGGCCGCGCGTCCGGTTACGCGTCCTGGTCCTCCCCCTCGCGCCGCCGCAACAGGTACCAGCCCGCAAACCCCGCAACAGCTTGGAGGATCAACAAGATCGCGGTCTGGACCAGCAGCGTGCGCGCGCTGCGGGCCGGCTTGAACCCCGTCAGGACGACTGCTGCCAGTGCACACGGCAGCGCGACCAGAACGACACGCCATGCGCGCCCCCACACGAATGTTCGCACGCGCATGCCCAGAGCGCGGCACTGACGCAGGGGCCAGTACCAGGCTGCAGTCGCCGCATGGGCGCCAAGAACTGCAAGCCCCGCGCCGAAGGCACCCAGCCGGGGTGTGAGCCACCAGGTGCCCGCGCCCGCCAGGAGCGCCTCCGCCACGAGCACCGCCACCGCAAGCACGCCCCCCTGCGCAGCCGGGCTGCGGATGGCGAGCGCTGCCGGTACTGCTGCAAGCACGGCCAGGCCGACCGGCACAGTTGCGGGGCTGAGTGCGGGCACGGCTCCGATGGCGAGCGCCACAGCGGGCCCACTGAGAATCGCGACCCACACAGCCGGTCCGACGGCGGCTGTCAGCGTCGCGTCGTGAAGCCGACGGGCCTTCTCGCGCAGCGTGCCGCGCCCTCCCGACCCGCCCGGAATTCGCGCATCGGCCACCACGGCTGCGCCCACCTGCAGCGCGAGACCCAGCCCGAGACGCGCGGCGGCCACGGTGACGACCCACGGCACCAGCGCGCCGACGCCGAGGGTCGCCGCCAGCGCAAGAGTCGCGACGTCGAGGCCCGCAAGTCCGGCGGCGACGACCGGCGGGGCTTCGAGAGGAGCCCGTGCCAACTCACCAAGGGCTGCGCCATCGATGGTGTGCAGCCCGACACGCACCGTGTGCCCGCGGCCGGCCGCCAGTTCGCGCCAGAGCCAGCCGACGAGGAGCGCGCCGACGATGCGGAACGCCGCGAGCCACGGCAGCGACAGGCCTTGCGCGACGACGAACACGGCGGCCGCCAGGTCGAACAGGACATCGAGGCCGCGCAAGGCGCGCAGTTCTGGGCTGAAGCCCCGTGCCGTGGCGGTCGCGGCGTGTACGCTGGCGACGGCAAGGACGACGTAGCGCAAGGCTGCGAGCGTGAGGTACAGCGCACACAGCGCAATGTCGGCCCCTCCGACCCCAAGTGCCACACACACTTCGGCGCTGAATGTCGTGAGCAGGATGGCACCCGGCAGCGCCACCGCGCCCAACAATGCGACCGCTGCGGATGCGAGCCGGCCGGCACGCGGGAAGTGCCCGACGTGGAGCGCTGCGGCGGCCAGGCGCGCGGCTTCGGCCGCCACCGCCCGCGGAGCCAGTTCGAGCCACGCGAACATGGCCGCACACACTGCCAGCCAGCTGTACTGGGCTGGACCGAACGTGCGGACCAGCAACGGAACGAGGGCGGCAAACGCCAGCAGGCGAAACGCCGGGCTGTCGAATGCCCCCAGCAGGCGCACCCAGGTGGGGTCGCGGCGCCGCGCGGTTGCGGGCCAGGTCGCGTCGAGGGGGGTGGTTGGACCGAACATGGCAACAGCTACCCGCGGCGGTCGAGCCTCGGCGTGCGCAGGGCCGGTCGGCCGGTGAGTCCAGCGCATTCCGAGCGTACGACCGGGCCATAGCACGGAGCGACGCACCGTGCGAAAAATCTCGACTCCGCATGGCAAGTGGACACCCGGGGCGAAGATTCCGAGAGGGCGCTTGACCAGAGAGCCCAGACGGTGGTGCGATGGGGTGCCGGGCACCGCAGCCACGCCCGGCCCCAGCGGATGCCCGGATGGACCACCTCGCCGCACGCGAACGCATCTGCGAACTGTGCCGCCTGTTCTGGAGCCTCGGCTGGGCGTCGGGCACGGGCGGCGGCATCTCGATCCGCGACGGCGACACAATCCTCATGGCGCCCAGTGGCGTGGAGAAGGAGCGCATCGAGCCGGCGGACCTGTTCGAACTGGAACTGGACGGCCGCGTGCGCAAGGCGCCGGCAGGCAAGCGGCTGACCGCGTGTGCGCCGCTTTTCATGGCTGCGCATCGCCATCGGCAGGCTGGCGCGGTGCTGCACGCCCACAGCCTCGACGTCGTGCTGGCGACGATGCTGGTGCCACCCGGCGAGCCGCTCCGGCTGACCCGCCTGGAGATGATGAAAGGCCTCGACGGGGTCGGCTACTTCGACACGCACGAACTGCCCGTGATCGACAACACCGCGCTCGAACACGAATTGGCCGACCGGCTGGAGCGCGCCGTGCTGGACTGGCCGCGCGCCAACGCCGTACTCGTGCGCAATCATGGCGTCTACGTGTGGGGCCGCGACGCGAGCCACGCCAAGACCCAGATGGAGTGCCTGAACTGGCTGTGCGCCTGCCTCGTGCGGATGCGGGCGGCCGGCCTCGACCACCTGACCCACGACCGCAGCCAGCCCGATGCCGGGCTTGAGCGCGCGGCGTAATACCAAAGCCCGCCGAATTGGATCGAGGGCTCGCAACGAACGCGGCGAGCGAGCACCGAGCCGAACTCAATTGCACACGTCCTAACACCCTGCTGCGGAGCCTGCCATGCACGCCTGGTACCTCGACGACCCCTCGCACCCTGTCCCTCCCGAGCGCCTCGCGGCCGAAGGCATCCTGCACTGGGCCCTGCCGACGACGGAGGCGGAGTGGGCGGCACCCCTGCAGGCGATCCGCGACGCGCGGGGCTACGTGCAGATGGATCAGGTGCACCTCGGCCCGACGACGCCGAACCTCGACGGGCTGTGCCAGAAGTTCTGGGAGGAACACCTGCACACCGACGAGGAAATCCGCTTCGTGGTCGCCGGTGCGGGCGTGTTCGACCTGCGCGACACGGCCGACCGCTGGATGCGCGTACACGTCGCGGCCGGCGACCTGATCGTGGTGCCGAAGGACAAGTACCACCGCTTTGCGCTCGACGACGCCGGCACCATCACGTGCAAGCGCCTGTTCAAGGACATGGGCGGGTGGACGCCGGTGCCGCGCGCCACCCAGACTGCCGCGTAGCCCGTCGTCCGGCGCGGGCGGCTTGCGGCCCGCGATCCGCACGGCTACCGTCGTACCATGGCTAGCGCCGCCGACGAGTCGTCCGCCTTCCGCCCCGTGCCGCGCACCGGTGTCATCTACGTGATGGCCGAGGCGGCCGCGCGCGGTTTTCACTACGGCCACCCGGATTGGGCCAATCTCGGCCAGGGAGCTCCCGAGACCGGGCCATTGCCGGGGTCCGCGCCGCGCGTCGAACGCATCGATATCGACCCCGCGTGCCACGAGTACGCCCCGGTCGGTGGGTTGCTGGAACTGCGCGAGGCGGTGGCGGCCCTGTACAATGCGCGCTACCGCAAGGGGATGCGCTCGCAGTACAGCGCCGACAACGTCGCCATCTCGGCCGGCGGGCGCGTG
>SHZF01000074.1 GCA_009692425.1 Myxococcales bacterium | reverse complement strand
ACTACAAGGACCTCGTCGGCCAACCGCCGCAGGCCGACCTGAGCGCGTATGCGAAGAAGGACGCGTTCCATTCGGTGGCGTTCTCGGGCAACTACTCGGAGTTGAAAGGCGGTCCCGACCTCAAACCCTACGTGTTGAAGACGGACTTGGCGCCCGTGGCCCAGACCGGCGCGTACAAGGACCTGACGGCCATTCCGCCGGCTGCCGTGCTCGGCAAGGTGTGCGGCACCGGGCTCGTGATCAAAGGCTTCAAGGGCGACGGCTCGTACGAGTGCGTGCCGAACATGGACCCGAACGACCTGCCGCCCGACGGCATCGACGAGATCTCCAACAAGCTGATCTTCAACCAGTTCGTTGATTCGGTGGCGGGCAAGCCCAACATTCCGATCCTCGACAACAACCCGGGTGGCTCTACGGACACGATCGAGTTCCCCGACATCGGCATCGCGCAGAAGCTGACCATCGTCGTCGACATTGCGAACTCGAACGTGGCCAAACTCGCCGTCTACATCGAAGACCCCAACAAGCAATCGTACACGCTGTATGCCGGGGCGAGCGCCGGCGGCACACTGGTGACGAGCTATCCCGACCCGACAAAGCCGGTGTCGGGCGACCTGCTGTCGTGGCTCGGCAAGAACCCGAAGGGCAAGTGGACGCTCAAGGTCGTCGATTCCGACTTCCTGAACAACGCGGCCGACGGCGCGATCAACAAGTGGAGCCTCAACCTGCAGACGCTGTCGAACAAGAAGATCCAGGTCAAGGGCGACCTGATCGTGGACGGCAACATCCTGGCCGCGAGCAACCTCAAGCTGACGGGCTCGCTCGAGTCGTCGAACGCGTCAGTGCAGAAGTTCAACCGCAAGTACACGGTGCTGATGTCGGTGCGCAAGACGACCCTGTGCCCGTCGGGCTGGAACATGGAGACGAGCGAAGACCTGCGCGGCCCGAACAACTACGTCTACGCGAACATCACGGAGCGTGGTCTGTACCTCGGCGCCATGAATGGGCTCAACTACGGCAACGAACACCTGTACATGGGCTACAACTACACGAACGGCATCCAAGCTGTGTGCTGGAAGGAGTACGACGCGCCCAGCGGCAACGCCCACACGCACATCATCGCGCCGCACAACCAGGACGCGAAGGTGTGCCCGAAGGGCTACTTGTGGATGAATCACGCGGACCTGGCGGGCAACAACAACCACGTGTACCTGATGTCGAACAACAACGGCCTGTACCTCGGCTATGTCGATACCTGGGCGTTCGGCGCGCAGCCCTCCAACGAAGACGGCGGCTGGCACCAGCGCACCATCAACAGCGGGGCCACGGGCTACTGCATGCGCACTTACGGCGTCTCCGACGACCCGGAGACAGCCAACGGCGTGTTCCCGGTCGTGCTCGGCATGAAAGACCCCGCGGAGTGCCCGGCAGGATGGGAAGTCCGCCCGACCAGCCAGATCGACGGCAGCAACGACTGGATCTACAACACGATCACCGACAACGTGACCGTGTTCGGCGCCCAGAACGGCTGGGACTACGGCGGCGACAACTACATGCAGTTCCACTGGGCCAACAGCCACGTCAACTACATGTGCTGGAAGATGTTTGCCAAGCTCGGCCGCCCTGGCGTGCAGATCCGCACGCTCAACAACACGAACACCTGCCCGTCGGGGTTCACCGCATTCTCGGCCAACAACCTCAAGGGCTGGAACGACAACGGCTACCTCCAGGAGACGGGCAGCGGCCTGTACATCGGCGGCCTGTACGATTGGGCGCGCATCGATTACTCGCAGGGCTGGATCGCCCACAACTTCACCAGCCACGTCAACGCGAAGGTCTGCCTGAAGATGTCGAACGTGAAGATGTGAGCCGGTCCTGACCTGCCTGTGACGTCGCCTACTGGACTGGAATGATGCCAGTCAGCGTGCACAGCCGCGCCACCACGACATCGCGACCGCCGACGGGCGTGCAGGCGTCGGGGCTCTGGCCGATCCAGTCGGCTTCGGACCAGCCCGGCACGACGAGAGCTCCCGCGACGCGCACCGGCCGACCGACGCCGTCTTCGCCCTTCGTGCCGAGTTGGCGCTTCTCCAGCACGCCGCCGGTCGCTGCCAGCTTGACGAGCACCCAGTCGTGGCCGCCCCACTTCGACATGCCGGATTGGTCGGCAATGTTGCCGGTCGTCGCGCCCGCCAGGTAGAGCCCGCCGCCCTTGCCGGCCACCCACTCGAGGTGGCTGGCCTCGTCGCTGCCGGCGGTGCCGAACTGCGTGACCCAGCCCTGCTTGCCGGTGGCGGCGGCAAAGGTCGTCACGATAAAGTCGCCGCCGAAACCCCAGCTCGAGCCGGTCGAGCCGAGGTACTTCGTGCCGACGGGCGTGCCGATCGCGACACCTTGGGCGAATCCGGTCGCGTAGACGTTGCCGGCGCCGTCGCTGACGATGCCGCCGGCGTAGTCGAAGCCCGGGCTGCCCCAGTGCGTGGTCCACTGCTTGACGCCGGTGCCGCTGAGCTTGATGACGTAGAGACCGCCGCCCGCCGCCCCCTCCGTGTTCAAGGCGCCCGGCAGCGCGAACTGCGAGCGGCCGTGCACGAAGATCGAACCCGTGCTGTCGACGTGGATGCCGACCGGGTTCTTGTTCTGCGAATCGTCCACGTAATCCCACAGCTTCGTGATCGTGCCGGAGATCGGATCGACGGAGAGTACGATGGGGCTCACGCCGCCGCCGGCGAGATTGCTGCTGGTCACCAGCACGATCAGGCGCTTGCCGACCGCATCGTACTCCATGTCGACCGCAGACTCCTTGCGCGTCGCCGTGCCGAAGATCTTGACCATCCACAACTGCCCGCTTTGCAGGTCAGCCGCCGTCAAGTGCACGTCGACGTCGCCCGCTGGAGGCGCCACGGCTGGCCCGGCGACGTCGAGGTCACCGCTCGTGCCGCCGGCCATCCACACGTTGAAGCCCGCGACCGCCACGGCCGACGTCGAATCGGCTTGCACCGTGGCCATCGGAGTCGTCCACAGCCGCTTGCCGGTCGGGTCGAACTTGGTGACGAAGCCGTCGGTCAGGCCCTTGTTCTTGAGCGGCGGCAGGTCGCCCTCGGTGGTGCCGACGACGTAGATGTTGCCGTTGACGTCGGTCGCGGCGTGGTTGCCGACCTCAAGCTTGGGCCCGCCGAAGCGCCGCACCCAATCGTTGGACGTGCACGGGCACTGGGTGCACGAGTAGTGGTTGAACGTGATCGCGTTCGAACAGCCCGAAACCGTGCCGGCGGCGTCCTTGGCCTGGGCCGTTACGGCCGTGCACGCTTGCGCCGCGGCTGTCATCTTGATGTTGAAGGCCGGCGCCGCAGCGACCCCGGTCGCATTCACGGGCGTGCCGGTGCACGTGCCGTTCAGGTAGAGTTGGACGCTGGTGCCGACTTCGCCGCTGCCGTCCGCCGACGTGGCGGCGTTCGTGGACGGGCTGGCGGGAGCAAACGCCGTGAGCTTCGGCGTGCAACTCGCCTTGGGCTTGCCGATGCACTTGCCCGCGTTGCAGGCGTCGAGTTCAGTGCACTGGCTGTTGTCCGTACACGGAAAGCCGGTGGGCTGGAACGGCGTCGCGCACCCCTTGGCCGCTTCGGTACACAGCGACTGAAAGCACTGGGCCGGCTTGCCGCACAAGGGTGGCAGTCCACCCAAGCACTTGCCGGTGCCGTCGCAGGCGTCAAGGGTGGTGCAGAACAGGCCATCCTGGCACGCGGCGCCCTTGCCAACGGGCACCTTCTTGCACACGGGCTTGGCGAGCACCTCGGCACACACGGCGTCGTTGCATGGGTCCTTGCCGCCGGAACAGTCGACCAGCGTCTTGGCCACGCACGAGCCCGCCGCGTTGCAGGCACTGGCCGTCGAGCACACGTCGCCGTCGTCGCACGCCGCATCCACGGTGACCGCAAAACTGCACTTCGTCGCCGCGCACTTGTCCGTCGTGCACGGGTTGCCGTCGTTGCAGGCGAGGTCGGTCTGGCAGCCGCACGCTGCGTTCCAGACGCCCGCCAGGCACTTGCCGCCGCCGTCGCACTTGTCGCCGAGCGTGCAGGCCTGGCCGTCGTCGCAGACGGTGCCCCCAGTTTTCGGCTTGGCCACACACACGCCGCTGGCTGGGGCGCACGCGTTGTCCGTGCACGCCGTGCTCTTGCACACCATGGCGACCGTGCCCACGCACTTGCCGGCGCCGTCGCACTTGTCGCCGCTCGTACACAGGCTGCCGTCTGAGCAGGGCAAGGTCGTGTTGACGGCCGAGCATTTGCCCGTCGCGACCGCACACGAATCCGTCGTGCACGGGTTCTTGTCGTCGCACACCGTAGAAGCGCCGGCTTTGCACGCGCCGGCTGCGCACACATCGCCCACCGTGCAGGCGTCGTTGTCGGTACAAGGGCCATCGAGCGCAGCGTGACCGCACACGCCCGTTGCCTTGTCGCAGGCGTCGGTCGTGCAGGCCGACTTGTCATCGCAGTTCGTCGCGGCGCCGGGCTTGCACGCACTCGCCGCGCAGACGTCGCCGACCGTACACGCATCGCTGTCGCTGCACGCGGCCGCGTTGGGCGCCGCCACACACTTGCCGGTGGCCTTGTCGCACGCATCATTCGTGCACGGGTTCTTGTCGTCGCACACGACGGGCACGCCCGCCACGCAGGCGCCGAGCTTGCAGCCATCGCCGGTCGTGCACGGGTTCTTGTCGTCGCAGTCGACCGCCTTGCCGGGCTTGCACGCACCGGCTGCACACAGGTCTGCGACGGTGCACGCATCGCCATCGTTGCAGGGCAGCGCGTTCGGCGCCGCCTTGCAAGTGCCGGTGGCGGCGTCGCAACTGTCGTCGGTGCACCCGTTCTTGTCGTCGCAGACCTTGGCCGCGCCCGGCTTGCACACGCCGCCCGCGCAGATGTCGGGGAGCGTGCATTCGTTGCCGTCGGAGCACGGGGAGGCGTTGCCTGTGTTCGCGCACTTGCCGCTCGTGCAAGCGTCGGTCGTGCACGGGTTCTTGTCGTCGCACGTCGCCGCCGTCGCGCAGTTGCCGCCACAGCCGACGATGGGCACGACCACGCACGCGCCGGCCTTGGGGTCGCACGAATCGGTCGTGCACGCGTTCTTGTCGTCGCACACCTTGGCAACGCCGGGCTTGCACGCGCCCGCACTGCAGGCGTCGCCGCCGGTACACGCATTGCCGTCGCTGCAGAGACCGGCCACGTTGGCAACCACGCACGCCCCGGATGCCGGGTCGCACTTGTCGTCGGTGCACGGGTTCTTGTCGTCGCAGGCCTTCGCGGTCCCGGGCTTGCACGCGCTCGCCGCACACACGTCGCCGCTCGTGCACGCGCTGCCGTCTGAGCAGGGCGCGGTATTGGCCGTCGGGACGCACTTGCCGTCTGCCTTGTTGCAAGTCTCGGTCGTGCACGGGTTCTTGTCATCGCACGTCAAGGGAGCGCCCGGCTGGCAACTGCCTCCGCCACACTGATCGCCCACCGTGCAGGCGCTGCCATCGCTGCACGCGACGCTGTTCGGCACGGCGTCACAGCCCTTGCCGGCTTCGCACGCATCGGTCGTGCACGGGTTCTGGTCGTCGCACAGCAGTGGCGCGCCTTGGCAGGAACCGGCCTTGCACGTGTCTTTGGCGGTGCAGGGCTCCTTGTCGTCACACGCGACGGCGTTCGCGCTGACCTGACACAGGCCTTCGGTACACGCGTCGGTGGAGCATGGGTTGCCGTCGTCGCAATCCGTCGCGGCTGCGCAATTGCCGCCACACCCGACAACCGCCTTGTTCGCGCACTCGCCCGACGCCGCCGCGCACGTGTCGAGGGTACAGCCGTCGCCGTCGTCACACGCCTTGGCCGCTCCCGGTTCGCACGCGCCGGCCTTGCAAACATCGCCGCCGGTACACGCGTTGCCGTCGGAGCACGCGCCGGCCGTGGTCACTGCGCTACAGCCCTTGGCGTCGTCGCAGGCGTCGGTCGTGCACGGATTGCCGTCGTCGCACACGATCAGCGTGCCCGTGCAGGCGCCCGTGTCGCAGGTGTCAGCGCTCGTGCACAGCGTGTCGTCGTCGCACGGCAGCCCGTCGAGCTTGTCGGTGAAGGCGCACTTGCCGCTCGCCTGCGAGCACTTCGCGGTCTGGCACGCGTCCGTCGAAGTACAGTCCTTCGGCAGGCCGGGCAGGCAAGCGTTCGTCTGGCACAAGTCTCCGATCGTACAAGGGTTGTCGTCGTCGCACGGCGCGCCGTCGTCGGGGGCTGGCACACAGCCGGTCGATGCTTCGCAGGCATCGACCGTGCACGGATTGCCGTCGTCGCAGTTCTTCGCAGCGCCGGCCGCACACACGCCCGCCTTGCAGACATCGCCCTCGGTGCACGCGCTGCCGTCGGCGTCGCAGGCCGATTCCAGCGGCGTGTGCTGGCATGCGATTACCTTGGCGGTGCCTGGCGGGTTGGGGCCGGGGCCGCACACGTCCTGCGTGCATGCGTTGGCGTCGCCGCACGTCGCGTCGTCGATCTTGCCGTTGCAGTCGTTGTCCTTGCCGTCGCACACCTCGAGCGTGACGTCGGGCGCCGTGCAAGCCGTGAGGCCGTCGGCACCGCACGCGCGCTGGCCGGGGCAGGTGGAGCCGGCCGCACCCTTGGCCGGTGCCATGCACGTCGTCGCCAGCGCTGATTCGACCGCTGCCGCTGAGCACGCGCACAGACTGGGCACGTTTGCCGCATCGGTCGCGGGCACGCACTGCTTGACGGCGGCGCCTTCGACGCTTTTGAACGACTTGCACTGGAACGACGCGGGGCACCCGGCATCGTCGGTGCACTCCGTGCCGCAGAACGAGCCGGCGTCGCCATGGACGATACACGCGGGCGCACCCTGGCCGAGCGCCGCGCACGCCTGCGACGTGAGGCAGGGGTTGCACAGCTTGCCCCAGGTCGGCACACACACGGTCAGCGTGTCAGCGCCGGCCTGGATGCCCGCGCACTTGAAGCCCGACTCGCACTTGTCGACGCACTTGGCCGCACAGCGCTTGCCGGCGGGCGTGTCGATGCACAGCGCACCGTCGCATTCGCCGTTGTTCGTACACTTGCAGCCGGCCGCGCCGGGGCAAGACGGTGAGGTGTCCTTGGCGGCCGCCGGTGCGTCGGCAGGTACGGCGTCGGCCGCGGTCAGGAGGTCGGCGCCGCGCTCGGTCAGGTCGCTGACGCCAAGGTCACCGGACGCGTCGCTGGCGGCCGTGGTGCCGGTGCCCTCGCTGGCTGGCGCGTCTCCGCAGGCCGTCGCGATCAGGGAACCCAGGCAGAGGGCGGCGAGCCCAGCCTGGTGGCGGAAACGCGAGGCGACCGCGCAAGCGGAGCGCGGGGACTGGAGCATGGAGATTTCCCCTATTTTGGCGGCCACGGCGAAGCGGGTGCACTGTTCGACAGGCAGCACTACAGTGTGGCGATTGCGCGCGGGTGGTGCAAGCGCGCGGCCCTGCCTGCACCGGTGACGCTTCCGGCCTGCGGCGCACTGGCCCGGGCGGCCTACATCTCCAACTGCTCCCCCGTGCCCTGCCGGATCAACGCCACCAGGTCCTCGGTGGTCAATCCCGCCGCCTGCCCACTGCCGTCGAGCACGTCGGCCACCAGCGAGCGCTTGGTAGCGTGCAGCGCCAGGATCGCCTCTTCGATCGTCCCGCGCGCCACCAGCCGGTACACCGTGACCGCACGCGTCTGGCCGATGCGGTGGGTGCGGTCCGTCGCCTGATCCTCCACGGCCGGATTCCACCACGGGTCGAGGTGCAGCACGTAGTCGGCCGCCGTCAGGTTCAGCCCGGTGCCGCCCGCCTTCAGCGAAATCAGGAACACGTCGCCCAGACCGGCCTGGAACGCATCGACCTCGGTGCGCCGTTGCTTCTCGGGCGTGCTGCCGTCGAGGTAGCGGTAGGTCACGCCCGCCGCATCGAGCCGCTCGCGCACCAGGGCGAGGTGGCGGGTGAACTGGCTGAACACGAGCGCGCGGTGGCCTTCGTCTTTCAGCGTCAGGATCACCTCTTCGAGGCGATCGAGCTTCGCCGACGGCAGCGTGCTGGCCGGGTCCACCAGGCGCGGGTGGCAGGCGAGTTGGCGCAGGCGGGTCAGCGCCGCCAGCACCTGGAAGCGCCGCTGTTCGGGCGGCAGGTCGCCGGCGGATTCCGTCAGCTCCGTCAGTGCGGCCAACCGGACGCCGTCGTACAACTGGCGCTCGCCTTCGGAGAGTTCGACGCTGAGCCGGGTCTCGGTGCGCGGTGGCAGGTCGCGCAACACGTCGCGCTTCAGCCGCCGCAGCAAGAAGGGCCGCACCGTGCGTGCCAGGGCCTTGCGCCGGTCGCCGTGCGGGTCGTCGGCGGCGGTCGCAACAAAGCGGCTGCGGAACTGGTCCCACGACCCCAACAGGCCGGGAATCAGCGCGCGGGCCAAGCTCCACAGTTCGCCGATGTGGTTTTCGAGCGGCGTGCCGGTCAGGCCCACCCGGAAGCCGGCATCGAGCGCGCAAATCGCCTTCGCACGGCGCGTCTCGGGGTTCTTGATGGCCTGGGCTTCATCGACGACCAGCGTACCGAAGTGCCGCGCCTGAAACCGCTCGATGTCGCGCGCCACCAGGTCGTAGCTCGCCACCACGACGTCGCCGGGGCCGAGCGCGCTCAACACCTTGTCGCGCGGACCCGTGCCGTAGATGTGCACCTGTAGGCCACCGGGACCGCTGGCAAACCGCTCGACCTCGCGCTGCCAGTTGAACACGACGGACGTCGGCGCCACGACGAGTGCCGGGCCGAGTGCGCGCCGCAGCAAAAGCAAGCCGAGCGCCTGGACGGTTTTGCCGAGGCCCATGTCGTCGCACAGGAGCGCACCGGGGCTCCAGAGCGCAAGCCGCGCGAGCCACTGAAAGCCTTCGCGTTGATACGGCCGCAGTTCGGCACCCAGCGTCGCGGGTACTTCGGGCTCCAACTGCGCCGCCGCCCGGATGCGATCGACGACTCCGTGCCACTTCGCCGTCGCCGCCACGTCGGCCGCGCCCAGCGTGGCGAGGACGCCTGCGTGCAAGGCCGGCAGCGTCACGCCGTCGCGGCCCAGGTGTAGCAGTGCGAGGGCCTCGTCGAGCGCGCGTCGCAGCTGCTCCGAGATGCGGACCCAGCGCTCGGCATCGACCTGGACGAACGTGCGCCGGCCGCGCAGGGCTTCGAGCGCCGTCGCCAGATCGAGGTGCGTGCCATCGATTTCGAAGCCCCCTGCGACGCCAAACCAGTCGCGGCGGTCCGTGACGTGCAGGCGCAAGTCGGCCAGTTGCGCGGTGCCGCTCACCCTGCGCGGCTTGGCGTCGGCCCACAGGACTTCCAGGCCAGTGCGCGCCTGCAACGCCTCGACGAGTTCGAGCGCGGCGTCGTCGGCCAGGCCCCATGACCACGCATCGAGCCGGGCGGCGTCGGGCAGCGGCAGACCGTCGAGCGTGCCGGCCGCAAACTCAGGCTCGTCGGCGCGCGTCCGGCGGGCCCACAAGCGCAGGCCGTCGCGCTGGACCTGGACGATGTCGTGCCCCTCGCCCGGCACGACCAACGGCGCCCCGTCGTACAAGCGGATGCGCGCATCGAGCCGCAGCGATGTCGGCCCCGTCGCGGCCATCTGCACCACGAGCCGCGGGTCTGGCTCGACCGCTTGGCCACGCATGGCGTCAGGGACATCGACGGGCATCGTCCGCTGCAACGCGTCGAGACGGGCGAGCAACGCCGGCATGCCGTCGGATGGCACGCCAGTGGAGCGGCGTTGTAGCACTTCGGCCAGGTTTGGCATCGCTGGCGCATACGACGTCAGCGTGACCCGCCCCGCTGCGGGCTCGACCTCGATCAGCACGCCGCCGGAGCCAAGGCGAAACGCCGCGATGACGTCGTCGAGAGCGATCGGCCCGTGCGCGCCGACGAACCCCAACGTCGCGCCGCCGTCGGGACGCGGGGTCACGCTCAGGCGCAGGGTCGCCTCGTGGATGGTAACCAGTACCGGCGGGTCGCCCGCCACCACGCGCGGATGCCCGACGAGCGCCCGCAGAGCGCGCCCCAGACGCCCGCCGGGGGCTTGACGGTCGTACTCCCACAGCCGGTCGAGGTCCGGCGCGAGTTCCGTGGCGGCGCGCCCGTCGGCCGGCAGGGCCCACAGTGCCGGCTTGGCGCGCACGTCGGCCAGGGCCACTTTCTTGGTGCGGAGCTTTCCCGTCTTCGTGGCGCCGATCAGCACGGGGTCCAGCGCGGTCGGGTGCGGGTCGCCCTTGAGGCGCCAGCCGAGCGGTTCGGCTTCGGTGGCACCTTCCTTCGGCACATACGCAGCGACCAGCGGGTCGAGGTCGCGCAGCAACCGCTCCCACTGCGGCTGCCGGGCCGTCTGGGCAAAGGTCAGCATCATCTCGTCCGCACTGCGGCACGCATCGATGGCGAAATCGATGGCGCCCAAGGTAATCGTGCACGTGTGGGCGGTTTGGCTGGCGGCCAGCACCCGGGCACCGTCGTCTGCCACGCGAATGCGGGTCGGCTCCCACCCGTGTCCGCGGCAAAGCTCAGGCGCGGAGTCATCGTAGATTTGCAGTTGGCCCATGTCGGTGCGCACGTGCACGCGGTACAGACGCAGTTCCGCAGTCGGGCGGCTCAGCGCCGGGGCGTGCAACCGCAGGCGCAAGGCCACGAGTTCGCTGCGCAGCCATTCGAGGTCGAGGTCCGCCAGCGCCGGTCCCGTCATCCGCTGCGTGTGGTCCGTCGCGGCCCGTTCGATGCGAGCCAGCGCTTTGCGCAGGCGGTCCAGAGCGTTGACGCGGACGCTGTCGGGCGCCTGCGGCGCAAGCTCGCCGGTGGGCAGCACGACGAGGTGGTCGATGCGCGTGGTCTGGGTCGCGTGGCGCTGGGTGGGTCGGCGCGCGTGCTCGATCGGTGTCCACTGGAGATACGATTGTGCCACCGCAACGAGGCCCGGGTGCAACTCCAGCAGCGCGGCGAGTTCCGCACCCTCCATGTCGAGCCGCAAGCCGCTGCCCGGCGCGACGGTCCGCGGCGCAGGCGGGGCGATCGGCGCGGTGGCAGCCTCGTCGACGTCGCGCCGCCGCTGCACCTTCTGCCGGAGCGGGGCCCGCGCCGACGCTGCCAGGCGCTCCAGCATGATACCCAGTTGCGATGCCAGCGCCTGCTCACCGGAGGAGCCGAGGTGGGCGCGCAGTTCGGCGCAGGCGGTCGGACTGTCGAGCAGCGCCCGCAACGTCCCCAGCTTCTGGGTGCGCTGCAGGGTGGACACCACCGTGCGGGCGCGGCTGCCCGTCGGCACGGCGGCGAACAGAGTGGCGAGGTCGCGATCGAGGTACTGCGCGAGGTCGGTGGCCTCGGCATGGCTGGCCAAGGCTGCGAGGCTCAGGAAATGGGGCATCGGCAATCCGGAAGGCGGCGGGACAGACGGAGTGCCTCAGCGCACGAACATCACGTAGTACGCATCGCCGGCAATCGGCAGGTTGTGCGGCTCCCCTCCGCCGCAGTTGTACACGGTCGTGCCGATCGAGTCCTTGGCGAGGTCCGCATTGTTGCTGGTGCCACCGTCGCACGACGTACCGATGAGGCTGCCGCCGCCGGTGTGCGTGACGGGCGGTACCTGCTTGCACACGCTTACCCGCGCGTTCCAGCACTGGTCGGCGACGGTTTCGACGTTGTTGATGGCCCAGTTCGGGTAGTCCCACATGCCGCCGCCGTTCGATACTTTCTTGTTGGCCCACAGCCAGTTGCCACCAGATGCAAACATCGACTTCACGGAAGCAAAGGTCAGGCTCGCATCGCCCTTCCAGTTGTGCATGACGTGGTACTTCGTGCCGTCGGTGTTGGCGAAGAGGGCCTGCTTGAACGGCAGGCTCAGCCAGCTCTTGAACTTGCGGTCGATCGAAGGGCTGCCGAACACCTTGAAGTCGTTGTCTGCAAAGGTGTTGTCGTTGGTCCAATTCGCGTTGTAGAACGTCCACTCACCCGACCCTGCGGTCGCGAACGAGCCCACCACCGTCCAGCCGCCACCGTCGATGGTCTGCTCGCAGTAGACTTGGAAGGCGTCGTCGGTCGCACCGCCGTTTAGGTCGATCCACTGCACGCCGCTCGCCTTCTTGGGGTCGCTCTTGAGCACGTCGGCGCACGACAGGGCGGGCGAGGCCTTGCTGTCGCCGATCGCGTCGACGCACTGGTCCTTGGCGCAGACCTTGGTGCCCTCGCACTGGGTGCCCTTGCCGGCGCAGAAGATGCCGTCGTTGCAGCCGTCGGGCACCGGCTTGCCGCACGCCACTGTTGCGGGCGGCGCACACTGGTCGCCGCAGTCGAGCACCTTGCGCCAGGCCTTGCCGTTGCAGTAGTGCAGGCGCGCGGTTTTCGTGTCGAGCAGCACCTTGCCTGTGGCGCCGGCGTCGCACACGACCGCTGTGATGTCGCCGAGCGCGGGCGGCACATCGAGCAGGTCGGCATGGCTGCCCGTCGTCGCGATCTTGGCGAGCTGCTTGGCGGCGACGAGGTCCTTGGCGAACGTCGGTGCCACGTGGGCGGCCGTCACGCACCCGGTGCACTGCAGCTTGGCGGCGCTCGCCGCTTCGTCGGCGCTGGCGGACTTGTCGGCGACCTTGGCCACCTCGGCGAGCTTGGCGAGGTCGGCGACCTTGGCGAACGTCGCTGCGCCGCCCTTTTCGTCCGCGCCGGCGTAGGCAAACGCGACGTGCTTTGTGTCGATGGCGCCAGCGGCAATCTTGGCGCCCGTAACCGCGCCATCGGCCAAGGCAGCGGCAGCCACACACCCGGAACACTGCAGGCCGTGCGCGATGCCCGCCCCGCGCGCCATCACGGCGTACGGCACCTCACGCAGGCGCTGGCGCGGCAATTCCGCGACCGAGCCCACCGTGACGCTGAGCCAGCGCGTCTCGACGGCGAAGGCCGATTCGGGCAACTTGTCGGACTTCGCACCGAGTTCGAGGTCGAAGTGGCCTCCGGTGACGCCGACCGCGATGAAGGCTTCCTTGTAGATGACCTGACCTGCCGCCGGTGCGTCGTGGAGTTGGATGAGGAACGCGTATTCTCCGTCCGGCACGGGCCCGCCGCTCGCCGAGCGCAAGATACCTTGCAGCGCGAGCACGGGCGCCTCGGCGGCCATGGCCGGAGCGGCTGCGGCCAGCCCGAGGGCAAGAACGGGGAGAGCCAACGAAAACCCGAACGCGCGCCTGACCATGGATGCCTCCTGCAGCGCGAGGATAGCACCTGGCGGGCGCGATCGCCACGGCTACCGGCACGGGGCGGCACCTGGCCCCGGCGCACGCGCCCACGCCCCCGCACCTGCTGCCTGGCGCGGCTGCACAGGAGCCTTTCTCGTCGCGACCTCGGTGCTGGGATGCCAAGAGAACACTATCCGTTCGTCCACGGCGGTCGATGCGGCCGCGCCGCCGTCCTTCGTCGCGCGCAACCCGCCGGCGTGTGTGGAGTCGTCGGCAGCGTCTCGACGCACAAGTCCGCCGTCCAGCTCAAAAACGGGTGCGCCGCGAACCCCCACGCGGCGCCGGCATGGTGGAGCGGACCGGTCAGCGCGCCGAACGGAACGCCCGCCGGCAACGCGTCGCCCCACGGCCAGAACAGGCCGTCGGGACGCACGAAATCGACCGCCCAATCGACACCCACCTTCAGCAGCGGGTGGCCCAGCAGGTCGGCGATGGGTTCGCGGTGGCCGAAGCAATCAGGGTCCCACACGCTGCGGGTCTGGCACGGCCTGGTCGCCCTGCTTGGCGGCGAGCGCGAGGTCGGCGGGGCCGCCCTTTGACGACGAACCAGCCTAGGCAAACGAGACGTGCTTGCCGTCGATGGCTCCCGCGGCAATGTGGCCTTCGCCAATGCAACAAGGGTGGCCCCCAGCCTACCACGCGTCGAACGTCGTCTGCCACCCGGGATTGAACGCCGCGCCGGCCATGGCGCACGCGCACCACGTGTACGCGCCGGTGGGACTGCACGCCTTGGCGGCCTGTGGCTTGCCGACGTCGAACGCGTGG
The DNA here is from genome assembly GCA_009692425.1 of Myxococcales bacterium. Classification (GTDB taxonomy): domain Bacteria; phylum Myxococcota_A; class UBA9042; order UBA9042; family UBA9042; genus SHZF01. The sequence goes on along the minus strand of SHZF01000074.1, from coordinate 6,978 downwards.
CGCAGCGCGCTGGCAAGGCGGACGGCGAGTTCGGCATGCTGCTGGGGCGTCGCGCCGTCGAGTTGGTCGTTCCACGCAAACGCGATGCGGGCGTCGGGGTACGGGTGATCGACGGCCCACGCGCGCGCCGCGTAGACCTGCTGGCTGACGAAGTGCTTCATCGCGTCGAGTCCGATCGTCGTCGTGTTGTAGGCGTCGGAGTGCCACGCGCCATTGAGCAATGGCATCTCGCTCTCGTTGAAGAACACGCGCGCCGCGTTGGCCCCGGCTGGCCCGAGCGCCGCAAGACGGGGATGGTGGAATGCGTACAGGTTCACGGCCTCGGCCCGCTGCGCCACCGTCGCGCTGCCAACGCACACATGCGCGGGGTCGGCGTACACCTCCTGCCCCCACCACTTGACCGACGCGTTCATGTCCTGCCAGAAGCCGGCGTCGAGCGTCCAGTCTTTCAATGCCGGCTTGTACACTGCGAAGTTCGTCGTCTTCTGGCCCATGCCGGTCGTGAACACCGCGCCGCCCATCGTCGCAGCGCCTGCGGGCCCGGAATGGAGCGCCTTGACGAGATCGCGAACCGCCTGACGCACGACCGGGTCCGTGCGCACGGTCGACGGCAGTTCGTTGATCGCCCAGTGGTCGCGTCCGGTCACATAGCCCTTGTCTACCATGCGCTTACGGAACTCGACGCCCTTCTGCGCCCAGGTCATCGTCTTCACTTCGGCCCACCCGGTCCAGTGGAACTCCGCGAGCACGTGAAAGCGGCCGCCGTGCGCGTGCACCCCCGAAATGGCGGGCTCGCCGCGCGGCTGCGTCTTGTCGCCGGCGATGGCCGGCAGGTGGATGAAGTAGTCGCCGCACGGCGCGGGGTCGTCGGCAAATGCGTTGGCGAGCACGCCCCAACCGACGGGATTGTAGGTGACGATCTTGGCCTGGACCTGGCAGTCGGTGGGGAACGGCGGCGGCGGCCAGTTCGACGCGCATACGCCGGCCTTGCAGACGTTGCCGACGGGGCAGGCGCAGTCCTTCGCACACGACGAGCAGGACTCGCCAACGGCGCAATTGCCGTCTCCGCACACGACGGCAGGGACGTCCGGCTTGGCAGTGTCGACGACCGCCACATCGGGCGGGGCCACGTCCACCGGCGCAGCATCGACCGTTGCGGAGTCCTTGCCGGCGTCGACCAGCGCATCAACGTCTTTCGCCGCGACCAGGTCCAGCGCCACCGGAACGTCCACCGGACCCGTCAGGTCCGGGAGCCCGCGCGCGGCATCCGGTGTGTCGGCAGGCGCATCCCCTTCGGCATTGTCGGCCAGCGCATCTGGCGAAGCTTCGACCGGCCCGTCCATGGCGAAGGTGTCGGCGTCATCAGAGCCAGCGTCGCCTGGCGACTCGAGGGTGTCCCGAGCGTCGCGAACCGTGCCGCCGTCCGCGGTCCCGACGCGGGTGACGCCGTCCGCGGCCGACGTGGGCCCGGTCGCGCCGTCGACGAATGGGACGCCGTTCGTTGCCCCGCCGCCCTCTTCGACGACGATGGGCGCCATGCACGCCGAGGCGGCCAGCGCGAGCAGAAGGGGGCAGGTCGAGCGCATGGCCAAGCACCTATGGTAGGGCTGGCGGGCGAGGACTGCAAATACGGTCGGGGTCGTCGGTGCGGGTGGGGACCGCGGCCGTGGGTCTCCCTGAGGGGTTATTTCCATTCGACAATGCGCCGATCACGGCGAAGCCAGAACTCGGCTTGGACCAGAACAGCAGAGGCCGACAGTGTGCCCGCCCAAGAACGTCACCCCGGACCGACGCTGCAGCCTTCTTCGGCCCGACCCCGCGTCCCGGGCCTGGCCACAGGGCCCCCGTGAACGCCTTGGTGGCCCAATCGCCCATCATGGGGGGCATCGAGCGCGTGCACCGCAAGTCCACCCCGGCGCCGACGGTGACCCCGTGTAGAGAACCGCACCCCGCGTGTCCCAGGGCGCTTGCCACCCCGCACACCTGCTCCTAGGATTCGGACCACCGTGCACGTCCCTTCCCCGCCCGCCGCCGATTCCTCGCAGGCACCGGCGCGCTGGACCTTGGCGTGCACGGTCGCACTCGCCGCCACGAGCGCAGCGGCCGCAGGGTTCGTCACGCGCGCCGGCTTCGCACCGGACCCGAGCGCCGCAGCCTGGACCAGCTTCCCCATCGACGACGCGTGGATCCACCAAGTCTACGCGCGCGGCATCGCGGCCGGTGACTGGTTCCAGTACAACCCCGGCGAGCCGGAAACGGGCGCCACCAGCCCGCTGTGGGCCGTGGTCCTGGCCGGCGTTCACGGGCTCGGCTGGCCCGTCGTCCCCGCGACGAAGGGCCTCGGCGTCGTGCTGACCGCGGCCGCTGCCGTCATCGGTTTCGGGCTGGCGCGCCGGCTAGCCGGGCCGCTTTCGGCGTGGCTGTACCTGCTGGCCCTGCCCGCGCTGCCCTATGTCGGCTTCGCGTCCGTGTCGGGAACGGAGGTGCCGCTGTTCGTGATGCTGCAGCTTGCCGTGGCCCAGCGTGCACTCGCGGGGCGCTGGCGCGACGCGGGCCTCGTCGCCGGGCTCGCGGTGCTGGCCCGGCCGGAGGGGCTGGTGCTGCTGCCGGCGTTGGCCGTTGCCGCGGTGCTCGCGCAGCCTCCTGCCGCCGTCACGCCGGGCGATGTGACTACGCGGCCGCCGGCGCCAACGCAGCGGTGGGCGGCGCTTGCCACCGTGGCCATGCGCCCCGTGCTGCCTGCGCTCGCGGTCCAATTGCCGTGGGTGGCGTACTGCGTGAGGGCCACGGGCCAGCCGCTCGCCGCGACGTTCTACGCCAAAACTGAGGCGCTGGGGCTCGTCCCCTTCGGCCAGTGGTTCAAGGTGGCCGCGTTCCTGAGCTGGCAGCCGTTCCTGGGTGCGCAACTCGACTCCGCCGCGGCTGCCGTCGTCGGGGGTGCCTTGGGCCTGCTGTGCATCGGTTTCGGCATCGCGCACCTGTACCGCAGCGCGCGCGCGGGGCTCGTCCTCCTCGCGGCGCCCGCGCTGCTGTTCTTGCTGGGGCTCGCCGCGCGCTTGCCGCTGGGCCGCCTGGCGGGAGCGGACGAGCCCGGCTCGCTCGCCAACTTCTACTTCGCCCGTTACCTGCTACCGGCCGTCCCGCTGTTGCTGCTCGTATGGGCGATCGGCGTGGGCGTGCTGGTGGGGCACGCGACCCGGCTGTGGACGGCCCGCCGTAGCCGGCCGGCGCCGTCGGTCATCCGCATGGGCCTCGTCGCCGCGCTGATCGCCCTGCCCGTCGCCTCCAGCGCAGTCCACGCACGCCACTTGCACCGCGTGTTCGCCCGCGATTGTTGGGAGATCGACCGCCTCGACGGCGATGCCGGCAGGTGGATCGCCGCGCACCTGCCAGCCGATGCCGTGCTTGGCGTCAACGATGCGGGCGCGCTGCGCTATTTCGGCGGTCGGCGCACCGTCGACCTGTTGGGCCTGAACAGCCACCGCATCCTCGCCGTGCGTGCGGCGTTGCGGGAGGTGCCGCCCAAGTCCCCGCAGGCGACGGCGCTGCTACAGTGGTTCTGGAAGAAGGAGGGCATCGACCATGTGGCGATTTTCCCACGCTGGAACCTGGAACTCCTCGCCGGCCAGCACTTCGAACGAATGAAGTCGTTTGACGTCCAGCACAACACGATCGCCGGCGACCGCACCGTCGTCGTGGCGCGCGTGGTTCCACGACCGCAGTAGCTGCCGTTGTTACCGGGAGCCGCCGTTCGTAGCGGGAGCCGCTGTCAGTGCCCGTAGCGTGCCACGAAGTCTTCGTATGTGCCCTGGAAATCGAGCACTTCGCCGTCAGCGATGCGCCAGATGCGCGTGCACCCTTCGGCGAGCAGGTTGCGGTCGTGGGTGGCGACCACGAGCGTGCCCTTGTATTCGGCCAACCCTTCGGCAAGTGCCGAGCACCCTTCAAGGTCGAGGTGATTCGTCGGCTCGTCGAGCAGCAGCAGGTTGCCGCCTTGGAGCGCCAGCTTGCACATCAGCATCCGCACGCGCTCGCCGCCGCTCAGCGTGCCGGTCGGCTTGGTGCCCTCGTCGGACTTGAACAGCATCCGGCCGAGGAGGTGGCGGATGTCCTGCAAGTCCGCGCCGGGTTTGTAGCCGTGCAGCCAGCGGTCGATGGTCGACCCCGCCTCGATCTGGTCCTCGTGCTCCTGCGGCAGGTAGCCGACCTTGACCTCGTGACCCCACTCGATCGTGCCCGTGCCGGGCTGCAACTGGCCGGCCAACAGCTTGAGCAGGGTCGTCTTGCCCGCGCCGTCCTTGCCGATGAGCCCAATGCGCTCGCCGCGGCTCACCGTGGCGCGCAACGGCTGCCACACGGTGCCGTTGCCGTAGTCGACTGCGGTGTCCTGTAAGTAGAACACGTTGCGTCCCGACTCCTTGGTGACCTCGAAGCGGATGAACGGCCGCGCGATGTTCGAGCGCTTCACGTCTGACGGCTGCAGCTTCTCGACCAGCTTCTTGCGCGACTGCACCTGGCTGGCCCGCGTGCCGGCCGAGAACTTCGCAATGAACTCCTTGAGGTCAGACACCTTCTTCTCGCGCGCGGCGTTCTGCACCACCTGGCGGTCGCGCGCCTGAGCCTTCGTGCGCACCATGTCGTCGTAATTGCCGGGGTACGTGATGATCGTCTCAAAGTCGATGTCGGCGATGTGCGTGCACAGGTCGTTCAAGAAGCGACGGTCGTGCGAAATCAGCACGAGGACGCCGCTGTATTGCAAAAGGTGCTCCTCGAGCCACTCGATCGTGTCGAGGTCGAGGTGATTGGTCGGCTCGTCGAGGAGCATGCAATCGGGGTGGCCGAAAAGTGCCTGGGCCAGCAGCACGCGCACCTTGTTGCCGCCGGACAGTTCGCGCACGGGCACGCGGTGCAGGTCGGGCGGCAGCCCCAGCCCTTCGAGCAGGGCTTCGGCCTCGGGCTCGGCCGTGTAGCCGTCTTCTTCGGCGACGATGCCCTCAAGTTCGGCCAGCCGCATCCCGGCCTCGTCGGATTCGTCTCCGGCCACATGGATCGCGTCGCGCTCCTGCATCGCGGCCCACAGCGGCGCATTGCCCATCAGCACGGTGTCGAGCACGACGCAATCGTCGTATTCGGTATGATCCTGCTTCAAGTACGCGGTCTTGCGGGGCCGCGACACGGTGCCAGTGTCGGGGTCGAGCATCCCGGCCAGGATTCTCATGAACGTCGACTTGCCAGACCCATTGGGCCCGGTGAGGCCGTAGCGGTTGCCGGGAGCGAACGCCGTCGATACTTCGATGAAGAGCTTCTTGCCGGCGTAGGTCTTCGAAACGGTGTTGGCGGTCAACATGGGATGCCTGGGCGCGCGGGGGTTGGGGCCGGCTCGGGGCCGGCGGCGGGCGCGCGGTGTACGCGAGGGCACGGCGGCTGGCAAGCCCTGCGTCGATGCACGCCGCGCTGCCCGAGCGCGTGGTCTTTGCGCCAATTCGCCAGACGGCAGATACTCCCGGCCCCCCAAGTCCCGGAGCGACCGATGAACCGATCCCCCTCGAACTGCCGCGCTGCCGCAACCGGAGTTCGCCCCGTTGCCTGGATGGCCCTCGGTCTGCTTACCACCTGCAGCACTGCGTCTCCTGCCGGCAACGGCGGCCAGGCGCCGATCTCCGATGGGTTCTCGTTGACCTTGAAAGACGCGACGGGCGCCGGCAACCACACGGCCGACGCGGTGGCGGCGCCGGGTACGGCCGATGGAGCGCTACTCGATGTGACGCCGCTCGATGCGGCACCGCTCGACGCGGCATCGACCGACGCGGCGGGCGCCGGTGACGCTCCGGGAGCCGCGGCAGACGCGGGCCCCGACTGCGCTCCCGTGCCCGCCCCGGACGCGGTCGCCGAGTGCCCGGGCGGCGCCGGCTGCTCCTGCACCACTCACACCGGATGCACGAGCGGCCACTGCGCCGACACGCCCGACGGCAAGCGCTGCGGGCAACCCTGCCAGACCGCCAACAACAGCGCTGACTGCACGAAAGGCTTCGTGTGCAAGCCATTCTCCGGCCCGGTCTGCGTCGCGGCCCTGTGCCTGCCCGCCCACGGCAAGCTGTGCCAGCCATGCAACGCGACGAAGGACTGCGAGTCGCAGGGCATCACGGGCGTACTGTGCGTCGATCAGGGTCCGCTCGGCCGGTTTTGCGGCGCGCCGTGCACGGTCGAAGCGGACTGCCCCGATGGCTACGCGTGCGCCGTCTCGCAGTCGCCCGAGGGTCCCAAGGCCCTCCAGTGCGTCAAGAAGGCCGGGGCAGCGTCGAGCGACGCGTTCGGCACCTGCTCGTGCTGGCAGGCGTCGAAGCAGGCGGGCGCAGCGACGGAATGCTGGTCGGCCCAGGTCGACCTTGCCGCCAAGACGGTCGGCAAGTGCCCGGGCCTGCGCACGTGCGGCCCCACTGGCCTCGGCGCGTGTGTGCTCGTGGCGCCCAAGGCGGACTTGTGCGACGGCGTCGACAACGATTGCAACGGCAAGATCGACGACGGCGCGTCCGGCTGCCCCGCCACCCAGACGTGCATCGCGGGCAAGTGCCAGGCCGGCTGCAGCCCAGTCGATGGCGGCTGGTCGGAGTGGTCGTACTCGGTCTGTTCGGCGGCATGTGGCGCGGGCACGAAATCGGGCACGCGCACCTGCACACAGCCGGCACCGGCGTGTGGCGGCAAGGCCTGCGAAGGCGCGGCGATGAGCAGCGAGGCGTGCAATGACAAGCCGTGCACAGGCACGGACTTTCCCAAGGGGACCACCATTTACAGCCAGGGCGGCGAGGTCGCCAAGGGCAACGTGCCGCCCGGCGTCACGAGCGTCACGGTCAAGCTGTGGGGCGGCGGCGGCGGCGGCTGCTCGCCTGGCAACGGCGGCGGCGGGGCGCTCGTGCACGCGACCGTGGCGGTCAAGGCCGGCGATGCCCTCGAAGTGCGCGTGGCGGGCGGCGGCGTCTC
>SHZF01000017.1 GCA_009692425.1 Myxococcales bacterium | reverse complement strand
ACGGCGTGTGCCAATCGGGCAATTGCGTCAAGCAGCCGAAGTCGGGCAGTTGCAACGACAGCAATCCGTGCACGGTCGGCGACCAATGCACCAACGGCAGTTGCCAGGGCGGCGGAGCGAAGGACTGCGCCGACTCCAGCGTGTGCACGACCGACAAGTGCGACCCGAGCGCCGGCGACTGCACCCACACGGCGGTCAGCAACGGCACGTCGTGCGGGGGCACGTCGAAGTGCGTGAGCGGGACGTGCAAGGCCTTCTCGACGTCATGCAGCGGCAAGTGCGGCGTGTACGATAACTACGCGCCGTGCCAGTGCGACAGCCTATGTGTGGGAGCGAGCGACTGCTGCAGCAACTACCAGTCGGTGTGCGGCTGCGGCGACGGCAAGTGCATCGGCGGCGAGACCTGCGTGACGTGCGCCAAGGATTGTGGCGGGTTCAACTGTTCGCCGGGCGCCACGGAAACCCAGAGCCAAGGCTGCGGCAACTGCGGCAACCAGACCCGCTCGCGCCTGTGCGGCAGCGGCTGTGGCTGGGGCGCATGGAGCGCATGGGGCACGTGCGCCGGGCAGGGCGCGTGTCAGCCCAATGCGACGCAGGCCTGTGCAGAAACCTGCGAAGTCAATACCTGCAACGGCAGTTGTCAGTGGGGCGGCTGCAAGCTCAAGGCCGGCGCCACGTGTGCGTGGAAGGGCGGCGGCAACTTGAACTGCTGCGGCGTCAAGAAGCACCAGTACTGCAGCAGCGGCTGCCAGTGGTTCGCGTGCAAGGCGCAGATTCAGGGGCCGTATTGTGCCTCCGGGGTTCCCAAGTAGGCGCTGCGGGCTCGTTGGGTCTTGCCGATCGCTCGGCGCAGTCGATCCGTTGCCGAACGCCCACGCCTGTGCGAAAAGTCCGCCCGCGCGGGGAGCCGAATCCCGCCGCGACAGGACGACTCCCATGGCTTCTGACTCCCTCGATGCAGCCACCTCGCGCCTGAGCGCTGCGATTGCCGACATCCTCACGCTCGTCTGCGAAGACATCCAAGGCTACCCCGAGGCCGAACTGCGCCGCCGCTTTGTCGAAAGCGCGGGTGCGGATCAGATGCCGGATGCCACCCTGAAAGCGCTGCGCACGGCGGCGCGCGAACTCGGCCGTGCCAGCGCCGACGATGTGCGCACGCGGCTGCACGACCCGCAGCAGTGGCGCGGCGAGCCCGACGGCGAGGGCCTGCGGGCGGCAGGGCATCTACGCGAAGTGGCTGGAGACGAAGCAAAAAAGGACCTGAGCGCGGTGCGGCCCGCCTGGACCGTCATCGCCGCCATTGACGCGCGCGTCGAAGCCTTGGCCCAGCAGCACGGCCTGACCGCAGACGATCGCGTGCCGAAGGGCTACACGCCGCCCAAGCGCTTCATCCTGGGCAAGCACCTGCCCACGCTGGTCGAGCATTTCTGGAAGGCGCTCGACGACGTGCGGCGCGCCGAAGACAGCGCCCGGCAGACCGACGTGGAGAGCCAGAAGCGACGGCGGGCGGAGCGGTGGGCGGCGGAATAGCCGGCAAGGAAGCCAGCGGCACCGATGGCCCCACAGCCCGCGCCTGCCGTGCGCCAGATCCGCAGCCGGTTGGCCGAGTCGGACTGGGGTGGGCTCACTCGCTGCTCTCTTTGTTGGGGGCAGCCAGCACGCCGGCACGCCAGCCAGGGGCACGGACCGCGCCCACGCACCCCCACAGGAGCACGCCCACGGCAGCACCCATGGTATCGGCCACTGCGTCGCGCACGTCGGAAAACCGGCCCGGCACCCACGACTGGTGCCACTCGTCGAGCGCGCCCCACAGGGTCGCTAGAAGCCACGCGCGCAGCAACGCACGCCGCCCGCATCGGGCCGATTTCCCGCCCAGAGGCCGCGCGCACAGCCACGCGAGTACGCCAAATATGGCGGCGTGGGCAATCTTGTCGGCCGGCACCCAGCGCGGCAGTTCGACCGGCGGCGAGCCCCACGCGAACGACGAGGCCAGCCAGATCAGCGCCGCCCACACCGCGGCGGGCAGCCACGCGACCCACAGGCACGGCCGGGCGTCGGTCACTGCAACCCAACCAACCGGCCGCCGAGGCTGTGCGCGCCGACGCGTTCGATGACCACGCGCCCCAACCGCCCCGGCCAGTCGCGCAGCGCTGCCGGATCGTCGAACGCCACGTTGACCTTGACGTTTTCTGGCGTGCGTCCCATCAGTTGCGGCGCCTGGCCCGCACGTTCCTTGCCGAGCAGGCTGTTCGGTCCGAGCGATTCAAGCCGCGACGGCCCTTCGAAAAGCACCTCGACCTCGCGCCCGCGGTGGGCCGCCATCCAAGTCCGAGTCACGTCGTTCTGCAGCGTCTGGACCGCCATCAAGCGCCGCTTTTTTTCCGCCAGCGGCACGTCGTCAGGGAGTTCGGCGGAGCGCGTGCCGGGCCGTGCCGAGTACAGGAACGAGAAGATCGTCGCATAGCGAACGGTCGCCAGCAGGTCGAGCGTCTGCGCGAAGTCCGCATCGGTTTCACCGGGATGGCCGACGATGATGTCGGTCGACAGCGCAATGGCCGGCACCTTCTGGCGCAGCCGGGCGATCTTGGCGAGGTAGTCGTCCACGCCGTGGCTGCGCCGCATCGCCTGCAAGACGCGGGCCGAACCGGATTGGATCGGCAGGTGAAAGAACGGAACCAACTTGGGCACCGTCGCAAACGCGTCGATCAGACGGTCGGTGCAGTCAACCGGATGGCTTGTCGTGAAGCGGATGCGCTGGAGGCCGTCGATCGCGGCCACCGCCTCGATCAGCGCCGGGAAATCGAGTTCGCCGGGACGATCGAGGCCATAGGAGTTCACGTTCTGGCCGAGCAGCGTGACTTCGCGCACCCCGGCCCCGACGAGCATGCGGACCTCCGCAATCACATCGGCGCTCGGCTTGCTGACCTCGCGGCCACGGGTGAACGGCACGATACAGAACGCGCACACCTTGTTGCAGCCCTTCATCACCGTGATCATCGCGGTGACGCGCCCATCTTCGGGCGGCTCGGCGCGCGGAAACACGTAGTCCTTGCGCTTGACGAACGCCGCGGCCGACCCGCGCTGGTGGCGGTCGCGCGCGGCCTCGACGAGGGCGGGCAGTTGGTCGATCTGGTCGGGGCCGATCACGAGATCGAGCGCGGGCACCTTGGCGAGCAGCCGATCGCCCTCCTGCTGCGCGACACAACCGGCCACGCCCAACACGGCGTCGGGGTTCACGTCTTTTAGCCGCCGCCACGTGCCGAGCAGGCTGACGACCTTGTGCTCGACGTTCTCGCGGATGGAGCAGGTGTTGACGAGCAGCAGGTCGGCAAGATCCGGGCGGTCGGTCGCCGTGTAGCCCGCCCGCGCCAGCCCTTCGAGCATGCGATCGGAGTCGTACACGTTCATCTGGCAGCCCATCGTCTCCAGATAGACGCGCCGCTGCATGCCGCCGTCGAGCGCGGCAATGGCTGCCGTTGCGCGGGCGGCATCGACGAGGGCCGCAAGCGACAACTGGTCCGCAGCCAACGTGAATGTCACGAGCCGGCGCCGGGCAGCGCGAGCGAAGGGTGATGCAGACGCCAGCCGTAGCCCTCGAAGCGCACCTCGACCGTGCGTTCGCGCCCCGACTTGCCCACCAGCCGCACATGCTGCGTGATCGCCTTCGGGTCGACCGCGACCTTGGCGCCGCCGGGCCCGATGGAAGCAGAAGGAGGAGCCTCGACCAGTTGCAGCGCATCGAGGTCGTCGAGTGCGAACAGGCGCAGGGGGTCCGCCGCGATCGCTCCCGCCATCGAATCGCCGACTGGCAGCTTGCCCTGGATCAGCAGGTCGATGCCGCGCACGCCCGCTTCCTGCGCCCGCGCCTGCAACGCCTTGCGCGTGTCGGCTGACAACTGCGCGTACGCCGCCTCCGACTCGCCGCGCCGCACCGCCACCACGAAGCGCTGCACGCCGTCGATCGCCGGGTGGGTGCGCTGGCTGACGGACTCGGTGAACGGATGGGTCGTCGTCGGCTCGCCTTCCAAGCGGTCGAGCACGAATCCGCCGCACGCCGGAACGACAAGCAGGCTGGGAAGCAGGGCGCGCAGGAGCATGGGACCGCACAGCGAAAGGGGGCGCGATGGTAGGGCGTTGCTGCGCCGAAGGGAAACGCGCGGCGGCTAGAAGCCAGCCTGCCGCACCGCCGTGAAGTCGCCCTTGAACGGCTTGCCCGGCGTGTCGGCCACGATGTTGCCCACCCACACGCCGTCGATCAGCATGTCGACCTTGAGGTCGTCGTTCTCGTCGACCATCGTGCATGTGCCGTTCAGGCTCAGCTTCGAATCGAGCGCGAGGCCACCCAGCAACTGCTCGATCGGCAGCACGATCAGCGCGACCGCCGAATTGCAGGCATTCTTCACGGTGTTCTCGCTCAGGCCGAGCTTGCCGAGGATCGACCCGCCGATGCCCTTGGCGATGCCCTCGCAGCCGATCAGCTTCTGCATGGCACCAGTAAAGCTCGTCTCGCCCGTAATCTTCTTGAGCACCACGAACATCAGCACGTACAGGATCAGCTTGCCGTAGTTCAGCTTGATCGTGCCCGAGTCGATCGCGAGCTTCTTCTGCTGGCTGATCGTGCCCGTCAGCGTGCCGGCGAGCAGGTTGAACGGGAAGTTCGGGTCGTTGACTGCCGCCTTCATGTCGAGCGGAATCTTGCCGCAGGTCTTGTAATTGGGGTCTTTTTTGTCGCAGCCGAGCTTCCAGTACAGGTTCACACCGGTAAACGAGATCTCGCCCTTGACGAAGAAGTCGTTCGACACCTTGAACAAGGTCAACACCCCCAACATTTCAAGGTTCTTGACGATCTGCAGCACGTCCTGGCCCATCTGGAAGAAGTCCTGCAACCAGGGCGGGCTTTTCGTCAGCAGCCAGTCGGTGACGACCTTGGCGAGTTGGTTCTCGAACAGGCCGAAGACGGCGTCCACGATGATCGACGGCAGCAACTGCTTGATCAGGTTCTTGATCTGGCTGATGATGAAGGCCCCGGGATCATAGAAGATTTGCACGGCCGTGTCGAGCACCTTGCCGAGCTGGCCGGGGATCGCGCCGGTGAAGTCGAAGTGGTTCACCATGTCGTACGGGCCGGGCGCGAACAGGGCGAGCGCAAAGACCGACACCGTGACGTCGGTGGTCTGCTTGTCGACGATCAGGATCGCGTCCGCACAGCCGGCGGCCGTCAGGTGGCCGTCGGGGTCCTTGCCGATCACGTAGACGCCGTACTTCTTCTCGCCGGGCAGGTTCTGGAACTCGGGCGTGTCTTCGATCACCGTCGTCTTGGACGCGAGGAAGTTCTGCGCCGGCTGGGTCGGCTTGAACGACGCGCACGTGAACGGCGCCGGCATCACGCGCACGGCGACCTGGCCGAGCGGCACCTGGTTGTCGTAGGTCATGTGCACGCGCAGGTGGCCCTTGGGCGTGTCGGTCACTGTGATGTCGACCGTGACGGACTCTGCTCCTTCGCACGACAGCTCGACCTTGTAGTTGACGGCCGGGCCCTTGTTGGCGCGGAACACATTGCCGATGAGCCCCTTGAGATCGGTCGGCGTCATTTCGGCGTCGAGCGACCCCGGGCCGGGACCGTCGAAGCCCTGGTTGGCGACCAGCTTCCAGAATACGGCGACACCGTCGGCCGGCGCACCGAGCGCGTAATCGACCACCTTGGCCTGAATCGGCAGGAATGCGGTGGGCCCCATGACTTGCGGCGCGTCGGTGTTGAGCAGCACGATGATCTCGCGCTGCAGCGGGGCCTGGTCTTCTGCGTCCGACGTGACTGAAACGCTGCCGTCGGAGCCGGTGGTCGTCGGCTTGGTCGTGTCCCCGAACAGCTTTTTCGAGGTGTCGCCCTTGGCGTCGGTGACGATCAGCATGCCGTGAACGACCGTGTCGCTGCACGCTTGGACGCCGAACGTGAGCAGCACGGCCAGCGCAGGCCCTGCGCTGCGCAGGCGGGCGATCAGGGCGGGCGCGGGTGGCGAGCGGTTTTCCATCAGCGATCCCGGGCACCTTTCACCACGTCGAGGACGTGGGCTGTACAGCATACCGCAAGCCGGCACACTCGCAACGGCGATCTGGCGCGCTCGGCTGGGCCCGCAGCCCCGATCTTGCCGCCGCTGGCGACCCGGGCTAGGCTTGGCACCACAGTCGGCAGCCCGCACGGGCAACCGCCCGCAGTCCGCACGCCGCACCAGATTCCATGCGCTGTAGGCGCGCCTTGGAGGAACCGAGAATGGCCACCCAGCTTTCGCATGACACGCTCATCAGCGCGCTTGAAGCCAAGTTCGACTACCTGACCGCCCGCGCCGTGGCCGGCGAGGTGCTCGACAAGGCCGGCGTCAAGAAGTCCGACGCCTACGACTCCGGCGCGGCGCAGCGCATCGCCCAGGCCGTCGAGAGCCTGGTGCCCGCGTACAAGCAGAAGTCGATCCTCGAGCGCATTGCCGTATCTGGTGCCGTTTCCGCCGCAGGGCCCGCTGCGGCGCCCGAATCTAAGAAGCCCGCCAAAGCAGAGGCTCCCGTCGAAGCGGCCCCCGTTACAGCGGCTCCCGTTACAGCGGCTGCCGATTCTGGGGCTGCCGATTCTGGGGCTGCCGATGCCGCGCCCGCCGCGGAGGGCGACGCTGCGGCAGCCGAGGCCCACGAGGGCAAGGCCGAGAAGAAGAAGAAGAAAGACTAGTACCCGAAGGTACTGCACGAAGGTACTGGTCGCGATCGCCCTGTCCACAGGATTGCGATAGACTCGCGCGACCGGCGGCTTGGTGCCGAAGGTGGGAAGCTGCCCTTGTCCGTCGTCGCCCTGCCGCGCAGCCTGCGCACTGCCTCGGATCGTCTTGCGGTGCCAGCGGTCGATTCGCCCGCACCGGATCACAGCGCGCCGCACGTCGTCCGGCCCGCCGCGCTGCCGCGTGCGCTGCTCGCCGACAGCCTCGTCGACATCAAAGTGCCCGCCCGCGGCGCCGTGCCTGCCGATGCGTACACGCTCGAGCGCCGCCTCGCCCACCTCGTCGCCGATGCCAGCAAGGACTTCGGCATGCTGGCCGATGGCGACAAGGTCATGGTGTGCATGTCGGGCGGCAAGGACTCGTACGGCCTGCTCCACTTCTTGGAATACACCCGCCGCAAGGCCCCGATCGACTTCACGATCGTCGCCGTCCACCTCGATCAGGGCCACCCCGGCTTCCCGCTCGACCGGCTCGAGGGCCACCTGAAATCGACGGGAATCCCCTACGAGATCATCCACCAGCACACGTACCAGATCGTCCTCGACAAGCTCGAACCGGGCAAGACGACGTGCTCGCTGTGCTCGCGGCTGCGGCGCGGCATCCTGTACGACACCGCGAAGAGGCTGGGGTGCACCAAGGTCGCGCTCGGCCACCACCGCGACGACATCATCACGACGCTGCTGCTCAACCTGTTCTTTTGCGGCCAGTTGAAGGCGATGCCGGCGGTGCTGCGTGCCGACGACGGCGTGAACACCGTGATTCGGCCGCTCGCCTACGTACCCGAGGCGTGGTTGGTGAAGTGGGCTGAACTGCAGGAGTATCCGCTCATTCCGTGCAACCTGTGCTCGCGCCAGCCGGACCTCAAGCGCGCGCAGATGGGGCAGTTGCTCAAGGAGATGGACGAGCGCTATCCGGGCGCACTGCCGTCCGCCCTGCACGCCTTGCAGCACGCGCAGCCCCGCTTCCTGCTCGACCGCGCCCTGCACGACTTCCTCGCCCCACACAGGGCAGGCCCGGGCGACCGGGACGAAGACGCTTTCGCATAGCGCGAGTTCCTCCATGACCAAGAATGGACCACCGGGTGGGGTCGAGTCGGGCGCAGCACTGCTGCCCACCGGGCGGCCTTCGCGTCCGTTGCCGGTGCTCGTCCAGGATGGCGCGCCCGCCGGGGTCGATGCGCGCGGGCACGCGGGGCCGCTGTCGCTCGACCTGTTGCTCGAAGTCCTGCACGGCTCGGGACTGTTGAGCGCAGCGCAGGCCCATGAGGTGCGCATTCATGCCGAAAGGCGCCGGCGCCTCATCGAGCGCAACCGGACGCTCGAAGCGGGCGAAGAGGCCGCCGTAGTGATGCCCGCCGAACTCGTGGCTTCGTTTGCGCTGCAGACGCCGCAGGGGACCACCCTGAGCGAAGAGCGCATCCAGCAGGCGCTCGCCCAGGCGACCGGGCTGCGCTACGTGCGGGTCGACGCGCTGAAGATCGACGCCCGCCTCGTGGTCGGTTCGGTGAGCCATGCGTTTGCCCGCCGCAACTCCGTGCTGCCGATGGCCAAGGAAGGCGGCAAGCTGGTGGTCGCCGTCGATGACCCGTTCGCCAAGGAAGTCGCCGTCAACCTACAGGCGCGCACCGAATTGCCCGTGGAACTGGTCGTCGCGGTGCGCCAGGACATCCTGCGCCAGATTTTTGAGATCTTTCACTTTCGCGCCACCATTCGCGGTGCGGCGGCGGACCTCGGCGAGGGCCTGCACGACATCGGCAACCTCGAACAGCTGGTGCGGCTCGGTCAGGCCGGCGAAGCGGTCGATGGCGACGACAAGAACGTGGTGCGCGCGGTCGATTTCCTGTTGGGCTACGCGCTCGAACAGGCAGCGTCGGACATCCACGTGGAGCCCAAGCGCGACAAGTCGCTGGTGCGTTTGCGCATCGACGGCGTCCTGCACACGGTGCACGAGCTGCCGAAGATCGTGCACCACGCGATTACCAGTAGAATCAAGACTTTGGCTCGGCTCGACATCGCCGAGAAGCGGCGACCGCAAGATGGCCGCATCAAGATCCAACACAAGGACATCGAAGTCGAACTGCGCATCTCGACGCTGCCCACGGCGTTTGGCGAAAAAGTGGTGATGCGCATCTTCGACCCGCAGGTGCTGTTGCAAGACATCGCCTCGATTGGAATGTTCCCAAACGAGTATGAGCAGTTTCGCAGGTTCGTGGCGCGGCCCCATGGGCTCGTGCTGGTGTGCGGGCCGACCGGTTCGGGCAAGACGACGACGCTGTATTCGGCCCTGCGCGCGATCGCCCAGCCGACGCTGAACATCACGACGATCGAGGACCCGATCGAGATGGTGGTCGAGGCGTTCAACCAGACCGCAGTCAACCCGCGCATCGGGCTGACGTTTGCCGACGCCCTGCGCCACATCCTGCGCCAGGACCCCGACGTGGTGATGGTGGGCGAAATCCGCGACCAGGAGACCGCCCAGAACGCGATCCAGGCCGCGATGACCGGCCACCTGGTGCTGTCCACCGTGCACACGAACGACGCGCCTTCGACGATTGCGCGACTTTTCGATCTGGGCATCGAGCCGTTCCTCGTCGGCAGCACGCTGGTCGGCGTGGTGGCGCAGCGACTGCTGCGTACGGTCTGCATGGCCTGCCGCTTCGAGACCGAGTTGAACCCCGACCAGATGCGGGTGCTGGGGCTGGATCGGCGGCCTGGCGAGCGCTTCCCCGTCCACGCGGGTGCGGGCTGTGCGCTGTGCCGCGACACCGGGCTCAAGGGGCGCACGGGCGTGTTCGAGGTGATGGCGGTGACCGACAAGGTGCGCCGGCTCATCGTCGATCGGCGACCCACGGACGAACTGCAGCGCGAGGCGGTGGCAGGCGGCATGCTCACCCTGCGCGAGGCGGCCATCAAGAAGATGGCGCTCGGGCTGACGACGTTTGGCGAGGTGTTGCGCGTCACGACGGACGGCGAATTCCGGTGAGCCGGGCGGGTGGATTCCGATGAGCACGGACCGCGAGGCACCGGTCGCGGCGGCGGCGACCGAGACAGCCGTCGAACGCTACAAGCGGCTGGTGGCTGAGCGCGCGACAGGCCCGACGCAGTGGCTGGAGCCGGCACCCGCGCTGCACGACGACATGCTCTGGCGTGGCCTCACCCGCGGCGGCGAGGCGCGACTGCTGCTGGCGCGTGCGACCGCGACGGTGCGCGAGGCCACGCTGCGCTTGGAGTGTTCGCCCGACGTCGCGTGCCTGGTTGGCGAGATCGCGGTGGCCACGGCGCTGGTGCGGCAGACGCTGCATCCCGACGAGCGCATCCAGATGCTGGTGACGCACAAGGGTCCGGTGGGCCAGATCATCGTCGATGGCTGGGAGAACGGCGGGCTGCGCGCCTACGTGCAACGGCCGACTGCGTTGCGTTCCGATTACGGCTTCCTGCTGGGCGAGGGCACGCTGCAGGTGACGCGCAGCCACGACGCCAGCGGGCGGGTGTGGCGCAGCACGGTCGAACTGCAGGGCGAGCGCGTGGCCCACGACATGATGCGCTACCTGCTCGAAAGCGAGCAGATCCTGAGCCTGCTCGATGTCGATGTGCAGGCCGATGCGCGCGGGGTCATCGCGGCGGCCGGCTACCTCGTCCAGTTGATGCCCGACGGCCGGCGCGAGCACCTGCGAGCCCTGACGCACAACCTCGAAGGCCTGGCACCGCTGCGCGACGGCATGAGCGAGGCCGACCCGGATGCGCGCGCCTGGGCCGAAGCGCTGCTGCGCGGGCTGCCGTGGGACCAGGTGGCGCGGACGCCCGTGACGTTCCAGTGCCGCTGTTCGGAGGACCGCATCCTCGCGATGGTGGGCGCGCTGCCGCAAGGCGACATCGAGGAACTGGCGGCGTCGAAGGAACTGCTGGAGATGACATGCGACTACTGCCAAACGACGTACCGCCTGGCGCCGCGGCGGCTCGACGTCCTGCTGGAGCCACCGTCGTGACCTGCGCGGCCCGAATCCACCAGCCGAGGGCCTCCCCGGGTCGTTGAACGCTCGCAGTCCCGGTGACGCCGCGGCCGGCAGGCTAGCGTTCGTTTTGCGGGCTGCGCAGTGCGAATCGGAGCGGAATCGGAAACTCGCACAACTCCGCGTCGGCGAGCCCATCGACCATCGCGTGCAGGAACGCGCGCAACGCCGATGCGTCTGCCGCTGCGGTGGGCGTGTCCAACTTGTCGATGGCGGCGCGCGGCACGATCGCACGGGGTGGGCGGCGCGACCCGCCGGGCAGGCCGCGGCTCAGTATGGGCGTGGCATCGATCGCGTGCTGTTTCGCCCAGCTTCTGATGAGTTCCGTAATCCGACCGCGCCGGTGGCCGGCCCAACTGGTGCCCAACCCGTGCGCGACGACGGCCGCGTTGAAAGCGCCCATGCCGGCGGACGCCTCGAGGCCGGCGCACAGCGGAGCCGCCACGGCATCCGCCAGAGAAGCACTCCACCGATGAGCCCACTGCCGCTGGACCTCGATGTCGGCGCGCGGGACTTCCACGTAGCGCTCCGGTTCGAGCGCGACCGTGGTCGCGTCTGCCTGCAGTTCTGCGGAGGCGAGGTCGAACCAGCACTGATGTGCGGGGTCGTATTGCGACACATGCTGGAACCACGGCTCGGCGACGAACTCCGGCGCGCTCTGCTGTGCGGGGGCCCGTGTGGTGGGCGTTGGCACGAAAATCCAATCGCTGCCCGACGGATCTCGTTCCAACGTGCCGAGGCTCGTGCAGCGGGCCATCGCCTCGCGCAGGGTTCGAACGCCGAGCGCTCGGTAGTCGAGGTCTGGGTCCCGTGCGCGCAACCGGGCACCCAGGTACGCCAGCAGCATCGGTCGGCCATCGGACTCAGCGATGACGGCCTGCAAGCGCGACCCGAAGTCGTCGGCCGTCATGAACCCTCCCCGTGCGTAGCCGTGTCCATGCCGGCTGCCGTGCGGGAAGGGGCGTCTGGCCTGGCCCGCATGGCGACCTGGAAAAACACAAACGGCGAGCGTACACAGGGCACGACTCGCCGTTTGCGAAAACACTGCAGCTGGTACGCTGCGACGCTGGCTGCCGTCACGGCCGCTGACGAACTCAGGCGGCGGTGTCCAAAAGCTACCATCGCGTACCGCGTGGACAAGCACCCACCGGTGTGCAGAGAATAAGGTGCAGCCGCTGAACCGTCAAGGTCGCCGCGCGCGATGCCTGTCATGGAGCGCGCCATGCCTACCATGGACAATCCCTTGCACCTGCCCGGAACTCTAGGGCTGTCGTGGCTGGAGTCGGCCGGCGCATCGACATGGCGTTGGGAGCCGCCCGTCGTCTCTCCGCGCGTCGTCGATGCTGCGGAAGGTGGCCTGCGCTTTGTCGAACCGGTCGGCGCCGCCATGATCAGCGCATGGGCGGCCCATCGCGCGGCCGCGGGCATCCAGTTCGCTGTTGCGGCCAACGTGCGCACGCCCCACGGGTACGCGGCCGGTGTCCTGTCGCGGCTGGCCGGACACGTCGCCACCGCGGTGCCGGGCCGCCCCGTCGTGCCAGCGCAAGTCGTTCATTCCGAGGCGGAGTTCGGCACGATCGGCGCGGCGGTCGAGCGGCTGACGGGCAGCGACGAAAACACCGCACAGGCCATGATCCAGTGTGTCGAGGACTTGATTCGCAACGTGTTTCACCACGCGAAGACTCCCCACGGCGCGCACTGGGCGGCGAGCATCGACGCGCGCCAACGCCTCGTGCGGATTGGCGTGGCAGACTGCGGCCAAGGCATTGCCGCCGACATTCGCGCCAGCTTCGTGGGTGGCAGCGAACTGGACGACGCCGCCGCCGTGACCGTCGCACTGGAGCCGCGTGTGTCGGGCAGCGAGGACCCCGGGCGCAACATGGGCGTCGGGCTCCATGTGGTGCGCCAGTTGTCGTTGGCCGGTCACGGGAGGTTCTGGCTGCTGACGCGCCGCGTCCGCGTGCTGTCGTCGACCGACCAGCCGGAGACGTTTGCGCCACGGGTCGAAACTGTCGAAGGCGACTGGCAAGGCACGGCGGTGGCGGTCACGCTGCAACTCGACGCCATGCCCGCCGTGGGCGAAGTGCTGCGGCGCCTACGCGATGAGATCGAGGGCCGGGGCCCTCACCACCGCTCGCTGCAGTTTTTTCGCCGCCTGGGTGCTGCGGACGCTGCGCGCACCATTCTCGCGATCGCGCCAGACACGGGCGTGATGGCCTATGACCGGGAGCGGGCGTTGCGGGTGGGGCGCGAGGACGTGACGCTCCTGCTGGCGCGCGGCCCCGTGGCCCTGACGTGGGACACGACGAAGGTCGCCACGCAGGCGTTTGCGTACGCGCTGCTGTACCCTGCGGTCCAGGCGTACGGGTTGACGGCATTCGAGCGCCTGCAGTTCATCGGCTGTTCGCCCCAGGTCACGACCGTACTGCGCATGGTCGCGTCCGTGCTGCTGACCGACCACGACATGCGCGAGACACCCGTGCGGGGAGGACCGGCATGAGCGAGCGGACCCGACGCAGGACTGCGGTCGGGGCAGCCACCGTCACCGCCCAGGCGCAACCAGGCGTTCGCCGAGCCCGCGATGCCAGACGACGAGGTCGGGCCACTGCGGCGCGGGCAACCACCGCAGCGCCGCGCCGCTCGCGACAGCCTCGTCGCTGCTGCTGTGAGGGCCACGCCACTGGCAGTCCGGATGCGGCGCCGTGTGCGGCGGCAAGCCGGCGCCCACCAGCAGGGCTTCGACCAGCACGCGCAGGGGCCGGGGCGCGGGATGCGCTGCGGCGACGCGCGCCGACTCCTGGGGGTGTGCCGCGAGCCACGCCAGCATCAAGGCCGCCGCGGTGTCGGTCGGCACGACGGCCGGTCGCTGTTCGCCGGAGCCGGGCAGCCAGGCTGTGCCGGTGGCGCGCACGCTGTCGATGTAGGTGCTCTCGCGGCACGTTGGGTCGTCCCAAGCGGCCAACTGCGGCAGGCGCACGCTGAGCACGGGACCCGGCCAGCCACGCTCGAACGCCACCCGTGCCGCGTGCTTGCCGCAACCGTAGGCGTCCCCAGGGTCCGCGGCGAGGTCGGCGTCCTCCGGTTCCTGCCAAGCTGCCTGGCCACGCTCGGCCAGCGCAGAGGCAAACACGAGCGGCACGCCTGCCAGCCCCAGGGCGTGCGCGGCAGCGTTGGCTGACTCGGCGGCCGCCGCGTCAAAAGCGCACAGGTGGACGACCGCGCCGGCCCCGTGCAGCGCGGCGGCCAGCGCAACCGGGTCGCAACAGTCGCCACGCACGTGTCGGTGCAAGCCCGCGGCCAGCGGCACACGGCGGCTCAGCCCGACGCACGCTTGCGTCGTGGTGCGTTGCAGCGCGCGCCCCAAGCGCCCGGTCGCCCCAAGCAGCGTCAGGTGCGGTGTGGTAGGCTCCGTCATCTGCGCCGCGCGCTCCTGGCGGTCGCGGCCGGAGTCGGCACGCCCATGCGGGAATCCGAACGCAAACCAACCGACGCCGCGGGCACCACCGCTGCGCTGCCCCGGCCCCGGCCAGCGGTGTCGAGCGGCCAGCGCCGCTTCGTGGGCCGCGCCGTCGCCGACGTGCATGGGCGCCGCACCGACGTGCCGCTCGCCCACCCGGATGCGACCGCGCTGCAACTGGCAGATTGGCTCACCCCAAGTTTCTACATCGACTTCGGCCGCCCGTGCAATTCGGCCTGCCTGTACTGCGCGGTGCCGCCCCACGAAGACGCCCAGGGCTTCTTGCCACCGGGCGACATCGCCGCGATCGTGCAAGCTGGCCGCGCCGCCCGCTGCGACCGCGCGATCCTGATCGGTGGCGAGCCGACGATCTATCCCCACCTCGACACCGCATTTGCCGCGCTCCATGCCGCCGCCCTGCCGGCGCGCCACATCGTCATGACGAACGGCCTGCGTCTGGCCGAGCCCGGTGCGCTGGACCACCTGCACGCGGGCGGCGTGGCGACCCTGCACATCAGCATCGACACGCTCGACGGCGCCACCTACGACCGCCTGTCGCGATCGCAAGGGCGGCTCGACCGGCAACTGGCGGGCTTCGACGCGGCGCTGCGTGACGGCCGTTTCCACGTGTATGACTACGTGGCGACCTCACTCGTCAACGGCCCGACGTTGCCGGCACTGCTGGCGGGCCTGGCCGAGCGCGCCGAACGCCTGCGGTTGGCCGCGCCGCCCCCGATCGTGTTCGCCGTGGTCAAGCCGATCGGCGACGGGTTGCGCCACGCCGACGCCCTGGTGATCGAGCCCGCGGCATCGGCCGACCTCGTGCGCACCCTGCTCGCCGAAGCCGATCGCCTGGGCGTGCCGGCCGTGTTTCGCAACGTGCAGGCGTGCCTCGCCCCCGAGATCGTGCACCGCAACATTGACTACTACCTGGACGATTTTTCGGTCGAAGTGGCCACGGGTCAGCGCGTCGCTTACAGCCACACCGAATACTGGTGCAAGCCGGAGAGTTGCGCGCGATGCGGCCACGACGACGTGTGCACCGGCATCTACCGCGCGCTTGCCGACCGGGTGGGCATGGGCGCTTTCCGTCCACTGGGTCGCGACGGGCTGGCGACGCAAACGGCTGCCTGATACCAAGCGGCGGCTGAACGCTACCGTTCTTCGCGAGCCATGCCGGCCCGCGGCGCTGCCGACGCCGCCGGGTTGCCCGCGGGTGTCCAGCCGGGAGCAGGCTCGGCCGGTCCTCCAGCAGTTGGCCCTTGCGACGGCACGCCGGCCAGCGCGCGTTCCGGCAGTTCGCGCCGCAATTGCAGGCCTCGGAAGCGCACCCGCGCCCGGTACAGGTACAGCCCGAAAAGCGAATAGCGTTCGCGATCGACGCGTGCCTGCAACACTTCGCGCCCGCCGACGTGCAGGCGCAGCACTCGGTCGATGACAGTGACCCGCAAGCGCACCCACTCCCCCAGGGGCACTTCGGCCCACGCCTGGATCACCGGCTCGATCTGACTCGACGAGTACGCCCGCCGCAACATGACGGCATCGCGTGCGACGTCGATCAGGTAGTAGTACGGGTACTCGCCGTGGAAGTTGTTGCCGAGGATCAGGCCGGCTGTGCCGCGCTGGATGTTGAGTTCGAGTTCGTAGGCGAAGTCCGTCATCGGAATTTCGCTCTTGATCAAGTAGTTGTAGTTGCGGTCGCCGGCGCCCGAAATCTCGCCCGCCGCCGCCTTCCATTGGCCGCCTTCGTGTACCGTCCAGTCGTCGATGCTCTCGCCCGAGAAAAGCGGCACCCAGCCGGCCGGCGGCCGGGTCTTCGCATAGATGTGCGCCCGCCACGCCGCGTCGATGAGGCCGAGGTCTTCGCCGAAACAGGTCTTGAAGGCCTGCAGCCCGTCCTCGCCCGAGCGGATCTTGCGGAAAAACAACGGCACACGGCCGCGCGTGACCGGCGACGCCAGAAGGTGGTCGAGCAGGCCCCACGACTCGGCGTAGTAGATGTTCATCGAAACGCCGCTGAAGCGGTCGGGCGGCGCGCGCAGCAGGCCGACGAGGTCGATGAACACGCCTTGTGCCATCGCGTTGGCGAGGTAGGCCAGCTTGCCCTTGTTCGGCGCCGGAATGCGGATGCCCGCCCCCTGCACCTCGAAGGAGCCGAGGTACTCGCTCATGCCCTCGTCGAACCAGATCGGCCAATGCCGGCGCGTGTACCTGCTGAAGTGGTGGTCGTTGAACTGCTCGCCCATCATCGCGTGGACGAGTTCGTGGAAATACAGTTGCATCGAGTTGTTGTAGCGGTAGGTGACCACCGTGCGCATGCCGCCGTCGTAGTAACCGCCATTGTTCACGAGGCCGGGCGCGTGCTCGCGCGCATGGTCCTGGTAGCGCTCCTGCGACTCGAACACGATGATTTGCGTGGGGCGCGGACTCGACTGCGTGTCGAGGACGCGCGCGATGGCCGCCGCCGCCTGCTGCATGAACGAGTCGAGCTTGAGCAGCAGGTCCTGGGCGTACTCGTGGCGCGTGTCGGTCATCAACACGATGTTGCGACCAGTGTAGCGGCGCAGCGGGCTGCGGCCGGCAGGCTCCGTGGCCTCGAACGGGGCGGGTGTGGCGGTCCCGGCGGGCAGGGCGCTCTGGCCATCGGCATCGGGCGTCGGCGTTTCGGCGGGACCCGCTCGCAGTGCCCGGCCTGTCGGTGCTGCGGCCACCTGCACACCGCGGAATTGCCCCGCGTCGCCCGCGCTCGCTGCTGCGCTCGGCGGCACATTGCCGCGACCGGCCGCCGCCGCAGGACCCGCTGGACTCCAGCGCGCAAGAATCGGCGGGGTTCCGGCCCGCTCCGGCGCCTCAAGGACGACGACGACCGCCGCGAGCAGCGTGAGGCCGGCGGTCACGACGAGCAACCCCGCCAGGGTCGCCGGCAACGAGGTTGGCAGCGAGGCTGGCGGTGCGACGGGCAACGCTGCGCGTGGGCGGGTGGGCGCAGAACCAGCGGGCAGCCGGGCCCGGGCACAAGTGGGCGCAGGCGCGGGCGGCGCGACGTGCGGGGGTTCGGGCGTTCGAGTCGTCACGACAGCCCGCAGGACGAGGGTCCAGAAGCCAGTCTAGGGGCGGCGCGACAGGCGGTCAATCGCAGGCGCGCGGCACGGATTCGCCGCCTTGGGCCCATCCGCGTCGTTGTCGCGGCGGCGTTGGTGCTCAACCTACCCAAGTACGTCTTCGCCCCAACCCCTTGCTCCGCCTAGCATCTGGACCCAATTCGGCGTCCTGGGAAGGTCTTGGGGTGGCGGAGTTGGGCGCGGGCACGGGATGCATCAGTTCCGGCGCGGGCCGCGGGGCCCCCGGCGTCGGGTCGGCGGCCGAGGTGCAGGGTCCCGGAGAGCGCCCGGATCCCCCACCGCGCCGGCTTCGCCCGAGGCGCTGGTCGCGTCCGACCCGCCGGCTTCATTCGACGTGCCGGCTTCATTCGACGCGCTCGTGCCGGTTGCAGTGCCGGTGTCCGCAGGTGGTTCGCCATCAGAGGCGTCGGGGGCCTCGGGGGCCTCCGCCTGCAGTTCCGGGTCGGCCCACGGCGCCGCTTGGTCGGTCGGATGGTAGCCGCGCACCGCCATGACCGCGGGAAACCCGACATCGTTCAATTCGGCCAGCACGGCATCGAAAAGCAGCGCAAACGTCGCTTCGTCGAGCAGGTCGAAGGACCAGGTCGCGAAGAAGCTGAGTTCCGCCGGCGGTCCGGGGAAGAACAACACCTGCCCGAGTCGCACCTGGCCATTGGCCCGATCGACCGCGGCCAGTGCGACTTGGGGCCGGTCCATGCCCCGACAGAGCACAGCCGTGAGTGTCAGGGCCGGTCCGGTCGAGCGGACGCCGAGCCCGATGCCGAGCAGGTAATTGCGCAGCCTCACCGCGTAGCCGGTCAGCCCCAGTTCGTCGTGCAGGTTCGGCTCGTAGTCCACCCCGAGCCGGTCGAGCCACCCCCGCAAGGCACGCCAACACTCGGCGGGCACGGGGGAGACGAGGTCGATCGCCTGGGCCTCAGCGTTCGCATCGGCAGTGGCTTCTGGCGTGAGACCGGCAGTCATGAGGTGGGCTCGCGGGCGCGGCGTTTCTGGCGCAGGAGGTCGACGTACGTCACGGCGCGCAGGCGCAGGGTCAGCTCGATGCCGTGGGCGACGGCCTCGTTGTAGAAGCGTCGCCACTCCCGGCCCAGTCGGCCAGCGTCGAGGCGCTGGGCAGGCACTTCCATGGCGTACGTCAGGCGCAACGGCTCCTGCTGCACGAACCAGCGCCCGCGCTCCAGTTGCTGGTTGGCGTGCGCGATCAGCGGCAGCACGGCGCGGCGCCGGCGCGGCAACGCACAGAACGTGGTCTGCAAGACGGCCAGCGGCAGGCTGTGGCGCGTCTCGATGCGAGCGACTTGCAGGTGGGTCGCGTACCAGACGCCCAAGGCAAGGGGCTTGGGCGCCGCGCCGAAACGCACGACCTCTTCGTCGATTTCCGACTGCAGCCAGTCGCGCAGCGTCTCGATGTCGGGCACGGGCATGGCGGGATGGGGCCGGGTGTCCATCGGGGCATCCTGCCACTTGCGCGGCAATCGGGCGAGTTTCCCAGGGCGGCCCGCATCAGGGCATACGGCGCGGCAGGCCGAGGCGCGCCATCACGCGCTGGAGATCGCCCCACGTCTCCCGCTTGCGCTCAGGGTGCTGCAGCAGATCGGCCGGCGCGTGCGTGGCCAGCGTGGGCACGCCGAGCAGCGTGTGCCACTGGCCGCGCGCCGCAGGCCAGGCAGCAGCCTCCCGCAGCAGGAAGCGGGCCGCGCTCTCTCCGAACAGGACGACGACTTCGGGGCGCACGGCGTCGAGTTGCGTGCGCAGGAAGCGACTGCACGTGGCCAGCGCCTCTGCCGGCGGGTCCGCGCCGCCCGGCACGGTGCACATCGCTAGCATGGCCATCCACACGTCGTTGCGCTGCAGGCCCATGGCGCCGAGCATGCGTTCAAGCAGTGCACCCGACTCGCCTTGGAACGGCAGGCCGCTTCGATCGTCGTCCGACCCCGGCGCCAGCCCGACGAGCGCCAGCCGGGCGTGCGGGTTGCCGGCCCCGTGTACGATCCGGGTTCGCGCTACATGCAAGGGGCAGCGCGTGCAGGTGCCGACGCGGGCGCGCAACCCCGCCAGCACGAATTCCCGTTCGACCGATGGCGGGCGTGCCGGAGTCGGTACCGCAGGACGCGGGGGGGACACCGGCCGGGGCTGCACCACAAAGACGCGCGGCGCCACGACGACGTGCGGCGCCACGACGACGTGCGGCCCCACCAACTCGGCCGCTCCCTCCCCCTGCCGGTCGGGCTGGACCCAGGCGAGACGTTCGACATCCGTGGCGCCACTGCACGCCTCCCAGCGCAGGGCGGCCGCCAGCGTGCGCACGAGCCCGGCACGCTCGTCGGCGTCGAACGGAGGGGAGGGGTCCGTCACGGCACCCAGTCCACATCGGCATAGATCGACTCGTGGTCCGACGGAAACTGGTTCTTGGCGCCATACACGAACCAGTCGATGGCCCAGCGCCCGACGCTGAACGTCGCGCCCGCCACGAAGATGTGGTCGATGCGGTCGGCAAACGCGAACGGCGCGGCCGGCGGGGCGGCGACATTCGATTCGACGGCGCGCACCGTGGCGAGGTCCACGACGTTCTGGAACTTCCAGGGCTTGCCGCCCTCCTTGCCCGTCAGGATCGCATACGCCTTGTTGTCGGGCTTCGCATTGTAGTCGCCCACGAAGACCAGTGGGTGCTTCTGCGCGAGCGGATGCAAGCGATCGAGCGCGAGCGGCGCGCTCAGTTCCTGGCTGGGCGGATTGTTGTCGAAGTGCGTGGTAGCAAAGTAGAACTTGCGTTTGGCAACCTTGTCGTCGAGCAGCGCCCACACGACGAGGCGCGGAAACTGCGCGCCGGACTTGGCAAACCCGATCGAAAACGCCTTGTCGGGTTGCGGGCTCAGCCAGAACTGACCGCTTTCAAGCAGCGCGAACCGGCTCTTGCGGTACAGGATCGCGGCATCGGGGTAGTCGATCTCGAGGTCATCGTCGGCTTTGTGTTTGTACGACACCGCGCCGTAGACACCGGCCGTCGCCGTCAGGTCGGCGATCTCCTTGCCCGACGCCTCGTTGTCGCTCAACTCCTGCAGGCCGGCCACGTCGGGGTTCTCGCGCGCCAGGATTTCCAGCAGCCACGGCAGGCGCTCGGACCACTTCTGCTGCCAGTCCTTGTGCGAACTGTTCACGCAAAATGAGCACATGACGTTGTAGGTCGTGACGCGCAGCGCCGGCGCGGCGGGGGCTGGCGGCGTCACAGTCGCGAAGACGACCCCTGCAGGCAGGGGCGGCGCGCCGAGATCAACAGGGCCGGCGTCTGGCGCGACCGCAGCGTCCGGGGCCACCGAGCCATCGCCCAATACAGCACCATCGCCGCGGGCAGCGCCGTCGGCGGATGGGCTGCCATCGACGTTCGCCGCATCTGCAAGGGCCACGTCGGACGCTTTGAAATAGGTCCCCGCCGCCGGGGACTCGCCGCACGCGATGGCAATTGCCGCCAGGGTGCAGCCAAGTGCCGCTGCCGCCACGCTCCGCCTGAGTGCCATTGCAGCCACGCTGCGCCTGAGTACCACGGTTGCGCGGCCCCGCCGCGTTCGAGAGCAGCCGTCTTCGTGCATGGTCGTGCTTCCTTCGCCGTTGCCGAAGCCTCAACTCCGGGCCAGCGCCTTCAAGTAGTGCTCGCCGGCCCGCCAACTGGAGCGCACCAGCGGACCCGCCGCGCAGTAGGCGAAGCCCAGGTCCGCACAGCGCGCCTTCCACATGTCGAATTCCGCGGGCTCGACGAAGCGCGCGACCCGGTGATGCCAAGGCGACGGCCGCAAATACTGCCCTAGCGTGACGGCGCGGACCCCCGCGGTCCGGAGATCGCGCAGCGTCACCTCGACATCGACAGCGGACTCGCCCGCACCCAGCATGATCGACGATTTCGTGATCGCGTGGGGCCGTTCGCGCGCGGCAAACGCAAGTACCGCGAGGCTCTGGGCGTACGAAGCGCGGCGGTCGCGCAGCACGGGCGTCAGCGCTGCCGTGGTCTCGACGTTGTGGGCGAAGACGTCCGGGCCGGCCGCGAGCACCGTCGCCACGTCGGCTGTGCGGCCTTCAAAGTCGGGCGTCAGCACTTCGACGAGCGTCGCGGCACCGGCCGCCTGGATCGCGCGCACGGTCGCCGCAAAATGCGCCGCGCCGCCGTCGGGCAGGTCATCGCGGTTCACGCTCGTGAGCACGACGTAGTCGAGGCCCATCACCGCGACCTGCTCGGCCACCTTGCGGGGCTCGTCGGCGTCGAGCGCAGGAGGTCGCGGGTGGGTGCGCACTGCGCAGAAGCGGCAGGCACGCGTACAAGCATCGCCCATCAGCATCAGCGTGGCCGTGCCTTCTTGCCAGCACTCGCCGATGTTGGGGCACTGCGCCTCTTCACACACCGTGTGCAGCCCACGGGCCCGCAGCCGATCCTTGATCGCGGCATAGCGTGCCCCGCCGGGCAGCGGCGCCCGCAGCCAGTCGGGCAGGCGCGGCCGCGGACCGGAGCGCTCACGTTCGCGGTCGCGCAGGAGCGCCGAGCGTTCGATGGACAGGCGCATGATCAGGCTACTTGCACACGTCAGCGACGCGCTTGCCGTCCAGGGCAGGCGTCGCCACCTGGCCCAGCGTCTCGAAGACGTCGGCGGCTTCGGGCGTCGGGGGCGGAAACAGGCTCGACTGCCCGCCCGCCAGCAGCACGCCCGCCGGCACGCCGAGCGCCAACACGCCGAAGCGCGGGCCGCCGAGCTTGCCGTGCAGCGCGACGCCCAGTTCGAACTTGTCTGCGCCCAGGTCGGCGGGAGGCGTCAACAGCAGCACGCCGTCGAGCACGCACTCGCTGCCCGTGCCGCACACCTCGGGCACCGACGTCACCGCCAACAATCCGCCGGCGACGAGCACCTGGCGCGACGCGGTCTGGAACCCGGCCGCGAACAGCCCCGCCCGCAGCGCGCCGCCGCCAGCGAGCGTGATCGGCTTGATGACCGCCGTATTCTTGCTCCGGTCGATCGTGACGGCGTAGGTCGGCGCCTTTGCCGCATTGTAGGGATCGTCGAACGGCACTCCCCCGATCACAAGCAGAGTCATGATCGTCTCGCCGATGTCGAGCGGCACCACCAGGGGCGCCGCCGACGCGAGCTTGCCGCCGACGCTGTCCGCGCCGGTCAGGTCCAGCGCCTTCCCTTGGGTCTCGCCGTCGACCACGAGTTCGCCGATCGCGGTCTCCAGTGCCGTGCCGCCCCAGACGACGAGTGCGCCGTCGCCGAACGTCACGAGCCCCGGCCGCACCCTGCCGGCAGCCAGCACGATGGCGGTCGTCTTGCCGGCACCGCCCGTGGCCACTTCGGCCAGCCCCTCGAGCCGGGTCGCTTTCGCCGACGCGGTGCCATCGGCTTGCAGCCCGCCTGCATACGTGATCGCGGTGCCGTGCTGCCGTGCGCTCGACCATGGCAACGCGCCGACGCCCACATCGGCCCCCGCCTTCTTGCTGCCGGGCCCGCCTTCGGCGTCCTTGAACAACTTGAGGACCTCCGCCTTGGGGTCCGGCACGCCCGCGCCGGGCTTGTCGGGGGCCAGCATCTGCATCGGCAGGTTCGTGTCGCCCAGCCGCGGCGCCGCCGACAGCCCGCCCGCCACCAGGACCTTGCGGTCGCTGAGCACGTGCACGTGCGGGGCGATGCGCGGCACCAGCAGATCGGGGCCCTTGCGGAACCCGCCCAGCCGGTGGTCGTAGATGTCGGTGGCCGTCGCGCCCGCGCCCACCGCCTTCGTCGCCGACCACTCGCGGATGCCGCCGACCACCAACGCATCGCCGCCCGGCGAGACCAGCGTCGTCTTGTTGTCGGCCCCGGCGTCTTCGGCGCGCAGTAGCGCCGTTCCGCCCATCAGGCTGCGACCGGCCTGCAGCGTCCCGGCCGTCCCCTGACTGCCCGTGCACGCGACCTTGCCGACAGGCGTCAGGAACACGCGGGCCGGCGTGTCCTTGTCTTTGTCGATGTGGTGGTCGTTGCTACGGCCGTACCAAGTGACCTGCTTGGTCTTGTCGCAACCGAACACCTCGATGTCGAGTCGGTCGGTCGCCTTGAGCTTGACCAGCCACTGGCCTTTGGCGCGCACGGCGGCGAGGTCCGACCCGGTGACGCGCACGATCGACTCGCCCTCGCCGGTACGCAGCGCCAGCGCCAAAGTCGCGACGTCGTCGGGCAACTTCTTGGCGCCGTTCGATGTCGTGGTGCAAGACCCGGCCTGCAAGGCCGCGAACTGCAATCCGATGCCGGGTCCGCCCGGTTCCGGGTCCGTGGCGTCTGGCGTTGCCGTCGTGCATGCGGCGAGCAGGACCACGCAACAGAGGCATTCCCGCTGCCAGGCCGCGTTCCTAGCCCGGTTCCAAGCCGCGTTCCTAGCCCGGTTCCAAGCCAGCGCGCCAAGGCCTCGCTGCCGGGTGCATCGCGGGGCTGCCAGCATGAGCAAGGTCTCCGTGGGCGCAAGGCGTCCGGCCGATTCTTCTACCGTGCCAGCCCACGGCTTGCAATCGGGTGGCGAGCCGACGCCGAACGGGCTATCTTGGCAGCGTCAGGCTGGGGCGACCGCCCGGCGTCGGGCTGGCCCCATGTTCGTGCTCTACTTTCTTGCATTGCTCGTGCCGCTCGTGCTGTTCCACGAGTTGGGCCACTTTCTTGTCGCGCGCTGGATGGGCGTGCGCGTGCTGTCGTTCTCGATCGGCTTCGGCCCCACCGTGCTGCGCTGGGAGCGAGGCGGCACCGAATACGCCGTGCGCGCGCTGCCGCTGGGCGGCTTCGTGCGGATGCTGGGCGACGACCCGAGCGCTCCACCCGACGAACCCGCGAACCTGGCGCCCGACGCCTTTACCGCCAAGCCTGTATGGCGGCGCGCCCTGATCGTCGCGGCGGGTCCGATCGCGAACATCATCTTGCCGGTGTTCATCCTCTTTTTTGGCGCGTTGCTGGTCGATGGCCGCGTCATGTCGAGCCGGCTGGGCACGGTGATGCCCGACGGTCCTGCCGACCGCGCCGGCCTGCGTCCGGGCGATCGCATCGTGCGCATCGATGGCGAAGAAATCGTCACGTTCGAGGATCTGCGCCGCCAGATCGCCGCACGGCCGGGGCGGCGCGCGGCAGTGGAATACGAACGCGCCGGTCGCCGGCACAGTGTGGCGATTACTCCGGCCAGTCACCGTCAGGTGCGCCTGCCCGAACTCGGGCTGATCGACATCGTGGGCCGCATCGAGGTGCGCCCCGACGCCCAGAACACGACCGTCGCCGTGCGGCCCGGCACTCCAGCATGGCAAGCGGGCATCCGCAGCGGCGACCGCATCGCGCGCGTCGGTGGCCGGCCCACGCTGCGGCTGTACGAACTGGCCGACACGCTGCGCACCGCGCTCGCGGCGGGAGCGCCCTTGGTCGTCGACGTGGCGAACCTGCGGCTCGACGCCCCCGTCGCGCGCAGCGAGTTGCAGCAAGCCTTCGAGCGCCAACATGACCCGGCCCTGCGCACGGTGCGCATTCAGCCGCAGGGGGCGACGACGATGGAGGCGCTCGGCCTGCTGCCCGCGCACCTGATCGTCGGCCCCGTGGAGAAGGGGTCGCCGGCCGATCGGGGGGCAGGTCTCGTGCCGGGCGACGAGGTCGTCGCGGTCGATGGCGTTCCCGCGCGCAGCTTCCTTGCGGTGCACGACGTGCTTTCGAAGCCGTGGGACGACGTGCGCGCCGACCCCACGCTGCGCACGCTGTCGGCCGAAGACCAGCTCGTCAAAATGCACAAGGCATTGGAGCGGCCCCACGTGCTGCGGGTGCGCCACATGTTCCGCGCCGCCGATGTCGCGCGCCTGCAGCCGGTCGTGGCGCGCCAGCGGCCGCCCGCCACCGCACTGGAGACCTGGCTCGCGGCCCAACCCGACGGCGCCTCGGTGCTGCAGCGGGGCTGGGCGGATCGCGACGCGGTGCTGCAGCTTGCCGTCGATGTCGGCCGTGACGCCCGGCCGGCCCTGGCCTTTGGAGCGAACGGTGTCCAGGACTAC
The DNA here is from genome assembly GCA_009692425.1 of Myxococcales bacterium. Classification (GTDB taxonomy): domain Bacteria; phylum Myxococcota_A; class UBA9042; order UBA9042; family UBA9042; genus SHZF01. The sequence goes on along the minus strand of SHZF01000017.1, from coordinate 48,279 downwards.
GTCGAGCCGGAGATGATCGAGAACCCGGCGTTGCTGGCCTACGCCGTGCGCTCGACGCGGGATCGCATGACTGAAGCGCTCCAGGTGACCGTCTTGACCGTCGCCGGCCTCTTCCGCGGGCACGTGCCGGTCAAGGAGGTTGGCGGACCCATCTTCATGGCCCAACTGGCATCGAAGACGGCCGACCTCGGCTGGGGGTATTTCTTCGAGCTCATGGTGTGGCTGAGCGTCAACCTGGCGATTCTCAATCTGTTGCCGATCCCGTTGGTCGACGGCGGGCACCTGCTGTTCCTGCTCATCGAAGCCATCAAGCGCGAACCGGTGAGCCTGCGCGCGCGCCAAATCGCCGCCTACGTCGGGATGAGCTTTCTCGGCCTGCTTTTCGTCGTCGTGATGAAGAACGACACGGAGCGCGTGCTCGAAGGCTTGCAGAGCTGGGCCAGCAACCTGATCCGGTAGGGGCCGTCCGTTGAACGTGTTGGCGATCACGACGTCCACGCCCACGGTCGGCGTGTGGCTGCGCACAGACGCGGGGTTCGCTGCAGGGCGCACCTGCATGGTGGCGCGCGGCCAGGCACGGCCACTCACCGAGGCGATCTGGGCCCTGCTGGCGGCGGCCCGACTGGATGCCGCGGACTTGCAGCGCATCGCGTGCGACATCGGACCTGGCTCGTTTACCGGCTTGCGCATGGGCCTGGCGACCGCGCGCGCCCTCGCCTGGGCCCACGCCGTGCCTTGCGTCGGCGTCGGGTCTCTGCCGACCCTCGTCGCTGCGCTGCGTGCTGCGGGCTGGACCGGGCCGTGCGCGGTGGCCCTGCCCGCCCGCACCGGCGTCGCGTACGTCGGCTGGTCCGACGCCGGCATCGCATGTGAAGAAACGCTCCTGACGGCAGACGATTTCGCAGGGTGGTGGCCGCACCGTGCCAGCGGCCGCGCGGTGGCAGTGGCCGGTTCGGGGTGGCATGCCGCAGGGTGGCTCCGCGCCGCAGCCGGCCCGGCAGCCACCGACGTGGGTGTCGCCGATGCCCCCGTCGCACGTGCGATCGCGGAGCTTGCAGAATCCCTGCCCAGCCTTGCTGCACACGACCTGCTGCCCCGCTACCTGCAGGATTCCCACGCGGAGCGCCACCAGCCCGTATGACCGGCAGTCTGCAATCGTGTTGCTGGCTTGCGGCCAGGATTCACCACCGCCTCCCATCCCCGGCCGCCGAATTCGGATGCCGATCAAGGCGGAGCAAGGAGTCGGCCTGAAGACGGACACCCGGTACTTCGAACGCCGATTCCGCAGCGACAACGCAGAACTGCGCCGAAGGCGGTGGACCGGGGGCGGCGGGTGCCCTTGTCAGTGCCACCCCCGTGCTGCACAATGCACGGCAGCGGGCATTGTCGGTCGTGGGTCGGGACCGGCTTCGACTGTGCGCCGCTCGTCGGGAGGGTGCTGACCGAATTCGAACCCTGCGGCACGAGGCCGGATTCAGCGCTCGCCGCTGGTGCTGAGCCAAAGAATTGTGCGCGCAACTTTTTGGCCGCCGTCGGCCACCAAGTCCGGGGCAACAGCCGCAGCGAGCGGCCCGCGTCCCACCTACACGCATTCGGCGCTGGCTTTTGCCCGTCCCAAGGCTTGACTGCGATGAGCACCCCAACCGACACCGCCGTTCGCTACCGCGTCCATCCACTCGCCGCACACCGCTGCGTCGGGGGCGAAGTCTTCGTCGTGACGGACGACCGCGCGTTTCACCGCCTGCTGCCCGGCACCGCCGTCGATGTGTTCGAAGCCATCGCCGCCGGCACGGCCGATGCCGTGGCCCTGGCTGGGCTCGTTGCCGCACGCTACGACGTCGGCTTGGCGCGCGCGCTAGCAGACATCTTGAATTTCTTGGATGAGTTGGTCGTCCGCCGCGTGCTGGAGCGCCAACCGGTCTGAGCGCACGGCCCCCCGAGTCGGAGCCTGTCGCCGCAGACCCAGATCGCACTAACCCACTGGATCGCCTTGAACTCAATTGCAGCGGACCGGGCCGAAGGAACAAGGAGAGAGCATGATCGGGGTACTCAAGCAGCACGGCCATGTTTCCGTGTCCTTGCGAGCGCTTGTCGCCGCCAGCCTGTGCGCGGGACTCGCAGCCTGTAGCGATGACGAACCTGTCGGGGGGCCCTGCGGCAAAGTGGCGTGCCCCGCCGACGCGACGTCGGACGCGGGCGGCGGCGACACGCAGGACGTCCCGGTCGTCAAGCCCACCGTTGCCTTTTTCGTCGAAACGAAGGACGGCAACGTGCTCGAAACCGCATCGACGGCGACGGTCGCACTCGACGCAGACAAGTACCCGGAACTGGGCGTGCAGGTCGATGTCGTTGTGACGACGACGAACGTGCCGAACGGCACCGACCTCCAAGTCCAGATCGACGGCGTGACGAAGGCGACCGCCAAGGCGCAGAGCAATGCAGCGCGCCTCAAGATCACGCTGGAGTGCAGCACGGTGGCTCCGAACATCTCCGTGGTCGCGAAGGTGCCCGGCGGCGACGCCTCGTCAGAGATCAAGTCGATCAAGCTCGACTGCACCGACAGTTGCCTGGCCGACGTCAAGGCGTTCACGGCCGGCTGCCAGAATACGGACGTGGACCCTCAGACGCCCGGCCTGCAGGCCAACTTCAAGGTAACGACGAAGTCGGTCGGCTGCACGCACGCCCGGCTCGCGGTCACGACGACGGAGGGCGCGAAGTCCGATACGGCCAAGGTGTTGCTCGTCGGCGGTTCCGCACTCATCACGGCGACGCTCACGCCGCCCAGCAACGATGAAGTCGACGGCAAGACCGCGACCGTGCAGGCGTTCGTCAGCGACGAGGACCATCCGGGCCGCCCCTCGACCCCTTCGGACCCGCTGGCGGTGAGCGTCGGCACGAAGGCGCCGACCCTGACGATCCTGCAGCCCACGCCGGACAAGAAGAATGTGCTGAAGAACAGCGACGACAAGGACGCGGCCGCGCCCGGCATCCAGACCGTGATCGTCGGCACCGCATCGACGCTGACGACGGCCGACAAGAACGGCATCACGGCCAAGCTCGACGGCAAGGACCTGCCGGCCGTCAGCCTCGACATCGACAATACGTTCTCGATTCCCGTCTCGTTTCCGTCATCGGGCAGCTACGCGCTGCAGATCACCGCGAAGAATGGCTGCGGCCTCGAAAAGTCGCTGTCGACGACGTACGTGGTCTTTGCCGGGCAGGGGAAGATGGTCATCGCAGACCCGGTCGGCGGCTCGGTGCTGTACGCCAAGAACGACGGCAAGCCCGAAACGGCGCTCACGTACGAGACGACCGTGACGGTGAACTTTCAGGCCGCACCGGACCTCAGCACGGAGGTGTCGATCTTCTGCCGCAAGTCCGGGCCAAACGTGGCGTATCCGCCGACGGCATCGGGCTCGGCGAAGTTTTCCGACGCAGCCGCGACTTCGTTGGCGGTCCCCGTCGTCATCGACGTGGAGAGCCTGGGCTCCGCTGTGACGTGCATGGCCAAGGACAATGCGCCGAACCCCAGCCAGTCGGAAAAGGACGTTGCCGTCACCGTGGCCCTGCCCGCGCCATGCTTGAAAGTGGCGCTGCCGGCAGGCGACGTCACGCTGACCACGGCGTCGTTCAACGTGGCGCTGACGACCACGAACCTCGAGAACCGCGACGTCAAGGCCGTCATTGCCGTGCCGGGCGGGGGCGCGTATCCGGCGCTGGCGGTCGGCCAGCCCAAGAAGGGTCTGCTGTCGACCACGCTCGCCCTCCAAGTCGGAGCGCCGGCCGAGACGCTGCCCGATGGCGCCTACGTCATCACGTTCGACGCCACCGATCTGCTCGGCAACGTCGCTTCGGAGCAGACCTGTTCCACCGTCAAGCGCAACTTCACGCTCGACTCCAAGGGGCCGAGCGTCGCCATCACGCTGCCTTCGAAAGCGACCCTGACGGCTGCCGACGACCTCGACTCGGACCCCAAGCCCGGCTACCAGATCGATGTCGAATTGACCGTGACCAGTGCCGACGCGGCCAGTGCGTGCGTATACGTCGGCGGCGCCAAGGTTTCCTGTCAATCCGGCCTGCTCGGCAAGGGCAAGGTGGTCTTCGAGGGCATCTCGCTGCAGGCGGGACCGAATGCGGTCCATGCGACCGCCACCGACACGGTCGGCAACGTCACCAAGACGGCGGTCAGCACGATCACGCTCGTTTCCGAGGCGCCGGTCGTCACGTTCCTGCAACCGCTTGGCTCAGGCAGCGTGATCACCGACAAGCTGACGGTCAAGGTCAAGGTCGCCAAGCCCAACGGCGCGGCCATGCCCGGCGCGACGCTCGACGTGCTCGTCAACGGCGCCAAGGTCGCTGCCCCGGTGACCGATGTCGGCGATGGCACGTACTCGTTCGAAATCAGCGGCCTGTCGAAGGGCTCAACTACGCTGCAAGTCGGCGCCTACCTCGCCGCCACGCCCAAGGCGATCGGCTACTCCGCGGCGATCGACCTCGGCTTCAAGAACAAGTTGCCCACGGCCACGATCACCGCGCCGACCGACGGGTCGAACCTGAACCTGACGGCGGCTGCGTGTCTGCCAGGCGTGGCGAACTGTGTGACCCAGGTCGATGTGGCGACGACGGATGCCGAGGACGACAGCGCGGTGACCCTGACCGTCAAGTGCGGCGCGGCATCCAAGGCGGTGGCGGGCGTCGTAGCTGCGGGCAAAGCGCCGTTCACCGGCATCGTGCTGGCCGATCAGACGACGTGTGAACTGACCGCCAAGGTGGTCGATGCGGCCAACCAGACGGCGACATCCAAAGTCGTCACGATCAAGATCGACCGCACCGCGCCGGTCTTCGGCAGCCTGTCTTCGCCGGCCAAGGGCGGCGCCGCGACCTTCACGCTGGCGGCGCTCGACGACGTGAACCAGAACCCGGCGGACGGCATGCAGGTCAACCTGCAGGTGCAGGTGTCGGGCGTCAGCGCCGGCACGAAGGTCGTTGCCGACGTGTTCGACGACAACGGCGCCAAGAACGGCAGCTATCCGGCCACGGTCGCTGCCGACGTGTCCGACGGTCAGATCGGTGCGGTGAGCTTCGGGGTCGTCACGCTGCCCGACGGCAACAAGGTCAAGATCGTGTTCGCGACCGCAGACGCGGCGGGCAACCCGGCTTCGAAGACCGTGGTCGCGACTGTGATTTCGAAGCAGCCTGAAATCCAGTTCCAGTCCCCCCTGGGCATCGTGGCCAAGCCGTGCACGGCGACGGCGGAGTGCGGCCTCGGCGTCTGCGCGGGCGGAACGTGTGCGACCCCGTGGAACGCGGATTCGTCCAAGACCATCACCGTCAACGTGATCGGCATGCCGTCGGGCGCGCTGGTGCGGCTGTGCTCCGACACGCCGGGCGTCGGCAAGGGCCCGTGCAAGCAAGCCGGGTACAACGAAGTCGTCTCGATCACGAAGTCGCAGAACAACCTGATCGATTTTGACATGTCGGCGCTGACGGACGGCAAGTACCACTTCACCGCCGAGACGTCCGACGCAGGGACCGGCATCGACTGGACGTCGTCGCTCGGCAGCCCGTCCATCACCGGCAAGGACCGCACCATCGTGCTCGACAGCATCGTGCCGGTGCTGGCGTCGCTGGTCGGGCCGAGCGCTGCCGATGTGCCCGCCGGTTGCCTGTCGGGCAAGCTCGACGCCGCACCCGACACGAAGGCCGGCGGCACGTTCAAGTTCGTCGCCACCTTGGCCAACGAGGATGCGCTGGTGTTCGTGCTGGTCAACGATGCCATCGCGGCGACGGCGCAGTCGCAGAACAAGACCGTCACCCTCAACGTGCCGATCCCGGTCGAAGGGGCCGTCACGGTCGTCGCCAAGGCGCTGGACGCGGTCGGCAACAAGGGCAAGGAGTCGGCCGCGCAGACGTGGCAAGTCAACACGACGAAGCCGGCGGCGACGTTTGCGGTGCCGGCTACAGGCAAGGCGACCCTGCTGGCGGGCGATCCACTCGACATCGAACTGATCGCGGACGCCGGCACGGTCGATGTCGAGGGCAAAGCCGCGGTGTTGAAGGACGCCGGCGTGACGAAGGCGACCGAAGCGTTCGCCAGCGGCGCGACCAAGTATCCCCACGCGAAGTACGGCGTGCTCGGTGACGGTCAGCATGAACTGACGGCAGAGCTCATCGACGCGTGCGGCAACACCGCGACGGTCCAGACGACGCCGGCCGTCGTTGGGGTCGATACCAAGCCCCCCGTGTTGAAGATCGATGCACCTGCGCAGGGTGCGACGTTTGCTGACGCTGCCGACGCGGCGCCCGCCGTGGGCGGTTACCAGGTCACGGTGCAGTTCACCACGACCGACGCTGTATCATGGACGCTCGAATTGGGCGCGGACTGCGATGCGACGTTCGCCAAGTGTGCCGGCTACGCGCCCGTGGGCAGCGGCACGGTCACCGCACCCGGCAAGCAGGAGCCGACGATCTTGCTGACCGTGCCGTTCGGCGCCACCCCGAACTATTCGGCGCGGCTGACGGCGAAGGACTCCTCGGGCAACACGGCCAAGGTCGAGCAGGGTTTCGCCGTCAAGCTGTCGGGCTGCCTCCTGTCGATGAAGGGGCTTCCGCAAGGCGGCGCCTTCACGACACAGTCCTGCGCCGACAAGGGCAAGAACTGCGCGAGCGTGGCTGCCAAGGTCATGGTGGAGTTCTTCGGCCCGTGCGGCACGGTCACGGCGGTCCAGCTGTTGAAGGATGGCAAGGAGGTCGCGAGCAAGGCGCCGACCGCGTCCGTCGCCACCTTCGATGTGACGGTGGCCGATGGCGCCAAGTTCTCGCTCGAGGGCGTGACCGTCGGCACCGCAAAGGGCAGCACGGGGGCGATCGGTGTGCTCGCCGACTTGACGAATCCCGTGGCACAGTGGGTTGCAGGCACCGTGCAGAGCGTCGCGACCCCAGGGGGCGTCAGCGGCACGGTCGGCAAACCGTCCGACACCGACCCCGCCACGCCCGGCCACCAACTCCACTTGCTCTTGCAGGTCACCGACAGCGGCCTCAAGGGTGGCAAGGTGACTGCGCTGCAGCGCACGGTCGCGGGTGGCGCGGCTGCCGACCTGGCACAGAAGTCCGTCACGTTGCCGAAGACGTTCGACACCGCCGGTACGGCCACCGTCGAGGTGCAGCACGCGACCTTGCAGGAGAACGCGACCAACATCGTGCGCGCCACCGTGCAAGATGCGCTGGGCAATACGGCCGAGGCCTCCATTGCGATCAAGGCGGACTGGACGCCGCCGGCCGCGCCCGTGCTCCTGCCCTTGCAGGCGAGCGACCTCAAGCCGCGGCTGCCCGGCATCGCGCTGCGCTTCACGGCGGTTGGCGACGACGGGCTGACGGGCAAGGCGGCGAGCTACGACGTGCGCTACGTCAAGAAGACGGCGCTCGCCAACGAGACCGAGTTCAAGGCGGCGTGCGATGCCAAGGCCCTGCCGTTTGCGAAGATTTCGACCCCGACGGACGCTGGCGGCAACGAAACGATTCAGGTAGACGGTCCCGACCCGCGCGTGGGCTCGGACGTCTGCAAGTTCAATCCGATGGTCGACGACGGCATCACCCAGTACGCATTCGCGATCCAGGCGGTCGACGCCGCGGGCAACCGCTCGCCGGTTTCCAACGTCATCACGACGAAGGACTTGCGGCTGCGCTACCTGCAGGTGGTGACCAAGGGCCTGTTCGACGTGCCCGAGTTCCGTTCGCGGGCTTTCCCAGTCGGCGATCTCAACGGCGACGGCCTGGCGGACTTCGTGGCGGGCGGCGGCGAAAAAGCTCCCCTGTGTGTCGTCTACGGCCGCAAGGCGGGCGCCGACGGCCTGTTGGCGGCGCTGACGATCGACAGCCTCGACGGCACTGGCTACACCTGCTTCGACAACAAGGACGGCGGCCTGGGTGCCACGACGGGGCGCGCAGCCGACATGAACGGCGACGGCATCGGCGATCTCGTGGTCGGCAACGGCATCGGCGTGGGCAAGCTGCGCAGCGTGCACGTGTACCTGGGCAAGAAGGCCGGCACGCTGGGCAAGACGCCGGCGCTGATCGTGACGGGCATCGTGAACCCGTTGCCGTTCGGCGTCCTGCGCATGAACGTGACCGGCAACTTCACCGGAGCCAAGTCGGCGGCCGGCCTGCCGATCGACTCGTTCGGCGTCACCACCTTTCCGACGGCGACGGTCACCTACACCCGTGTCCTGATCGTGCCCGGCAACGCGACGCTCGCGGACGGCAAGACGCTGACGATCGACATCGACAACGCCACGCAGCGCAAGGACAACAATGTCATCACGCTGAACATCAAGAATCCGGTCAGTGCGCCAGTCTTCGGGGCGGCGATCTGGGGCCTCGGCAACCTGCTGCTCGATGGCGACGGCAAGGGCACCCAGTATGAAGACGTGGGCATCCAACAGTCGACGTCGGCGGAGTGCGTGCGCCTCGTCAAGGGGCGGCCGGCGGCGGGGGATCAGGTGCTCGAGTTTGCCCAGTACGACACCACGCTGCCAGCGAGCGCGAGTGCCGTCCACGTGAGCGCGGGGACGTCGGCGACGCAGTTCGGCGCGAACGTGATCGGCTTCCAGATGGATGCCGTCGAGTTCGATGGCGACGGCCTGGTCGATCTCGTGATCCAGCAGCAGGGCGGCTCTTCGTTCGGCAAGACGGGCGGCATCTACTGGCTGCGCGGGAGTGCGCTGAACAAATCGCTCGGCGGCGTGGCGTTCCTGCTAACTACGCCGGTGCCCGGCGAAACGGGGCTCTACCAGGTTCCCCACGGGTTTGTGGCCGACGCATTCGTGGCCGGGCTGCAGCGCTTCGGCAAGGTCGGCGCGGCTGGCGGCGGCAGTGTCGACCTGATCCACGGCCGGCCGGCGTTTTTCATGCCAGGCGCATCGTCCATCGTGACCATTCGGCACGGTTTGGTGCGGCCCGGCGCGGCCGGAGCTTCGGCGACGGGAACTGCCGCGAGCTACGCCGTGGCCGACATCGAATTCGGCAACCCGTTCAAGCCCGGCGACCCGAAGTGGGGCATCGGTTCGAACTCATGGGGCGGTGTGGGCATCGCGCCGCTCGACGACTTCACGGGCGACGGCGTCGCGGACGCGGCCATCGGATCCACGGACGGGTCGCTCGTGATCATGTACTGACGACGGGGGCGTTTTTCCCCTTTGGCGCGGCGCTGAGGCGCGCCACCAGGAGCAGGGCCATGCAGATGAACGACTCTCCGAACACGCCGCAGGGCGAGAGCGACGGCAGCACAGGTGTGCCCGCCAAGGCTCCCTACGCGGCGCCAGCGATCCAGACGGTCGACGCCGAACTGCTCGAATTGCTGGGTACCAACATCCCTGGCTGCGACACCCTTAACTCCACGACGGACTGACGATGCCCGGCAGCCGAGCGGGTTCGCTGCTCGAAGACCTTCACGCGCGCGGCCTGCCGGTTCGGCGTCCGGATGTCCGGTTTGGACCCGTGACGCTGCAATTCGAGGTTCCGGCCCACTGCGGGCCTGTGTTCAGGCGACGTTGGCTGGAACGACAAGGGCCCGCTGCGATCCGGTTTGGCTACCGCGCGGTGCCTGGCAGCCGCCAAGAATCCGTCGTGTTCAGTCGCTTTGACGCCAACGGCTATGCCGCGCGCGCCCCGTGGGCGTCGGTCGAGTTGGACCGGACCTCGGCCCAAGGAACGCTGACCCTGCACGTGCCCCACGAACAGCCGGAAGGGGTCCACGACGCGGCCGTCGAAGGCATGCTCACGGCGGGCCTCGCAGAAGTCCTGGTGCGCGGCGGCATCGCCCTGCACGCGGCGACCTTGCAGGCGGGCGGGCGTGCGTGGGTCATCGCGGGGCACAGCGGAGTGGGCAAGACGACGCTCGCCAGGCGGTTTCCGGGCGTGGCGAGCCACGACGAGATCGCGTACCTTGTGCCGACGCCGGCAGGTTGGACCGCCTGGCACCATGCGGAGTGGCGCGGCCTGCCTGGCGAACACGCGCTTGTGCTGCCGCTCGGGGGCCTGTTCGTGTTGCTGCCCAACGTGCGCACCCGCACCGAGGTCGTCGCCGCGCCTGCAGGTGAGCGGGCCGCACTCGTCCTGGCGCGGGCCTACTATGCCGGCGGCGCCGCCACGCCCTGGTTGCTCGACGCTGCGGCGGCCCTCGGTCGGGACGTTCCGGTGGGACTCCTGTCGCATTGTCTCGACGATTCGCCAGAGACCATTGCCGAGACCCTGGCGGCGTACGCAGCCCAGCAGGAGTCCGCGTGATCACGGCCGCTTCCAGGGAAATCGCACAGGCCTTGCACGCCGCGGTGCAGCGCGCCGACGTCCCGCAGACCGTCCACATCGACGCGACCTACCGCTGTGGACTGGCGTGCAAACACTGCTACCTCGACAACCGCACGACCTGGCCGGAGATGACGGGGGCTGAACTGCGGGCCCTCGTCGACCAACTTGCCGACTTCGGCGTGTGGAAGCTGCTCTGGTCGGGCGGCGAACTGTTCGAACGCGCCGACATGGACGAACTGCTGGCGTATGCGGCCCAGCGCGGGTTCGCGCAGACCCTGAAATCGCACGCCGGGTTGATCGACGCCGCGCGCGCCCGCCACCTCGCCGCGCTGCGCATCGCGCAAGTCCATGTCAGCGTCTACTCGTTGCGCCCCGCCGTGCACGACGCCTTTACCCAGCGCGCCGGATCGTTGGCGGCGACGTGCGCGGGCATCGCCGAACTGCGCGCGGCGGGCGTGGCCGTGCGCGTCAGTTGCGTCGTGCAGAGCAACACGATCGACGAGATGGAAGCCCTCTTCGCCTGCTTCAGCGCGCAGGGCTGCAACGTGGTGTTCGGCAACGACATCTTCCGCAACCACCTGGGCAACGAGGACCTCGACGTGCTCGCCATGCCGCCGGCCGACTTCCAGCGCGCCGAGGAGAAACGCCTGCGCTTGACGCCGGCTCCCCCGCGGCCACCGGTGTCGGAACGCCAGGGCCAGGGCGCGTGCAGTGCCGGTCGCAGCCGGGCCTACGTGACCCCCGATGGCGCGGTGTGGCCGTGCGCGCAGTTCCCCATGGCGCTGGGCAACCTGCGCGAACAGTCGTTTGCCGCCATCTGGCGCGGCTCGGTGGAGCGCCAGCAGATCGTGGCGTGGAAGAACCGCGATCGGACGAGTTGCACGTCGTGTGGCGGCAGCGGCCATTGTGCGTACTGCCCTGGCGAGGCGTTCAAGCAGACAGGCGACTTTCGCAAGGCTCCCGTGCAGTTCCACGAGCAAACACGCTACCGGATGGCCGCCTACGAAGCCGCGACCGGCCAACCGCTGGGTCCGGAGGTGTGGCAAGGCGTGCCCAGCGGCGGCCCACGCCTGCCGCGCCCGGAGCGGTTCGTTTTTCCGATCTACCGCCCAAAGAAGGGCCAGGGCGCCCGCGTGCAGCCCCCGGCAAAGTGAACGACACGCTCCCCGGCAAAGTGAACGACACGCTCCCCGGCAACGTGACGCCTCCCGGCAAAGTGTGCGACCCATTGGACTGGTACGACGTCGCCGGCCGCTCGATGTGGCCGCTCGCCGCCCCCTTGCGCGTCGGCCTGGAGCGCGTGGGAGTTGCCGCCTTGTGTCCGGGCGACGTCGTTGCTTTCGTCGGCACGCGCACGGGCGCCGTGTTCGTCCACCGCGTGCGTGCCATCGACGGCAATCGCATCCGCACGCGCGGCGATACGAACCTGGCCGCCGACCCGGAACTGCCCGCGTCTGCGATCATCGGTCGCGTGGCCGCGATCGAGTGGCGAGGCGGGCGGGTCCCGGTCCCTGGCATGGGCGTGGTGGCTGCAATCGCCCGGCGCACCGGCCTCGCGTGGGCCACCGTCGCCCCTCGACCGGTTGCCATCGTCCGCGCTGCGTGGCGGGTTTTGCGCGCCGCAGCGGGCGGATCGTCCGGCAAATCTTGACTTCCCGCGCCCGCCCGGTAGATCGCGAAGGTATCGGCTGACCCTGTCCCCGGGGGTATGGCCGCGGGGCCCTTCCCAGCGCCCGAGCGAGATTGCGTGCGAACGGAACTTCTGCCCGCCTCTGACCCCGCCACCCGACACGCCCGTGGCACCACTTGGCGCCAGCGCGCCGCGCTCGTTGTGGCGATCGCGTGCGCCGTGTCGGCATGGGCCTGCAGCGGTGCTCAGTTGGCCCAGGCCCAAAGCGATACGCGGGCCCTGCGCGACGAACTCGATGACCTCAAGCGCAGCCAGGCCGCCGCTCGCGTGCAGTTCGATGAGTTTCGCAACCGCCTCGTCATGATCGAAGAGAAGATCGACACCGCGCGGGTCGACAGTGCCCGCGTCGATGGCGGGCGCCGCGCCGATGGCAGCCGAGACGACGGTTGGATTCCGCGGCTGCCGACCGTGCGCGTCGAGCCCGGGCCCGTGCCGCCGATCGAAGGGGCCCAGCCTGGCCGCACGGCGACGGAGCCCGTCCGCAGCGCCCGGCGCGATGGCAGCCCCGACATCCTCGTGCCCGGTACCGGCGCCGACCCCGAACCCGCCAATGGACCCAGCGGACCTGCCGACGACCCGCCGCCACAGCAGGACACGTCGGCCGTGCCGCTGCGCCCCAACCTCGACCCCGCCGCCGCGCTCTACACCCACGCCAAGGCCCTGCTCGACAGCGGGCAGTTGCAGCCGGCACGCACGAAATTCGAGAACTTGCAGCGCCTCTACCCCGACCACGAGCTCGCCGACAACGCGCTCTATTGGATTGGCGAGAGCTATTACGCGCAGTCCTTGTGGCTCAAGGCGGCCCAGGCCTTCTTGCGGGTCTGCAAGGAGTACCCGCGCGCGAACAAGGTGCCCGACGCCCTGCTCAAGCTCGGGCGCTCGTACAGCCAACTCGGCGACGACAAGGGTGCCCACGACGTGCTGCGGCAGCTGGTGCGCCAGTTCCCGACGACGCCGGCAGGGCAGTTGGCCGCCGGTGAACTGCAGAAACCGAGGGGCGAGCCATGAGCGCGCGCGCCACCGCCGCCATCGCCGCGCACGCGAGCGCTGTGCTTGCAAGCGCCGTGCTTGCGACCGCTGTGCTTGCGGCTGCTGTGCCGGGCCTCGCCGCCGCCCAGGTGTCCGTGCCCGACGTGTCGCAGCCGGCCATCCGCGTCGAGCAGTCGAACGTGGCCGGCGAGCGCACCTACGTCGTCGAGCCGGGCGACACGCTGTGGTCCATTGCCGAGGGCCTCTACGACGAGCCGTGGTATTGGCCGTCGCTGTGGTCGTACAACCCGCAGATCACGAATCCGCACCTGATCTACGCCGGCGATCTGCTCTACCTGTCGCGCAAGCCGCCGCAGGGTATCGCCCAGAAGGCGCTGACGTTTGCCGGCTCGCGCTACGAAGGCGTCAAGTCGGCCCCAACGGAGCTCGCGCGCCGCGTGGGGTACATCACCAGCCGCGACTACCGGGAGTCGGGCACGATCGAGGCCAGCCGCGAAGAGCGCAACATGCTCGGCACGTTGGATGAAGTGTACGTGCGTTTCCTGATGCGGCGCTGCCGCGAAGCGACCGACAAGGCCAAGGCCGACGACGCGGCCGACTCCAGGGACGGTGAGATCGTCTCGCTCGACAAGAACCCGGCCGAACCCGAAGTGTTCTCGGGGCCGTGCGTGCGCGACGCCGACCGCTTCACCTTCTACCGGGTCGAGCGCGAGGTCGTGCATCCCCTGACGGGCAAGGTCGTCGGCTTCAAGATCAACTTCTTGGGCGAGGGCAAGGTGCTGGCAACCGCGCGCCCGCTGGCGACGGTGCTGCTGACGCGTGCCTACAGCGAAATTTCGCGCGGCGACCTCGTCACCAACGTGTTCGAGCCACTGCAACTGGTGAAGCCGGTGCCGAACAAGGTCGAACTCGTCGGCACGATCGTCGATTTCCACCACGAGACAACGGCGGCGGGCGCCTGGCACTACGTCTACATCGACAAGGGTGCCGACGACAACGTGGCGCGCGGCAACCGCTTCGAGATCATGTGGCGCGGCGACGGGCTGCGGCGGGCCCAGGTCAAGGACCTGCGCGACTTTCCCGACGAGCAGATCGGCATCGCGATGGTTGTCGAAGCCTATGACCGGCACAGCTTGGCTGTCATGACCCACAGCGTGCGCGAGATCGAGCGCGGCATGCCCGCCGTGATGGCGAAGGGTTTCTGAACACCGGTTCCCGCCGTACCTTGCACGGGCGGTTGACGCTGCACTAGACTCGGGGCGCGCGAATTCGGCTGTACAGGGTACGCGCTCCCGGAGGCTTGGCCGCATGTACCTTGAGTGGCGCGACGTGTCGGGCAACTGGGTCCAGCACCCGGCGGGGCCGGACATGGAACCGGTGACCATCGGGCGCAACCCGGGGTCGACCGTCTACTCGAAAGAGACAACCGTTTCGCGCAACCACGGCCGCATCGGTTGGGACGAGGACGGCTACTACATCAAGGACCTCGGCTCGTCGAACGGCAGCTTCGTCAACAACGAGCGCACCCAGCGCGCAGTCATCCGCGAGGGCGACACGGTCCGTTGCGGCGAAGTGCTCGAAATCTTCCTGCGCCCAGGTTCATCGAAAAAGGATGGCGGCGGTGCGCCGCAAGCCGAACGACCCGTCGCCAAGGCAATGCCGACCACAGGCTTCAAGGCCGAAGATCAGGCCAAGCTCGTCGCATTGGTGGCCGACAAGCAGACGCAGCAGCACGCGGCCCGCGCAGGCGCCATCGGCGCGGCGACCACCCGGCGCGAACCGAGCCCGGCGGCCGGTCCGAGTGCCCGCCCCGAACCGCAGTCCGCGGACCGGCCCGCCGCGGCGCGGACTGCCGTGCCGACGGGTCAGGCCCCCGTGGTATCGCAGCCGACCGCTCGACCGGCGCCGACGTCCGCTGGCGGTGGCGACGCGGGTGAACTGGGCCGCCGGGTGCGCGCGCTCGAACAGTCGCTCGCCGAGGCCGAGGCGCGGGCGACGCGAGCGGAGGCCGACGTCAAGGCGATCGAGCCGCGCGCGATGCGCTATTCAGTCGAGTTGGAGGGCCTGAGCGAGAAGTACGTCAAGCTCAAGGAGCACAACCAGGTCATCCAGAAGGAGCTCGAAAAGACGCGGGCGGAATTGCGCGAGCAGGAAGACCGGCTGTTCGAGGCAGAGCGGCGCGCCACCGAGTTCGAGCAGCAAATCCAGGCCGCACGCGAGAAGGCGACCGACGCCACGGAGCAGTTGTCTGGGCTGAAGGTCCGCATCACGCAGAAAGACCGACAGATCGAGGAGTTGCAGCGGCAGCTCGACCTGTTGGAGTACGAACTGCGCGCCGCCCGCGACGAGAATGAGTCGCTGCAGTCGAGCTTCAACCGCGAGTCCAACGACCAAGGGCGTCTGGAGCGCAAGATCAACCTGCTACAGGAAGTCATTCAGGAGAAGGAAGACAAGATCCAGCAATTGCAGATCGACCTGCGCGAAAAGGACATGGAAATCAGGCAGGTCCGCATGGGCGTCGGCATCAGCGACTTGGAACACGAAAAGCGCCAGTTGTTGCAGGACTACCACAACGCGACCCGCCGCGTGGACGAACTGCAGGAGCGCGCCATGCAAGCCCAGCGCAGTGCCGAGGCGATGAAGGCCGAACTGGAGGCCGCCAAGACAGCCGCCGAACGCAAGCCGGCCGCGTTGGTCGATGTGAGCGAGCACCCCGACTTCAAGGCGAAGGCGCGCGAAATCGAGCGACTGCGCGAGGAACTGTCGAGCGTGCAGAAGGAACTCGCGCGCGCCCAGGTCAAGTTCGAAGCCGTCGAGGCGACGGGCGCGGCGACGAAAGCGCTCGAAGCCGAACTCGCCCAGGGCCAGAAGCGGGTCGAGACCCTCGAAGCCAAGCTGCGCGACACCGAAGTGCGGCTGAACGAAGCACTCGCCGAGAACCAAGCGCCCAAGGGGCCGACCGTGCCGGCCGATGTGCCCGAGACCCTCGAAGCGCTGGCCGATACGGTGTCGGCGTCGGCGTCGAATGCCAACCTGATCAAGCGCTACGCGCAACAGATGGAGAAGCACAAGGCGGCGGCCGGCGATCTGGGCGACTCCATCGAACTGATGAACGACATCGCGATCGTGCTCGCTCAGGATCTCAAGGAGCAGGAGCGCATGGTGGCGTCGGTGCGGAAGTCTCTTGGATCGTAGGAAATTGAATGACTACAAGCGCTTCTCCCATAGCTGAGGCCGTCGCCGCGTCGCCCGGGCGCACCGTGCCCGCCGCCGTCGATGAACTGCACTACCTCGTCCGCGCCCAGTACAAGCTGATCTACATCGTGTCGGCCGAGGAGGACCGCGTCGAGAGCTGGCTGCGCGATGTCGCCGTGCTCGACAGTCCCCACTTGCGCGAGCGTTGGGATGTAACGACGTGGAAGCCGCGTCAGCTGATCAAGTGGAGCTGCAGCCAGGGATTTCGCTGCGACCAGGCCGACGTGCCGGGCGACATCCGCGACCCGATCCGCGCGCTCGACTGGATCGCGAACAACCTGACGCGCGACGCGATCGTGGTGCTCCGCGATTTTCATCCGTTTTTCAACGACCCCATGGTGGCGCGCCGCGTGCGCGACATCCCTGGCCAGTTCAAGGACCCGACCCAGGCGAAGCGGTCGATCGTGTTCCTGAGCCCGACCGTCAAAATTCCGATGGAACTGGAGAAGGACCTCGTCGTCGTCGATTTCGATCTGCCCGACCGCCAGACCCTCGAAGACATCGTGCGCGAGCAGGCGTTCGCGGGCGCCAAGTCGCAGCGCTATGGCAAGAACTTCGCGAAGGTGCTTGAGAATCCAGAAATGCAGCGCGAGATCGCCGAGGCCGCGCTCGGGCTGACCGAGTCGGAGGCGACGCAAGTCTTCCAAAAGACTTCCGTGCGCGACAAGGGCTTCAGTCTCAAGACGATCCTGGCGGAGAAGAAGCACATCATCCGCAAGTCCGGCATCCTCGAATTCTACGAGACGACGCTCGGCATGGAGTCGGTCGGTGGGCTTTTCTACCTGAAGGAGTGGCTCAACAAGCGCCGCCACGCGTTTACGCCCGCGGCCCAGGAGTTCGGCCTGCCGCCGCCCAAGGGCATCCTGCTGCTGGGAGTGCCTGGTTGCGGCAAGTCGCTGGCGGCAAAGGCGATTTCTCAGGGGTGGCAGATGCCGCTCTTGCGCCTGGACGTCGGCAAGGTGTTCGGCAGCCTCGTCGGTTCGTCCGAAGAGAACATGCGCCGCGCCATCAAGACGGCTGAAGCCGTGGCGCCCGCGATCCTGTGGCTCGACGAACTGGAGAAGGGGTTTTCGGGCACGAAGTCGTCGGGTTCGTCGGACGGCGGCACGACGGCGCGTGTGTTCGCGACGTTCTTGACGTGGCTGCAGGAGAAGACGAGCCCGGTGTTCGTGATCGCGACCGCCAACGACGTCTCGATGCTGCCGCCCGAGTTGCTGCGCAAGGGCCGTTTCGATGAAATCTTCTTCGTGGATCTGCCCAACCGCGAGGAACGCAAGGCTATTTTCGATATCCACCTGAAGAAGCGCCACCGCGATCCGGGCGGCTACGACCTGGACCGGCTCGTGGCAGCCTCGGGCGGCTATTCCGGCTCGGAACTCGAAGAGGTGATCGTGGCCGCGCTCTACGACGCGTACGACGAGGGCTTCGGCAAGACGGACATCACGACGGATAGGCTGATCCAGAACATCAAGGAAATCATTCCGTTGAGCATGACCATGCGCGAGCGGCTCGCAGAAATGCGAGAGTGGTCAAAGTCGCGCGCGCGCCGGGCCAGTCCGCCCGACGAGGCGGCGCCAACGGACGAGAAACAGGCGCGGTTGGAGATGTAGACCCCATGTCCCACTTCACGACCGTCCAGACGAAAATCAACAATGTCGCGCGCCTGGTGCTCGTGCTCAAGGAACTCGGCTTCGCGTTCACCCAGGCCCACGAGAACGAGACGGTCAAGGTCAAGGGCTACCTCGGCCAGACCACCGGCGCGAAGATCGCGATCCACGCCTCAAAAACGTACGACATCGGTGTCACAGTGGATGCGGAAACCGGCAACGTGGCGTTCGTGGCCGACTGGGAATTCGTCGAGATGACGGCGGGCTACAATCAGGACCAGTTCACGCGCAAGGTCGTGCAGCGCTATGCTTACCACACCGTGAAGGAAGAGGTGACGAAGCGCGGCTACACCCTCGAAGAAGAGAAGATCGACGAGAACCAGCAGATTCACATCAAGGTTTCCAGCTGGAGCGAGTAGCGCGTCAGGTTGGAGCGCGCCGAGCCAACGCCAGGAGTTGAAGATGGCCACCCGCCGCGAGATCGAGTTCACCATCGACGACCACGGCGAGGTGTCGATCAAGGTCGTCGGCCTCAAGGGCCCCGATTGCGAGCGGCTGACGCGCGAGATCGAACTGGCGCTCGGCATCGTCAAGGAGCGCCAGCACACTTCGGAGTTCTACCAACAGCAGGATCAGACCGAAAAGGTCGATCAGGGCGGCGACGCGTAGGCTCCCCATGGACCTTGACCCTGCAACCATCCGGCGCCCCCGTGCCGAGCCGGACGGCGGGCACCTAGAAGCGCGGGCCAGGGACTTGCTGCACGTGCCGATCATGTTCGCGTGGCCGCTGGCCGGGCGGGTGACGCGACGCCAGCGGTTTTCGACGGCGCGCCACTGTGTCCTGGACCGCAACATCAAGCTGGCGACGGGGATTTTCGTTTTTCGCCCCCACGAGTTCAAGCCCGATCGGCTGAGCGAATCGGTCGTCAAGCGCTCGCAGTTCCAGGAGACATACGCGCGCGGCTTCAAGGAGGGCACCGATTCGATGGTGCCGGCCTCCGTCATGGACGCCATCCACGACAACCAGATGCCGCAGTTCACGCTGCGCAACATCGGGCGCATGGAGATGGACGTCGATTTGACCGAGCCGTTGCCGCTGCAGCGCGTGCGCGGGCTGGGTGGCGAGCCCGGGCAGGAACTGCGCGAGGTGAGGACGGCGCGCATCCCCAAGCCGGAACTGGCGCAGGTGTGGACGGTGGATTTCGTGCGGCGGATGCGGGCGAGCTTCCGGCGCATCCTCATCGAAGACCCGTGGGAGGTGCGTTTTGGCGTCGAGGCGTGGTCGACGCACGCTGGGCCCAAGCACGACTACGTGGTCGAAGGCGTGCATCCCGACGACGCGCCGGGGTCGCAGTGGGGGCCGACCTTGACCCCCGTGCCCGAAGAGTGGGTGCCGGCGCCGTTGGGAGCGCCCAAGATGGAGTTGCCGTTCACGGTGCAGGATGCGCGGCGGATGGTGGAGGAGTCGGCGCGCAAGGGGATGTAGGCGCGTAGGGTCCGAGCAAGGCGCCGCGGCCTAGCCATGGCCGAGCCGCTCCTTGACGAACTTGCGCACACGCAGGTGGATCAACTCGGGAAACTCGAGCGGCGTGTAGTGCGTGCCCGACGGAATCACCAGCAGTTCGGCGCCCGGAATCCGCATCGCCATGTTGCGGCTCTGCTCGACCGGCGTGAACAGATCGCGGTCGCCGGTCACGATCAGCACCGGCACGTCGATGCGCGGCAGCATCGCCTCGGCGCAGTGGTCGGCCAGGCTGTTCAGCGTCGCCATGTAGCGCGGCATGTCGAGTGCGGCGACGTTGCCGGCCAGTTCGAGAAACACGCGCTCATCGAGGCTGGCGCTGACGAGGCCGAGCAACTTGAGAACCTTCAGGGAGATCCTCGTCTGCGCGATCTTCTGGGCGAGCGGTTGCACCGGCGCCGACAGGTGGGCGACCGCTTCGAGCGCCCGGGTGACGGCGGGCAGCAGCGGCACGATCGGACTGCCACGCAGGACCGGCGCAAACGCCGTCGCCAGCGGTCGGCCGTAGGTGCCGTTGATCAGGATCAAGCCGAGCGCGCGTTCGCGGTGGTGGCGGTACAGTTCGAAGCTGACCTGGACCCCCATCGACCAGCCGACGAAGATCGCCTGCTTGACCCCGAGGGCATCGAGCACCGCGCGGCCGTCTTCACACTGGGTCGACACCGTGTAGTCGTTGCCCTGCGGCGCGCCCGACTTGTACAGGCCGCGGTAGTCCCACGACACGATGCGGTGCCGCCCGCCGAACTCGTCGACAAAGTATTGCCAGGCGTCGAGGTTGCCGCCGAGCCCGTTGCAGAGCAGCAGCGTGGGGCCGTCGCCGCCGCCGGTGTCGTAGGCGCACAGGTCGGTGCCGTCTTGGGCGGCGACGCGGAGTTCGCGGACGGGACGCATGCAACCTCAGGCCCGGGCCGTGCGGGCGGCGGGCGGCAGTGTGCCAGAGGAACCTGAAGAATGCGCGCGGCCACCTCCACGGCAACCTCGCGCTGGTGCCGCGGACGTTGCTTCGGGGCCCACGGCGCACTCATAATCCGGCGCCTGTCCCGGAATCCAGCGCAGGAGGCCCCATGCCATTCGACCTCGCCCGCGCGGCGCGCCTGTTGCACGCCCGCCACGACGACGCGCTCGGCTTTCGCTTCGCGCTGCTCGACCTGCTTTTTGCGGCGGGCTGCAGCGTGCGCGAGCAGGCTGTTGCGTTGGAGCATGGCGACGCCGTATGTGTGCGCACGGCCGGACCGGCGGCCCCGGTCGGCGACGCGCCGCTGTGGTTGGTCGCTGTCGACGTCGACCCACCCGGGCCTGGCGGGCGCGGCACCTGGCGCGATGACCTCGCGGGCCTGGGTGGACCCGACGTCGCAGTCGGCTGGCTCGCCGCGCTGCACGCCGTCCTGCAGGGGCACAGCCAGCGCCCTTGGGAACTCGTGTTCGTGCGCGGCCCGGCGCTCGGCACCGCAGGCTGGGTCCAGGCGCTCACCGACGCGGCACCGGCGCGGGCCGACGTCGTCCTGCTCGCTCCGTGTGCCAGGGCGGGCGGCGCGGACCGCGATGTCGATCTGGCGCGCATGGACCTGCGGCGGCCGCGCAACATCTGGCGCTTCCCCGCGTGCGACCACACGAACGCCGTCGCCATCGACTGCGCCCCAGGTACCGGGCTGGCACGCTTGCGCGGTTGGATCGCGCGCAGTCCCGGCGCGGCGTGGACCCTGCACGATCTGCGCGTCAGCCCGGGCCCGCGCGACCACCTGACGGGCGTGCTGCGCTCGTCGCTCGCCCTGCAACCCGACGAGGCCGGCTGCACGGCGCGCGCGCTGGAGTCGGCCGAGCGCCTGCTTTTCCCCGTCAACGATGCGCTCTCGGCACACCAACAGCTCGCGCACCTGCTGCCGGCGCCGTGGGGCGACGCGCTCGCGACGCCCCTGGCCTTGGAGAGCCTGCCCGACGGCCTGCGCACCCACATGCTCGTGGCCGGCGGCGCCGATGACTCCGACCTGCCGGATCGGATCGGCACGCTTGCGCTGAGTTGGAGCGCGGGTCCGTTGGGAAGGGCGGCGCGCGCCGACGCCGTGCGCGTGGCGGTGGCGGGCGACGAGGTGCTCGGGCTGGCGCCGGCCGGCATCGAGCGACCGCATTCGGTGTGGCGCACGCCGGCGGCGACCGTGGACGGGGAACTGGCGGGCTTGCAGCGGGCGGTGGGGGCGGCGGTCGGGCGGGCGTTGGCGTAGGCGATGGGCCCGGCACGCACACGCGCACAGGGGCTGCCTGTGCCATTCGAAGCGCTCGCTCGCCCGGCCGACCCCACCGCGCGCTCATCGTACGACGCCGGACTCGGCACCGAACGGCGGCGACTCGGCGCCTTCTACACACCGCCCGATGTCGCGCGCCGCCTGACTGAACTGGTGCTGGCGCCGCTCGTGACACGCGCCCTGGCAGCAACCGAACCGGCCCTTGCGCTGGCGCACCTGACCGTCTGGGATCCGGCCTGTGGCGACGGGGTGTGGCTGTGCGCCGCACTCGAGATTCTGGCGTCGGCGTGGGCGCATGTGCACCAATGCCCCCTGGCGCTCGCCCGCAGCACCGTTGCCCAGCATTCGTTGTGGGGGACCGACATCGACCCCGGTGCAGTGGACCTGGCTCGCCTCGCACTCGCCCGCCACGCCGACCCGGCGGCGCCACCGCTGGCCGAACTCGCGGACCACATCGTGTGCGGCGACGGACTGCTCGACCCCGCGCCGGCCACATTCGCGTGCGTGCTCGGCAATCCGCCCTTCCTCGGCCAACTGAAGGGCCCGACGGCCCACGACCGCGCGCGGCGCGACCGGTTGCGCGCCCGTTTCGGCAGCGCGGTGAACGCCTACACCGACGCGTCTGCGCTTTTCCTGCTGGCGGCCCTCGACGCGGTGCCGGACGGCGGCGTGGTGTGCCTGATCCAGCCGCGTTCGCTGCTGGCCACGCGCGACGCGGCCCCAGTGCGCGCGGCGACGCTGGCCCGCGCCGTGCTGACAGGCCTGTGGCTCGGCGGGCGCGACGTGTTCGACGCCCAGGTCGACGTGATTGCACCCGTCCTGACACGCACCGCGCTTGGCACGGGCGACCCCGACCATCCCGCCGACGTGCCGCGCTGGCGTGGCCGCGGCCTGGAATGGATGGAACCAGCCGACGCCCGCGGCATCGCCCAGCGACCGACGTGGGCGAGCCTTGGTGCAGAGCCGTCAGATCTTCCTGCAATCCACTGCCAGGGATCTCGTCCGCTGGCGTGGTGCTGCACCGCCACTGCTGATTTTCGCGACCAGTACTACGGGCTGCGCGGTTGCCTGGTCGAAGACGCGGCGGTGCCCGCGAACGTCCGCGATCGGTTTCCGCCGCTGGTGACCGTCGGCCTCATCGACCTCGCTCGCTGCCGCTGGGGCGAGCGAGCGACGCGCGTCCATGGCCAGGTCTGGCAGGCCCCGCGCGTGGACCGCGACCGCGTGGAGGCCCACACGAAACTGGGACCGTGGCTGGCGCAGCGCCTGGTGCCCAAGATCCTGCTGGCGACGCAGACGCGCGTGCTCGAGCCCTGGGTCGATGCGGCGGGTGTCGCCGTGCCTTCCGTGCCGTGCCTCACGATCGTGCCGCGCGACCCCGCCGCGCTGTGGCAAGTGGCCGCCGCGCTGGCATCACCGGTGCTGACGGCGCTCGCCGTGCGCGATTTCGGCGGAACTGCGCTGTCGTCCCGCGCCATCAAGCTGGCCGCGGCGCACGTTCAAGCCTTGCCGGCGCCGAGCGACGGGTCGGCGTGGCACGACGGCACGGCCGCGCTGCAGGCGGCGCAACAAGCCGAAGACGACACGGATCGGCTGCGCGCATTGACGGAGATGGGCCGCGCGATGACGGCCAGCTACGGGATCCAGGGCGACTCCGCCGCCACCCTGCTCGCATGGTGGTGGCAGCGCCAGAGTGTCGTGCCGCGGCGGAGTTGACCCGATCAGTGCCCGGCGAGGCGCGCCGGCCGCGGCTCGAACGAGCCTGGGGTGAACGCGTGGGGCAGCAACTCGCCCAGGGGTCGGCGCCACGCCACACCCTGGGCGCCGACGACCGTGACCTCGAGGTCCAGCCCGAACTCCGCCAGCATCTGCCGGCACAGCCCACATGGTGCCGCCGGCTCGCGGGCATCGGTCGCAACCGCAATCTCGTCGAAGGCCTGCTCCCCTTCGCTGACCGCGTGCACGAGCGCCGCGCGTTCCGCACAAATGCTCACGGGAAACGACGCGTTCTCGACGTTGACGCCGGTATAGACACGCCCGGACTTGCCGCGCAGCGCAGCGCCCACGAGAAAGCCAGAATACGGAGCATAGGCCCGGCTGCGTGCGTGGGAAGCCGCCGCCGCCAACTCGGCGAGGTCCGGTCGGCCGGCCAAGGCCGCGTTGGGGTCGGGGACAGCAGGCAACGCCATCAGAACGGCCTCGGGCGACAAGCCAGGCTCGGCAGGCCATCGACCACGCCGGCGAGCAGCGCGATCATGCGCTCCGATGCCGCCTGGGCCACCGCGCCGACGTGGCTGTGATCGAGCGTGCCGGAGCCGAGACCCGCGCCGAGATTCGTGATGCAGGACAGCCCGAGTACGCGCAGGCCCATGTGGCGTGCCGCGATCACTTCGGACACGGTCGACATGCCGACCGCATCGCCGCCCAACTGGGCCAGCATGCGCACTTCGGCCGGGGTCTCGTAGCTCGGTCCCTGCAGGCCGACATAGACCCCTTCGTGCAGGTCCTGGCCGAGACGTGCGGCAACCGATTTCGCGAGCGCCCGCAGTTCGACGTCGTAGGCCGCCGTCATGTCGGGAAAACGCGGCCCGAGGGGCGCGTCATTCTTGCCGGTGAGCGGATTGCCGCCGCTCAGGTTGATGTGGTCCGCGAGCAGCATCAGGTCGCCGGGCTGCAGCCGGGTGTGCAGTGCGCCCGCCGCGTTTGTGACGATGACGGTATCGACGCCGAGCGCGCCCAACAAGCGCACCGGCAGCGCAACCGCATCGTGACTGTGCCCTTCGTAGCGGTGCACGCGCCCCGACAGCACGACCACGTCGCGGCCACGCCAGCGCCCGGCCACGAACTCGCCCTTGTGTCCGATGACAGTGGAAGGCGACAGGTGCGGCAACCGGCCATACGGCAGGCGGCGCGCATCGGTGACGGCATCGGCCACCGCGCCAAGCCCGGAGCCCAGGATGATGCCCAACGGAGCATGAACCGGACCGATCGCGGCCTCGATGACGCCCCTGAGCTCTCGCAGTTTCGCGACATTGCCAGTGGACATGGACCTCAGGTACGGCGGGCTGCGCGCAGCCAGCCTGGGGCACCCATCGCACGGGTTCGCCGGGTTGTCGAATTCGCCTGCCTGGCAGCCTGGGTCACGGCGCGCGCAAGAACAAGTCGATCGCCTTCGTGTCGCTGCGAGTCGGCTTCCGCCGCGGACTTGGCGACCCGATCAGCGACAAGGGACCGTGCCGAAGAGATTTCACGATGCAACACCGAGATGGCCGGTCGACTGGGTAATTCTTGCACGGGCCCTCACGGCGAGGCCTGAAAGTGGGCCTTGAAGAACCCGGTGTGCTCCATGCTCGACTGGTTCGCCTCGTCCGGCACGACCGCGTCGAGGTACTCGGCCAGTTTCGGCTTTTGCTTGCGCAGGAAGCTGAGCGCCTGCTGGGGCTCGATCGCGCCGATGGCCGCCTGCATGCGGTCCCAGCGCGCCAGGTCCCGCGTGGCGGCTTCCATGTTCTTGCACGTCTCGGCCGGAACTGAGCCGGCGCAACCCCACCAGTTCTGCGGCACGGTGCGGCGCCAGAAGCCTCCCGGGCCGGAGACTTGGAAGGCGAGTTCGTTCCAGGCTTCCAGCACATCCATCGCGTCGAGGCCGGGCGCGCGGAGCTTTTCCCGCCAGTTGCGCAGGTAGGTGTCGGCATAGCGGTCGAGGCGCTGGGCGAAGTCGGCCACGATCGGGTGCGTGGCGGCGACCGTCGCCTCTTTGGGGCCCGCGCCGCCCGCCGGTGGCGCCGGCACCGGATCGACCGGCTCGTTCGTCGCCGACGCCAGCAATTCCTTGACGGCCGCGTCGTCGGTGGCCACGCGCGCTGTGGGTGCCGCGCCAGGGTCCAGACCGACATCGGCGGTGCGCACGCATTTGCCCGTCCAGCGATAGTCGCGCACCACGAACGCTTCCTGCACCGTCTCCGGCCGACCGTCCTTGCCGAGCACGCGCACGGGGCGCGTCCCCTTCTTTTCGAGTGTCTCGAAGCTGACCTCGGCCACCGCGTCGCAGCCGTACTTGCGGGCCTCAGAGCGGAACTTGCCGGCGACCTTGGCGCGATCGCCGGCGCCACCCCTCGTCAGCGTCGCCATCAACCCCACGATCTGGCGCGGCTCGGGCAACATGTCGAGGCGTGGCGCGACCATGACCGGGTGCGTGTAGTGCAGCGCCTTGTACTTGGGCGCACCGGGCTCGCGCATGAACTGGGGCGCGCCGCACGACGCGGCGAGGACGGCCAGCGGCAGAGTCAACGCGACGAACCGGAGGTGCGCTGCGACAAAGCGGGTATCGACCATCGGGGGCCCCACGCACCGGTGCGGGCGGTGCGCGGAGGCAGGATGCGTCGGACGCAGGGCAGGGGTCAAGATTGTACAGTCGACGCCCTGACGTTTGCTCCTCCGCCTGCGAATCGACGGGGGCGCACGCGTCAGGGATTGACCGCGGCCCGCCCCGCCGCTACACCGCGACCGCCTGCCGTTCATCGCCCAGCGGGCAAGGACCCAACACCGTGCCTGTGACCGACCTGCCGACGACGCTCGAACGCCTGGCCGCCCTCGGCTGCCACGCCGATCCCGACGAGGCCAGCCAGGGTCGGCTGCGGCCTGCCGGCGACCTGCGCGTATTGCTGCGCGAAGGCGCCCACCGGATTCTCGACGTCGCCGTGTGGGCCGCCGCCTCGGGATTGCGGCCGGCGCCGGACCTGACGCGCCACGCCCAACGCGATGCCGGCAACTTGCTGGGGCTGGATCGCGCGGTGTGGCAGGAGCGCTTCGGTGCGGTGTTGGTGGCCCCGCGCGCGGCGACGGGGCTGCGCTGGCTGCACGATGCCCGCGCCCTGCAACTGCTGGTGCCCGAAGTCGTTTGCATGATCGACTTCCACAAGTCCTGTCCGGTGCACCACAAGGACATCTTCGACCACACGCTGCAGGTGGTCGAGAAATGCCCGCCGTCGCTCGTCGTGCGCTGGGTCGCGCTCATGCACGACGCGGGCAAGGTGTGGACGCGCACCGTGCGGCAAGGCAAGGTCCACTTCTTTCGCCACGAGGAGTTGTCCGCGAGCCTGATGGAGGGTGTCGCCGGTCGATTCCACATGGAGCCCGAACTGCGCGATCGCATCGCGTGGGTGATCGCCAACCACGCGCGCGCCAACGTCTACACCGCGGAGTGGACCGATTCGGCCGTGCGCCGCCTCATCCGCGACATGGGTCCGCACCTCGACGATGTGCTCGCGTTCAGCCAATCGGACTACACGACGCGACGCAGCCAACGCATTGCCGAGGTCCGCTCGCTGGCCAGCCAGTTGAACGAGCGCATCCCCGAGATTGCCGCGGGAGACGCCAAGCTGCCCGCTTTGCCCAAAGGCTTCGGTTCGCTGGTCTTGAGCGAGACGGGCCTGCCGCCCGGTCCATGGCTGGGCGCGATTCAGCGTTGGCTCGAAGACGAAGCGGACGTCGGCCGTCTTGAACGCCAACGCGAGGCTCCGTTCTACCTGGCCCACGTTCGCGCCGCGCGGCCCGACCTGCTTGACGTCAAACCGCAGGACGCACGGCGGCGGCGACCGGCATCGTAACGCTACTGTGGCACGCGAGGACCGCGCGGGCGGCCTCCATCCCGTCGATCGCGGACGACACGATGCCGCCCGCGTAGCCGGCACCCTCGGCGCACGGATACAGTCCCGCGTGGCTGATCGACTGCAGATCGTCGCCGCGCACGATGCGTACGGGCGCGCTCGTCGTCGTCTCGACGCCCATGACGACGCCGAACTGACTCAGGTACCCGCGCAACTGGCGCCGGTCGATCTCGCTCATCGCCAGGCGCAGCGCCCGCGTGATGCGACTGGGCAGCAGGCGATCGACCCGCGCCAGGCGCAAGTCGGGGCGGTAGGTCGATCGTTCCGGCAGCGCCACCGGGTCACGACCGGCCACGAAATCGAGCACCCCCTGCGCCGGTGCCACGCAGCCTCCGCCACCCGACTCGAAGCACGCCGCCTCCAAGCGATCCTGCAGCGCCAGCCCGAGCAAGGCACCGCCGGCCACGTGGGCGCCGAATTCGGCATCGGCATCGAGATCGCCCGGTCGTTCGAGCCAGAACTCGTGAGCGCGCACCTGTGCCACCAGTGCCGCGTTGGCAAAGCCGCTGCCGCGGTTGGAATTGGACATGCCGTTGACGTTCAGTCGCCCGGCCTGCGTCGGCGTCGGCAGCACGAATCCGCCGGGGCACATGCAGAACGAGTACACGCCGCGTGCCCCGTCGTCGTGCCCTGGCACCTGGCACGCCAGGAAGTACTCCGCCGGCCCGATCGCCGCATGCCCCGCCAGGTCGCCGAGTTGCACCGCATCGACCAACGCCTGCGGATGTTCGATGCGCGCGCCGACTGCGAAGTCCTTGCGCTGCAGCGCGACGCCGTGGCGGGCCAGCATGGCGTAGGTGTCGCGCGCCGAGTGGCCCGTGGCCAGCAGCACCGGCCCGCCGATGATCTCGGTGCCGTCTTGCAGGCGCACGCCGACGACCGTGGGACGTACGCTGCCGGGCCTGACGATCAAGTCATCGACGCGCGCGCCGAAGCGCAGGTCATGGCCCGCTTCGAGCAGGGCCTCGCGCAGGCGCCGCACCATCGGGATCAGCCGGTTCGTGCCGATGTGCGGATGGTGATCGACCAGCAGTTGCGGGCCTGCGCCGAGCGCCACCAGGCGTTCGTAGACCTCGCGCACCAATGGGTGTTTCGAGCGCGTGAAAAGCTTGCCGTCCGAGTAGGTGCCGGCGCCGCCCTCACCGAAGCACAGGTTCGACTCCGGGTCGAGGGTGCCCGCGGCGCGCAGGTCGCGGACGTCGAGATTGCGCCCTTCGACCGCCGCTCCGCGCTCGAGCAGCGTGCAGCGCACGCCGGCATCGGCAAACTGCAGGGCCGCGAAAAGCCCGGCCGGACCGCTGCCGACGATGATGGGGTGCAAGCCCGGCAGCGGCCTACCCAGGCGCCACGGCCGCACGAGCGGCGGCAAGGCCCCCGACGGCGGCACTTCGTCGGTCTGGAACACGTCGCAGCGCAACACCCACTGTGGCTGACGGCGCTTGCGCAGATCGAGCGAACGCCGCCGGATGACCACCGTGCCCACGCGGTCGGGCGCTAGGCCCGTCGCCGCCGCCGCCGCGCGCAACACGGCAGGTTCGCCGGCACCGGGAGCCGATTCGGGCCCGACGGGCACATGCAGATCGAACGATTTCATGGGTCTTTCAAGCGGGCTAGGTCGTCTTGTCGGCCCGCCACGGCGCCTGCAACTGTGCGATTCGTTCCACGAGACAGGCCAGATTCTTCCCGGTTTCCTCGCCGACCACCACACTGAGCACGGGCTGGCTCTTCTTGCCGCTGCCCTCAAATGCCCGGCGCACGAAGCCCTGTTCGATAAAGATCTTCAGCGCATTCGAGAGGTTGACCTTGCTCACGGCCTCGTAGCACTGCACTGCGCCCAGATCGAACGCCTTTTCGGCCTCGGCCTGGACGTGCTCGAGGAAGGCTTTTTCGGTCATCGCGCCCTTCTTCAGGCCGTCGAGCGCGCGCCCCACGACCCAGTAGGACTCGATGAAATTCTGGATGAGCTTGGCGTAGAGCCGCACAGCCGGCACCACCGTCGCCGCCAATTGGAGCCGGCCATCGGCGTCGCGCGCCAGCCAGCCCTCGGCGCAGAATTCATCCACCGTGCGCTGGTACTGCTGCTCGAAAGAGATGCCCGGCTCGTACACGAACTCGAATTTCAGCAGCCGCGACAAGAACTTCGTCTGCTCCTGCAACTCCACCGGATCAAGCGCGCCAGCCCCGTTGGCCCGCGCCCCGCCGAGGTTCGACTCTCGCAACGCCAACAGGCTCGCTGCCAGCAGCGCCTCGGGCACGTACAGGTGCAGGAGGTTGTTCTTGTAGTAGTCGAGGTGCAGCCGGCCCGCCTTCTTGACCAACAGCACATCTTCAGAATCAAACGTCTTTCTCACCACCCAGTGGCCCTCGGCAAACATCTGCAGCACGGGTTCGACGACTCCGGCCACGGCCTGACCCATGCGGCGCGCGCGCTCCGACTGCTCGCCGAGAGGATCTGCGACGCCACCCGACTCGGCGTGACGGTGGTGGTCGCGCTGGCCTGCATCGTGCAACTGGGCGCGCCGCATCTTGATCGCCGTCACCAATGGCTCCGACAGCACCGCCTTGCGCTTCACGGCACCCTCGAGCAGGAAGCCGACGCGCAGCAGCAGGTCCTCGCGCCCGATGCCCTTGCCGATCTTGGTCAGCAGGACGGCGGCCACGAGCGCTGTGGGCGTGATGACGGCCGCCTCGTTGATGCGCCCCAGCACGCGCCACGCCGCCACCTTGACTGCACGGTCGAACGCGTGGGGGTCGCGCGCCACTCCCGCGACGAGGGCGCCATGTTCTTCGAGCAGGGCGCGCACGCTGACCGGCGCGCCGAATTGGACACGGATGCGGCCGTACTTGTGAACGAGGATGCTCGTGGCCTTGAGCACCTCTCCCATCGATTCTTTAGTCTTTTCGCCGCCTTCGAGTTCCTTCTTGTACGATTTCTCCTCGATCAGGCGCTCGTAGCCGAAGTTGGTCGGCATCAGCCAAACGTCGGTCTGCACGCCGTCGGCGACGGCCTCGAGCACGTTGCGCATGAGGCCCATCTTCGGCGGCAGCAGCTTGCCCGTGCGCGAGCGTCCGCCTTCGGGGAAGAACTCGATCCAGTGCCCGTCCTTGAGCAACTTGCGCACGTAGTGGCGAAACGCTGCCGCGTAGATGGGCGCGCCCGAAAACGACCGGCGCAAGAAGAAGGCGCCGGCGCGGCGAAATGTCCACCCGAGCGGAAAGAAGCTCAGGTTGTCGCCGGCCGCGATGTGCGGCGGAATCAGGCCGTGGCGGTAGAAGATGTAGCTGATGACGAGGTAGTCGATGTGGCTCTTGTGGCTCGGCACGATCACGACGGGCGCGCGGCGGCCGGCTTCGCGTACGCGGTCCAGGCCTTCCTCATCGACTTCGATGCCCTCGTAGATGCGGGCCCAGATGAGAGTCAGGACGAACGAAAACGTCGCGACCATCCACATGCGAAAATCGGCACCGATCTCGCGGAGGTCTCGGTCGGCGATGGCGCGCACCATGGCGATGGGCTGGCCGGTCTGCTGCGCGACCCTTTCGAGGTCGGCGCTGACCTCGGGGTCGGCGAGCAGTTCGTGGCGCACCTCGTGGGGCGGCTTGACCGGAGCGCCGCGAATGACCCGCTGCTCGGCCTTCAGGGCCTGCACGAGCAGGAAGCGCAACCGCCCGACGAGCAGGTCTTCTCCGCGCAGGGCCGCGTGCGCCGTCAGGAAGCGCTGCAGGTCGATGGGTTCGCCCGCCTGCACGTGGGCCCTTCGGTAATTCATCAGGAAAGACAGAAGCTTGCGCAGGCGGCCGGGCGCCTCCGGGTCGCCGAAAAAGGCGTCCAGGATGGACGTGCTCGGCGTTTCAGGGTCGCGTTGCCAGACCAGGACCATCGGCACGACGTGGATGGGAAAGCCCACCTGCCGTTGCGCCGCCAACAGTTCACCCAACCACGCGGGGTCAGGCCGCCCGGTCAGCACGTCGACGAGCGAGTGTGCGCGCCGCAGAAAAACGGTCACGGCGTGGCGTCGGCGCAGGTGGCCATGCAGCACATCGGTTTCGGCCGGCTGCGGGCGGCGCAGGACGGCGCGCGCGAACCAGCCAGCCAGGGCGCGCCGCCACGGCTGGAACAGGGTCATCGACACGCCATTCGCCCATTGCGACAGCGGCAGGCCGTGCCGCGGCAGCACGTGGTTCAGGTAGAGGTAGTCGAGCACGCTGATGGTGTGCAGTGCGTACACCACCGCGCCCTCGCGGGCCACGGCGGCAACGTCGTTGCCGATGCGCGCGGGGAATTGGACCTTGTCAAAAAACACCCAAGCGAACCAGCGCACGAGCAGGCCGAAGCGCTCGACCATGCCCGACGGATGGCGCAGGTCGCGCGGCAGCAGCCCGTCGCCGACCGGTCGGCTCACTGCGGGCTGGAGCGCGCGCAACGGTTCGGCCGGCGTTGGCACAACTGGACGCGTGACGGGCGGCAACGGCCACCCTGGCGCGCGTTCGGCGTCGGGTGTGCGTTCGGCGGGCAGCGGGGCGTCGCCTGAGACCGCCACGGGGGCCATCAGGTCCTCGGCAGGCGGCGGGTCGGCGCGACGCGGCGCGGCGTTCTGGGGTTCGGCGGCCATGCTCATCAGAGTGGCATGCTGGCCCGAATAAGCGGCGAACGCAACGGAGAAACTGCCCGATCGGCTAGGGAGCGCACTTGTTCGCCAGACCGCGGGCCTCGTGGGTCTCGGCGGCAGTCGCCGGACCCGTCGCGGCGAGGAAGGCGTCCACGAATGCGCGGCATTGCCCCCGGTTCCATTCCCCATACAGGGCGATGCGCGCGACGCCGAGCAGTCCGGCGCGCAGTCCACGCCGCGCCGCGTCGGCGTAGAGGTCCTTGGCCAGGCGGCGGCGGTCGGCGGGTTTGAGGACGCCGCCGTAGATGATCGAACTCCCTTCGCGGTGCAGCCGGCGTGCGAGGTCGGCGGGGTCTGCAGGGGTCGCCGGAGGGCGGCCCATCGCCGTCAGCGCGTCGCCGGCCGAGGCGTCGCCGAGCAACAGAGCCTGCTCCCATTGCAGCGCGGCGTAGCTCGGCCGCAGCGCATGGGCCGCCTGGGCGAGCCGGGCGTGGTCGGGCTCCGGCCCCAGCACGTCGGGCGCGGTACCTGCGTAATGTCCCGGTGCGCGCGGGGCGTCTGCGTCATCTCCAACTGCGCGCGGGGCGTCTGCGCGGGACGCCTCGCGTCGGGAAGGTTCCGGTGGTGCCGCCCGGTCGGGAGGCAGGTCGATGGAAGGGGCGAGCGCGGCAGCGGCAGCAGCCGCCGTCGCGGGCAAAGCAGACGCAGCAGGCGCCGCGGGCAAAGCAAACGCAGCAGGCGCGCGAGGCTGGGGAGCGGCGGGCAAGACTGGCTCACGTGCGGCTGCAGGGATCGACTCTGGCCGCACCGTCGCGACCGGCTGGGGCAAACTCGGGGCGGCAGCGCCAGCGACACCGGTCGAGACGCGTGTGCTCACGTCGCCTGCGATCTGCGCTTCGGACGAACCCACGGGCTTGCGCGGCGCGGCGGCTACGGTGTCCGGGTCGAGAGTCGGCGTGCGCACGCGCGGACCGAGCAGGCGCACCGTGGCGCCGACCAGCAACGCGGCGACTGCGATTTGGGCGCCCACCAGCAGACGTGTGCGGTGCGTCGCCCCCGGCAGGGCCATGCTCGAACTGGCGCGCGTTCGCCGCACGCGCTGCGGCGCGAGGTCCGGGATGGCGCGACGCGGCCGCTCTTGGCGGTGTGGCGCAAATGCGTCGTCGTCGCCATCCACGGCGAGCGGGCCCGCGAGCACGACGTTGGCGACGCGCGCACCGTGCTCCCGGCGCGCAGCGAGCCACTGCCGCAGCTGCATTTCGCCGGCTGGACCCACAATGGTCGTCTCGACGCGCACGCCGGTTGCCGTGTGGCGCAATTCGAGCCGCTGCAGCCGCGGCGCGGCCTCGAGCACGAACAGGGCGGGGCGCCGCGTGCGCGGGTGCGGCAGCACGCGGACGAGCGGCGACAACTCGACAAACGCCGTTGCCGTCGGGTTGGCCAGGTAGACGACATCTT
This sequence comes from Myxococcales bacterium, assembly GCA_009692425.1. GTDB lineage: Bacteria > Myxococcota_A > UBA9042 > UBA9042 > UBA9042 > SHZF01. The sequence goes on along the minus strand of SHZF01000017.1, from coordinate 14,933 downwards.
GCAACAGGTGGCCGGTCCAGCCGGCAGCGACCGGTTCGGGGGCTTCTTCCGCGCCGACAAAAAATTGCAGGTGTCCGTCGAATCCGCCGTGGCGCCGCGTCGTCAGATCGACGACGCGAACCAGCCGATAGGCGCCGAACCAGCGCATGGAATCGAGCAGGGCGACCGTTGCCCGCAAGCCCGCGTCGTCGGCCGCGGCACCACCGGTCGCATCGTCGGGGTCAGGGTTTCCACCATGCGCGGTCACGTGCGCCCGCTCGGCCGCCGCACGGCGCGCGGCCGCCAGTCCAGGGCCAATGTTGCCCTTGGGGGTGCGCGCCCAAAGCAGCCACTCCGGGGCGAACGGGCTCGGCTCGCCACGCCCGGCAACGGCTGCCGCACATGCCGCCACCAGATCGAGCCAGTCGACCAACTGCGGTCGATCCAACCGCTCGATCGCTTCCTCGACCATCGGGTCTGCGGGTCCATCGAGGTAGTCGCGCAACGCCACGATGGCGAGCAGGCGCACTACGACATCGACGGTCGCGTCGAGTGCCGGCCCCACCCGTTGCGCCGACCGCGTTGCCAGGACCTCGTGCCAGGCCGCCGCGATCGGCTGAGGCTGCCAGCGCGCAACCCCCTGTTCCTCGGGCGGCAGTTGCCTCACGTTGGCATTCGTCGCGTGCATCGTTCCGTCAGCGCCGACCGACGCGGCCAACTGGTTTGAAGCCCCCCGGACCAAATTTCTGCAGCAGCGCTTCGCCCAGCGTGCCGACACCAGAGCCCGGAACTCCCGACCCCGCCCTGGACGAGTTCGCGGCCTGCGTGAGCCAAGCTTGGGCCTCGGCGCGTTCCTCGGCGTCGACCGCCGCACGCTTCGACAGGCGCACCTTGCCGTCAGGACGCACCTCAAGCACTGCCGCTTTGAACACGGTGCCTACGGGAACCGCGCGGCGCGCATCGGTACCGTGCGGCAGCCCGAGTTCGGCGACCGGCACGAGCCCGCGGCCCCCCGGCCACGCCACGAACGCGCCAAACGGCTCCACCTTGTCGACCGTCACTTCGAGCAGTATGCCGGGTGCCAGCTTGGGCGCGTCCTGCATCGGCACGCGCGGTGCCGCGGCGAGGCGGGCCGCGGCTTGTGCCGTCCCTTCGGCGTCGGTGTCGCGCTCGGTGCGCAGTCGCGGGCCACGCGGGTCGGGCGCCGGAGGTCGGGCCCGGCCGCGCACCCGCAAACCGCCGCGCGCGTCGGGGCCGCGCGCGTCGGGGTCCAGCACCGCATCCAACTGATCGCGCTCGACCCAGAAAAGACTTACGCGGCGCTGCACGGGGTCCACGCCGTCGACCTTCACGATGGCGGCAAGCCCGGGCTGTGCGACGTCGGCGGGCTTGCCGATGCGGCGGCCAAATGCGCTGACATGCACGAGCCCTTCGACGCCCGGGACGAGTTCGACGAATGCCCCGAATGCCTCTACGCGCGTCACCGTCCCGTCGAGCACCACCCCCGGCTCCAGCGCCGCCGCAATCGCCTGGAAGGGATCCTGCGACGAAGCCTTCAACGACAGGACGACGCGCTCGCCGCGCACGCCGCTCTCGATGCGCATGACCTCGACTTCGACCACATCGCCCGCGCCGACGACGTCTTCGGGTCGCCTGCGCCCCCACGCCAGTTCGCTCGCCGGTACAAAGCCTTCCAGCCCGCCGACATCGACGAAGGCGCCAAAGTCGCGCACGGCCGTCACGGTGCCAGAGACCCGCACGCCGGGCGCCAGGGTCTGGCGCGTCTGTTCCGCCTTGCGCGCGTTGTCCGCCTCGAGCAGGGCGCGGCGTGACAACACGACGTCGCGGCCACCGCGCACTTCGGTGACGCGAAACCGCAAGTGTTGGCCGACGAAGCGCAGCGGGTCATCGACGCGGCGCAGGTCGATCTGGGCGTGCGGACAAAAGCACGCAACTCCAGACACATCGACTGCATAGCCACCCTTGTTCGTGGCTGTGACCGTCCCCTCGACGGGCAACCCGCTTGCGGCCGCCTCCTGGAGCGCCTGCATCGACGCCTGGCCACGGCCGAGCGCGCGCGTCAGCAGGACCATGCGCCCGCCTGCCCGCTGCACGAACGCATCGATGCTGTCGCCGACGCGCATCCGCACGGAGCCGTCCTTGTCGACGAAGCCGCCGAGGTCGAGCATCCCTTCGAGCCCGTGGCCGAGATCGAGGACCGCGTGCTTGTCGCCGACGTGCAGCACGCGGCCGCGCACGGCCTGCCCCGTCTCGACCCGGGCCATCGGGCGACCGCCGTCTTCGCGCAGCAGCGCCTCGAAATCGTCGTCGGCGGAGGGCTCAACCATGGTGGGGCTCAGTCTGCGGGCGGCAGCGTCCGCGTTGTCGCGCAACGGATCGTGGTTGGCAACGGTTTTGGCAGGTTGGCGCGTTCGTGCCGGCGCGGGTCCGCCCTGCCGAGTTGACGATAATGAATGTCCGTGCAGAGTTCCAGTCGGGCCGCGGCGTTCTGGCGCAGATGCCCGGCGTGATCAGGCGCAATGGCTCGTCACGGGGCCGGCGGCTTGCGCCCCACCGCCAGCGCCTGGGTGCGGTCGAAGCCCTTGTCCATACGCGCCACGCCCATCATCTCGCGCAGCGTGCGCTCCATCCCCTCGACCGAGCCGTCGAGGAAGATCATGTTGCCCTTGCCGTTTTCGGCGACATGCTTGAGCGCCTCTGTCCACATGAAGAACAGCAGGAACGACGGGTCGAGCCCCGCCGACGTCATCTCCGCGATCGACTGCCGCACGCCCTTGGCCATCTCCTCGCGAAACTGGGCGACGCCCTGGCCCTGCATCCGGCTCGCCTCGCGCTGGGCCTCCGCCGTGATCTGAATGGCGCGGCCCTCGGCCTCTGCCTGCTTGGTCTTCGTGATGAGCAGCGCCTGGCCTTCGTTCTCCGCGGCAGCGCGCAGGTTGGCCGACGCGACGACGCGCGCCATCGAGTCCATGATCGACTGGTCGAAGAAGATGTCGTTCATCTGCAGGTCGATCAGGTGGTAGCCCCACGTCTCCAACGAGGCGTCGAGTTGGTCCTTCACCTCATCGACGATCTCTTTGCGCAGCTTGAGGATTTCTGACTGGCGCTTCGTGGCGACGAACGAGCGCACCGAGCCCTCGACGGTGCGTACCAGCGCCTGCATGAAGCTGCGCTCGTCGATGAACTTGAAGGCGACGTTCTTGATCGTCTCTTCGTCGTGGTTGAGCACCGAGTAGAGCAGCATCGCCTTGAACCCGACCTGGGCCTGATCGACGGTGATCGCCTGGAATTCGAGTTCCACCGAGCGGTTCTGCACGCTGATGCGCGACTGGATGGCCTCGAGCCACGGCAGCTTGAAGTTCAGGCCTGCGTGCAGCACGCGCCGGTACTTGCCGAACATGGTGACCACGCCGACCGTGCCCTGCCGCACCGTCACGAACGAGCCGAGCAGGAAGCCGAGGCCGATCGCGCCGACGACGAGCGGACCGAAGTTGTCGAGCATGGAAAAGCCCTCCACACGCGCGGTCCTAGCCGCAGGCGCGGACACGGTAGTCCAGTGGCTGTGGGGCGGCAAGCGCAGGATGGGCCGGTGGGCGGCTGGGAGCGCTACGCCAGCTCGAACGGAAACGGCAGCACGTCGGCAATGTCGTTGAGCCCCGTCAAGGCCATCAACAGGCGATCGACGCCGAGGGCCACGCCCGCTGCCTGCGGACAGCCGTCGTGCAGGGCGCGCAAGAACCGGTCGTCGATCGGGTATTCCGGGCGACCCGTGCGCCGGCGTTCGGCCAGGTCTGCCTCGAAGCGGGCGCGCTGCTCGTGTGGGTCGGTGAGTTCGCCGAAGCCGTTCGCCAGTTCGACGCCGCCCGCATAGACCTCAAAGCGCTCGGCCAGCCACGGCCGCCCGGGCACCGTGCGTGCCAGCGACGCCATGCACGCCGGGAATGGCGCAAGCACCACGAACTGTGCGGCCGACTCAGGCGGCTCGCTGCGCGCCACCAGCGCAGGTTCGACGCGCTCTGCCAGGGCCCGCGTCAAGATGTCGCGAACCCCATCGCCTGCGCGCACTTCGAGCCCTGCTGTCCGCGCCCGCCGCTCCACGTAACCGGCGTCGTCCATGCGCCCGGGGTCGAAACCGGCAAACTCCCGCAGCGCCGCCCGCACAGACATGCGCTGCCAGGGAGCCTCGACATCCAGGCGCGGCCGGCGTGCGGGCACCTGCCACAGTGCAGCGAGTTCGGGTGCCGTTTCCAGCCGGCGCGCGCAGTGACGCACGAGCGCACGGGTGTCGCGCACGATAGCGGTCCACGGCGCCCCGGCGCGGTACCACTCCAGCATGGAGAACTCGGGATTGTGGTGGGTGCCGCGTTCGCCGGAACGGAACACATGTCCCAGGCTGTAGATCCGAGAAAAGCCGGCCGAAAGCAGGCGCTTGCAGTGATACTCCGGGCTCGTCGTCAGCCAGCGCGTCACCGGTGCACCGCCCATGCCTTCGCGCAGTTCGGCGCGCACAGCGTCCAAGTGCAGTTCTAGGCCGGGACACGCCGCGAGCGTCGGCGGATCCACTTCGACGAAGCCGCGCTGGTCGAAGAATGCACGGATGGCTCGCAGCAGCACCGCGCGGGCGCGCACGCCCAGCCAGGCCCGGCCATGGCCCGCGCTCAGCCGCGCGAAGTCTCCGTCTGGATGGGGAAACTGCCTTGGCTCGTGGGCGCGCCCCAACCGTCGCGGGTGCCCTCCGCTGAGGTCGAGCCAATCCCCGGGCTGCCAGAGCGGCTCATGGCCGGGCGCCACCGCCATTGCATCGACGCGCCCCGCACCGAACAGCCATGCGGTGACACCATCGCACGCGAGCACGCGCCGCAGGTCGACCGGCCGCTGACCGCTTTGCGCGCGCTGGCTCGCCACGGAGCTACTCGGCGACGACGGAATAGGCCCGGTCGAGCGCCGTGCGGTCGATGGCGGCGCGCGCGAACTCCCACACGGCGGGCGGCTTGGCCACGAAGCGGCCGTCTTTCTCCTCGCCGCGAAAGATTTGCAGCGTGGCGACATCGGTCTCGTTGCCGGCCGGCGGCGCATCGCCCGGCTTGCCGACGACCTTGATCGTGTTCGCGCCCGGTCGCAGATCTTGGGTGACCTCGACCGTGAACGGCCCCTGGTCGAGCCCGATCTTCTTGAAAGGCTTGTTGTTCACGGATACGTCGAACTGGTAATTCACTTTCGGATTCGGCCGATACACCAACACGTAGCGCATCTTCAGCTTGCCGGCGAGCGTATCCTTGACACCGACGAGGTCGGACTCGCCGCCCAGGCGCGGAACGCCGTCCTTGTCGGTCTGGATCGTGTAGCCGGGCGAGATGATGTGGAGGTTGCCATCGCCGTCGAAACGGACCTGGCAGTTGACGAGGTCGACGTTCTTGAGGCCGGTTGCCTTCGTGCCGTTGATGTAGACGTCCAGCGCGGTCGCGGGTGCGGCGACAAGCAATGTGGCGAGCGCACTCAGGGAGAGGATAAGGGTACGCATGAACAGACTCCCGGCAGGCGTCGCCGCCCTGTCCTGACAGCAACGTCGGCCCCGGCGCCGACATTCACTGCCGCTTGCATGATGCCAGCGTCGCACAGGCTCGCAAAAAAACGGTTACATCGGCACGGATTGCATGCCCTTGCAGTCGTCTTTCCACGCCGTGCAAACGTTGGGCGTGCGGGTGTTCGCGCTGTACGACTTGATGTGGCACTTCAGCGCGGCCTCGCGCGGGGCGTCGACGTTGGCGCCGGGCGTCAACCACTGGAAACAGGTCCAGCCGCAGCACGCCGCGGTTTCGGCCGGCTGGCGCAACTGGCAATCCTTCTTGAACAGACAGAAGGCCTTGCACAGACCTTTGGCCGATTGGAGCATTGGGTCTGTCACGCGGGCCTCCCACTCGCAAGTTGCGGGGTCGACGTGAATCTGGCCGTGCGCCGACGGGGCCTGGCAAACGCGCGTCGGCAAGTCGCCATACAGCGGGGATTTCTTGTACTTGAGCTTGTCGCACTCCTCCCAACCCGGCGCGTGGCCCTGGCATTGGGCGAGGTTGGCGCACTCCGGTACGCAGAACGGGTCTGCGGGCCCTCGCCAACCCTTGGGCATCTGCACGCAGAAGCCTGGCGGCTCGCCGGCGATCGCGTCGCAGTGGTCCTTGACGCGCTCGATCGGGCACGCCCGCGCGCACCAGGGAAACGGGGCAAACTCGCTGTCCTGGCACGTCAGCCCCGCCGCGCACGGCGAGTCGGACCCACAGCGTGCGCCGAACGTCCGCGCCGGTGTCACGTCGGTCTTGGCGTCGAGGGGCACAGGCGGCGGCGCTGCGGGCGGGTCGGCACAAGCCAAAATGGCTCCCAGCGGCGCAACGGCGCGCAGCAAGAAGAGCGAGGCGGCAACTGGGGTGCGGTCCATGCGGGCGCAGCCTAGCCGCATCCGGTCGTGCGTGCCACACTGCGTGCTCATGTCGGCTGCCCGAGACACCGCCCTGCGCCTGCCCGACGCGCCACCGACTGGCCTTGCGTCGCACGCAGGCGTGGCCGTGTTGCGCGGGGTGACGAAGTCGTACGGCGAGACGCGTGCCCTGCGTGGCCTCGACCTCGCGCTGCCGGCCGGCGTGACCGGCGTGCTGGGGCCGAACGGGTCGGGCAAGTCGACACTTTTCCGCCTGCTGCTCGGGCTCGAACCGGCCGACGAAGGCGAAGTCTGGGTGCTGGGCCGACCGATGCCGGACGCTGCGCTGGCCGTGCGCGCCCTCGTCGGCTTCATGCCGGAGGACGACTGCCTGTTCCCTGAACTCACGGGCATCGAACAGGTCGTCCACGCCGCCAACCTGTGCGGGCTGCCGCGGGTGGACGCGACCGCGCGCGCCCACGAGGCGCTCGACCTGGCCGGCGTGCGCGAGACCCGCTACCGCCCGGCCGCAGGCTACTCCTTGGGCATGCGGCAGCGCGCACGCATGGCGATGGCGTTCGTTCACGGTCCGCAACTGCTGCTGCTCGACGAACCGACCGCTGGCCTCGACCCGGAGGGGCGCGCCCAGATGCTCGAACTGGTGGCCGAAATCGGGCGTTCGGGCACTTCCGTGCTGTTGTCCACTCACGTACTGGCCGATGTCGAGGCGGTGGCCGACCACGTGGTCCTGCTGTCCAAGGGTCAACTCGGCTTCGTGGGGCCCATCGAGCGCTTCCGGCAAGGTGCTTCGGGGCCCGCCTGGCGCGTTCGCGTCCACGGCGACCGCGACGGCCTCGCGGCGGCGCTGCGCGAAGGAGGCGTCCGCTCCGACCCGATCGGTGCCGACTTGACGGTCCACCTCGACGAAGCCGACCTCGCCCAGTTCTGGCGCATCGCCGCGGCGTGCGGCACCGGCATCGCGGGATTCGGCCGGGCCGAAGAAGACATGGCGCACGCCTTCGTCCGCCACCTGCACATCGATGACCCGCTGCGCAAGGTCGGCACCCAGGCGGAGGCGTCGCGATGACCCTGACTTCCCCGGCTGCGTCGGCGCGCGCTGCGGCTTCCGGGCCTGCGGGAGCGGCTCTGCCGGGCCCCACCGCGCGCACGGATGCCGGAGCGAGCGCGGGTCGCGCCGTGCTCAAGCCGGGCGGGTTTTCGCGTTACGAAGGAGCCGTCGTGCCCGCCGCGCGCCGCCTCGCTGCGTTGGTTGGCGTGTTCCTGCGCGATCTGACGCGCGGCCTGCTGGCCAAGGCCGCCTTTGCGGCATTCTTCGCGCCGGCGGCGGGCCTCTCGATCTACGTGCTGGCGCGCGCCAAGATCGAACAGATCACCGTCAAGGCGCCGGAGCAGACCGCGTTCCTGTTCACGAACCTCGGCTGGCTGCTCACGGCGCTGCACGCTTGGTTGCTGCTCCTGCTTGCCGGCAAGGTCGCCGCCGTCATTGCCCGCGACGCCGCCAGTGGCGCGCTGCTGCTGTATTTCAGCAGGCCCGTCGAGCGCGGCCACTACGGACTGGCGCGCTGGGGTGCGGCGGCGAGCCTGTGCGCTGGCGCCTTGCTGGTGCCGTTCACGCTGTTGTTGGCGGCCCACGCGCTCTTCCTCGGCACCGAACTCGGGGGCACGACCCTGGTGGGCTGGAAGGCGCCGCTGCTGTGGCTAGGCACCTTCGTTGCGGGCGCGGTCGCCACGGTCATCGCCGCGGGCGCCGCCAGCCTGGTCGCGTTGGCCGCCGGCGTCATCGCGCGCGGACCCGGCACGGCCCCGCTCGTGTTCGGCGGTACGATTCTCGGCAGCGTCGCCGTGTCGTGGGTGCTGCAGCGCGCGTGGGGGCGCGATTCGGCGGCGCGCGCGCTCGACCTGCACCACGCCCTCGGCAGCTTCTTCGTGTTGCTGTCTGCACCCTTTCAGCCGGAATCCCTGCCACGCGCCGCCCGCCTCGACGCGCTGTTTGGCGCCGCACTCTGGGTCGCACTCGCCGCCGGCGCATGGACTCTACTCCAGCGCTTTCTGGCTGCGCCCCCGCTCGGCCGCAGCCGCAGCGCCTGACGAGAACCACCCGCCATGACTGCCCCCACCTCCCTCACATTCGAGCGCGTCACCCGCATGTACGGGTCGCGCGTCGGCCTGCTCGACGTGACGGTGCACCTCGAGCCCGGGCTCGTCGGGCTGCTGGGGCCGAACGGCGCCGGCAAGACAACTTTCCTCCACGTCGCCGCCGGGTTGCTGCTGCCGCGCTCAGGCCAGGTGGCGTGGGGCACTGGCGTGCAGCGCCACGATGTGCGGCTCGCGAACCGCATCGCCTTCGTGTCGGACGGGGACCAACTGCCGCGCCGCGACACGGCAGCCCAATTCTGCACCGCCCTGCTGCGTTGTGCGGGCCTGGGAGCGCACGCGGCCGAAGCAAGGGCGCGCGCCACGCTCGATCGGCTCGGACTGGCAACGATGGCCGATGCACCGCTCGGCACGCTGTCGCGCGGTCAGCGGCAGCGCGTCAAACTGGCGCAGGCGTTCGCCCTGCCGGCCGACCTCATCCTGCTCGACGAGCCGCTCAACGGGCTCGACCCCGTGTGGCGGCTCGAAGTCGCCGCGCTGATGCACGAGGCCGTCCAGGGGGGAGCGTGCGTCGTGTTGTCGAGCCACATCCTCGAGGAGGTCGAGGCCGTCGCCTCGTGGCTCGTGCTGCTGTTTCGCGGTCGCCTCGTGGCCTGCGGGACCCAGCACGAAATCCAGGACCTCCTGCGCAACCGGGCGACGGCGCTGCGCATCCGATCGTCGCGGGCGCGGTCGATCGCGCGCGAACTACTGGACCGGGCGCCCGTCACCCACCTGCGCATCGACGGGCCCGAACTCGTCGTCCATGCCGACGACACGGCGTCGCTGTACCGCGCGCTCCCCGCCGCAGTCGTTGCGGCCGACGCCGCCGTCGAAAGCGTGACGACCGACGGCGACGACCTCGTCAGCCTCTTTCTGGCGCTGCAGAAGGAGGTGCGCTGATGGCAGATTGGTCCTGGCGCGGCATCGAACGCCCTGCGGCACCCACGACCGTGGGAGCGATCGCGCTCCATGCGCAACTGCACCTCGGTCGGGTGATCAAGCCTGCCACGCTGTGGCCGTACGCGTTGCTGCTTGCGGCCGTGGTCGCCGGCAGCCTCGGCCTCGTGCGGCTGGCGTTGAGCGACGCTACCGCCATCGTTGAGTATTTTCGCCACTTTGCGTTGCGCGGGGAGGCGCTCGTCGCGTTGGGCCTGGGAACGGCCGCGGTGCGCGGCGAGGCCGATGCGGGTGCGCTGGCCTACTGGTTGTTGCGTCCCCGCGCGCCGATCGCGCTGCCGCTCGGGCGCTGGTTGGCAGCCGCACTCGTGACCGCGGCGTTCGGCCTGTTGATGACGGCCGGCACGCTGGCGTCGACGTGGGGCACCGTACTGGAGCCGCCGCCGGAGACCGTGAGGCGCATGGTCCTCGCCGCACTCCTCGGCGCACTGGTCTACCCGGCGATTTTCTTGTGGATCGGTGCGACTTTGCGGCACGCTGCCGCAGCCGGGCTGGCGTGGTTCATCCTGGGCGATTTCGTGGCTCCGCTCGTGTCCGACACCGCGCGTCTGGCGAGCCCGGCCCACCACCTTTCCCTGGTCGTGGCCGGCGTGGCCGATGCGACGCTGACAGACCAGTTGGCCGATTCGGTGCGGCGCATGGCCGGCAAGTCCGTGCCGGCGCTGCCGGAAGCCGGGTGGGGACCTACGCTCGAGGCCGCGCTCGCAGTCGCGCTGCTGACGGCGGTGGCGCTCGCGCTGTGCCTGGTGAAGTTCCAGCGCGACCCACCCAGTTCGGCGCCGGCCCCTTGACCGCAGGGCCTCGCCTCCGCTACGACGTTCGTAGCTCTGCTCCGCTGGACACGTTTCCGCCGGAGGTGCGTGGGTTCTGGTGAATCCCTCGGTCTTCAAAACCGATGCGAGGCGTGACGAGCGTCTGGGGGGAGTTCGATTCTCCTGCACTTCCGCTTTTGTTTGCACTGCCGTGCCGATTGAGTCGGTCCTTGCACGGGGACAGATCGTCATGGAATCGGCAGGCGCGGGGCGCACGCTGCACGAGAGCGCGGCCCCAAGAAGGAGCAGCGATGGGTGACACAGTGGCGGCGGCCAAGCGCACGATTCGCGTCGTGGCGGCCGAAATCCGCAACGAGCGCGGCGAGTACCTGATCACGCAGCGGCTGCCGCACGCGTCGATGCCGCTGTTGTGGGAGTTCCCGGGCGGCAAGGTCGAGCCCGGCGAGACGGACGCGCAGGCCTTGGTGCGTGAGATTCAAGAGGAATTGGCCGTCGACATCGTGCCGGGCGCGCTGTCCTTGCAGGTCCAGCGCGATTACGGCAGCTACGTCATCGATTTTGCCAGCTTCCAGGCGCACATCTTGACGGGGACGTTGCAGCGGATCGGCGTCTGGGATTTTCGCTGGGTCAAGCCGGCGGAACTGGTCGGCTATCGCTTTCCACCGGTCGATCAGGAGAGCATCGACCGCCTGCTCGGGCTCGACGGGTAGCGCACGATCAAGGGTTCTTGATGCACACGCCTTCTGTGCCGACCTTGATGTAGTTCGTGGAGGTTTTCAGGCACGTGGGCAACTCGGCATTCCACGCCGCACAGTCCGAGTCCGCCTTGCAGACGCGCAGGCACGCCTTGTAGACGCGCTGGAAAGGCACCTGGGCCTCGTCGCGCTTCTCGTTCTTGCCGCCTGCCTTCGGATGCGTCCCCTCAAAGGTGCACTTGTACGTGGCACCGGCGGCATTGTCGCTTTCGCACGCGGTCATCATGCCACCCGACGGGTAGCCGCAGTTCTTGGTGCAGATGCCGATCGCCTTGTCGTACCCGGCATGGGGCAGACCGAACATGCAGCGACCATAAGCGCAGTCTTCGTCTTTGGCGCACTTCTTTCCATGCGGCCCTGCGGCCGCTGCCTTCTTGGGCGCGCAATTCCACCACTGGTCTGCCGGTGCGGCACCTGGATCGCAGGTCGGCAGGGCGATGTCCGGTACCAACACGGCGTCCGCACTTGCCGGAGTGCCGCTGTCGCCGCCCGAGTCATTGACGGCGACCGCACCGTCTTTGCCCGGCGTCGCCGCACCGTCCGCGCCGGTCGTCGCTCCGTCGGCGCCCGTGACCGTGCCGCCGTCGCCGAGTGCGCCCGCGTCGGGAACAACGCACGACTTCGTTGCAGGATCCAGCAGCGTGCCCGAGCCACACTTCACCGTCGCAGTACCGTCGCCGCCCGCGGCCCCGTCTCCGCAACCTGCCACCTGGACGAGCACCGCAACACAGCCCGCCGCCACAGAGACCCTGACCCACCGCGTGTGCATGATCGCCCCCATCCTTGAAGCCCGGGCAGTGTGGCCGATCGCCCGCTTCCCCGTCAAACGCGACAGGGACTTCAATCGTGGACCGTTGGGGAATGTTCGGCTATCCTGCCGCCGTTTGCAGTGCAGCACGGTCTCGCCGGGCGCTCGAGACGAAGGGTGGGAGCGACGATGGCAGAGGGACCGATGAGCGTGGGCGGGCAAGCCATCCTCGAGGGCGTCATGATGCGCTCTCCGCATTCGCTGGCCATCGCCGTGCGGCGCCCGGGCGGCGAGATCGTCGTCAAAGAGGACGCTTGGCAGTCGATCTGGGAGCGCGCCCGCTTCCTGCGTAAGCCGTTCCTGCGCGGCGCCGTCGTGCTTTTCGAGTCGCTGTACAACGGGATGCAGGCGCTGTCGTTTTCGGCCGATCAGGCAGCACGCTATGGCCCCGATGAGCCAGGCCAACCCGATACGCAGGCTCACCCTGCGCAGCCAGCCGAACCTGGCACCTCGACATCGGCGCGCGCGTCGGAGCCTGCGCCGCTGTCGAGTTGGGCGATCGCCGGCACGATGGCGCTGGCGCTGGCGTTCGGCTTCGGCTTGTTCGCGGCGTTGCCCCACTTCCTGACTTGGCTGGCCGGCGTGGCCACCGGCAATGCCTCGCTCGCTTCTGGCAAGGACCTCGGCTTCCAACTCGTCGATGGGCTGCTGAAGGTAGTGTTCCTGGTCGGTTACATGGCCGCCATCTCGCGGTTGCCCGACATCGCCCGCGTGTTCCAGTACCATGGCGCCGAGCACAAGAGCATCTGGTGCTACGAGGACGGCCGCGCCCTGACCGTCGAGAATGCCCGCAGCTACACGACGCTGCACCCGCGCTGCGGCACGAGCTTCCTGTTGATCACGGTCGTCACGTCGATCTTGCTGTTCAGTGTCGTGTTTCCGCTGCTGCCCGACCTCTCCGACAGAAAGTGGCTGAACCAGCTTGCCTACGTCTTCATCAAGATCCCGCTCATGTTCCCCGTCGCGGGCCTGGCCTACGAGGCGACGCGCTTGTCGGCGCGCTTTCCACGCAATCCCATCGTGCGCCTGTTCACTTGGCCGGGGCTGATGTTGCAGCACATCACGACGAAGGAGCCCGACGATGGGCAGCTCGAGATTGCGCTCGTCGCCTTGCAGATGACACTGCGACGCGAGGAGACCCTGCGGCGCGAGGAGACCCTGCGGCTGGCCGGTCGCGGACCGGTCCCGGTCGTTGCCCTTGCGCCCACGCCCCCCGCCGCTCCCGTCGAGCCGGAGGTTTTCGCGTCTTACGCTGCGTTCCTCGCGCGCATCGGGGCGGACGCACCGCAGCCCATCCCACTCGCCGCCTGACCGTCCCCGCGCACCCCGGTCCCGCCCACGGCGCCGGCGCCAGAGATCACGATGTTCGAACGGTTTGCAGCGGTGCTCGCGCGCTACGACGAACTCGGCGAGGCACTGGCGACGCCCGAGATCGCCTGTGATCCTGAGCGCTCCGTCAAGCTGCTGCGCGAGCGCGCCGGCATTGAGCAGACGGCGTTGGCGCTGCGCACGTGGCAGGACCTGCTGCGCCAGATCGACGAAGCCCAGACCATCGCCACGGAGGAGACCGACGCCGACCTGCGCCAGTTCGCGCGCGACGAGGCTGCCACACTGCGCGCCCAAGCGGACGCGCTCGAGGCGCAACTCAAGGAACTCATGGTGCCGCGCGACCCGCGCGACGGTGCCAATGTCGTGCTCGAAGTGCGGGCCGGTACCGGGGGCGAGGAGGCGGCGCTGTTCGCGGCCGACCTGCTCCGCATGTACGCGCGTTTTGCCGAGAAGCGCGGGTTCCGCGTCGAAGTGCTGTCCGAGAGCGAGGCAGCCCAGGGCGGCCTCAAGGAAGTGGTGGCGCTGATTGCCGGCCACGGGGCGTACTCGGTGTTCAAGCACGAATCTGGCACCCACCGCGTGCAACGGGTGCCCGCGACGGAGGCCCAAGGGCGCATCCACACGTCCGCCTGCACGGTCGCCGTGTTGCCCGAAGTCGAAGACGTCGAGGTCGACATCCGCACCGAAGACCTGCGCATCGACACCTATCGGGCTGGCGGCGCGGGCGGCCAGCACGTGAACCGGACTGATTCCGCCGTCCGGATCACCCACCTGCCGAGCGGCATCGTCGTGCAGTGCCAGGACGAGCGCAGCCAGCACAAGAACAAGTCCAAGGCGATGCTGCAACTGCGTGCCAAGCTGTACGATCAACAGCAGCGAGCGGCGCACGCGACGATGGCCGCGTCGCGCAAGGAGCAGGTGGGCTCCGGTGACCGCAGCGAGCGCATCCGGACCTACAACTTTCCCCAGAACCGGCTGACCGACCACCGCATCGGGCTGACGCTGCACTCGCTCGACCTCGTGATGGAGGGCGACCTCGACAACGTCGTCAACGCCCTGTTCGCCGCCGAGCGGGCACGCAAGATGGCGGAGTCGCAAATCGCGAATTGATCCATTCTTGGGCAGCGGCCCCGCCTCATACCAAATCCCTTGAATTCGGCTCGGTGCTCGCTCGCCCGCGACGGCTGCGGCTGCGTTGCTCAGGCTCAAAATCCTCCTACTATTCCTGAGCCTTCGCCTTCGCGCCTTGCCGCGCTCGTCGTGCCCGTCGCGAGCCCCCGATCGGATTCGGCGGGCTTTGGTATCAGCGCGCACTCGCCAAGAGCGCAACCAGCACCAACCAGGCTGCCTCGGACTCCGCATAGGCGTCCGCGCACACCGCGTCGCCCGAGACGGCCAACGCCGCCTTTTGCTGAGCCCGACGCAGTGCGAGCCATTGGGTCGCGGCGCGGCGAGCCACCTCCTCGACATGACCCGCGTGCGCGACGGCGGCGCCGGTCGGAGCCTGCGGCAGGGAGACCGGTGTCCACAGCGGGCGCAGATCCCACTCGGCCCGCAGCACCAGCGAGCGGTCCGAGCCCCACGAGCCGCGCTGCGTCTCACTGGTGCTGGCCCACGAGACGCCCGTGCCGACAAACGAGCCGTCGCGCCAGAACGCACCGAGCTTGGCAGGCAGCAGTGCCGCCCACCGGCTTGGCGGGGCGGGCGCCGACGTCAGCCGGGGTGCTGCGAGTCGTTCGAGTGCC
>SHZF01000073.1 GCA_009692425.1 Myxococcales bacterium | reverse complement strand
CCCTGTCGATGCCCAGCAGCCTGGCGCGGGCGCCACGGACTTTCACGCGGCCCCCGGCATCGAGCGCCGCCCCGTCCAGGCCATCGGCCCGGCTCCGGTTGCCCCCGCAGACGCCACGCGCGCCGCCGCCCTCGCCGAGATCGAGGCCCACGTCGCGTGTCTGTGCGGCGACGGCGGCGGCCGCCACATCGACCTCACCCGCAGCGTGCGCGCCGCGGAGTGCCCATGCCCGCTCGGCACGAAGGTGCGGACCGACCTCCACGCGGCGTTGGCTCCACTCGCCACCGTAGACCTGAGCGACCGCCGTGCCGTCGCGGAACAACTCGAGGCCGCGTTCGTGCCGCTCGACGTGACGTACGAGCGCGTGTGGCGCTATGCGCCGGCGGAGTACAACTGGTTCATCGACAACGTCAGGTGTGTCTGCGATGGATGCAAGCCTACGATCTTTTTTGCGAAGTGCCAGCTTTCGTGCGCGCCGGCAATCGTCTACAAGCTGCGCGCCCGCATCTTCCTGGCCATGGGGTTCAGCGTCGATCACCTGATCGACTACTACCGCGCCGAATTCAACGCCGGCAAGCCCGCTCGTGAGCAGGTGACACGCGACTGGCTGCTGCCGAAAAAGCAGCGCGAGCGTGGCTGGCTGGTGCCGGCGATCGTGCTGCTGGTGGGCGGGTTCGCCGCCGTGTGGGTGCTGCGGCGCTGGCAGCGCGACACGGGGACTGGCAACGCGGCTGCCGACGCCGCCCCCGCCGCTCCGCTCGATGGCCGTGCCCGGGACCGGTTGGACGCCGCACTGGACGAAGAAGACGACGCGTAATCGTAGCCTTGCCGCGCTCGCCCCGTTCGCCCCGTTCGCCCCGTTCGCCGCGAGCCCTCGATCCGATTCGGCGGGCTTTGGGACAAATCGTGCTCAGCGCACCCCGTCGCTGACCCGCCCCGCCCGCGCCTTCCACCCCGTGCGCCGTCCGTCGGGCCAGTGCACGGCGACGTCGGCCTCGAGCGCCGCGCCAATGCCGACCCGCACCACGCCCTCGTCCTGGCCGAGGTAGAGCCCGCCGCACGTCACCTGGCGCACCTGACGGCGCCCCGCGACCGTGACCTCGACGAATGCGCCCACCGCGCGCGGATTGCGGGTGCCGGGCATCCGCAGGCGCAGGCCGATCCAGTGCTGGCCGCGCGCCTGGACGTTACGCAAGTACCTGAACGGTTGCCGGAAACTGTTGACGGCAAGGTCCACGTCGCCGTCGCCGTCGAAGTCTGCGGCCACTGCGGCCCGGCTGTTGCCCGCAAACGCCTCGGCAGCGTCGGCCGGCGCCAACCAGAAGCGGCCGTCTTGCTGGAGGAACAGTTGGTTGCGCTGGTCGGCCGCAAACGACCCCTCGATCCAGCCGTTCGTCAGGTACAGGTCTTCGTCGCCGTCGTTCTCCCAGTCGAAAAACACGCCGGCCCACGCCCAGCCGCGGTCACCCGGTTCGAACACAGCGCGCTCGATCGGTGGCCACGGCACGCTCGCCTTGTCGTCGCCCGGATTGCGGTAGAGCTTGTTGCCGGCGATGTACTGAAAGGCCCGCGCGAGCCTTTCGTCGAGGTTGTGGATCGTGCTCGCGTCGTTTGGATACACCACCTTGATATTTTTTGAGAACATGTCGATGTTGGTGACGTACATGTCGAGCCGACCGTCGCCGTCCGCATCGGTGAAGCTCACGTTCATGCCCGAACCGCGGTCGTCGGTGCGCGTCGGCCCCGACACGTCCTTGAACACGCCAGCGTCGTTGCGGTACAGGCCATCGCGCCCGAAATCGTTGGCCAACACCACATCGAGGTCGCCGTCGCGGTCGAAATCGAAGGTGCCGAGTGCCAGCGTCCAGCCGGTGTCTGCGAGCCCCGCAACGTCAGCCGACTCGGTGTAGCGGCCATCGTCGCCGAGCCGAAACAACTGGTGCGGCGTGCCGTTGCGGCCGTCGAGGCTGGGCAGGTTGCGCGTCGCCGTCTGGGTCCGGTTGGCGGCATCGCTGCCGTAGCAGCCGACGTAGAGGTCCAGGTCGCCGTCACGATCGGAGTCAAACGCCGTCACCGTGTGCGCGCCGCGGTGGGTGACGAGGCCCAATTCGGCGGCCCGCTCGATGAAGTGCCCAGCGCGCTCCTGTTCGTAGAGCAAGGTCGCTCCGTCGGCGCGCAACACGAGCAGGTCGAGGTCCCCGTCACCTTCCCGGTCCAGGAACAAAGGCTGCGTAGCGTCGTCGAGCCCCGTCGCCGTGATGCCCCAGGCCAGCGTCGCGTCATCGAATACGCCCGGCCCCGCCTTGCCGCGATTCCGGTACAAACGCCCCAGGCCCTCGCCGGCCAGGAACAGGTCCGCAAAACCGTCGTCGTCGATGTCGCCGAGCGCAATGCCGGCGCCCATCACGCGGTGGATGTCGAAGCCCTTGCGGCCCTCAGGCACGGCGGGCACCGCAGTCGGCAACCCCACCTGATGCGTCACGTCTTCGAACCGCGCCGGCCCAGCAGCAGCAAACACGGCGGCCTTGCGCGCCATCACGTCGGCCGTCCACACCGGCGCGGCGCCATCTTGGCGCGGCAGCACCATCGCAAAACGCGGATCGCGCACCGCATCCATCATCTCCACTCCGATCGACGCCTTGCCCGCCGCCCTGGCCAACGCCTCGGCGCGCCGCAGCCAGACGGTCGCCATCATCGACAGCACTTCGCTCAGGTACTCGGCGGCGAACGGCTCCATTGCAAACGGTTTTTCGGTCCACACCTGCTGCAGCGCGAGCCAGTGGATGGCCGTGTCGCGCACGCCGTTCTGTTCGTGGTCGAGGATGTGGACGTCGTAGCCCTGCAACCCCGCCGTCCCCGGCCGCCCCGGATGCGGCTCGAAGCGCAGGCGCAGGTCGCCGTTGGGCAGAATCAGGTGGGGAAACAGCTGCAGCGTGGCGTTTTCGGCATGCGCGGCATCGATGTACGCCTTGCGCTGGAGCGCGGTCTCGGCGAACTGCCCATCGGCCAGGAAGTTGTCGGCTTGCATCGGCTCGAATCCGGCGGCGACGAAGTGGGCGAACGACTGCAGGTCCTGCTTCATGCGTTCGACGGCGGGCGCGTCGAGCGGCAGGTTCGCCAGCCGATTCATGTCGGCCACGAGGTCCTGCGTGTTGCGGTTGTAGGCGTGCAGCGCCGCGATCTTCGCCTCGATCAAGCGGCGGCTCAGTGGAGCCAGTTGCGCCGCCACCTCGGCGTACGGGCGCTCGACGTGGACGAGCGGCGGGCCGCGCAGATCGTACTTGGCGCGCAGTTCGTCATGGGCGCGCTGCACGGCTGTCGCTTCGATGAAGGGCGTGCGCTCATCGACGGCCGCCTCGCCCGCGCGCCGCAACAGCAACAGCCCGAGCCGGGTCGTCGCTTCTGCCAACTCGGCCAGCCCCTTGTCGTCTGGCGACCGCAGCGGCGAGGCCCCGCCCGCCTGCAGTTCGTCCATCAAGACAGCGAGCAGGACGCGCCAGTGCTCCGACGTCGTGCGGTAGTCCTGGTACGCCTTGAGGCCCTTGTCGCTGGCAAAGGCGGCGAGCTTGCTGTCGCGCTCGGCCGTTCCCGGCGCGGGCAGGGCGGCGGCCGCCTTCACATGATCCGCCGAGACCGCTGCCGCACCTGCCGCCACCGCAGCCTTGGCCCACAGCGCGCGCACCAACGCCTTGGTCGCCGACACCTTGGCCAGCGTCGCGAAGTGCGAGTACTCCTTCTGGCTGATAAAGGCGTCCATCTGCCGAAAAGTCGTCCAGCAGGTGACGTCTTTCGTCGTCTCGAGCTTGCCGATCTCGTCGAGCACGCGCCCGGCCGTCCGCTCCAGCGCGCCAGTCCCGGAGCCGGCGACGCCAGCTGAGGCGGCCGGCGCTACCTCCAGCAACGGTGGCCGCGCGGCCGGAGCCGATGGCTGCTCGCGCTTGCACCCTGTCGGACCAAGAGCGAGTGAGCACGAAGTTGCAAACACCAAGGCGGCGAAGGGCTGGCGGGTGCGCATGCGGCGGAGCCTACGCGAGAGCCGGGCTGCCTACTTCAACAGGCACGTCGCACCATCGAAGAACTTGGCGCTCGCCGCGATGTCGTCGGTCGTCATCGACTCGGCAAACTCGATGACCTGGATCGGCGCCGCGCGGGCCTTGCGGCGCAGTTGGTTGGCGTACGTGAACACGTCGGTGAGCACATCCTTCTTCGCACGCTTCTTGCAGGCATCCATGAAGGCCGTGGCGCGGTCCTTGTGCTTCTGGGTGTCGGCAAGGTCGGCCAGCTTGGCGGCCAGCTCGGCGGCACCTGCGGCGGTAGAGGTCTTGAGCTTGTCGGCAAAGCCCTTCCGGATGCCCTCGGGCGTGATCGCCGCCCCCGCCAGCGTCGGTGCCGCCGCCAACAGGCCACAGCGAACCGGGCTGAAGATCGGGCGCGTGAAGTCCATGCTGACCACGTCCGACGCGAAGTCCTCGTCGATGACCTTGGCCTCGATGAGGGCGTCCACGTATTGGATGTCCGACGTGCCGCGCTCCGGGTAGGTGAAGGCAAAAATCGTGTCCCGGATCGGCTTGCCGTCAGCGCCCTTGAGCGCGCCGACGCGCTGGTTGAACTGCACAACCAAGGCCTCGTAATCCTTCGTCTCGATCGGCACCGAGTCGAAGCCCGACATGCGCGGATCCAGGAAGAAATCGCCGCGGATGGACGACGGCGTCGAGAACGTCGAACTGTTGCCGGACTGCAGGTTGAAGTCGACCGTGCAGAACAGCGGCCGCAACAGCTCCGTGACGCTCTTGGTCTTGAGGAACGCGATGCGCGACTTCTGCCACGCCGAGTTGCCGTTGCGCGTTGCGCCCTCCATCGTCAGGCCGTCGGTCTTGCTGGCACCGAGCGTCATCTTGAAGCGCTCCATCAGTTCCGTGACGCCGGGTGTGTCGGTCAAGTGCTCCCAGTGCACCCACGGCGAGTCGAATTCCTTCATGATCAGGCCGCCGCCGACGTGGCAGCCGGCGCAGCGCGTCTTCGTCCGGGCCTTGGGAGCGCAGGCGCCGTCCGCGTTGCAGTCGTAGCCGTCGCCGATCAGGTCTTTGGAGTTGCCGAAGAATTTCCAGGCGCCGCCTTCGCGGGCGTAGTAGTTGAAGACGCCGGCGGTCTTGTCGAAGCCGATCAGTTCGACGTCTTGGGGCAGTTTGGTGGCGGCCGCCGTCACGCCGAACATCGAGACCAGCAGTTCGTGGTTCGAGCGGCCGTTGCAGGTCCGCGAGACGACTGCCCGGTAGCCGCTCGCCTTCTTGCTGACCTGCGAGTCCTCGCTGACGAAGCGGGTGTCGACCCCGGCTGGCGGCTTGGTGGCGTCGTCCTTGCAACTCGACGTGTCGGCGTCGGTCTTGCGCAGCTTGTTCTGGATTTCGTCGAAGCCCTCGGGGCACCCGCCGGCCGCCGTCAGGATGCGCACACCGACCGGGTCCTTGAGCGCCTTCAGTTGCGCGGCCGTCATGGCCTTCTTCGTGCGCTCTTCGGTTACCTTGCAGGTGCCGGCCTTGAGTTCCGCGTCGTCACCGGTCTCGGCGGGCGGCTCCGTTGCACAGGCAAGTAGCCCGAACGTGGCGGCCGCAGCGACAATCTTGCGCAGGGAGGCGACGTCGCGCAGCGAGGCGAAGCCGCGCGGAAGGATGTGCCGGACGGGAGCACGGAAACGGAAAGCTGCACCACGCATGAAACGCCTCGAAGAAGAGAAATCGGACGCGCCGAGAGGTTGGACCCGAGAAGTGCTGCGCCGACGCTGCTGGCTGTGGCCGCCTGCAACGGCAGGAGCCGAATCCGACGCACGCGAGAGAGCCGGAAAGTGGCGGGATTGTAGGCGAGCGTGCCGGACCGGGCAAGTCCTTTTTCTGCGGCGGTGTGCCCAGTCGGGTCAGCGATCTATCTGAAGGCGGCGGAGTGCGCGCCGGTGCTCCCGTCAATCCAGTTGCAGGCGCACCGTGAAGTTGCCCTTCGTGAGCTTGAACCCATCGACGAAAAGCCACAGCGGCTTGTCGCGGCTGACCGGCGTCTGCAAGACCTCGCCGACGTTGCCCTTGGCGAGCGAGGCGCACGCGATCTCGTTGCCGGTGAGGCAGTTCGTGTCCCGCAGGAAAAGCACCTGGTCGAAGTCGGAGGTCGTGATCGTTGCGTTGAGCGTGCCGTCCTTGTGCGGCATCAGCGCGTAGACCGCCTCGCGACTGGAGCCGCCCCCGCAGGTGCCCTTGTAGAGGTTGCCGAAGGTGTTGGTGCTCGCCACGATGTCGAATGGCGCGCCCCACAAGTGCACGATCTGGCCGGGGCACTGGCCGGCTTCCTTGGGAAAGCCATCGGGCGCGCACTTCGCGCTGCAGCCGTCGCCCGGCTTCGTGTTGCTGTCGTCGCACGCCTCGCCGCTGTCGATCGAGCCGTCGCCGCATGACCCGCCCTCACTGACCAGCAGCGTGAGCGAGAACTTGCCGGCGCTGCCCGCCTTGCCGTCGACGACCACCCACACGGTCTGGCCGCCGGTGACGGGCACCACCGCGACCTCGCTGCCGCCGGGCCCGGCGACTTCTGCACAGACCGACCCCGCGTTTGCTTCGCAGGCGGAGGTTCGCACGTAGACGCTGCCGTCGAACGCGGCGTCGGGCTTCAGCGTGGCGGTGAGCTTGCCCTTCGCGGCGACCGTGACGGCGTACACGAGGTCCTTCGACGACGCAGAGGTCTTGCAGTTGCCTTCGCCGGCGGTGTCTCCCTTCGCCTTGGCCGTGTCACCCTGTATCGTCTGTGGGGTTCCGGTAGCCAGGTCGATCGCCATCCCGGGGCAGGTCTCCGGGCTGTCGAGAGCGACGGTCTCGGCGCGGCGCGCGGTGTCGGGCTCGGTGCTGCGGCCCAGGTCCTCTTCGACGGTCGGCAGTTCGGGCTCCCCGACGAAGGCGTCGAGCGGCGTGCACGGCTCGCACATCCCGAATTCGTCGCCCGACGCCGAGCAGGTCTTCGTGCCGTTTTCCTTGCCACCCTTGCACAGACAGAACACCTCCTGCCCGGGTGTGCACAGCTTGGTCGAACCCAGGTGGGTCGCCTTTTCGCCCGCACACGCCGCGACCAGCCCCGCAGCCAGGATGGCTGTCGCCGCGATGACAGCCGTCACCACCCAGGCGGACACGCGGCAGCACGGCAAGCGGTCGCCGGGCCCCGGGAGAGCGAGCCTCGACTCACACTTGCGCATCCTGGTCCCCTCGGCGCCTGGATACGGCGACCCGCTCCCCTCGACGCCTGCGCCCGGCGACGGCGATGCTGCCTAACGCGACCGCAACGAGGCCGAGCCAACCTGTCGGGTCCCGCCCGGCAGGCTGCGCCATGCACATGCCCTCGGGTTCCACAGGCGCTTCGCACAAGTCCAACCCGCCTCGCGGTGTAAGATCGCAGGTTCCTGGCCGATCCGGCGGATACAGCGCGCACACGGCCTTGATGTCGTCCTCCGTCAGGACGCGGCCCTTGAGCGTGCCTTGGTTGTATGACGCGTACATCACCGCATTGGTGTCGTTCGAGTGGCCCAGACCGATGAAGTGGCCGACTTCGTGAACCATCACGGTCTGCATGTCGTAGAGAATCTTGTCCTCGGTGACGGTGTACTCCGTCGATGCCGTGTTCACTTCGATGTCGGCGTCGAATACCTCGCCCGTGTTCGGATCGTAGTGCGGCGTCGTCTTGGCGAGCGTGTGGTCGATGCCCTTGAACTTGAAGTCGTCGTCCTTGAACACGACCACGTTCACGTTCGGTCCCGCCACGTCGTATTCCGAGGTCACACAGTTCGTGTCGCGCAGTTCGCCGAAGGTCAGGCTGGCCGACTTACCGCCGCCGCAATCGACGTCGCTCCACGTCGCAAACGACTTGCGGATGGCGTCGCGCACCTTCTCCATCGGCAGGTTGCCCGTGCCGCGGTGCTGGATGCTGTAGCCGATGCACTTGCGCTTCCAGTTCAACTTCTTGCCGTTCGTGTTGCAGCCGTTGGCGTCCTGCTCGCAGGCCGTGCCCTTGCAGGTGGTCAACTGGCACCAGGCGTGGGCGCGAATCGGCAGGCCGCACACGACCGCGCAGGCTGCGAGTCCCATCGCCGCGACCGGCGCGAACCGGCAGGGTGTGACCTGACGCGAACCGGTGGCCATGCCCGCGTGCGACCGATCGGATTGGCGCTGCAGCGGGGAAGTGAGGTGCATTGCCGCAGCAGGGTACGCGCGAAGGCGGTCCCTTTCAAGCACGCGCGACGGTGACCGACTGCTTTCGTTGCGCTCGAAGGCGTCCAGACGTACGCTCAGACGATCTCTGCCGACCGCGTGGGCCGCCCCCCCAGCCGGCACCGGGCGGCCGTGTCGAGCAGACAGGCAACTCCATGTTCAACGCACGTCGGCCCCGTGGTCCGTCAGCCAGCGTCGCCCGCTGCGTTGGTAGACACGTCGCGGTAGGTTGCGCGGTCGGCGTCGTGATCGGTGGGGGCGCATGTCGCGGGCCCGACCCCGCATTGGGCCCGGGCACGGCCGCCCAACCGTATGACCCGGACCTCGACGATGCGCGCAACCCGTGGCTTCTGGCCGATGCCGCGACGACGCCCGACACCGTAGGCCACACGCGACCGCATGGCGACGCTGCCGGCCGCGCTACCGATGTTGCCGGATTCCCGGACTTTGGTAGCTGGCCCTGGGACACGTCCGGTCCCAGCGACGTCCCGGTCGGTGGCGGCGGCGGGTCCCGCGCCCCGGATGGCGCCGGCGCTGGCAGTGGCGCCGGATCGGCGGTCCTGCCCTGCCAAGGGCGCTCGCCGAAGCCGACCGGTGGCTGCTGTCCAGCGGGCCTTGCGTGGTACGCGGCCGGGAACGCGTGCGCCGTGGTGGGACCCACGTTGTGTGCAGGCGTCCTCCTCGGTGCCTGCGTGCCGAAGTGGTGCTTTGACTGGCGCGACGGTGCTGGCAACGCGTGTGGCGCGTGGAGCCAAGGCTGCTCGCTCGCGGGACGCGCCTGCCTAGCTGCGGACAATGGGGCCGCATCGACGTGCCCCGCGGGCCAGACGCCGGCGGTCAGCGGCGCCTGCACGGCCGCGGGCGAGTCCGTCAGGCTTCCGGGAGGCGGACTACTGCCGCCGGATGCCAGCGTCGGCGGCCTCGCCGCTCCGAGCGCCCTCGCGCCGCTGCCCGCTTTGGCCGCCGTCACCGCGCCGACCTGGTGTGCGCTGGCAGATTCCCACGCCCCGGTGGCGTGCGGGTCGATCGGCGTCGCGTGCCCGGTCGGCGAAGTGTCGGCGGGAGGCAAGTGCCAGGCGCTGGCGGGCGTCGACGCAGCCTGTCCGCCGGGTTTCGTGGTGGCGGGCGCAGTCGCCGGAGCGGGTCTGCCCGGCTGCGAGGCCGACCCGGCAGATTGTGGCAGCGACCCGTGGGCCGGCGTCGTCGAGGCGCCCGGCGTCGTGTTCATCGATCCGGCGCAAAAAGGAAAAGGAACCGGCGCCCAGGCGTCCCCGTTCGCAACGCTGACCGAGGCGCTGGCGGCGTTGTCCGACGGCGGCACCGCAGTACTCGCTGCCGGCGTGCACCCGAGCCCGGTGGTCATCCAGAAAAGCATCAAGCTGCGTGGACGCTGTGCGAAGCTGGTGACGATCAAGGGATCGGACACGGCGCCCGCGCTGCGTGTTGCGCCGACGAAGGTGCTTGAACTGGAGGGAGTGACGCTCGACGGCGGGCGTGACGCGCTGCGCTTGGAACCGGGGGCCTCGGCCAAGGCGGCGCGCGTCCTCATCCGCAACGGTCGCCGCAACGGCGTCCTAGTCGAGGAAAAGGCCACGTTCGCCGCCGACCGCGTCGTCGTGCGCGACACCGTCACGCTGCCAGCGCCGGACCTCGGCGGGCGCGGCATCTCGGGGTTGCCGGGATCGCAAATCACGCTGACCGACGTGCGCTTGCACGCGAACCGCGATCGCAGTCTTTACGTTGCGGGCGCCGGCACGCTGCTGTTGGGGCTGCGCGTCACGGTCGATGGCACGCTGCCTGGCGACGGGGCCAAACGCGGCGAGGGCATTGTCGTCGTCGCCGGCGCCAAGGCAGTGCTGGCGCGGGTCGTCGCTCTGCAGAACCGCAGCATCGGTGTACTCGCGATCGACCCCGGCACCGAGGTCACGCTGACCGGGGCGCGCATCGACGGCACGTTGCCGCAACAGGCCGATGGCAAGGGCGGGCGCGGCATCGCCGTGTTTGACGGCGCGCGGCTCGAGGTGCGCGGTGCCCGCCTGGTCGGCAACCGCACCAACGGCATCGTCGCGAGCGGTGCCGGTGTGGAACTGCACGCGGTGGCGGTGCTGGTCCAGGCGACCGAACCGCCAGACGTGGACCTGAGTTCGGGCGAGGGACTCGTGGCGGAGGGAGGCGCGCACGTCTGGCTCGATGCGGTGCGGTTCCGCGAAAACCGCTCCGCCGGCCTCGTTGCGATCCAACCCGGTACACTCGTGCAGGCACACGACGTGCTCATCGACGCGACCAAGCCGCGCAAGAAGGACCAGGGTGGCGGACGCGGCCTGACCGTCTATTCCGGCGCCAAGGTTGCCCTGGTCGACAGCCGAATCTCGGGCAACCGGCGCGTGGGGCTCGAAGTGGCAGACATCGACTCGGAGGCCACGACCGACGGCGTTGTCATCGATGGCACCTTGGCGGGTGCGGACGACGCCAAACAGGGCTTCGGCGTCGCGGTCGAAGAGGGCGGTCGCTGGACGCTCTTGCCGGGCAAGGGAACGCGTGTCTCGGGCAACCAGACGGCTGGCGTGATCGTCCTCCATGCGGGGTCGCTCGTGACGGGCAGTGGTCTCGTCGTCGATGGCACGCTGCCGCAGGCATTTGACCAGAGCGCGGGCCGCGGGATGACTGTGTACGTGGGCGGCGAAGTCCAACTCGCAAATGTGCGGCTGTCGGGCAACGCCGATGCGGGACTCCTCGTCGCGGGCAGCGGAGCCAATGCGACGGTCGCGCAACTTACGGTCGATGGCACGGCACCCAACGCCGCCAAGAAATCGCGCGGGCGCGGCGTGCAAGTGGCAGAAGGCGCATCGTTGGCGCTCGCGGGTGCCCGGCTTTCGGCGAACCGCGACGTCGGCCTGTACGCGCACGGCGCCGGCACCGTGCTGAGCGCGACCGACGTAACCATCGATGCCACGCAGTCGCGTCTGCTCGATGGGCAGTTCGGTCGCGGCGCGGCGATCGAGGGCGGCGCAGTTGCCGACCTGACCCGCGTCCGCCTGCGCCAGAACCGTGGAGCCGGTCTGTATGTGAGTGGCGGGGCCATCGTCACCGTGCGCGACCTCATCGTAGAGAGCACGCTGGCGACGACCGCAGGGGTCGGCGGGCGCGGCATCGAAGTAGCGTCCGGTGGCCTGGTCCGCTTGCTGCGCGTCTGGACGCGCCACAACGACAGCGCAGAAGTGCTCGCTTCCGGCGCCGGCACCGTCGTGGCGCTCGCCGACGCGCTCCTCGACGCCATGCCAGGCCTCGCCGCGGCGGGCCGTCCCTTGCAGGCCCAGTCCAAGGCCGAAGTGCGCGTCGCCGGGGCACGCTGCGCCACGGCGAGCGGGCCCGCTGTGGCCGTGCTGGCCGCCAACCTGCAACTCGACGGCGTGCGCGCCACTCCGTCTGCACTGGCGGCGGAAAACGCGCGCGGTCCCGGCGTCATTGCGGGGGGCGCTGCGGGCCTCGTGGTGCGCGGTTGCCGCCTCGACGGCATGCGCGGCGCCGGAATGTGGTTCGATGGCACTGCGGCCCAGGTTTCCGAGACCGTCGTAGCCGGTACCCTGCCGACCAGCGCGGGGACGGTCCCCGGCGGCGACGCGATCATGGCGCGCAAGCCCGGCGCATTGACGTTGCAGAACGTGTGGCTCGCCGGGGCCGCCCGCGCCGCCCTGACTCTCGATGGCGGCACGATGGTCTGCCACCTCTCGCGGCTCGGCCCGGCAGCCATCGGCCAAGCGTCACAAGCCAGCGGAGTCATCGCCGCAGACGGCCTGATGCTCGATTCGGTCGTCGAGCTTTTGCACAACGCGCCCCCGCTTGCGATACTCGCGGCGCCGGGGCCGACCTTGTCCAGCGGCGCGGCTTCGGAGCCCTGACTGAGCTGAAACCCCGCAGAGGACATGCATGATTGTCGCCATCTCCCGCATCCCCGGCGGGCCGTTGCTCGCACTGGCCCGCATCCTGCTGCCGCTGGCCATCGCATCGGCGCTCGCGTGCACCGAACCCCCCAATGGCGGCGCGGCCGCCGGAGCCGCAGCGCGCCTGCCGACACCGGGCCTCGACCTCGCTGGCCCGCTCGACACCGGTGCCACCGCCGCTGATGCCGTCGCTGATGCCGTCGCCGTAGACAACGGGCCGGAGGGATGCCCGGGCGCCGTCGCCTGCCCCTGCCAATCCAATGCCGATTGCGCCAACAATGTCTGCATCGACACGGCAAACGGAAAGCAGTGCGCGCAGTTGTGTGTCGAGAACTGTCCAACCGGGTTCGCCTGCGGCATCTTGCAGGGCCGCGGCGGCGACAACTTGTCGGTGTGCATTCCGAAGTGGCCTCGCCTCTGCAACCCGTGCGTAAAATCGACGGATTGCCAGACCCCCGGGTCGGGCGACGCCGCCTGCCTCGATCAGATGCCCCATGGGAGTTTCTGCGGGGCCGCCTGCAAAGCCGACGGCGAGTGCCCGGCGGGCTGGGTGTGCGCCAGCGCCAAGAGCACCGCAGGCACCCTGGTGCAGCAGTGCGTGCGCAAGCCCGACACCGGCGGCAGCGAACCTGGCGCCTGCCCGTGCAGCAAGTCGGCGAGCGCCCAGAAGCTGCAGACGCCGTGCGCGGCCCAAGCCAAGGATGCGACGGGCAAGTTCGTCGGGTCGTGCCCCGGGGTGCGATCGTGCCGAGCAGACGGAACTCTGGAGGCGTGTTCGGCTCCGGCACTGCAAGTGGAGACCTGCAACGGGGCGGACGACGACTGCGACGGTATCACGGACGACCTCGCGTGCGACGACAAGAACGCGTGCACGGCCGACACCTGCCAGCCCACATCGGGCGCGTGCAGCCACGTGCAGCAAGATGGGCTGCCGTGCGATGCCGACGGCACCCTGTGCACCGACGGGGACAGTTGCCAGAAGGGGGCCTGCACGCCCGGCAAGCCCAAGAAGTGCGACGACGGCAACCTCTGCAGCGCCGATTCGTGCGACACGGCCAAGGGCTGCGTGCAGAAGGCCGACGACGGCGCGCCGTGCGACGACGAGAACCCGTGCACCGTCGGCGATCTGTGTGTGGCGTCGGCCTGCGCGGCCGGCAAGCCGAAGCCGTGTGCTGTCGGCGATGCGTGCACTACGGGCCAGTGCGATCTGCAGACGGGCAAGTGCATATTCACGCCCAAGGTCGACGGCGTTCCTTGCGACGACGGCAACCCGTGTACAGTCGGCGATGTGTGCCAGACCAAGGTGTGCGCCGGGCCGGGCAGCGCGTGCGACGACGCCGACCCGTGCACGACCGACAGTTGCGCTGCGCCGGGCGGAACCTGCACCCACACGGCGCTGCCCGGTTGCGGTGGCAAGTGCAACACGGTGGCCGACTGCCCGGACGACGGCAGCCTGTGCACGACGGAGGCCTGCGTGGGCGGCGCGTGCAAGGCGACGGGGCCACCGGCGTGCGACGACGCCAATCCGTGCACCGATGACGGCTGCGACGCGAAGACGGGCAAGTGCGCGGCGCTGCCCAACGCCAAGGCTTGCGACGACGCCAATCCGTGCACGGTGCCGGACGGTTGCGCGGCGGGAGCGTGCAAACCGGGCCCGCCCGCGTGCAAGCAGGGCGATCCGTGCAAGAACAGTGGCGACTGTGCGGAAGGCGTGTGCCTGAACGGCAAGTGTGACAAGCCGCCGGTCACGTGCGGGCTCGTGGGCAAGCCCTCGTCCGGGGCATTGGGCCACGTCACGATCACAGGCGACGCGGTGCTGAACGTAGACAGCCAGAAACTGGCCGATGGCGGCGTCGTGACGCAGTGGACTGCGGCACAAGTCCCGTCGCTCGCCCAGGCGGGCGGGGCGCCGACCATCAAGGTCTTCCACTTTGCGTCGCTGACCATCTTGAAGGACGCGACCTTGCGCATCGAAGGTACCTACGGCGCGGCACTCTTGACGAGCGGTGACCTCAGCGTGCTGGGGCGCATCGACGCGGGGGGCGGCGTCGGCGGTCCCGGTCAGGTCAACGCCGGAGGCAACTCGGGGTATGCCGGGTTGGCAGGCTCGAAGGGAGGGAATTTCCAGAGCGGCGTCGGGTGCAGTGGCGGCAACGGCAAGAGCCTCGGGCCCGGTGGCGCGGTCGAAGGGCAGTGCGGCGGCGGCGGCACGAAGGGCGCTGGCGGCAGCGGCTCCGGCGGCGGCGGCGGTGGTGGCGGCGGCTGTGGCGGCGGCGGCGGTGGCGGCGGTGGTCACGCGCAACCCGGCGGTGTCGGTGAACCGGGAACCACGGCCACCGTGGGCACCACGGGCCTCGCCGGAGCTACCGGAGCGGGCGGCGCAGGTTCGCCGGGCTGTGCGGGTGCGGCAAATCCCTCGCAGGGCGGTGTTCCGTACGGCGACGCCACCGCAAAGGTGCTGTGGGGCGGCAGCGGCGGCAGCGCGGGTGGCCTCGGCGGCTTCGCGGGTTTTGGCGGTGCGGGCGCCGGTGCCAGCGCGGGTACGGGCGGCACGCCGGGATTCTCGGGCGGCAGTGGCGGCGGCGGTGGCGGCGGTGGCGCGTTGCTGCTGTGCGCGGGCGGCACTCTGAAGGTCGCCACTGGCGGCGAGGTCGATGTCGTCGGGGGTTCGGGCGGCGCCGGCGCCGGTTCGGGCCTCGCGGGCAACGGCGGCCTGCCGTTCGTGACCGTCCAGACGCCCGCGGGCGGCGGCGGCGGTTCGGGGCGTAGCGGCGCGGGCGCAGGCGGTGGCGGCGGCTCCGGCGGCAGCGCGTGGCTCGGCGCTCCGGTGGTACAGATCGACGGCGCAGTCAAGGCCAACGGCGGCCTCGGCGGTCCCGGCACGCAGGCGGTTGGTCAGGGTGCGTTCGGCGGCAACGGCGCCAACGGCGGCGGCAAGGGCGGGCAGGGCGGCGGCGGCGGTTCGGGCGGCAAGGGCGGCAAAGGCGCGGATGGCCATGTGCGGCTCGTCGGGCCGAAGATTGTCATCAACGGCACGGTGGCGGGCGTCGTCAGCCAGGGCGCCCAGTGATACCAAATCCCTTGAACTCGGCTCGGTGCTCGCTCGCCCGCGACGGCTGCGGCTGCGTTGCTCAGGCTCGAAATCGTCCTGCTATTCTATCGCCTTCGCGCCTTGCCTCGCTCGCCGCGTCCGTCGCCAGCCTTCGATCCGATTGGGCGGGCTTTGGCATGACGCGCGGGCCGTCGCCGACATCGTGAGATCTCTGGCGCTTGTCCGTCAGGGCGCCTCGACCCGCACCCCATCCGCCGACCATGGCAACGCCCGCACGCTGGCGTGGACTCCCGCCCGCCCGAAGGCATCCCGCATCGCCGCGCCGATCGTCCCCACCGCTGCGGGTGGACACAATGCCAGGAGCGTCGGCCCGCTGCCCGACAGCACGCAGCCATACGCCCCCGCTGCGAGCCCCGCGGCGCGAGCGGCCTCGGCACCGGGGAGTCCCGGCATCCGCGACGGCTCGTGCAACCGGTCCTGCATGGCCGTGCCGAGCAGGTCGAGCCGACTGGCCTGGAGCGCCGCAACGAGCAAGGCGACGCGCCCGACGCTGAACGTGGCGGCGGCGTGCGTCACGTGTTGGGGCAGGCGCTGGCGCGATGCCACGGTGGGGACGGCGAGCGCCGGTGTCACGGCTACGGCGACCGCGCCGAGGGGCGGCTCCAACCGCAGCGCCGTCACGCGACCGCGCTCGAACACTGCGACGACCCAGCCGCCGAGCAGCGCGGGCGCGACATTGTCCGGGTGGCCCTCGATCGTGCCGGCGAGGTCCGCCGCCAACCCGGCCGCATACGGCGTGCCCGTCGCGTGAAAGGCCGCGAAGACGCCAGCGACCACCGCCGTCGCGCTGCTGCCGAGGCCCGCCTGCGTCGGGATCTCGGCTTGTACGCGCAGGGCGCACGGCGGCACATGGCCCGCCAGTTCGACGGCGGCGCGCGCGTAGGCCACCGCACAGAGATTGGCGCCCGTCACGGGAAGACCCGCCGCAAAGGGTCCGCTGCACGCGATCGCCACGCCGGTCGGTGCGGGTTGCCACGCGAAGCGATTGCGCAAGTCGAGCGCGGCGCCCAGGCAGTCGAAGCCGGGGCCGAGGTTCGCCGCCGTGGCCGGGACGGAGAAGGTCAAGGGCTCGCGCGGCCTGGGCAAAGGGGTCAGGTCCATCGTGTCAGCCGAGAAGCGCACGTTCGACCGCTGTTATGTCGGCGGCGACCTCGGCGAGCGTCGGCGCGCAAGCGATGGCGCGATCGGGGTCCTTCAAGCCATGGCCGGTCAACACGCACACGATCCGCGTGCCCGGCGCAAACGGGGTGCGCGCGTGCATCTGGGCGACGCCCGCCACGCCCGCCGCCGACGCCGGCTCGCAGAACACGCCTTCCAGTCTGGCCAGTTGGCTCCACGCCCGCAGGATCTGCTCGTCGGAAACGGCTTCGATCGCCCCACCCGACTCGTCGCGCGCCGCCACCGCCGTGCGCCAACTCGCGGGGCGGCCGATCTTGATGGCCGTGGCGACCGTGTGCGGGTCGTCGATGGGATGGCCGCGCACGATGGGGGCCGACCCGGCGGCCTGGAAGCCCAGCATGCGTGGCGTCCGAGTCGCCGCACCTGCCGTGACCGCACGCTGGAATCCCAACCAGTACGCTGAGATGTTGCCCGCGTTGCCCACCGGAATTGCGAGAGCGTCGGGTGCCTCGCCCCAGGCCTCGACGATTTCGAAAGCAGCTGTCGTCTGGCCCTCGACGCGGTGCGGATTGACTGAGTTGACCAGCGCGATCGGGTGCCGTGCCGCCAAGTCTTGCACGATGCGCAGGGCAACGTCGAAGTTGCCATCGACGGCCAGCACGCGGGCACCGTGCTGGAGCGCCTGCGCCAGCTTGCCCAGCGCGACCGCTCCTTTGGGCAGCAACACGAACGCCTGCAGTCCCGCACGCGCCGCATACGCCGCCGCGGACGCCGAAGTGTTGCCTGTCGACGCACACACGATGGCGTGGGCGCCCGCTTC
Source organism: Myxococcales bacterium (assembly GCA_009692425.1). Classification (GTDB taxonomy): domain Bacteria; phylum Myxococcota_A; class UBA9042; order UBA9042; family UBA9042; genus SHZF01. The sequence goes on along the minus strand of SHZF01000073.1, from coordinate 4,259 downwards.
GACGGCTTTGGCGACGGCCAGCACCATCCCGCGGTCCTTGAACGAGCCGGTCGGATTCTGGCCCTCGAACTTCAGGTGCAGATCCACACCCGGGGCGATCGCTGCCGCCAGCCGCGGTGCGGCCACCAGCGGCGTAGCGCCCTCGCCGAGCGACAACCGCGGCGTGGCGGGCCCGAGCGATGGCAGACGATCGGCCCAGCGCGCCAGGATGCCCGCCGTCATGGCCCACCTCCGATGTCGGCGACGCGCAGCACGTGGGCGATGCGGCGCACCATCGGCAGGGCGACGATCGCGTGCAGCGCCGCCCGCATCTGCCGTTCGCGCACGGTGTGGGTCAGAAACACGAGGTCGATCGGCTCGGCGCTGCGGCCCTTCTGGAACATCGACGCCACGCTGACGCCATGCTGACCGAGCACCGTCGCGATCGCGCCCAGCACGCCGGGTTGATCCGCGACTCCGACCGACAGGCAGAAGCGCGATTCGACGTCGCCGATGTCGATCAGCGGCACACGCTGCAACGGTTGCTCGATGCGTCCGCCGATGCCGCGCCGGATGTCCTGGGCCGCATCGACGAGATTGGCGAGCACCGCAGACGCCGTCGGTTCCGCGCCGGCGCCGCGCCCATAGAACATGAGCGCCCCGGCGGCCTCCGCTTCGACCAGCACGGCGTTGTAGGCATCGTGCACGCCGGCCAGCGGGTGCGACAGCGGGACCAGCGCCGGGTGTACGCGCGCTTGCAGGCCTGTGCCCTGACGCCGCGCCACGGCGAGCAGCTTGATGCAGAACCCGAGTTCGCGCGCCGCCACCACGTCGGCCTGGGTAATGTCGGCGATGCCCTCCGTGTACACGTCTTGGGTCTGCAGCTCGCACTGGAAGGCGATGCCGGCCAACACCGCGAGCTTGGCCGCGGCGTCGTGCCCACCGATGTCGTTCGTCGGGTCCGCTTCGGCATAGCCGAGTTCACGCGCACCTGCCAGCGCCGTGCCGAAGTCCACACCGTGGCGCCCCATCTGCGTCAGGATGTAGTTCGTCGTGCCGTTGACGATGCCCGCGACGCCGACGACGCGGTCCCCGGCCAGCGCGTGGGACACGGCGCGCACGATGGGGATTGCGCCCGCCACCGCGGCTTCACAGTGGACCGCGCCGCCGCCACGCCCCGCCGCCGCAGCAAGCTCGGCACCGTGGGCCGCCAGCAACTGCTTGTTCGCCGTCACGAAGTGCGCACCGCGCTGGAGGGCGGCCAGCGCGACGCTGCGGGCAGGTTCCAGGCCGCCCATCACCTCGACCACGATGTCCAGCGTCGGGTCGAGCGCGAGCGCGAGCGCGTCGGCGCCCACGCATCCCGCGGGCAATGCGACACTGCGTGGCTTGGCGAGATCGCGCACGGCAACGCGGGCGATGTGCAGCGGGCCGCCCGCCCGCGCCGCCAGCCGATCGGCGTCGCGCAGCAACAGTCGTGCGACTGCGCCGCCCACGGTACCGAAGCCTGCGATGCCGATGCGAAGAGCGGTCATGGAGCGATCTCAGCACGCCGCGACGTGAGCGCACAAGGGCGAACGGCCGTCGGGCGTTCGGCTGCGGGTTGCGCGCGGCGGTTGCGTTGCCGTACCCAAGCCCATCCAGTAGTGTATTGGCCGCAGCCGTTTCGCACGATGCACGGCCGGCGGCCATGATGCACGCGAGTCCTCCGTCTGTCCCAGCACTGTCGCATGCCCTCGGCACTGCTCGCCGGGCTGGCACTGCTCGCCGGGCTGGCACTGCTCGCCGGGCTGGCACTGCCCGCTGGGCCCTTGCCGCCTGTACAATCGGCTCGTGCGCCGGCTGCCTCGAGACCGAGTTTGAAGCCGGTCCCGACGCAGCGGCCGCCACCGCCGCCACCGCCGCCACCGACGGTACCGGCCCATCCGACCTCGCCAGCGACGCGGCTGCCGCCACCGACGTCTCCACCGCGTGCCCCGGTGGCGCTGGCTGCTCGTGCGCCCAAGACAAGGACTGTGCGGCGGGCGGGGCGTGCGCCCAGACTGCCGACGGCCCGCGCTGTGCAGCCCCCTGTGCCGCCGCGGCCGCGTGCGCAACTGGCCAGGTGTGCCGTCCGCCGACGCCCGGCGCCGCCACGGTGTGCCTGCCGCGCTTTGCGACGTCGTGCACGCCTTGCACGGCGTCCAGTGCCTGCGCCAGCCCGGGGGACCCGAACGCGGCCTGTGCCGATGCAACGCTCTCTGCGGGAGCCCTCGGCTGGTACTGCACCGCGTCGTGCGCGTTGGCTGCAGACTGTCCGCCCGACCACGGTTGCGAGGAGATCGCCAAGATCGACGGCGGCAAGGCGAAATCATGTGTGCCGAAGTCCGGGGTGTGCGCGTGCAGCCCGGCGGCCTTCGCGGCCAAGGCGGCGACGACGTGCAGCAAGACGACGCCTGGCACCGGCACCTGCACGGGCGGGCGCAGTTGCGGAGGTGGCGGGCTGTCGCCGTGCGACGCGCAAGCACCGGCCGCCGAGACCTGCAACGGCAAAGACGACGACTGCGACGGCAAAACAGACCTGCCCGGCACGACGAACCTCGGAGTCTCGTCGGTGTGCGACGACGGCAACGACTGCACGCACGACAGTTGCGCTGCCGCGGCGGGCTGCGCCAACCTCGCCGGCGCCGCGACGTGTTCCGATGGTGACCCCTGCACGACCGGCGAGGGCTGCCTGGGCACCACGTGCGGCGGGGCCGCACCGGCCTGCAACGACGGAAACAGTTGCACGACGGACGCCTGCGACGCCAAGACGGGCGCCTGCGACAACAAGAAGGTGGCGGCGGGAGCCTGCGACGACGGCGATGCGTGCACCGTGGCCGAATCCTGCGTGGACGGCGACTGCGCTGGCGCCAAGAGCCTGCCGTGCTCCGACGGCAACGTGTGCACCCAAGACCTCTGCGACACCGGCAAGGGCTGTGTCACGCTCGCGGCGCCGGGCACGTGCACCGACGCCGACCCGTGTACCGCGGAAGCCTGCGTCGGCGGCGCGTGCAAGGCGACGCCGCTCACGTGCAACGACGGCTGGGGCTGCACGGTCGATACGTGCGACGCCAAGAAAGGCTGTACGTTCACGCCGGCGGGTGGGGCGGCGTGCGGCGATCTCAAGGTCCCCTACGCTGCGGCCTTCGACTGTGCCGGAGGGGCGCAGGTGGGGTGGAAGCCCGCTCCTGGCCCCGACGCCGACGTGCCTGGCGCGCCGGCCGTGCGCTGGCAGGTCGACGCGACACCCGTGCTCGTGCCCGCCGAGCCTTCCGAGTGTGCGCTCAACGCGAACAACGGCTCCGACCTCGCGTGCCAACCGGGCCAAGCGGCCCTGACGGCCACGATCGAGTCGCCGAAGTTCGACGTCAGCGCGGTGGCCAAGGGCACGCCGCTCGTGGTGCGTTTCGACAGCGCCGGCACGTGGGGCGCGGCGTGGAAGGCCGACGTGCAGGCTTCGACCGACGACGTCATCTGGATCCCGCTCGGGGCCGTCGCGCCATCGGGCCAAGTGTGGACGCCGACCGCGTTGTCGGTGGCCGCCTTCGCCACGACGAAATTCCGCGTGCGGCTGCGCCTTGGGGCCGTCACATGCAGCGAGCCCGCGGGCCTGGGCTGGTTCGTCCGGAAATTCAAGGTGGCCCACGACCCCTGCTCGCTCAACAACGGCGGCTGCCATGCGGACGCGGCGTGCATCTCGAACGAACAGGGCGCAGTCGGCTGCACGTGCAAGCCGGGCTATTCCGGCAACGGCAAGCTCTGCTCCGATGTCGACGAGTGCACCAATGGCAGCGCGGGGTGCGCCCTGGGCGCGGTGTGCACGAACAAGCCAGGCACCTTCTCTTGCGGCTGCCCAGATGGCTACGCGGGCGACGGCAAGGTTTGCACGGACATCGACGAGTGCACGACCGGCATCGCCAACTGCCACGTGAACGCGACCTGCCAGAACTACAAGGGTGGCCACCTGTGCGCCTGCAAGCCGGGCTTCAGCGGAGACGGCACGGCGTGTCAGGACATCGACGAGTGTGGGACGGGCAAGGCTGGCTGTGCGCTCGCCGCGACGTGCGCCAACGCTGTCGGCAGTTTCACCTGCACGTGCAAGGCGGGCTGGGTCGGCGACGGCAAGGTGTGCGCCCAGCTTGGCACGAAGGATCAGCCCGCCGCGTCGTGTCTCGCGATTCGCAAGGCCAACCCGTCGGCCGTGTCGACCCTGTTCTGGCTCAAGGCGGGCACGGATACGGTCCAAATCTACTGCGACA
>SHZF01000002.1 GCA_009692425.1 Myxococcales bacterium | reverse complement strand
GGGCCTCGATCTCGGCGAGGGCGGCGGCGCGCGTGGCGTCTGCGGGGGCAACCGGAGCCGGGCCGATGGCCTGGACGGGGCGGCGCTCGATGCCGGGGGCCGCGTGAAAGTCCGTGGCGCCCGCGCCAGGCTGCTGGGCATCGACAGGGGAAGCGAACGCCAGGGCGGCGAGTGTCGCGGTGACGGCGCGGGCGACGGCGAGCCGGGCGGAGCGGCGGACGGCGAGGCGGGCGGGGCGGAGCACGGAAGAACTGCGCACGCAGGCTACTGCACGTGGATGGACCGAAAGACCCCGATCCGCGCCGGTGTCTCGCGCGGGCCGCGGACGCGGACTGCCGCTTGGAGGGCGCTTGGCGCCACGTTGGGAAGTTTCCACGAGGGCGGCCATGCGGTCCGGCGGCGGGCACACCGCCCAGCCAGAGCGACCATAGCTGCGGACTCTGCGGTGGGCAATGGACAAGGGACCAGAAGCGACACGGCAAGCATCAAGGTTGCAAGGGGCCGGATCGGGGCGGTCTGGGGCGATCAGCTCAATTCACGGTCGCAGCCAACCAGCACTGTCGAGAACCTTGTGCAGATCTGCTTCAAAGGCTTGAAACGCAGACAGGCTGCGCAACCGCGGCGGGCTGCCGCAACGCCCGGCAGTGTGCACGGGTGGATCAGTTTCAGAGCGATGACTGGATCCGTTTGTCAGCGATGCGCACATGCAAGTAGCCGCCCCGCTATTTGACCTCCACCACCGTCTTGCTCCCCTGCCCGCCCGTCACCGGCGGCCGGTCCGCGAACACGTCGGCAACCTTGACCTTCGTCTTCGTCGGGTCCTTCGTCACCTCGAGCCCGCGCTCCGTCAACGGAAACTCCTCGGTGCAGCCCCACTTGCCCTCGTCGCTCGGCAGCCCGATCGTGTACTTGTACTTCAGGCTCGCGCCCTTCTGGAACGTGAACACGCCCGTCCACAGCCCATCGTTGGCCGTCGCGTCGCCCTCCTTGCCGTCGTCGCGCAGCGCGATCTTGTTCGGATTCCACTTTGCCTTCATGCCGAGCTTGGGGTCGTTGCCGGCGATGTAGACGATGCCCTTGCCCGCTGGCGGCGGCTGCGTGCAGATGGGCCCAAACGTGTCGAGCGCGAGGTTGCCCGCCTTGGGCCCGCGCGCGTCGCACACGAAAGTGACAAAGGTCGCCGCCGTTGGGTCGTCGACCAGCAGCTTGGCGTCGAGCGACGGTGCCTGGTCCTTGGCCTTGCCGCCCTGGCCAAACACGAACTGCGCTTCCAGCGGGTCACCGGCAACGATGCCGAGGTCTGCGAACGGAATGAACACTTCGAGAATCTTGCCGCCCGTGACCGGCCCCGCGACCTGAACGCCCGCCTTGGCCGCCGCGATGGCCGTCCACGGCCCCGTACCGTTCCATGCGCGCCACTCCGGCTTGGCGACGCCCGCGGCCAACGCCACCCACAGTTCGCGCGCCGCGCCCTTGCCCTTGAAGCCGAGGGTGTCGCCGAAGCGCGAGGTTGGCGTGGCCGGCTGCTGTTCGACCTGGCCGGTCTTGGCATCGACGATGTGCTTGTGGCCAAAATACAGGGCGAGGCCGGCGTCCGCGACGTTCGACAGGTTGAAGTTGTGCTGCACGGCGACGTAGAACCCCTCGACCGCGCCCGCCTTGCCAAAGCCGTAGTAGATCGTCGCCATCCAGTCGTCGGGGTTCGCAAGGGCGCCTGCGGTGTCGGAATCGAAGAAAACTCCACCCTTCTGCGCCCACTCCGACTCGTTGGGAAGCAGCAGCCCATCGAGCACCGGCGGCGGTTCGAGCGGCCCGAGCGGCGCCTGCGGGTTGGCCTGGATGATCGGCTTGAACGTCGGCGCCACGATCTTCGGCTTGCCCTGCCCTTCCAACGCCTTGTTGGCGTGGGCGTACATGCCGGCGAGATGGGTGCGAAAGCCGGCATCAAACGGCGAGTCGTCGTTGCTCGGGCTCGTCATGTCGCTGCCATACCACCAGAACCAGTCGGACCCCTCGGCGGCGTAGATTTCGTCAAACGCGGCCCAGGTGTGATACGCGACGGTCGTCTGGTCCTTGGGCGCCAGTTGGCTGGCGGGCGGCGCGACCAGGCCGGTCTTGGCGAGGTCGTTGCGGGCCTGCAGCAGGTAGTTCCAGGCGGTGTTCTCCTCGCCTTCGCCGATCCAGATGCCAAAGTTGCCGCCGATCCACGAGCCGGGGAAAAGCGGCTCCAATTCCGGGAGCTTGGCCACGGCGTGTGCGGGCACGTTGCGCGCCGGATTGCCCAGCAAGTACTCGGTGCCGCCGACCGTGATGATCTCGCCTTGGGCCTGGGCCTGCTCCAACTTCGCGTATAGCTGGTGGAAAAATCCCTTGCCGTCGTGCTCTTTGGCAAAGGTCTCCCACGCGTTCTCGCCGTCGAGCACGAGCGTGATTACACGGTCAGGCGCACCAAAGGCCGGTGCCTGCAAGCCGACATTCTTGACGAGGTCGTCGGCGGCGTCCTGGCCCGTCTTGCCCTGGTACGCAAAGCCGATGTCGTTCGACATGCTGGTGTTGCGGAAGAAAACCGCCAGCTCGTCGGTGGTCGAACCCGCGTCGCCACTGGCCTTGTCCACGTCGACCCGCCACGGACCGACGGGCGCGCCGCCGGAGAACTGCCCGCTGCTTTCCATCACCTGCTGGTCCGTCGCCACCCACAGCACGCCCGCTTGTACGAAGTGCTGCACCACGTCTTCTGCCACCGACCCCTCGCCGGGCCACATGCCGCGCGGCTTGACGCCGAACACCGACTCGAAGAACGCCACAGCGCGCCCCACCTGCGCCGCCGCGTCCTGCGGAAACCCGAATGGCGGCGAGGGCTTGGGATCGAACGGCTGGCCCTGCCCCATCAGGTTCGTGTCGTGCACCAAGGGCAGGATCGGGTGGTAGAACGGGGTGGTCGCGATCTCGATCTGCCCCGTGTGCTTGTCGGCGTCGTAGGCGAGAAGTTTGTGAACCGGAATCACGGCTTTCATGATCTTCATCTCTTCGACGACGAGCCGCTGCGCCAACTTGTCGTAAAACTGCCAGCCGTCTGCTGCACCCGGCGCCGGGGCGCCCTTGAGCGTGAACGTCGCGTTCTGCTTGGCGCTCGCGGCCAGCACGTCGGTCAGGTCGACGATGTCCCCCGTCTCCAACACCACCTTGCCGTGCAGGAAGTCTGGGTCCAACCACGCGAATTCAAACCACACCTTGAGCGCCGCGAGGTCCGTGCGCGTCAATTCGGCCGGGTTCTTGTCGCGCAGCTTCGCGTAGTCGGGAAAGCGCCCCATCAGCACCGGCGCCGTCGACACGCACGACCACGGATCGGCGTACAGCAGCCCAATCTGCTTCTCGGTCGCGGTCTTCGGGTCGGGCGTCGGCTCCAGCAGCAGGTCGACCCACGGGTCGGTGCGCCCTTTCCACTTGGCCAGGAAACCGGCGGCATCGACCGTCCCCTTCTGTGTGTCGACGAAGGCGCCGAGGCGTTCGAGGTAGTAGGGCACGAGTTGGTTGAGGAGCACGGGCGTGATGTTGATCGTCAGGTGCACGCCGGGATAGCCCTTCAGGATCGCGGCCATGTCCCAGTAATCCTTGGTCGCGTGCTTGCGCACCCACGGGCTCGTCAACTGGTCGGCGATGGGGTCGAGGTAGGTCGGCTGGTGCTGGTGCCACAAGAGGTGGAGGAACACCGTCCGCTTCACCTTCGCCTTGTTCTTGCCGGCATCGAGCGGCTCACCGTCTTGGGCCGCGAGGTTCTTGGCGAGCGCCGTGTAGGTGAGCGCGGCGTTGATCGGCTTGCTCGCATCGAGCGTGAGCGCGACGAAGATCGGGTCCGGCCCGAGCGCGGCGGCCGTCACAGGGACGTTGCTGTTGTCGCTGGCCGTGATCGTGAAGTTCTTCGGCTGGGCTGCGCCGGCGGCGGCGACGGGCTTGTTGAAACGGAGCTTGACGTTCTTGCCGTCGGGGGAAAATGCGCTGACGACTTGCAGCGTTCCAGGCGGCCACGGCGGAAGGTCCGCGACTGCGGCGTCGAGGCTGCCTGTGTCGGGTGGTGGGAGACTCGTGTCGGCGATCGTGTCAACGGGCGGTGTAGCGGTGTCGGTCAGGGTGTCGGCCGGCGCGTCGATGCCGCTGGCGTCGGGCAGGCGGGCGGGCGCATCGGTGGCCGGGTCCACGTCGCGGATGACGAGGCCGTCGGGCACGCCGACATCAAGCGCGCCGCCACCGTCGAAAGTGCGGTTATGCAGGCCCGCGGCGGTCTGGCTCGCGGCGGGAGCCACCGTGTTGCGAGGCAGTTCGCCGGGAGTGCGGGCACAGGCGGCCACGACAGCGAGCGCGAGGCAAGGAAGACGGCGGCTCATGCGGCGACCCGGGCAGGCGACGGCTGCCGGCGGGAGGATAGCGCATGGGGGGCGCGGCGGCATCCGGGCGGTGCGCGGCCCGGGTCCACATTGCAACCACCCCGCCGCGCCCGGCATGCTGCGTACCGCTGCGGCCAGCGCCCGCGCCACGAGAGCCATGCGTCCCCTCCTCGTCATGACCGCTGCTGGCCTCTGCCTCGCCTCCTGCGGCGTGGAGGTCGTGGTGTGCCCGACCGGCTACCGCCCCGTGGGCCAGCTGTGCTACCCGATCGAAGAGGGTGGTGCGGCGAACGTTGGCGCAAGCGCGGCAGACTCGCGCGCCGCCGACACCGGCCAGCCTGCCGCCGACACGGGCGCGGCCCCCCCGGCCGATGCCAGCACGCTCGACAGCGCCTTGCGTGCCGACGCGGCGCCCAAACCGGATGCGGCGGTTGTCGATGCCAAGGCCGATGCGAAGCCCGACACCAAGCCCGGCGGCAAGGCCCCGGTCGGCGCGGCGTGCAGCGACGATCTCGACTGCACCGCGGGGTTGGCGTGTTTCTCGTGGCCCAAGGGCTACTGCACGCTGCTCGACTGCACGGTGGCCGGCGTCAGTTGCCCGGGCGCCGCGGTGTGCTGGTCCGAGGCGAAGGTGACGCACCTGTGCACAGTCCAGTGCGACGGCGACGGCGACTGCCGCACGGCGGACGGCTATGCCTGCAAGCGCCTGTCGCAGGCGTTTGGCGGCGTGGATTCGCGGCTCTGCATGCCCGGCGGCAAGGCTCCCCATGGCTACGGCTGCGCCAAGCCGCTCGATTGCGTGGGTGCCGACACGTGCCTGACCGACATGGCGGGCGGCTACTGCGGGCGGCTGGGGTGTTCATTGGCAGACGCGTGCGACGGCGGCACCGCGTGCGTCCTGCGCGGCGGCAAGCCGACGTGCCTCAAGACGTGCGCGGGCGATGCCGAGTGCCAGATTCCGACCAAGCAGTCGCGCAAGTGCGTCGATGGCACGGACCTCGGCAAGAAGGCCGTCAAGGTGTGCCTTGACCAGTCCACGCTGGCCCCGGTGGGTGGCGCGTGCCTGGCCGATGCGGACTGCGAATCGAAGGTCTGCACGGTGTACGCCAAGGGAACCTGCAAGACGGGCGCCGCGCCGTGCCTGGCCGACAGCCAATGCGGCGCCGGCGGCCCGTGCGTGCTCGATGCGGCGGCAGAAAAGGGCGCCTGCACGTCCCCCTGCTCGACCGAAAAAGCCTGCCCGACCGGAGGCCTGTGCGTACCGGCCGGCGGCGACGGCTTCTCAGGCACCTGCCAGCCGAAGTGCCAGGGCCCCGGCGACACGAAGAGTTGCGGCAGTGCGCCCGATCTCGACTGCTTCTACGGCCAACCACTGCCGTCGCCGACCGCTTCGGCGGTGCCGTCGTACGCCTGCGCACTGCGGCCCAAGGGCAGCTCGGGCGCGAACTGCCAGATCGACGCCGACTGTGCGGGCGGCAAGTGCTTCGCCAACACCCAGAAATCCGCCGGCTTCTGCGCGGGCAAGTGCGGCCCGGGCCAGCCCGCGTGCCCGTTTGGCACGACGTGCGTCGACACGGGCCTCTCCTATTGCCTGCGGATGTGCTCGGGCGACTACGATTGCCCGGACCTGATGACATGCCAGAGCGCGCAGGGACAGAAGGTTTGCCTGCAGCCCTAGAGTCACGACTTGGTGCCGGGCGCGCCCGGCCTTCACGCAACCGCACACTCCCGTGCATTTCTCTGGCACGGTTCTTGCTGAACGCAGACGGCGCGAGCCCGCAGCGTCCCACAATGGCACAGCGGACCCGGCCCTGAACGAGATGGAGGTCCGGTCATGCCCCTGCACCAGCTCTGCCAGCGCCTCGAAGCGTGTGAGCGCGACACGGCCGCCCACCTCGGCTGGAGCGCCGCGCAGCGCCTCGCGCACTGGCGTACCTACGCCGGCGATTCTGAACGACTCGCCCAGTTTGTGCGCCAGAAGTTGTACCGCACCGCCATCAACGGCTGGGCGCTGCACCAGCGCGGTGGCGTGACCCTGGAATCGATCGTGATCGAGTTCGGCGTACCGATTTTCTCCGCCGATGACATCGCGCAGGCGCGCCGCACGCTCAGGCTCGCGCACGGAGCGACAGCGCGGCCGTAGCCGCCAGAGTGATCCAAAACGAGACAAGGCGTTCCGCGGCGATACAGCGGGCCACCGTCGACATCTGAAACCGCAGAAACCCGCCGCAACTCCGTCACGGGGACGGCGTCGGGCGGGTTCCATTCGGGCAGGCGACTGGCGAAGAAAGCGGGGCGACGTCCAGTTTGGGCCGGGACAGATTTCCGGACGTCGCCCCGCATTTCAGAATGTTTGCAAGGTGCGTGCCAACCGCTGGAAAAAACGACTTCCGTGTATTTTCGATTCGTTACTGACGCTGTCGACCCAGCGGCAGGTGACCCGCATGGCGCGCGCCCATGTGCTCAGTGGGCGGCGCACAGTCCGCAGTGTGCGCACACGCCTATCGGTCAGCGCTCTTGGCGGGGAGCACACTTCTGCTCGTCAGCGCACGGGGCCCGGGTTGGCGGGGGCCGCGCTCGCCGAGTCGTCGGCCGCGCGCAGCGACGTCAGCGATGCGCCCAGCGTGCGATAGATCGTGCGCCGCACCCCGGCCACGGGCCGCCGGACAACGGCCGCGACGCGTTCGGAAAACGCCTTGATGTTGCCGTCGGCCTCGTCTCGCACGGCCGCGCGCAGGCCAACGGCGTCGTCGAGCAGCGCCAGGTAGCGGTCGACATCGGCGGGCGTCGGCAGGGGCATCGCCGGCATCCCCGGCTGAGTGGCGGACGAGTCGCCACCGGGAAACACGACGGTCTGCCGCATGCGCGGGGCGAGGATTTCTTCGAGCGGCGGGATCGGACCGGATGCGTGGTCGGCCATGCGCGCCAACATCGCGTCGGCCAGGCGCAGGGCTTCGTCGCGTAGCTCGCGCACATTGCCCGGCCACGAATGGAGCAGGAAGTGCTCGAACAGGTCTGCGGCGTGCCACGCGGTACGCTCCCGCAGCCGCACCAGTTCGGCCAACGCCGGCACCCCCGCGTCCTGGAGAAAGTGCAGCACGAGCGGCACGACATCGAGGCGGCGCGCCCGCAGCGGCGGCACCTCGATGTGCGTGCGCTGCAGCCGCCAGTACAGGTCCTCGCGAAAGCGCCCTTGCTGCACCAGACGCGCGAGGTCGCGGTGGGTCGCAATCACGAGCCGCACGTCGGTCAGGTGCGGCTGGGCGTCGCCGAGCCGGTGCACCTCGGTCGTCTCGACGGTGCGCAGCAGCTTGGCCTGGAGCCCGAGTTCCATCTCGCCCAATTCGTCCAGCAGCAGCGTGCCGCGGTGGGCCGCGTCGAACACCCCCACTTGATCGGTCACCGCGCCCGAGAAGGCGCCCCGGCGGTGGCCAAAAAGCTGTGATTCCGCAACTCCGTGCACGATCGACGCCATGTTCACGGCGATGAAGGCACCGGGGCGGCCCGATGCCGCGTGCAGGGCGCGCGCGACGACCTCCTTGCCAGCACCCGACTCGCCCGTCACGTAGACCGGTCCCCCGCTGCGTGCCGCCTGGCGCACGGCCGCGCGCACTTGTTCGAGCCCGCGCGATCGCCCGACCAGGCCGGCGTCCTGGACCAGCCGCACGCCGTGGTCGAGCACGAACACGCAAGCGCCAGCCCGCACGATGTCGCCGGGCTCGAGCACCGCGCGCGGTGTACGTCGTCCGTTGACGATGCAGCCGTTGCGCGACCCCTCGTCCTCCAACAGCCACGGCCCGCGGCCCGGCTCGCCTTTCGGCACGACGCTGAGGCGAAAATGCACGCGAGACATCCACGGGTCGCGCGTCGACTCCGTGGCGGGTTCGTCGCGGCCGATCGTCAGCGTCACCCGCCCGTCGAGCGCGATCACGTCGGGCGCACCAGGCGTCGCCGCGTGCACCCACAGCGCCAGTTCGTCGTTCGGCACGCCGGCTCGACGCGGAGGCGGAGGCGGCAGATCGGTGTGGCGCGGCATCATGGCATCCAGAGCGCTTCGGGCTCGCCGTGGCGGCGCGCAACCCAGCGCGAGGCGACGAAAAGCAGGTCGCTCAAGCGATTCAGGTACATGATGTCGGCGGGCGCCACGGCGTCGGTCCGCGCCAGTTCCAAGGTGCGGCGCTCCGCCCGCCGGCACACCGTGCGTGCCAGGTGCAGCGCCGCGCCGACCGGACCACCGCCCGGCAGCACGAAGGACTCCAGCGCCGGCAACTCCTCGTTCATGGCGTCGATGCGGGCCTCCAGCGCGGTGACGTCGGCGTCATGCACGACAGGTTGACCGGGCCAGCGCGTCTCCATCCGCGTCGCCAGCCCTGAGCCCAGGTTGAACAGAGTCTGCTGGATGTGTTCGAGGTCGGCGTCGAGCACCGCCCGTGCTTCGGCGTCGCTGCCTTGGCGGGAGTTGGCCTCGCGTACCAGGCCGATGCAGGCGTTGAGTTCGTCGACGGTGCCAAACGCTTCGATGCGCGGGTCGTCCTTGCCGACGCGCTCGCCGCCGACCAGCGAAGTCGTGCCGTCGTCGCCGGTGCGGGTGTAGATTCGGTTGAGGCGGACCATCACGATACCGATCGTCGCCGGGGGCCGGCGGAAGGCGTCCAGTCTAACCCATCAGCGCCACGCCGACGACCGCGCCATCGGCCGCAGCGGCCTGCAGCCAGCGCGGCAAATCGGTGGCGAGGTCGATGTCCGCGCCCGCGCTGCCAGCCGCGACCGCAAGTGCCGCCTGCCCCAAGGATTGCCCCGCCGCCAGCGCCCGCAACAGGGCGGCCTCCAGCGGGTGCAGGGGGCGCTGGACAATCCGGAAGCGGCTGCGAGCAAGGAGCACCTGGCGGCCGAACGCGAGAGGTGCGGCCCCGGCGGCCGCGTCAGGGTCACAGGCCAGCGCGGCGACGTCCCACGCGAGATCAACGATTCGGAACGCCGGCGCAAACGTCAGCGTGACTTCGCCCGCGCGCTCTGGCGGCAGCGCGAACAGTGCGGCCGGTTCGAGTGACGCGACCTCTGCGGCCAGCCAAGCCTCCGTGCGCGCGCGTTCGAGGCGGGCGAGATCGACGAGCCAGGGCGGGACTGCGGAGTCTCCCTGCCGGCTGGCCAGAAATGCGGGAAACGCGGCGCCATAAGCCTCCAGCGCCCACGATCGCGACGGATGCTCCCGGCGATGTTCGGCACACACGGCGGCAAACCGCTCGGCACCGAGCCCTGCGACCGTAGCCGGGAAGTCGTCTGCCAGCGCCTGGCGTGTGCGCTCCCGGTACATGGATCGGTGGATTTCGATGCGGGCGTCCGCGGGCAGCCCGGGAGCATCGAACACGTAGCGGCTCGCCACCTGACCGCCCGCGCCGCGGCCACCGACGACCTCAGCATTCATCCATGCGAAAAGCTCGGCCTCCACGGCGGGCCACGCGGGGGCCTCGCGACCGGGCTCACCCCCGCGTTGCGAGCCTGCGGCGGCACAGGCCGCGAGTTGCGGGGGCGGCGCCGGGTGCGGGTCCCACCACGGCACCCGATCGAGCCCCCGCAGCGCCTCCTGCCACACCGTGTCCAGGTCGGGCGTCGCGTCGTCCCACTCCAGCAGCGTCGCGCGCCCGCCCGTGCGCCGCTGGGCGTCGGCCCACAGGTCCCACACGGACGGCGGCACCGGGCCGATGTGGCTGTCGAACTTGTAGGCGTCGAACGTCGTGTGCCCCGCGACATGGAACTGCGCGACGCGATCCCACGGCACGGCCGCGAGCCAATCCTGGGGGTCGAAGCCATGGTTGTGCGCGGCGACGACGACGTTGTTCAGGTCGAGCAGCAAGGCGCAGTCCGCACGCGCGACGAGTTCGGCCAGGAAGTCCCATTCCGTGAGCGTCGTGCAGCGAAACTTCACATAGCTGGAAGGGTTTTCGAGCACGAGTGGCCGCCCGAGCACGTCTTGAACCTGGGCGACGCGATCGACGATCCAATCGAGCAGCGCCCGCGTGTATGGCACCGGCAGCAGGTCGTGAGTCTGCAGGTCGCCGTGGCCGGTCCAACTCACGTGGTCTGAAACCCACGGCACCCGCAGTTCGTCGGCCAGCTTGCCGATGGCGCGCACGTAGGCGAGGTCGAGCGGTCGCACCCCGCCGATGTCGAGGCTCACACCGTGGAGCACGAGCGGCCAGTGGGCACGCAACCGATGCAGGCGGGCCCGGTAGGCGCCGCGCTGGGCCAAGGCGTTGTCCGTGATCACCTCGAACCACGCAACCGGCGGCCTCGAGCGCTCGATCGCCGCGTGGTGCACGGCGCGCAGGCCCAGGCCGAGGCCAAGGTCGGGAAAGCCGAAGCGGCTGGCGATGGCAGGTGGGCGCAACGGGGGCATCGGCGCAGGGTAGGCCGGCAGGGATTACGGCGGCAACGTGCCGGTCACCAATTCGGGCTTCAGGTTGAACGCGCACGGGTCGCCGTCGTCGCAATCGAGCGCCGCGCCGGGAACGCAGGCGCCCGAACGACCGACGCGGTGGCCACGAGAACGACGCCCTTGCGCGAGTTGCGCGATCGACCCTACCATCCCCGCCGCGCAGGTTCGGCCGCCGCCCCATGCAGCCACCGGTGCCGCCGCGAGGCCGATGCGACTCCCCCTGACCGGCACCCCTCGTCCGTGCCCGACCGTGGCCACTTGGTCCGCGGTCGGGTTCGCCGTGCTGGCCGCATGTGGCAGTGCCCAACTCGAGCGGGCACCTGGCGCCGGGCGCCACGGACCGCTGCCGGGCGGCACGCCGATCACCGAAGCGGAGACGACCGACGAGCTTGCACAACCTGTGGAAATCGTCGGTCTGCTCAAGTTGGAAGGTACCCGCGAGCCGACGCCGCGCGGCGATGCCGTGCCCACCTTCTTGGGCAGTGCGGGCCGCTACGGCTGCGATGCGGTCGTCAAGCCTGAAGAGGTGCGCGAGGAGATCAAGACACCGGTCAAGCGCAAGTCGATGGGCGCGGGCGGTGCACCCCTCATGGTGGACGACATCGACATCCGGGTGGAGTTCCAGTGGGTGGCCTTGTGCGCGAGGACTGGCCGGGCCGGCGCGCCACCGCCCCCGAAACCGGAGCCGGTCCGGGCTGAGCCACGAGAGCCGGGGCGCCCGGACGCCAAGGTTGAGCCCCGCAGCGAGGCCAGGTCTGGTGTTGCCACGTCGGCCGGTCGACCGGATCCGGCTGCCGACCGTGCGCGACCGGAGACCGCTGCCGAACGCGCGTGCCGCGAAGCAGAGGCCGAGGCCGAGCGCGCCGCTGAGGCCGCCCGCATGGCTGCGAAGGTCGCAGCCGAGAAGGCAGAAGTGGCGCGCAAGGCGAACGAACACGCCGAAAAGGAACGGCGCAAGCTGGATTCTGAGGCGACGGACCGGGACCGCAAGAAGGCCACCGCCGACACCGAACTGAAGGACAAGCTGAAGGCTGCCCAGGATGCGGCCGATCGCGCGAGGTTGTCGGCCGTCGCCGCAGATCGGGCCAAGGCCGCGAACGAGGCAGTTGAGAAGGACCGGCGACGGTTCGCGCTCGATGCCGCCGAAAAAGCGCGGCTGGCCGCCGAAGACCCGGACAAGGGCAAGGCGAGAACGGCCGCCGAAGCCGCCGAAAAGGCCCGCATCGCCACCGACGCGGCCGACGTGGCACGGACGGCGGCAGAAAACGCGGAGAAGGAACGCAAGCGCACCGATGCCGAAGCGACCGACCGGCAGAAGGCGTATGCAGCGGTGTTGGAGCGCGAGTTGAAGCGGACGGGCTCCGACAATTCGGAAGCGGCGGAAACTGCGGACCGCGAGCGCAAGGCCAAGGAAGCTGCCGCTGCCGCCGAACGCGAGCGCAAGGCCAAAGGGGCGGCGGAAGTGGCCGAACGCGAGCGCAAGGCCAAAGAAGCTGCCGACGCTGCCGAACGCGAGCGCAAGGCCAAAGGGGCGGCGGAAGTGGCCGAACGTGACCGCAAGGCCAAGGAGTCTGCCGAAAGAGACAAAGCCGACAAGGACCCGCCAGACAAAGACAAGCCTGGCGCGCCCGCCGCCATGCCGATCGCCGCGCAACCTGCGGCCGTGCCGTCGCCCGCCGCGACCCGGGAGGCTGCCGAGGCCGCGGAGCGCGACCGTAAGGCGAAGGAACTTGCGGATGCGGCGGAGCGCGAGCGCAAGGCCCGCGAAGCTTCCCAATCGACCGCGCGGGAGTCGTCAAAGCAGGCCCTGCAAGGTGCGCTCGACAAGGCGGTGGCCGATGGTTCGCCGCAGGCGTGGCTCGATTTCATCGCGACGTTTGCCGACACGCCGGAGGCCGCCGCGGCCTACGATACCTTGCAGCGTGCGGTCGCGGCGCGCGCGTCGGATTGGGTGCAGATGGACACCCCGACGATCGCGCAGGTCGAGGTCGAACGGGGCCCCGCCATCGACAGCGCGCTTCTCGACAAGGAAATGAAGGCCGAGGGGGCGACGGCCGTCCGCATGGTCTCGCCGCGCGACTACACGGTGCGCCTCACGCTGCGCAATGCGACCAAGCATGCCGTCCAGGTTGAAGCCGAGGGAGGCGGCGTGCGGGCCGCTCGCTTCCTGACGGCGGGGGCGTCGTGGTCCACCGCGCAGACGGCGCCTTGCACACCACACGGCAATCCGACGTCGCGCCGCAAGGTCGGCAGCATGCTAGAACTGCGGTTCGACTGCGGCGTCGATGCGGCGCTCCGAGTGCTGGCGGTGCGGCCCATCAAGCGCGAACTGGCGGTCGATCGGCGTGCGGCGGAGCCCGATGTTCCATTCGAGGTGATCGCCCGCGTGTGGCAGGCCGTGCCCGCGACGGTGCTCACGGAGTTCTACGTGTCGGCGGTCCAGGACGCGATGCGGCGCCGCGCTGAGGATCTTTCGGTCGTGCAAGCACGACTCTCGGTGGGCAAGAAGGTCACGCCAGACGGACCGAATCCCGTGCAGGCGTCGTTCCGCAACACGTCGGGACGCGACGTCGTGGTCGTGTTCGATCTCGGTGCGGGCCGCGACGAGCGCATGCTCGTACCGCGCCTGCAGACGGCGGAATTCCGCATGGATCTGCCTCCCGCGGTGACGCCCGACCTCAAAGTGAAGGGCTTGCTGCCGCGGCTGCGGTCGACCGACTGGCTCATCGGCGTGTGGGGCTTTGCCGACGCGCGCGTCGTCGTGCTCCCGGGCGACCGGCCGAATCAGGTGATTGCTTTCGTCGTGCCGTCTGATGGCCAGCGGGCAGGGGGCGGCACCCAGGCGCGCGTCGTCGCGGTGCCCATGACGATCACCGACAACCTCGTCGGCGGTGAGGGCGACGTGCCGGCTCCGTTCACGGCGGCGCTGTTCGGCGGCAAGGTGCCGGTGGGATGCGAGAATGGCTGCCGCGCCAAGCTGAATGCGCGGCTCTCGGATCTTGACCAGTACATTCTTGGCGCGGGGCGCGTGCTGCCGATCGAAGTCGTGGTCGGGGACCGGCGCGGTGCGTTCAAGCTGAACGCCGACCATTGACACTGCGGACCTCTCCCTCTAGCCTACCGCCCCCGGATTGCCGACCCCCTGCGGGAGCGGCCCTGCCCCGCACCTGATGTGCCGAGGATGGACGAGATGAGTGAGGCCCTGAACGCTCCGATGGCCGATGCCGCCCTGATGAACCGGGTCCAGAAGCACGGCTTCGAACCGATCGTGGCCCAATGCGTCGGCTGCGGACACGTGCGCAACTGCAACGGCGTCGGCTACTGCGCCAGCTACGCCTCGCCCGCGTCGAAGTGGTCGCAGGCGATGTGCAACTTTGCCACGCACGCCAAGACCGAGAAGAAGCAGGACACCAAGTTCGTCAATCCGATCAAGGCGTCAAAGCGCGGCGGCAAGTAGGTCCCTCCCCCGAGGCCTCCGCCACCATGACGCCTCTGCCTGTCGGATCGACTGCTTCGGCTCCACTGCCCGAATCCGACGACCTCGTCCTGCTCGAGCGGGAGGGGGCCGTCGCGCGCCTCACCATCAACCGGCCCAAGTCGCTCAATGCATTGAACCGGCAGGTGCTCGCGTGCCTGTCGACACGGCTCGATCTCGTCGCCAACGACGCCGGCGTGCGGGCGGTGGTGCTGACCGGCGCCGGCGATCGCGCGTTCGTGGCCGGCGCCGACATCGTCGAACTCCAGCCGATGGACTATTTCGCGGCGCTCGCCTTCTCGCAGGCCGGCAACGCGGTGATGGCGAAGATCGAGCAGATGCGCAAGCCGGTGATTGCGGCCGTCAATGGTTTCGCGTTGGGCGGCGGCTGCGAGCTGGCGCTGGTATGCGACGTCATCCTGGCCTCCAAATCGGCGCGCTTTGGCTTGCCGGAGGTGTCGCTCGGCGTGATCCCCGGCTTCGGCGGCACCCAACGGCTCGCGCGGCTTATCGGGCGCAATGCGGCCAAGCATTGGGTGATGACCGGCGATGTCTACACGGCTGACGAAGCGATGCGCATCGGGCTGGTCTACCAGGTGCATGAGCCCGCCGACCTGCTCGGAGCGGCGATGACCGTGGCGCGCAAGATGGCGGCGCGCGGGCCGGTGGCAGTCGCCGAGGCCAAGCACATCATCAATGGCGGCCTGCAGTTGCCTCTTTCGGCTGCGATCGAGCTGGAGTCGGCGGCGTTCGCGCGTTGCTTTCTGACGGCAGACCAGAAGGAAGGCATGGCGGCGTTCGTCGAGAAGCGCACCGCCCAGTTCGCAGGCAACTGATACCTAAAGCCGGCCGAATCGGATCGAGGGCCCGCGACGAACGCCTTCGACCGGTTGCCGGAGCACACGATGGAATTTCAATGTGAAGGCCGCCTGCGCTCGCCGGTCTCGATCGTCTACGCGACGTTGCGCGACGATCTGCCGCGCCTTGTCCCATTCCTCGCCAACGTATCCGCGATCACGGAACTGGAGCGCAAGCCGCTCGGGCCGGGCCACACGGGCGTGCTGAACCGCTGGCGGGCCGACGCGGGCAACGTGCCAGCGCCGGTGCGTCCGTTCCTGAAGCCGGAGATGCTGGAGTGGCTCGACCACGCAGACTGGGACGATGCGGGCTGCCACGTCGACTGGTGGATCGAGCCGCCCGCATTCAAGAACCTGTACATCTGCCGGGGGCGCAACCGCATCGTCGCGCGCGGCGAGGAGACGGCCATCGAGATCACCGGGACGCTCACGTTGGACCCCGAGCGCATCCCCGGCGTGCCGGGCTTCCTGGCGCGGCGCGTGGCTCCGACGGTCGAAGCGTACCTGCTCGATCGCATCAAGCCGAACCTGGTGGGTCTCGCAGTCGGCGTCGCGGGCTATCTGGCGGCACAGGCTGCGAAATCGCGCGCTTCGCCGTCCCAAGAATGACTATTCCGGCGCAGCGACCTCGACCTGTTGCATCGGCTGCACTGCACCGCGCCAGACGGTCGCGCGGCCACTGTCCACGTCGCGCACCTCGACGACGGTGCGTCCAGCGTCCACGGCCAATTCTGCCCGCCCACGCGCCGGGACCTCAGCAACCTGACGGCCCGCGACGAGGACATGAAGGCGGCGGGCCTTGGCGGCGACATGCACGGTGCCGCCGGGTGGCTCGAAGGACACGCGCAGGGCATCTCCGTCTCTCACAATCGCCTCGCCACCAAAGCGCAGCTTGGACACTGCTGCAACGGCTTCGATGCGGTGCCGGCCGGCAGCGATGTTCAGGCGCAGTTCTCCATTCGCCGCGATGGTGGCGCGCTGCCAGCCATCGACGCGCATCAGCACCGGCTCGTCCCAGCCGCTGGCCAACGTCAACGTGGTCGCGCGCGCCCGCACCGACCAACTGACCGTCCGGCCGGCCTCGACGTCGATGCCCGTCTGCAAGGTGCGGCCGCCTGTCAGCCGCGCGATCAGACGGCGCGGCCCGGCAGGCACTTCGATGCGAATGCGCGCACCGGCTTCGAGGCCCACTGGTGCGCCCGTGCCGAGGTCCAATTCCGCCCGCTCGCCGGCCGCATTGCGGACTTCGACCCACGCTCGTGCCGGCAGTTCGCCCGAAGCGCGCACGGGCGGCGCGAATTCAACGTCGCGTACGGCCCAACGCGCAAGGTCGAGCCGCCCATCGTAGCGCCAATCGGGGCCAACGACGGTGTAGACCGCGGCGGGAGCGTCAACACAACGCTCCCCCGAGGCCCGAATCGCCAAGGTCAGGTCGGGGCCGAGCCCATGCACCACGACGGGCTCGCCACTGCCGTTGTGGAGCTTGACCTGGTGCGCACAGGGCCGGGCTGCGGGCGCGACCGGTGCGGCGCGGGCGCCGGTGGCGACGAGGACCGTGGAGGCGACTGCGACCGCCCAACTTGCCCAGGTGCCGTACTCAGGCTCTGCCAACGATCGATCCAGTGGATTCATGGCCCGATCATCGCGCAAACAGGGCCTCAACGAAATCCTTCGAATCGAAGTCGCGGAGATCTTCCATTTTTTCGCCCACGCCCACCATCTTCACCGGGAGCGCGAGCGCCTCGGCGATGGCCAGCACGACACCGCCCTTGGCAGTGCCGTCGAGCTTCGTGAGCACGATGCCGCTGACCGCAATCGCATCTTTAAACATTTCCGCCTGCTTCACCGCGTTCTGGCCCATCGTCGCGTCGAGCACGAGCAACACCTCGTGCGGCGCGCCATCCTGCGCCTTGGCCGCCACTCGGCTGACCTTGCGCAGTTCGTCCATCAGGCCCTGATTCGTGTGCAGCCGCCCCGCCGTATCGACCACGACGAGGTCGAAGCCCTCAGCCCGACCCCGCTCGATGGCGCCAAAGCACACGCTCGCCGGATCCGCATTCTCCTTGCCGCGGTGCAGGGGCACGCCCGCGCGCTGGCACCAGACCTCGAGTTGGTCCACGGCCGCGGCGCGGAAGGTGTCGCCGGCGGCCACCAGCACCTTGCGCCCTTCGCCCGCGTACCGGTGCGCGAGCTTGCCGATCGTGGTCGTCTTGCCCGAGCCGTTGACGCCGACAACGAGCAGGACCGCTGGACCCTCGGGGCGCGGCTGGAGTTGCAGCGGCTGGTTGCCCACGGAGTCGAGCAGTTCGAGCGACCGCTGCTGCAGCGTGCGCCAAACGTGCTCGGTGTCGGCAAGCTCCTTGCGCGACGAAGCGTCCTTGAGCTCCTTGAGCAGGCGCTCCGTCGTCTTGACGCCAAGGTCGGCGCGGTAGAGCACCTCCTCGATCTCGCCGAGCATCGCTTCGTCGATCTGCTTGCCGGCGAAAAGCTTGCTGAGCCGCGCGATGAAGCCCTCAGAGCGCGTCTTGTCGAGGCCCTCGCGCAGTTTCGCGCGATCTTCGGCGCGGCGGGCGACGGTGGCCGAGGTTCCTGCGAGCGGCTCCGGCTCGGCGATGCGGCGCGTGATGACGTCCGTGTCGCGTCGCTCAGGCACCGTTCGCGCGTCGAGGTCTGCCGGGTCGACGTCGCTGCCGAACGCACCCAGGCGCCGCACCTGGCCGTCGGCCTCGACCTTGATGCCGCCGCGGGCCGCCCGGCGCAGGGCCTTGGCCGTCGCGATGGCTTCTGCGGACGGCAGCGCGGCGGCCTCGTGAGGGTCGGCTTCGACGGGCGCGGCGGCCGAAGTCGGCGCCTTCTTGCGCAGCAGCAGCCACGCCGCCAGCACGACCACGCCGATGACAGCGGCAGCGACGGCGAGGCCCGTGGGGTCGAATACCGGCGCGGGGGCAGTGGCAAACAGGTCCAGTGGCATGCGGCTCCGGGGTCGGGCTCCGGCCCACCGCCATGCAGGCCGGGTGCGCCGAGGGGGAAGCAAGGTAGGTCGCGGGCGGGCTGGATGCAACTTCTGCAGAGCCGTGTTTGACATGGCCGATCACGCTCCTGCATCCTCGTCGGCCGCCGTCTGCTGCGGCTTCGGCGTGCCCGTGATCCCGCGCCCCAAAGTCCTGGTCGCCAACCGCGGCGAGATCGCCTGCCGCGTCCTGCGCGCCTGCCGGGAACTCGGGCTGCCGACGGTTGCCGTCTATTCTGATCCCGATGCGCGCGCCCGCCACGTCTGGCTCGCCGACGAAGCCGTGCGCGTCGGCCCGGCGCCGTCTGCCGATTCGTACCTGCGCGGCGACCGCATCTTGGCCGCGATGCGCCAGACCGGCGCCACGCTCGTCCACCCTGGTTACGGCTTTCTATCTGAAAATGCTGACTTTCGCGACGCCTGCGACGATGCGGGCATGACGTTCGTCGGGCCTCCCGCCGCGGCGATGCGCGCGATGGGCGTCAAAACCTCGGCGCGTGCGGCGATGCGGGCGGCCGGGGTGCCGGTGGTGCCAGGGTCGGACGGCCCGGTCGCGACGATCGCTGAAGCCCTGCACGTGTGCGAAACGATCGGTTGGCCGGTGATGCTCAAGGCCGCCTCGGGCGGCGGCGGCAAGGGCATTCGTGTGGTGCGCGCCGCCGACGAACTCCAGGCCGCGTTCGAGGGGGTACAGCGCGAGGCCACGGCCTATTTCAAGGACGCGACCGTCTACCTCGAGAAGTGCATCGAGCGGCCGCGCCACGTCGAGATCCAGGTTCTCGCGGACCGCCACGGCCATACGATCCACCTGTTCGAGCGCGAGTGCTCCGTGCAGCGGCGCAACCAGAAGATTATCGAGGAGTCGCCGGCGGCCAACTTGTCGGAGGCGACGCGCCAGGCGATGGGCGCCATGGCCGTCAAGGCGGCGGCCGCGGTCGGCTACGAGAGTGCCGGCACCATCGAATGCCTCGTCGATGCGGGCGAGAACTTCTGGTTTCTCGAAATGAACACGCGGCTGCAAGTCGAGCACCCGGTGACGGAACTCGCGACCGGCATCGACCTCGTCGTCGAGCAGCTTTGCATCGCCCAGGGCGCGCCGCTGTCGGTGCGCCAGGAGGACGTGCAGCAGCGCGGTCATGCGATCGAGTGTCGCATCTATGCGGAAGACCCGGCGCGTGGCTTCCTGCCCAGTCCGGGGCCGCTCGTCGTCTACCGGCCACCGGTCGGGCCGGGGCTGCGACTCGATGACGGGTTCGGCGAGGGGGACGAAGTGCCGCGCTTCTACGATCCCATGATCGCGAAGCTCTCCGCCTGGGCACCGGACCGGCCCCGCTGCATCGGGCGCATGCAGGCGGCGTTGGCGGCTTTCGAGATCGCCGGCATCGCGCACAACATCGATCACTTGCTGCAGGTCCTCGCGTCCGCCGCGTTCCAGGCCGGCCGCTACGACACGGGCCTCGTCGGCACCTTGCCGCCGCTGCCGACCACTGCCGAGGCGGACCCCTGGGTGCTGGCGTGGGCCGCCATCGCCGAACACCGCGCGAGCCGGGGGCGCTCGGCCACACCCCCGACGTCTGCCGAATCGGCTTGGGCATTGCAAGCGCGCCAGGGTGGACTCCGCTCCCGCTGAACCTGCGGCGGGCACGCGGCATGGACTGCACACGAGGAAGAGTCGCATGACTGCCACCTACACCGTCGATACCGACGGCGGCCAATCCAAGGTAACGATTCTGGCGGACGGCGACGGCCGCATCCGGGTCCGGGTTGATTCGTTGGACCTGGACCTCGCCGTTGTCGAGTTGCCCGATGGCCGCACGGTGCTGACCGACGGCACGCGCCGGCTGGCCCTGCGCCACTTTCGGGAGCGGGACCAGCGGGTAGTCGTGCACGGCCACCGGGCGCATCGGTTCCGCATCCAAGATGCCCGGGCGGGCTGGCTGCGCGGTGCGGGTGGCCGGGGCGGCATGGGCAGCGGGCGCATCTTGGCGTCGATGCCGGGGCGGGTGGTGCGGGTACCCGTGCAAGTGGGTGACGTTGTGCCGCCCAACGGCGTGGTCGCGGTGCTGGAGGCGATGAAGATGGAGAACGACGTGCGCAGCCCGGCTGGCGGCCGCGTCGTGCAGGTTGCGGTTCAGGAGGGCGTCGCGGTCGAGGCCGGCGCGCTCCTCGTCCAATTGGAGGCGGCGTCATGAGCCCGGCGCGAGCCGAAGGACCTGGCGTCACGGCGGGAGCCGAGGGCGCAAGTGTCACGGCTGCGACGGTCGAACTCCGCACGCTCCTGCCGGTCGCGGCGCTGGCGGAAGTCGAGCCGCTGTTGTGGCTCCTGTCGCCGGGCGGCATCCTGACCGAAGACGCTGGCTGCCTGGGCGCGGGCGACCTTGCGCCGGACCAGGTGCGGGTGGCGATCTACGTCCAGCCGGCTGAGGTGGCGTCTGCGCTGGTGGCGCTGTGCCGGGCGCTGACCGACGCCGGCGTGGCGGCCGAAGTCGCAGTGCGCGCGATCGAGCGCGAGGACTGGAACCGGGTCTGGAAGGAGCACTGGAAGCCGCTGGCGATCGGCCTCCACCTGCGCGTCGAACCGGCGTGGCTGCAGGGCCCCGACGTGCCTGGCGAGGTGCGGCTCGTGATCGACCCCGGTCTCGCGTTCGGGACCGGCGCACACGAAACGACGCGGCTGGCCTTGGAGGCGATCGAGCGACTCGGAGCCGCAGGTGGCGGTACCGGCTTGCGCGGCGTCCGCGTGCTCGACGTGGGCACGGGCAGCGCGATCCTCGCGATCCTCGCCGTCAAACTGGGTGCGACGACGGCCGTGGCGACCGAAGTGGACACCGATGCCATCGAGGCGGCCCGCCTGAACCTGGACCTGAACGATGTGAGCGACCGAATCGTTCTCGTCCACGTCGACGACCCGGCACGGCTCGCTCCCGAGCGCTTCGGGCTGGTCATCGCAAACATCATTTCCTCCGTGCTGCTGCCGCTGCGCGACGCCCTGGTCGATCGCTTGGAGTTGGGTGGCCACCTCGTGCTGTCTGGCATTCTGCAGCGCGAGGTCGGCGAAGTGCGGGCGGCGTACCTGGCGTGTGGGCTCGCCGAAGTGGAGGCAGGGCAGGCCAACGAGTGGGCTTCCTTGGTATTTCGGGCGCCGTTGTGATTCACCTGCTGCACGCGCTGCCCGGCACGGAGCTGCGGGTGGCCGCGGCCTCGATTCGACACCGTCTGGGGCGCGTGCTGCGGCTCGATGCCGGGGCCGCCCTTGTGCTGTGCGATGGCCAAGGCGGCACGCAGCCGGTTCGGTGGACTGGGCACGGCTTTGAACCCACGGGGCCGGTGGAGACTGCGCCAGCCCCCGACCCGCAGATCGCCTTGGGTGTCGCGCTGTTGAAAGGACCGCGCTTCGACTGGATGGTCGAAAAAGCCACCGAGTGCGGCGCCGCGCGCCTTACGCCGCTGTTGTTGGACCATGGCGTCGTCCGCGAGCGCGCCGGAGCGGAGCGCGCGCAACGTTGGCAGGCGCTGGCCGACGCCGCCACCGAGCAGTGTGGCCGCCGCTACCGCGCGCTCGTCGCGGCGCCAACGACGCTGGAGTCCTGGCTGGCTGAACAAGGCCCCGGCGATGTGCTCGTGTGCGACGAACGACCCGGTGGCCAGCCGTTGCATGTGGCGGCGGCGGGACGGTCCGGACGCATCGCGCTGCTGGTCGGGCCGGAAGGGGCATTGTCGGAGTCGGAGCGGTGCCGCGTCGCCGATTTGGTCCACGTCACCCTTGGTCCCCACGTGTTGCGAGCCGAGACGGCGGCCATCGCTGCCGTCGCGATCGTGCGGATCGCCTCCATTCCGCGCGATTCTGCGCGACTGGATACTCCATTGTAACATCAATGTATTTGTCAAAATTCGAAGTTTTTTCTCTGACGCCGGGCGATTTCGGTTGCCTCCGCGCGGTGCGGTGAAGTAAGGTCAGCGGCCCTTTGACGCGCCCGAGTCGAATCGAAAGCCCGTTTCACGCTTGGCAAACGTCTTTCCTGGCAAGGCCTGCTGCCGGTTTTCTGGACAGGGTCGGTTTTTCTGGACAGGGTCGGTTTTTCTGGACAGGGTCGGTTTTTCTGGACAGGGTCGGTTTTTCTGGACAGGGAGGTCGCATGAATACCACGCACCACCTCTCCAGCATCGCACTGGCAGTGGCGCTCGCCTGGGCGCTGCCGGCTTGGGCGCTGGATGACGAGCGCGCCGCGCCCGCTCACGCCGACGCAGCCGTGGCTGCCTCCGCGACCGGTCGGCGCCACGGGCGCAGTGCGGGCGTACTCGACGCGCGCGGCCGCGTCTACGGTTCGGTCGCCACCTACGCTGCCAAGCAGGGCGAGACGCTGCGCACGGTCGCGTACCGCTACTGCACGTCGCCCGTCACCGTCGCGATGGCCAACAACATCGCCTTCGACTCCGGGCGCGACACGGTGTTGGTGGCGGGCGCCAAGGTGAAGGTGCCGATAGCGTTCAAGGCCCCGTCGGGCTTGCCCGAAGCGGAGCAACTGCTCACCGGACCCGGCGTCCGTTCGGAGCGGGTGGAGAGCAACTGGGGCCGGCCGCACGTCGTCCACCTGCTGCGCACCGCATTCCGGGACTTGAACCGGCGCTGGCCCGGGCGCCACCCTGCGGTGCTGGGCTCGCTGTCGCGGCCCAACGGCGGCAAGTTGGGGCGCCACAAGTCCCACCGATCCGGTCAGGACGTCGACATCGGCTACCTGACGCGGGCGGCCAACAACGACGAGTGGGGCAGACCGCGGATCGACGCCATCGACTACGAGCGCATGTGGGCCCTGATCGATGGCCTCGAGCGCACGGGCCAAGTGGCAGCTATCTACATGGCACCTGCCATCCAACGGCGGCTGGCGGTCTGGGCGTTGGCGCACGGCGAGAGCGGCGACCGCGTCCGCATGATCTTCCAGTACGCTCCGCAAGGCCACGGCGACTCGCTGGTCCGGTTCGCCGCAGGCCATCGTGACCACTTCCACGTGCGGTTCCAGTGCGCGGAAGACTTCAAGGTCGCGGGTCGGGACTCCTGATTTCGGCGCTTGCAGCGCTGCATCCGGCGCACGTGGCGCACCTGAGTGTCGGCTATGCGGCCGTGCTCGCGCGTCATGGCTTCGACGCTGCGGTCCTGCACTCCGGTCGGCTGCAGAAGCGTTCGAGTTTCGACGACCAGTACTGGCCTTTGCGCGCAGTGCCGCACTTCCAACATTGGGCGCCGTTGGCCTGGCCCGACTGCGCCGTTGTTTTCGAGCCGGGGCGCCGCCCGCTGCTGGTGCGACTGCGCACGGTCGACTTTTGGGAGCAGCCGGCCGAACCCGAAGCCGACTTCTGGCTCCAAGCCTTTGACGTGCGCGACGTAGCCGATGCCGGCGGTGTGCGGGATGCGCTCCCCAGCGGGCAGCGCATCGCGTTTGTCGGGGACGATGACGAGCGACGGGTGGACTGGGGATTGGACGCCCATGCCCGCGACGCCGCCACGATTCGCGCCCTCGACGCATTGCGAACCACGAAGACCCCCTACGAAATCGCCTGCCTGGCTGAGGCGAACCGGCGCGCCGCTGGCGGGCACCGAGCGGTGCGAGACGCGTTCCTGGCCGGCGGCGTGTCGGAACTCGACCTGCACCTGACGTTCCTGCGCGCAACGGCACAGGACGACTCCGAAACGCCGTACAAGAACATCGTCGCGGTGGGACGCAACGCCGCCGTGCTGCACCACATCGCCTATGGGCGGCGCCCGGATGCGGGCGGCGCGACGTCGCTGCTCCTCGACGCCGGTGCGACGTGCCTGGGCTATGCGGCCGACGTCACGCGCACTTGGACGCGCGGGTCGGGCGCCGCCGCCGCGGCCTTTGGTGGCTTGGTCGCAGGCGTGGACGCGATGCAGCGGCGCCTGTGCGATCAGGTCGAGCGTGGCCCGAGTTTCGAGACCTTGCACGATGCTTGCCACGTTGCGCTGACGCACCTGCTCGCGGACATCGGTGTGCTGCGGCGCGGATCGCTGTCCGTCGAGGGCGCGCTGGCAGCGGGCGTGAGCCGTGCTTTCCTGCCCCACGGCCTCGGCCACTCTTTGGGCCTGCAGGTGCACGACGTCGGCTGCGCGCTGCGGCCGCCACGGCCCGACAACCCGTGGCTGCGTGCCACGGTGGACATCGCGCCCGGACACGTCTTTACGATCGAGCCCGGCGTGTATTTCATCGAGTCGCTGCTGGCCCCCCTGCGCGTGGGTCCCGTGGCCGGGGCGCTCGACTGGGCGCTGGTCGACGCGCTGGCCCCGTTTGGTGGCGTGCGCATCGAAGACGATGTGGTCGTGCCCGCCGACCCGCTGGCACGCGCCCGCAACCTCACACGCGAGCAATTCGACGACGCCGGTGGACCCGTCTAGCCCTGACCCGGACCCGACCGCAGTCTCAGCGGTCGGCCTCGACGCCCTGCGCCGCGCGGCCGGCCTGTCCGTCGATCGCGAGGGGTGGGTGTGCCACGAGGGCGAGCGTGTGGCCCATCCACGCCTGCAGCGCGTGCTCCAGGAAGGGCTCGACGTCGATGCAGCGGGCGCCGCCATCGTTCGGTTCGGCCGCCAGTGGGCGTTCGTGGCCTGCGAGCGGTCGCCATTCGTCGTGATGAGGGCCCACGTGGGTCAGAGTGGCCTGACGCTGCAGTTGAACACGCGCGAAGCCATCGACCTGCCCGTGGACGCCGTGCTCCTGCGGCTTGCCGGCGAGCACGACCTCTACGTCACCATCCACGACCACCGCCATGAAGCACGCTTTGGCCGCACGGCGTGGATGCAGGCGGCAGACTGGCTCGACATAGATGGCGACGGCGGCGTTGCGGTGCGCATGGGCGAGCGCCGCGTCAAGGTCGATCGCGACGTGCCGCCTCGGTGAGGGTGGCGGCAGCGCGGGATTCGATGGCGTGCCAGGCGGCCTGTAACGCGGTGTCGGCGGTGCGCGCATCGTGGGCACACTGTAGCGTGACGGCCTCGATCTCGTGGGCCAGGTTCTCTTGCAGGTGATGCAGGTTCGCGTCCAGCGCCGCGTGTTGGGCTCGAGAAGGCGGCAGCCGACGCGGGGCGCCCACCTGCAATTCGATGGATTGGCGCCACGCGATCACGGCATCGATGTGGGCTCCCGTCAGCCCAGGCACCTGCGCGAGCGTCGTCCGGTTGAGGTCCGCCGCCGTCAGCAGGCCGCGTACGAGCAGGCCCTGGCGGCGATCGGGCGGCAGCCCGGGAATCAAAGAGCCCTCGACGGCGGTCTGCTGGAGCACGGGAATCCATGCGGGCGTCACGCGGTCGCCGCGCATTCTCTCCAATTCCTCGCGCTGGCGCCGCTCCAGGTCGCGCCACGCTGCCCCAAGTTCGAGCGCGTGCTGCCGCGTCTGCCGGTCGAACTGGCGAGCCCGCACGGCGTCTCCGCGCCAGTCTTCACCGGCCCGCCCCAGTTCGTCGCGTTCCGTGCGCCAGCGAGCACAGGCGCGTCGGAAGGGTCGCCGCCGCCAGGTCGCCAATGCGCCACCGGCCAGCCACGCGCCCACACCGGCTGCCACCACCAGCCGCGCTCCGTCGCCCCCGGCCAACAGCAAGGCGGTGCCGAGGGCAGCGAGGCCGATTCCGCCCGCGCGCAGGTACCAGACGGCGGCCTCCGGCCGCTCGCCCTCAGCCAGCGCGCGATCGAGCGCACGCAAGGCCTTGTCGAGCGACGCGGGCCCTACCCACTGGTCCGGCGCGATCGGCGCAGCCACGGAGTCGAGTGCCCCCAACAGGTCGGCGAGGCGGTCGAGGTCGACGCGAAAACGCGACTCTGCCGGACCTTGGGCCGCCGGTGCAAAGTAGGAGTACCGCAGCGCGCCTTCGATCTGGCACCACGGGCAGCGATCGAGGTGAGCCGGCACGCGGTGCAGCGGGTCGACCGGACACGCTTGCAACGACCGCTCCAACTCGTCCAGGGCTTCGGCCCAGGCGCCTGGCTCGGGCCTGGCCTCCGGTGGGCCGGCAAACGCGGCGCCGAACAGCCCCGCCAGGTCAGCCCCGGCCACCTCGAGCGGGACCAGGTGCGGCAGGCGCCGTTGCAGTTGCGGGTAGTCGAAGGCGCGGTCACGGATCGCCGGCCCGAGTTCACCGCTGGCACCGCCCGAAAACGGATGGCGCCCCATGAAAAGCAGCTTGAACAAGATGACGGCGAGCCCGAAGCGATCGTGGGCCTCGCTGCGGATCGCGGTGCGAAAATCCTCCCCCTGCAGTTCCGGTGGGGTGTAGTCCGGAACGCCGACGCCCGACACGAACACGTGGGTCGCCGTCGCGATCTGGAACGAATCGCAATCGACGAACGTGACGGTCGCATCGCGCCCCACGAACAGGTTGCGCTCGTTGACGTCGCCGACGATGACGCGCAGGCCATGCAGCGACGCGAACATGCGGGCCACGTTCGTGGCGGTGCGCACCAGGAATTCCCAACCCACGTCGGGCAGCAGGGCCTTGCGGCGCTCCGGACTGTAGATGTCGTGCACAGGCTGTTGGCCTTCGAGCTTGCGCATCAAGAAGCCGAGACATTGCCCGCCGTCGTCGCGGATCAGCACTTCGGGCCACGCGCACCACCACGCCAGTTCGGGGTGGGCGCCGAAAAGAGACGCCATCAGCGACAGCTTCTCGACCTTGTCGGGGCGCGGCGGGTGCGCGTAGACCTTGGCGACGGCCCCGGGGCGGCCAACCACATCGTAGACGCCGCCCTCACCGCCGCGCCCGACCTCGGCAGCGAGAGCGAGCGCGTTGCCATCGGAGTCCCTCAACATGCGGGAGGCCGCCGCAGTGCCAGCACGAGCGTGAGGTCGTCGTCAGTACGCGCGCGCACTCCGGGGCTCGCCAGGAAATCTGCCAGCGCCGGCGCAAGCACGGGGCCGTCGAAGCGCTCCAGTTCGGCAAACAAGCCGGCAAAAAACGGCGGGTGGGGAGCCCGCGCCGCGTAGTCGAGCGCGAGGGTCTGCAGGCCGTCCGTCAGCAAGGCCAGCGCCGGCACCGGCCCCAGCAGCGCGGTGCGCAAGCCCGGGTCCGCCTCGGTCACGAAGCGCGTCGTGTTCAGGTATTCGCCCTGAT
The DNA here is from genome assembly GCA_009692425.1 of Myxococcales bacterium. Classification (GTDB taxonomy): domain Bacteria; phylum Myxococcota_A; class UBA9042; order UBA9042; family UBA9042; genus SHZF01. The sequence goes on along the minus strand of SHZF01000002.1, from coordinate 146,497 downwards.
CGGGCCAGAAGACGGCACGCCACGCCCCTTCGTCTCGCACGACAATCGCTCCATCGCCAACTTGGGCACATGCCGTCGCGTCGTCGTCGGCTGCGACCAGCAGCAGGGTCGTGGCGTGTTCCCGCAGCGCGTCAGGTCCGGCGATCCGGTAGAGCGCGCGTTGGACGGCAGCGAGGACGCGCGCCATGCCCGCACCATCCAATGCCGACCGAACGGATCGCGACCGCCCCGCACGCAGCACGCGACCCCGCATCGTCGCGAGGGCCGTCGCCACGGCCAGACGAGCGCCCGCCTGACCGTGCAGCGCGCTGCCCGCCCCATCGGCGACTGCGACCAGCAGCGTCGGACTCGCGCTCCCGCCGATTTCGGTCAAAGCGACGGCGTCTTGCACGGTAGCGATGTCGCCCCGGTGGGTGCCGGCGACGACGGCGTGGACCCGGTTCCAACGGCTCGGGCGAGGCGGCTTCAGACCTTGGCCCATCCGTCCGGAGCCGCGGGATTCTCCAGCCGGGTCTCGTCGGTCAGCCCGGAATGCGAGACCGACTTCAACGAACTCGACAGCCACTGAAACATCTCGCGAAACCGCAGCCCCTTGAGCAGCAGCGGTGCCCGCAGCGACACCTGCCGCAGCACGTCGAGGTTCGCGTCGCCGATCCCGACCGCGAAGAACGCGAGTTGCCGGTTCTGTTCCGCATCCCGCACGGCATGGGCCGACCCCTGCCATTGGTCGTTGGGCTCGCCGTCGGTCAGCAAGAACACCCACGGCCGGTAGTACGCGACCCCATTGGAACGGTAGATCTGCTTGCGGGCCTTGACCAGGTCGAGCGCCGCCGCGATGGCGCCGCCCATCGGAGTCAGGCCGTCGGCGCGCAGCAGCGGGGGCTCGAATGCATCGACGGTCGTGAAATCGGTCAACAGGCGCACGGAGCCACCGAACGACAGCACGGCGAGTTCGACGCGCTTGCGGGCGAGCGGGTCGGCGGCGAGTTCGTCCTTCAACTGCGACAATCCGGCCTGCAACTCCTGCAAGCGCGGGCCGGCCATTGAGGCCGACGTGTCCAGCGCCAGCACGCAGGGGCAGCGCGGCTCGGGATTCGCGGCGAATTCCACGGCAGCAAAGGGAATCTGAGAAGTCATGTGCCGTGTCCCGTCCACGCTGGAGAATGCGGCAGCGAGCGTAGCGACGGGCGCCCACGGGGTCAAACGCGCGTGCACAGCGCCGACCCGCAGCGACTTGTTCGGCGGTGCTGGACTTTCCGCATCGCACGCGCGGTAGTATAGTCCAGCGATCCCCGGTTCGGCGTGGCGGACGAAGGACGTAATGGCAGAGCAGAACCTCGTCGGGCGCGCGCTGGCTGGCCGCTACAAGCTGCTCAAGCTGATCGGGGCGGGCGGTATGGGCGCCGTCTACCAGGGTCACGACCAGCAGATGTCGAACCGCGTCGTTGCGGTCAAGGTGCTGGCACCGCACCTCATCACCGATGAGAAGCAGATCGCGCGTTTCGAGCAGGAAGCCCGCGCCGCGTCGCAGTTGCGCCATCCGAACTCAATCGGCGTGTTGGATTTCGGCCAGTCCGACGGGTACATCTACATGGTGCTCGAGTACCTGACGGGTGACACGCTCACGGGTGTGCTGCGGCGGGGTCGCGTCGAGCCCCAGCGCGCGCTCTACATGATGCGACAGATTTGCAAGAGCCTGGCCGAAGCCCATTCCAAGGGCATCATCCACCGCGATCTCAAGCCGGACAACATTTTCGTTTGTGAAATCTATGGAGAAAAGGACTTCATCAAGGTCATCGATTTTGGCATTGCGAAGTTCCTCGAATCCGGCGGTCAGGAACTCACGCAGGCCGGCAAGATGTTCGGCACCCCGCGCTACCTGAGCCCGGAGCAGGCCCAAGGCCTGCCGCTTGCGGCGACGAGCGATCTGTACGCGCTGGGCGTCATCCTGTTCGAGATGCTGTGTGGGCGGCCACCGTTTGTCGCTGAAGACCCGATCGCGGTGGCGATCAAGCACGTGCAGGAGCAGCCGCCGTCCTTTGCCGAGGTGGCACCCGACATGGTGCTGCCCGACGAACTCGATCGGCTGGTGTTCAAGCTGCTCGCCAAGAAGCCTGCGGGGCGCTACCAGAACGCCGAGGAGGTCATCGCCGCCATCGATGTGGTGCTGGTAGTGCTGACCGGCACGCATCACCCGAGCGGAGCTTTCACGCCCGTATCGGCGCGCACGCCGGCGCGGCCGGGCAACGCGGTGCCGCGCCGCAGCACGGTCCCGCCACCGTCGCTGGGCACCGATCCGGAGTCGACGCGGGCGATGGACAGTGTCGCAGCCGGCCTCTCGGCGGAACCCGCCCTGACGATGGCGCTCGATCAGGTGGCGCACCTCGCGCCAGGAGCCGCGCCGTCTCAAGAGCGGACGATGGCACTCGACACGGCGGCTGCCCAAGGGCTGCTGCAGCCCACGTTCAGGGCGCCACCGCCGCGCCGCGCGCCGGAAAAACCAGCGGCGGTCAAAGACAGCATTCCGTCGATGCGGAATCTGCTGATCCTGTTGATTCTCGCGGTGCTGGCTGGCGTTGCGGTCGTTGCAGTGGGCGTGGGCAGCAGCGCAGCGGGTGGGCCGAAGCTCGATCCGGTCGTCGCGGCCTCGCCGCCTGTGCAGCCTGAGTCAACCGCCGAACCCGCGGTGGCCGCCGCCGCCGGCAACGCCGAGCCAGCCGCGAAGCCCGCAGAAGGGTCAGCAAGCACGGCGCAGGCAGGCCACACGCCGCCCCCGGGCGCCGAGCCAACTCCAGGCGGCACGGCCGAAGGTCAGCCTGGCGTGGGGGAGGGCAACGCCAAGCCCGGAGGCCCGGGCGCAGCAGCCCAGCCCGCTGTGGCCCCGCTCGCCGTGGCACCGGGCCCCACCGAATACGAGATTACCGTCGATTCGACGCCAGTCGGCGCGGCTGTGCTCGTCGAAGGCATCCGGCTCGGCACGACACCGTACAAGGTGAAGCTCAAGGAAGGGGACGACAGCAAGAGGCTGGTTTTGAAACTCGACGAGTTCGAGGACTACACGCTGGAGACGAGCCAGTTGCTCAAGGCGGCGCAGTTGGGCGCCACGGCGGCGCCGGCTGTGCTGAAGGCCAAGCCCAAGGCGGCTCCAAAGGCGCCGAAGAAGCCCAAGCCATCCGATTGGATGTGATTTCCGACTGGATGTGGTTTCCGAACGGATGTGATCGTGGCGACGATTCGAACAACACTTGACCAGACAAGGGCCGCCTCCCCGCTGCGCCTCGACGGTGCTGCGTGGGTGTGGGCGGTCGCGCTCGCTGTCGCCGTCGCGTCGGTTGGCCACGCCACAGTCGCGCTGGCACAGACGGAGACGCGGGCCAATGCGCTGTACAAGGACGCCAAGGAGAAATTCGAAGCAGGCGACCTGACCAAGGCGCTGGAACAGGCCCAAGAGGCCGAACGCCTGTTCGCCCACCCCAGCATCGTGTTCCTGCGCGGCCGCATCTTGCACAGGCTGTCGCGGCTGCGCGAGGCCGACGACGCGCTGAAGCTGGCGGATTCTCCACAGTTACCGAAGCCGCTCGCCAAACCGCTCGCCGACGAGCGCGCCCAGGTCGCCGACGAAATGAAGCGGTCGAGCGAACTCAAGGTCACCGTGCAGCCGGCCGCAAGCGCCGTCGTGTCGGTCGAGGGTGAGACATCGCAAGGCGGCTACATTAAGTGGTTGCCGCCCGGCAAGCGCCGCATCGAAGTGGCCGCTCCAGGTTACCGACCGGTGGTGCGCGTGGCGGAGATGAACTTGGGTGCCCCGACGGAGGTCCGCATCACGCTCGTGCCGATGGGTGGCAGCCTGGTCGTCGTGGTGCCGGGCGGCCTGCTTGGCGTCGAGGTGCAGGTCGATGGGGGCACCATCGACATCGCAGATGGGGCGCGCGCCGGCGACCGCAGCCCGGCATTGGCCGTGTCCGTCGGTGGCCACGAGGTGGTGTGCAGCCGCGGACCCAAGCGCTTCCAAGCCACGGTCAAGGTCGAGATGGACGCGACTGCCGAGGTGGTGTGCGAGGGCGTCGCTGGCGGGGGCGGCCCCGGCAGAGCGCTTGGCTGGGGCGGCGTTGCGGTCGGCACGGGCATCTTCGGCTACGGAGCCTACGGATTGGGGTCGTACCTGCTGGTCGATCTGCAGTCCGAACGCAAGGTGAAAGCCTCCAACAAGCACTGGCTGGGCGCATCCTACGCGACCATCGGCCTGGCCACGGCGATCGCCAGCTACCTGTTCTTCGTACGCGAGCCGGCGGCGGCGACGGCTGCGGTGCGCCCTGGGCAGGATGGGGCGGTGCATCTCCGTCTGAGCGCGGCCGCCGACGCGCCGACCCACGCGCCCGACGGACAGCCAACCGAGTGAAGCGCGCCGAGCCGGTCGCCGCCAGCGTGGCCCGCCCTGCCCCTGCCGTCGCTGCCGCGTGGGAAGCGACCTGTCGCCGCTGTGGTGCCAGTTGCCACGTCGCCGTGCCGATCCAAGGGCGCACTGTCGTGGTGCCTGGGTTGCATTGCCAGTTTCTCGCCGCCGATGGCCCCGGCCGCTTTCGCTGCACGGTCTACGCCGACCGCTTCGCGCGGGCTCCGTGGTGCCACGCGGCGCGCGACGTGGTGAGCCAAGGCTTCCTCGCCGACGATTGCCCCTATGGGACGCCTGCCGGCATGGGCAAGGTGCGCCTGACGGACGCCGAATTCGACGCCGTGTGGCCGGCCGTGCTGCGCAAGCTTCGTTCGTGGGGTGTCCCGACATACATCGGGCGCGCGGCGCTGCTTGCGGAGGTCGCGCGACGGCAGGGAGAACCGTGGGCGTTGGAAGCGTTTCCCGGCTTCTCCGACCGCCTGCGCCTCGTGCGGGTCCACCTCACGCCAGAGGCACCTCGATGACGCGGCCGGCGCGGTGCCGGTGGGCCGTGATCGGCCTCCCCCTGCTGGCATTGGCTGCGGGATGCCAAGCCGTCATGGCGTTCCTCGTACCGCCACCCGAAGCGCCCCCGCCGCGCGCCGACTCCGACGACCGCGGCACGCCCGATCTCGTCGTCATCGCGGGCACGCTGCGTGGTGTGGTGGGCGACCAAGCCGTGGCCGTGCGCGACGGTCGCATCGTCGCCCGCGGCACAGCCGACGGCGTGCTGCAGTTGGTGGGCCCGACGACCTCGGTCGTGCGCGAACCGAATGGCGTGCTACTGGCAGGCTTCGTCGATGCCCATGTGCACCTCGAAGGCGCCGCCTTGCTGGCCGATGCGATCGATCTGCGCGATGCCGACGCGGACGCCGACGTGCTGCAACGTGTGAGCGCTGCCGTTGTGGCGAACGGCTACGGTGGCTGGGTGTGGGGCTTTGGCCTGCGCCAGCCGCTGTGGCAGAGGCTGAGCGCGATCGACCTCGATCGTGCGGCCCGCGGAGCGCGCGTCTACCTGAGCCGCGCCGACGGGCACGGCGCCATCTGCAGTCTCGCGCTGGCTCGTGCGTTTCCCGTGCCGCTGGCGCACGAAGTCACGGCGGCGGCAGGGCGCATCGAGGAGCGGCTGGCGGGCCGTGCGTGGCGCGAGTTGCCCGCCCCGCGTGTCGAACGGCTCAAGCCCCTGTTGCTCGACGTGCTCCACGGCTTGAGCCGAAAAGGCATCACAGAAATCCACGCGATGGGCGCTCCGGAGTGGCTGCACAATGCGTTGGCAACGCTCGAACTCGAGGGGCGCCTGCCTGTGCGCACGGTGCTGTTTCTCGACGGCGAATCGACTGCCGGCCAGCGCCTGTTGCGCGGCGAAGTGCTCAGTCCCGCGCTGCGCGGCGAGGCCGGCAACGTGCGTCCGTACCGCAGCCGCCTCGTCCACGTTGCGGGCGTCAAGTTCTGGTTGGACGGCAGCCTGGGCGGGCGCACGGCCGCGTTGGCCCAGCCCTACGCTGACGCCGCGACAGCGGGGACTCTGCACCACGCAGACCTCCAGTTGGCCCAGTGGCTTGCGGCGGCCGATGCGCAGCACATCCAGGTGGCCCTGCACGCCATCGGCGACGCTGCGGTCGCCCAGATTGCGCGCGTGCTTGCCGGCATGAGGCGACCCGCAGATGCCCTGCCCACCCGCATAGAGCACGCGCAGGTCATCGACCCGACCACACTCGCGCGTTTGCGCGGCCTCGCCATCGTGTTCTCCATCCAGCCCCTGCACGCGCCGGCCGACGCCAGCTTTGCGGCCGCAAGGTTGGGCGCGGAACGCATGCCTTGGGCCTACCGCGCCACGTCACTGGCGGCCGTTGCGCCCGTGATCGCCGGCTCGGACCTGCCCGTCGGACCGAGCGACCCGCTGGCGATGGCACGCAATCTCGCACAGGTCGGCCTCACGCCGGCCCAGGCCGGTCGTGCGGTCGGCGAAACGGTCGATGTCGACATGGCACTGCGCGCCGTGTCCGGTGGCACGGGGCTGGCCGATCCCCTGACAGTCGGCGCGCGGGCAGATTTCGTGTTGTGGTCGCGCGACCCGGTGCTGCTGTTGCAGGGCGGCGAGGCGGTCGAGCCGCTGCTGGTTGTCGTCGATGGAAGGGTAACGTTCCGCGCTTCGCGTTGATGTCTTCTCGCGCCGGAGATGTCTTCTCGCGCCGGAGATGTCTTCTCGCGCCGGAGATGTCTTCTCGCGCCGGAGATGTCTACCCGGGCTTGAATCAGCCCTCTGCGCGCTGCAGTTCGCGCACCTGCAGTTCCATCTCTTCGACCATGGCGTTGGAGCCATTGGCGTCGAGTTGCCAGCCCGCCCAGCGCGATGGCCAAGCGCCCAGCAGGTTGTAGCGCGCCATCTCGACCTGGCCGGAATCGTCCATCAGAATGACCGACACGTCCTCGGGCTGGAACGACCCGTCCATCGTCGCCTTCATCCAGTTCCACAGCACGGCGGTGTTGACGTAGCCCTTCTTCAGCACGACCGGCGCGATCTTCGGCCGACCCGGCAGTTGGCGCGCGTACAGGTCCTTGCCGCCCTGGTACTCGATGACCTCGATGGTCGTCGACAGCCCATCGACTGCGCGGAACGAGCCGGCCTTGACGTGGCCCAACTGCACCTCGAACCGGAACCCACCATGGTGGTCGAACTTGCGCTCGCTGGTCTCCGGGCCGTTGCCGCCGCCGCTGAGCAGGTCGAGCACGGTCTTGACGAGCTTGCCGGCCGTCGCGATGCCTTTGCTGATTTCGTTGACGGTCGACTCTCCTGTGTTGTCGACAGTCTCGTCGATCTCGATGTCCTTGGCGTCGTACTCGGGCAGTTTCATCTTGCCGAGCTTGCCCTTGGGGTCGGCGTCCTTGCTCTCGATCTCCAGCGCGTCGTACTCCGGCAGTTCCAGTTCTCCCGGCGCGCCTGGCGTGGTCATGCCTTCGCTGACGGCGTTCTTGACGGCCGCACCCGTGTTGTCCTTCGTCTCGTCGATCTTGATGTCGAGCGCTTCGTACTTCTTGGCTTCGAATTCACTGAGTGCGCCGGCGGTCGTCGTGCCCTTCGTGTCGTTCGACGCCGCGGCTGCTGTGCCGGTGTTGTCCTCCGTATCCTGCTTTTCAATCGTCTTGGCGTCGTACGTGGGCAGTTCCAGCGTGCCGGCCGCGCCGGCCGTGGCCTCAGCCGACGACTTCTCCGACGTGGCCGCCGTGCCGTCGGGGCCACCCTCGCCCTTGATCTCGATGTCCATGGCCGTGTATTCGGCCTTGAGCACGCCCTTCTCAGCCTCCTCGCGCGCTGCAGCCGCCGCTTCGTTGACTGCCGCCGACACTCTATCGAGAATACTGGACATCTGGCCCCCTCACATGCTGCGGGTGGTGTATTCGCGCTCGTTTCAAGCGCCTGCTCCCGTGTTTGCGCCTCTGGACCCCCGAGTGTCAACGCAATCCACCCCTGCTGGGGTCTGCATGCCTCTCCGGTTTCGCGGCGCGATCGCGCTACCACGCCGCCTCGACGGTCAGTTTCGAGCGCCACACCGACCACGCCTGATCCGGCTCGCGCTCGCGGTCCTGGGCCTTCGCGATGTGCTCCAGGTGCCAATTCGCCTTGATACCCGCGTACATGACGGTCGCCTTGACCCCGGCCGTCCACTTCCACGTGGTGTCGTCACCGTAGCCGAGTTCGAGGGTGCCGCGCCGGTTCTGTTCGTCCCACTGCTCACCCTGCGTGAACGCACCCAGCTTGACGCCGTCCGCGACCGGGACCGCCACGTGCCCGCGCAGTTGCACGATCGTGCCGTCGTAGTCGTCTTTCGTCGCGCCGGGCCCAACCAGCCGGCGGTAGTCGACATCGTGGATCGCCTTGGCCTTCCACTCGAGCTCGATGCCGCGGCCGACGTCGATCAGGTGCCGCCCGCGCAGCACGGCAATGTCGGTCCGGCGGTACTGATTCTTGCGGAAGGCCGAGCGCGGGTCGCGGCCGCGGTCGGTCACGTTGGCGTAGTCGTACAGGGCGATGTCGGTGAAGCCGTCGCCGTGCAGGAAATCGGGGTACACCTGGGCCACGTCGCGGTCCTGACGGTTCGTGTTGTACTCGATGTGGGTGACCTCGAGGTGGAGCCGGGCATCGCCGTGCTCGTACGTGGCCAGCGCCGTGCCGCCGTGCCAACCGATGCACGTCTCGACCCAGTCCTCGTCGAAATCGAGGAACTCGTTAGCCAGATTCAGCGTCGGCAGTTGCCCACCGCCACCGACGAGACCTTCTGTCAGCAACACATCCGATTCGCGGCGCGCGCCGAAAATCGAATTCCAGTCCGCACCCACGTTGAAATACTCGCCTTGCAGCGACAGGCCGACCTCCCACGGATCCTGGGCGCCAACCCGCAGTGTCGTGGCCACGTCGCCGCCGTCGCGGTAGGCAATGGGCGACAAGCCCTGGTTGCGCTGTACGGCGTTGGCCGTGAGCTTGGGGTCGATCTGCTGCCACGACACGCCGACCAGGCCCTGCACGCGCAGCCAATCGAGCGGCTGGCTGTCGAAGTCGACCGTCGCGTTGGCGCTCGCATAGCGTGTGTACAGGTCGACGGCGTGGTCGGGCGCGCATCCGGCGATCGGATTGCCCAGCGCATCCTTGCAGGTGGCGTTCTTCGACCCCACGGCATCGGGGTCGGCGACGTCGACTTCGAGGTCCTGCGTGGCGTCGCCGACCAGGCGCACGGTCGTCGCCTCGCCCACCCGCCAGCGCAGGCTGCCGGCGTAGGCCCAATCGCGCGACCAGAAGGCGTTTGCGAGCGCGGGGTCGCCTACACCCGTCGACCACCACGGCCCGACCCACAGCTTGGGCAGCGCGATCGCCGCAGCGTGCCACTGCCAGGCGTCGTCGGCGCCGAACCGCCCTGCCGCGAAGTAGCCCCGACCGTTGTCGCGGTCGATGTAGCGCACCTTGCCGATCGTCCACGGGTTGAACATGGCGAGGTCCGACGCTCCGACGCGCACCCAGTCGATGCCGGCCGCCTCCGGGGCGACTTGGATGTAGGTGCCGCGCAACTTCAAGTACGCCGCCCGGTTCAGGCCTGCCGAGTCGCCCGACGTGTTGAGCTTGCCGTCGTACAGCGAGTTGCCCGATTCCCACCAGTCGTGCCAGCGCTCGCCGAAACGCGATGCGATGCGTGCGCCCGTCTCGACCTGAGGGCTCACGCGGCCGCGAATCGACAGCTCGAGTTCGGAGCCAACGCCGTTGTGTCCGGCCACATCGTCGGGCCAGAACGGGTTGCCGAGCATCAGCAAGCCCTGGTTGGCGTCGTTCTGGTACAGATGCTTCGAGTAGATGCGGGCACTGAGGTCGAAGTTCTGCGTGTCGGCGCGAGCCGGTTGCGCCGCCGCGCAGACGGCCACAAGTACCGCTACGGCGCAGATTGCCGACAACGGCGCGGCGCGCGGACGGTGCGCCGGCAGGTGGCCCGGGAGCCAGCCGGGGTCCGTCACGGCGCCGCCGGGTACACCATGGGCAGCCGCGCGACCTTGGTGTCGCATTTCCACGCGAGCGTCCGGTGCTGTTCGGCGACCTCGGTCTTGTCGCCTTTGGCCTTGCCCGCCAGGATGTCGAGCACGTGCGGATCGCACTCGCCATCGTCGCCGCCGCCGAATCGGTGCTGGCCCGCGTTCTCGTTCACCCGCCGCGTCAAGAGGTCCGCCTTGTCGGGATAGCCCTCGTTCGACTGCACCACGGCCTGGAAGCCCCACCTCGCCATCGGAGCCCCACCCGAGTCGCCCACCTTGAGGTCCGCCTTCTTGACCAGCGCCGTGAGCGTCTTCCCTGCCGCGCGGGTGACTTTAGGAACGACGATTGCGTCCTTGAATTTCGCGGCCTTGGCCCGGATCTCGCTCGACAGCCGCGTGCGCCCCTGAGGCGACAGCACGACGACCTTGTCCCACGCCTCGTCGGCGGCAAACTTCACGCTGCCGAGCCCTGGCAGCGGGTCGGTGAAGCCCTTGCCGTTGACGTGGTCGAAGTCAAGGTACACCTGCACGAATTGCAGCGAGAATCCGTTGCCGTCCCAGGTCTTCGAGTCCCACGGGTCCTCGATGTTCGCGCCGATCGTGACCTTGAATTCGACGTCGTCGCCGCGGTCCGTCACTTCTACCTTGCGCAGATCGAACGAGCGCGGCAGGTAGACCGGGTCGGTGGGGTATTTGTAGGTGCCGGGACCGTTATCGTCGCCGTCCGGGTCTTGCAACACGATCGGCGGCTCGGCGGCTCCGGCGGTCGCGGCTGTCACCAGGCTCAGGGCGACGCTGCAAGTGAGGGCCGCCGCAGGCAAGCGCAGGCGAGTCGTTGCGGGCTGCCGGCAAGTGGTTGCGGGCTGCGGGCAAGTGGTTGCGAGCTTCTGCGCCATGATGAGCCTCCGCGTGCAACTGAACGCGGGGCGCAGTTTGGTCCTTTGGCCCCAAACCGGCAACCTCGCGCGGCCAATGCGGCACGCGACGGATGCCGCCAGCTACAATCCCGCGGCGCGCAACTGTTCGGCCGCCTTGCGTTGCTCGTCGGTCAAGGGGCCGGCCGCGCCAAGCACCTCGAGGCGCACGTAGAGGTCACCTCGCTGGTCGGTCTTGCCGAGCACCGGGCTGCCCTGGCCGCGCACCCGGATCAAGGCCGCGGACGTCGAGCCTACGGCGATCTTCACGTTGCGGCGGCCCCGCAGCGTGTCCACCTCGACGGAGCCCCCGAGCACCAGCGCGCTCGGCCGTACCTGGGCGGTGACATACACGTCGTTGCCTTTGCGCTCGAATCGGCCGTCCGCCTCGACCGTGACGAGCAGGTGCAGATCTCCGCGCCCGCCGGGACCCACATGGCCTTCGCCGCGCACGCGCAGCCGTTGGCCGGTCTCGACGCCGGCGGGGATGCGCACCGTGAACTTGCGATCCTCGCCGCCGATGTTCAGCCGCAGGTCGCGCTCCGTGCCGTCCATCGCCTCGGCAAAGCTGACCGTGATCGGCACTTCGGCGTCGTGCCCCGCGGGGCCGCCGGCTGCCCGCGCGCCACGGCCGTTGCCGGGCGATGGACCGGGCGGCGCTCCGGGCCGGGGTGCCGTCGCCGTAGCCGCAGTGCCGCCGAAGAAGTCCTCTAAGATGGACCCGACGCCGGGCGCCCGTCCGCCGCCACCCTTGGCCGCCCGAGACGTCCCCCAGCCCGACCAGCGCAGGTTGAACTGCTGGAGCAGGTCGTCGAAGTTGACGTCCTTGAAGATGTCTTCCTGGGTGTGCGACCGCGAAAACTGCTCCGCGCCGAAGGTGTCGTATTTTTTTCGCTTTTCGACGTCGCTCAGGACCGCGTAGGCTTCCGCGACCTGCTTGAACTTCTCCTCAGCCTCCTGGTTGCCGGGATTCTTGTCCGGATGGTGCTTGGCGGCGAGCTTGCGGTACGCCTTCTTGATGACATCGGGACTCGCGTCGTGCGGAACGCCGAGCAGCGTGTAGTAGTCGCGCTTCATCGCCACGGGAGCTCCTCAGGGCGCGAGACTCGCACAAACAGATGCCGTGCAGCGAGCGGGGTCAGGCGTCAAACTCTGCATCGACGACGTCGCTCTTGCCCTTCTTGGTCTCACCACCGCCCGTTGCGCCGGACGGAGCCCCACCTGCCGCCGCCGCATCCTCGGCACCGTTGCCGGGCTGTGCGGCGCTCGCCGCGTACATGGCCTCCGACAGCTTGAACGCCGCCTGCTTCAACTCCTCCTGCGTCCCCTTGATCCGGTCGGCGTCGCCCGATTGGAGCGCGTCGCGCGCCGCCGCGATGGCCGCCTCGATGCGCAGCTTGTCGGCGGCGGGCACCTTGTCGCCAGAGTCCTTGAGCGTCTTCTCGAGTTGGTAGACCGTCGTCTCCGCTTGGTTCTTGAGCTCCGCCTCCTCGCGGCGCTTCTTGTCTTCTTCCGCGTGGGCCGCCGCCTCCTTGACGAGGTTCTCGACCTCGTCCTTCGCGAGGCCGGAGCCACCCTGCACCGTGATCTTGTTCTCCTTCGCCGTCGCCTTGTCCTTCGCCGTCACGTGCAGGATACCGTTGGCGTCGATGTCGAACGTCACCTCGATCTGCGGCAGGCCGCGCGGCGACGGCGGAATGCCCTCGAGATTGAACTGCCCGAGCAGCTTGTTGTCGCGCGCCATCTCGCGCTCGCCCTGGAAGACCTTTACGGTGACGGCAGTCTGCATGTCTTCGGCGGTCGAGAACGTCTCCGTCTTGCGATGCGGAATCGTCGTGTTGCGCTTGATCAGGGGCGTCATGATGCCGCCCAGCGTCTCGACGCCGAGGCTCAGCGGCGTCACGTCGAGGAGCAGCATGTCCTTGACTTCGCCGCCGAGCACACCCGCCTGGACCGCCGCGCCAATGGCGACCACCTCGTCGGGGTTCACCGTGCGATTGGGCTCCTTGCCGAAAATCTCCTTCACGATCTGCTGGACTCTCGGAATGCGCGTCGAGCCGCCGACCAGCACGATCTCGTCGATCTGCGCTGCCTTGAGGCCCGCGTCGGCCAGGCACTTCTTGCACGGCTCGATGAGCTTGGCGAAGATCGACTCACAGAGGGATTCGAGCTTGGCGCGCGTCAGCTTCAGCGCCAAGTGCTTCGGCCCCGTCGCGTCCATCGTAATGAACGGCAGATTGACCTCGGTCTCCATCGCCTGCGACAGCTCGATCTTCGCCTTCTCGGCAGCCTCCTTGAGCCGCTGGCGGGCCATCATGTCATTGGCGAGGTCGATGCCCTGGTCGCGCTTGAATTCGGCCACCAGCCAGTCGATCACGGCGTTGTCGACGTCGTCGCCGCCCAGGTGCGTGTCGCCATTCGTCGCCTTGACCTCGACGAGTTCGTTCGAGACCTCCAGCACCGAGATGTCGAAGGTGCCACCACCGAGGTCGAACACTGCCACAACCTCGTCCTTCTTCTTGTCGAGCCCGTACGCCAACGCGGCGGCGGTCGGCTCGTTCACGATGCGCAGCACGTCGAGGCCCGCAATCTTGCCCGCGTCCTTCGTCGCGTTGCGCTGGCTGTCGTTGAAATACGCCGGCACCGTGATGACGGCCTGGGTCACGGGCTCGCCGAGGTAGTTCTCTGCCGCCTGCTTCAGCTTGGCGAGCACCTTCGCCGAAATCTCCGGCGGCGACATCCGCCGGTCCTTGACCCGGACATGGGCGTCGCCGTTCTCGGCCGCTTCGACCTTGTACGGCAGGCGATGCTGCTCCGCCTTCGCCTCAGTGAATTTGCGGCCCATCAGGCGCTTGACCGAGTAGACAGTGTTGCTCGAGTTGACGACGGCCTGACGCAGCGCAATCTGGCCGACCAGGATTTCTCCCTTGTCGTTCCACGCGACGACCGACGGCGTCGTGCGGCCGCCTTCCTGGTTCGCGACGACGACGGGTACGCCGCCCTCCATGATGGCGACGACCGAGTTCGTCGTGCCGAGGTCGATTCCGATGATCTTGCCCATGGTGCTGTCTCCCAGTGCGGGTACGGACGGGGTGAACGGGCGCCGCGGTCCCGGAGCGACCGGGGAACGTGTGCAGCGCGCCGCGCGCCAGCCGAACGCAGCGGTGAACCAACCATCGTGATTCACGTCGTTTTGCGTCCAGCCCGACGACGGCTCCAACGTAGGACGCGGCTCCCGACTGTCAAGGCGGGCGGCCTCCCAGGATCCACCAGCCAACCTTCCCAGAACGCCGCATTCTGAAGCAGTTTTAGGCACCTATGAGGTTTGGGGTGAAGGCGTACACCGGGTACGTCGAGCCGCCAAGCGACGACGGCAACGACGAAATGCGCCGACGGCGGCGGATCGGGGCCCCGGGCGTGGCGTTCGCGACGGGCGTCAAGGGCACGGCGACGACGTTGTGAAGGTGGGCTTGCTCTGCTAGTGTCCGCCCGCCTTCTGGCCGCCGTGCGGCGCGGCAGAGGAGACCCCGTGGCACGCATCAGCTACATCGGCGATTCCGGTGACAGCCTCGAAATCCCGGTGGGACCCGACAACCCCGACGTGATGGTTGGCCGGCACCGGACCTGCGGCATCCGCACATCGAACCAGAGCGTGTCGCGCCAGCACGCGCGGGTGTTTTTTGACGGCGAGTCGTACTGGCTGCAGGACAACGGCTCGTCGAACGGCACGTTCTACCAGAACAATCGTCTCGAGCCGCAGGTGCCCGTCCAGATCGACACGGGCGAATTCCTGATGTGCGGCAACTTCGAGATGCGTTTCGATTTCGACGATGACGACGCCGGCCGTCTGGCCGAGGGCTACGGCGATGCCGCGGAATACGCGGACGCGGAGCCGGCTGCTGAGGACTCCGTCGAATCGACGCGCTTTGCCGACGCTTCCGAGTGGGAGTATGCGCCGCCTCCCCCACCGGCACCGCCTCCGCCACCTCCGCCACCTCCGCCACCTCCGCCCCAAGCCGCGCCGCCGCCCCCATTTCCCGCGGTGCGCCCGTCGCAGCCGGCACCACCCCCGCCGGGCCAGCGTCGAGACGCGCCGCCGCCACCGCCAGCGGACAACGCGGCACCTGACGCCGTCGTGATCGTAGACCTGCGCAACCAATTGGCGCAGCGCACTCGCGAGGTCGAGGATCGCGATTCCAAGCTGCGTTCGCTGAACATCGAACTGGAGTCGCTGAGCCGCCGGATGCAGGACAGCAGCGACGACCAGCAGCGCGAGGCGTTGTTGGTGGAACTCGATCAGCTCCGCGAGGTCGCGGGGCAGGCTGCGCAATTGGAAGCGGACCTGCAAGCGACTCAGATCGATTGGCAGAACACGCAAGCGGACCTGCAGGCCACGCAGGCAGACCTGCAAGCGTCGCAGACTGAGGCCGGAGACTTGCGGCGGGCCCTCGACCGTGCCGACGCGGAGTTGGCAGTGGCGCGGGCCGAGGCCCAGGCGGCCGGCTCCAGCGCCGAAGAGAAGGCCCGCGCTGCCGAACTGGAACGGGAAGTCCGCGCACTCGAAAAGGAACTTACGTCGCTGCGGGCCGCGCTCCAGGCCGCTCAGGAGAAGTTCGAAGAATCGCGCGCAGGCCGACGCAATGCAGAGGAATTGGCTTCGCTGCAGCGGATGCGGGCCGACAATGCCGAGGGCCAGGTCACGGCGTTGCGCGACGATGTCAAGCGCCTCAAGGCGGAGGTGGAGCAGGCGCGGGCGGCGGCTTCTGGCGCGGGCGACGGGATATCGGCCGAGGAGTTCGATGCACAGGTCGCCGGCCGGGACCAGGCCGAAGAAAAGGCGCGCAAGCTGCAGTCCGAAGTCGATCGGCTGAAGAAGGAGCTCGAGGCCGCGCGCACCCAACTGGCTGCGGCACAGGCCGCCGGCACGTCATCCGACAAGTCGGCGGCGGACAACGAGGACCTTGCGCGCTTGCGCGTCCAGCTCAAAGCCGAGAAGGCGCGCACGGCCGACGTGCAAGGGGAGCTGGATCGGGTGCGCGGCGCGGGGAGCGACAGCGCGGCGCTGGCTGCAAGGGACGTCGAACTCGACGCCGCGCGGGCCGAACTCACTGGGCTTCAGGCCGAACTTGCTCGCGCACGCTCCGACGTCGCTGCGGCCAGGGAGTCTGCGGACGCTGGGCACGACACAGGGGATTCCGACGCGGCCGTGGCCGCGCTGGCCGAAGTTGCTGAGCTCCGCTCCCAATTGGACAAGTTGACTGCGATGCATCGCGATTTGGAGGCCTCGGCGTCGGCGAACCTGAAGCGAACCCAGAAGCTCATGCGCGACCTCGAAGAAGCCCGCACGGCGGCGACCGGTTCCGCGGCGGGCACCGGAGACGCCGCGGTCAAGGCGGAACTGGCGTCGGCGCAAGCTGCCTTGCAGGTGGCGCGTGCGGCGCAGGCGGCTGCCGACAAGCGGGCTCGCGACGCCGAAGCGATGGCGGGCGCGGGCGGGTCCGGCATGTCGCGGCTCGTCGGCGACCTGAACGGAGTCGTCTCGAGCTTCAAGAGCGATTTCTCTTCATTGACGATGGCTTACGACCAGATCACCAGCGACGATCCTGCGGACCGCGACGAGGGCTTCGAAATGCTGAAGGAAAGCATTGAGGCGTGCCAGTCGCGCAACTCCGAACTAAAGGACCTCGTGCTGCAACTCAAGGAAGCGGCCGGGTAATGTCCCGAGCAAGAATCATTCGTTCGTTCGTTTCGCGTGCGGTTGCCCACATGGGCGTCTCCTAGGCAGTTGAATTCGTGCCCACTGCAGCCATCCGTCCGCGCGAGGGTGATTCGATCACCGTGCTGATCGAGGTCAACGGCGTTCCCGTCACGCATTCCGTCTGTGCGGGCGCCGTCGATGACACCACGCTCATGGTGCCGCACCTTGCCGAAGACCCCCGTTGGGACGTGCAACCGGACACGAGTGCGGTCGTGCTGTTCACGTGGAGCGGGCAGTTGTATGGGTGGCAGATGCGCGTGGAGGAAGTGCTGCCGTCGAGCTACTTTCTCGTGTCGGTCGAAGACCCCGCTGCAGGCGAGCGGCGCGGCTTCGTGCGCGCCCAGGTGCCGGTGCAGGCACGGCTGAGCGTGCCCGCTGGCCCGGTCGGCGCGTGGCGCAACCTTGCGGCCGACCTGTCCGCGGCGGGCGTGCGGCTCTTGAGCGATCTCGATGTGGCTGAGGGCTCCCCGATCGACCTCGCGTTGCGCGCCGACGGCCAGGTCGAGATTGCGGGTCAGGCGCGCGTCGTGCGCCGGTTCGAGACCGCGACAGGCCTCGAGATCGCGTGCGAGTTCACCGAAATCTCGTCGGCGGACGAAGAACGGCTCGCCCAACTGGTTTTTCGAACACGCGAGGCAGGACTGCGCCAGCGGATTCGCCGGCGGGACCGCCAATGAGCCGATCGCCGGTTGCAGGCCCGCATGGAGCGCTGACTTGGGCCTGGTGCACCGCGAGCGGGGTAGCGATCGCGTGTGCCGGGCCGGCGCCGGCGCCACCGCTGCAGTCCCCCGCGCCCGACGGCGCCCTCGTCGATGCGTCCGATACCGCCGCGCTGCGGGCCGATGCCGCCCTGTCGGCGCCGACGGACGCCAGCCAGGCGGAAGTCCGGCGGGCGGGGCCGGACATCAACGACGGCGACGCGCGACTGCGCAGCGACTCGCCGCTGGCGCCCGCAACATTCGTGTCCGTGTACCACCCCAAGGCGGCCGGGATCGTGTTGCGTGGCGACAATGCGCCGCTGTCGTGGACGACCGACCTGGCGCCGACCTCCGTCGCGGCGGGCGTGGCGAAATTCATTTTGCCTGCGACGGTGGGCAGCTGGCGCGTCAAGCCGATGCGCGCGGGGGCTTGGGCGGTCGGGCCGAACTGGGTCGTGCATGGGGGGAAGGACGCGGCTTTGTGGCCCTGGTTCGATCCCGCGATGGCCGCTCCACGGCGGGAGGACTTTAGCTTGCCAGGCTCCTTGGGCGCGGCGCGCACGGTGCGCGTGTGGTTGCCACCTGGCTACGACGAGAACACGCTGGCCACCTACCCGTTGCTGTTGCTGCACGACGGCCAGAACGTCTTCGAAGACGCGACCGCCAGCTTCGGCGTGTCGTGGCAGGTGGGCGCTGCGGCCCACGCCGGAATCCTCGCGGCCAAGGTGGCAGAACTCGTGATCGTGGGAGTCGACCACGCGGGGCCCAAGCGCATCTATGAGTATACCCCGAGCCACGACGTGTCGGTTGGCGACGGAGGTGGGGGCCTCGCCTACCTCGACTGGCTGCAGGGGAAGTTGCTCCCGGCGGTCCATGCGAAATACCGCCTGCGCCCCGAACGGCAGGCGCATGTGCTCGGCGGTTCGTCGCTCGGCGGGCTGGTCTCGCTGTACGGCGCGGTCGGTCACCCGCAGGTGTGGGGCGGTGCCGTGTGCATGAGCGGGTCGTGGTGGTGGAACGGCGGTGCGGTCCAGGGCTGGCTGCCGAAGGCCTGGCCGACGGACACCTCGCTCCGCATCTGGATCGATGCGGGGACGATTCAAGACGGGCTGGCGGGCGCGACGCAGGTGAAGGACGCGCTCGTCGGCCTCGGTCTGGTCATGGGCGGCACGCTCGGCTGGCACGTCGCGCAGGGGGCCAAACACAACGAAGCATCGTGGGCGGCGCGCGTCCACTTGCCGTTGGCGTTCCACTTTCCTGCAACGGACCGCGAGCCGGCGTTCAAGTAGTCGGAACCGCGTCCCGCAACGGTACGTTGGATTCTTCGCGCCGGGGCCTTCTCCGCGCCGGCTGGCCCGATAGCCTACTGGGCCTCGGTCGTCGTGCCCGCCACGCGCGTCTCGACGCCGCCCCGTCGGCGGTTCACCTTGCCAGGGACTGCGGGCAGGCGAAGTTCCTTCTCGGCACGGCGCACATACGAGCCATCCGTGTTCTTCAGGAAAATCTCGCGAAAGCGCGGAATCGTCGTGTCGACGAGGTGCTTGGCCTTGGCGACCTCGGTCCAGCCGTTGTCGATCGCTGCGCGCACGATCTCCTCACGGGTCTTGGCGCCGGGGTTCAGTTTCATCCACCCATCGACGAGATCGATGAAGCGCGGGCCGCCACGTCGCGCCGCGGTGTCTTCGCCGGGTGCCACAACACGCCGACGCCCGCGTGCCGGGCCCTCCCGGGGCGGCGGCGCACCGGTCGCCACGACACCGAGCGTCGCCTGGCGGAGACGGCCCGGCGCGGCCGGCAAGGGCGCGCTGGCATCGCGAACCCTCGGCTTGGGACCCGGCTTGCGCCGCACCTTGGCGCTTGCATCGCCCGGCATCGCGAGGCCATGACCGAGGACCGCGCGCCGCGGCCGCCCAGGACCCGGCCCGGTCGGCGCCGTGCTGGTGTGATCGGGCTGCGCAGCCGCCTTGGCCGGAGCGGGAGCCTTGGCCGGAGCGCTGCTGCCTGCCACGCTGGTGCGCGGGCGACCCGGACCCCGAACGGCGGCCGCCGGCCCCGTCGCCTGCGCCGCTGTGACGGGCGTGCCACCCGTTGCGTCCGTCGCGGGGCGACCGGGGGAGCGGGCGGGCACAGAGATGACCACGGCAGCTGCAGGGCCGGCGCCATCTTGCTGGGCAGGCTGCCCAGGTTGGCGCGCTCCGTCCGGTGCTGCGCTGCTCTGCACGAGGGCGACGGCCTGCAACATGCGCGACAGCGCGACAAAATCGTGGGTGTCGAGAACGACGCCGCCCGCATCCAGGGAAAGTGCCACCTGGCCGGCGCCCGTGCTGCGCACCGAGACGCCGTGCATCTTGAATTCGTACTTCATCCCATCGCCTCCAGTTGAATCGCCGGGCGCTTGGAACTCGCCGGCCTGTCGTGATCGTCCGAACTGTCGGAATCGCCCGAACTGTCGGAATCGCCCGAACTACTGTGATTGCCCGAACTGCTGTGAGCGTGCGAGCCTTGGGGTTGGTCCTGCCTGTTGCGGTCGTCAGCCATGCCATCGGCGTACGATACTGCAGGGTTGCCGAACTCCCCATGGCCCGGCAGGCCTACGGTCTGCCTATCATCGTGAACCCGCCCATCGCGAATGACAACCAGACGAGTGCCGACGCGGGCCGCCTGCGCGTCGTGTGTCACCATCACCACGGTCGTGCCGCGCTCGTCGGCCTCCTGCCGCAGCAAACGCAACACCTCCGCGCCGGAAGTGGAGTCGAGGTTCCCCGTGGGTTCGTCGGCCAGCAGAATCGGCGGCGCCGTCACGAATGCCCGCGCAACCGCCACCCGCTGCATCTCACCGCCGCTCAGTTCGCCCGGTCTGTGCTGGAGTCGGTGCCCAAGGCCAACGCGCTCCAACAGTGTCACGGCACGCGCTTCGTCCTGTGCAGTAGCGCGTCGGCCCAGCAGAACAGGCAGCAACACATTTTCGACCGCCGTCATCGTCGGCAGAAGATTGAAGAACTGGAAAATCAGTCCGATTCGGTCGCGACGGAAGCGCGTGACCTCATCGTCGGACAGCGCAGCCACATCTCGCCCGGCCAGTGCGACGGTCCCAGTGGTGGGCACGTCGAGGGCAGACAAGATGTTGAGCAACGTGGACTTACCGCTGCCGGACGGGCCCATGATCGCAACGAACTCGCCTGCACCAATGTGCAGCGTCACGTCGCGCAGGGCGTGCACGGTGGTGGTTCCGTGCCCGTAGCTCTTGCTGACTTGGTGCAGACGAATCATCGGCGCCGGATGGTAGTCGTCTGTGTGGGCCGCGACAAGCAACCTTTGCGGGACATTTCGCCGCGCAATGCAGTGTGGATCCGCAGACACGACAGAAGCGCACGAAGTCGTACAGTTGGCGTCTGTCGGACTGAATCCATACGAAACCGGTCACTTGGCGTCTGTGCCAGTCTGTGGCGGGGCGCTGCGAAACCCCGCGGCGGCAGTGCGTCGGGCTGGAGAAAGCGACTCCCTCGTGTGCAATCACTCAAAGAAGTCTTTCGCGACCTTGCGCAGATTGCCAGCCGCCCACGACCCGATTGCCGCGACCTTGTCCATCTTGCCGGCCACGACCGCTACGACGTAGGGATCCTCGCCCGCCTTCTGTTC
Organism: Myxococcales bacterium; assembly: GCA_009692425.1. Classification (GTDB taxonomy): domain Bacteria; phylum Myxococcota_A; class UBA9042; order UBA9042; family UBA9042; genus SHZF01. The sequence goes on along the minus strand of SHZF01000002.1, from coordinate 125,542 downwards.
AGAAAGGCGGATTTCTGCCTCTTTCCCAGCCCGGGTGCGCACCTTTACGCTGAAATGTCCCCCATCCAACCCCACACTTGCCGGAGCCTTATCCGCGTGCACGGCGGACCATTCGGCGTCGGCCACCGCGCGGATCAGGTCGTTGGCCGCGTCCTCCTTGATTTTCCCACGCTTTCCTCCGCCGTCTCCGGACCAGCCGCTGCCCGTTACGTCGCGCACAAGGTGCACCGCATCGGCAGCAGCGGGCGGTGTCAGCCACAGTTCTGCAATGTCGTCGCGGGCCACCTCGATCAGGTGCTTGTCGGCAAGGTCAGCGCCGGTCTTCTTGAGCTTGCCGGCGTTCCACGAACTGAGTTTGAACGTGTCGCCAGGCTGGCCACCGGCGAACGACCGTCCCCATGTATTGCCATCGACCTCCTTGCCAAGGTCGAAGCGCACCGTCTCGCCGCCAAACTGAAATTCCGCAGTGGCCCCGGGAGCGTCGAGACCCGTCGCCGTGGGAGCCTCGGGTGCGGCAAAGTCCACCTTGAGTGCGTCCAGGTCACCCAGGAACGTGTCGATCGCCGCAGCACTCGGCCGCACCTCGGCGCCCGCCAGCGTCCAGCCCGCGGGACCGCGCGTGCCGTCGAGCCGCATCGCGCCGGACGTCAGCTTGAAGGCTGTCGCGTCCTTGCCGTGGCGCGCGCCGAGCAGCCGACGGTCGCGCAACTGGTCCAAGGTCTGCACGATCTGGTCCTTCGTGTACGACGCCACGAGGTACAGTTCGTCGCGACCCTCGATGCGGGCATAGGCTTCCTTGTTGGGGCGCTCGGCGTCGGTGCGACCGAACACGATCACGGTCTTGTCCTTGCCTGCGGTCACCGTGACGACCACGCGGGTCGCGGGATCGTCCAAGCCCGTGTCGAGCTTCTTGTCGGCCACCGTAGCGGAGTCGATGAATTCGCTCACACTGAACCGATCGATCGCCTTCAACCAGTCGCCGATGTCGCCGGTGACGACGCCCGCCGGCTCCTGGAGCGCCCAGCCTTCGTTGGCGTCCCGTTCCTGCTTCTTGTCGGCCAGTTCCTTGCGCTGGACGTCGGATAGGCCTGGGCGCTGCGCCACGACCTTCTTCGCCTTGGCGTCCGCAGGGTTCTCGATTTCGATGCGGTCAACGTCTTCGAGCTTGAGGCTCAACACCGAACGGTCGCGCAGGTCGCTCCAGGTCACATCGAAGCTGGTGCGCAGGTCGCGCGCCGCCACCTGGTAGACGACATCGTCCACCCCCGCGGCCTGCACCCACGTGCTCGGGTCCCCCTCTTCTGGCTTTTGCAGCAACCCGAGGCGAATCTTGACGGTGCGGTTGTCGAGGGTCCACTCAACTTCGATGCGGTGGTCGGCGTCCAGTCCATAGTCTTTCAATTCGGCTGCGCTCACCTTGCGCGTGTGCGACGACCGGATGGATCGCATCAGCGTTTCCGACATGCTCTGCGCCCGAAAGCCCTGCGCCTTCGTCTCCGTCGTCTTGCCGTGGGCGACCCGCTTGGCGGTCCACTTCAACTCGGTGACGGCCTCGGGCTTGTCCTTGCTGGCGGGTGGCAGCCGGTCGAGGGTGATCTCCTCATCCTTGCGCCGGATCACGATCCGCTTGACCGGCGGCGGAGTGTCCTTGGCCTGGCTGCGCGCGTCCTGTTCCGACAGGTTGCCAATGTAGCCGTCGATGGAGAGCGGCGGCGGCGTATCGGCCTTCGGGCGCCACGACATGGCGGCATAAGCCGCGAGCAGGACTGCAAACGTTCCGACCACGTACCATGTCGATCGCTTCATGGACTCCCTCTGCTGTCGAACGCCATCGCGCCCCGTTCCTGGTTGGGCTGCCGCCCGCTACACCTGCAACGCCGCATCGCGGCGCCGGCGCATCCGCCAGCGCGCCAGGCCTGCGCCCACCAGAAGAAGGGGCGCGCCCAACAAGGCCCCGAGACGCAACCGGCGGGCGTCGTCATTCTCGATCTGCTCCAGCGGTCGACGCGTGTCGCCCTTCGATCGGATCGCGACCAGCGCTTCGTGCGAACTGGCCCAGTCGAGCACGTTGTAGAGAAACTGCAGGTTGTCACCGAGCAGGTGCGATACTTGGCCAATGCGAATCTGCCAGTTCTGGAAACCGGCCTGCCACTGCTGGTACAGCTTGATCGTGTCCGCCGAAAACTGCGTCAGTTTGGACAGGTCGAAGCCGCTGAGCACCGTGGCGCGGCTGAGCCCTTCGATGCCCAGGTTTGACGCGACCACGAGCAGCTTGCCGGAGCCCTCGGCCCGAAACTGGCGCTTGGCCAACGCCCAGTCGTTGTCGACGTTTTCGTCCGTGTCCTTGGGGCGCTCCATGCCCATTGGGTCCTTGCCCTTGTCTTCACGCTTGGGCCGTTTCGGCAGTTCCTTGCCCGCAAACAGCGACGGGAAGGGACCGCGCACGTACAGCGCCAGCGTGTGCGGCCCGGTCGGCGGCGTGCGTTTGACGAGTTCGTTCAGCGCCGGCGGAATCACCGGAATCGGCGGGGCCTTGCGCACCGACGTCTTGGAGCTCTTGATCACGTCGACGACCTCGAAGCGCTTGTCGTTGCGCAGGGCCGTCGTGACTTCGAGGCTCGTGGTGTACGGCAGGGCGAGGTTGGAGAGCGAACGCGTCAGCGGATGGCTGCGGTCGAAATCGACGGCGACCGGAATCAGACCGTAGGGAAAATCCTGCTGCGTCTGGAATTGCAGCCCACCCCGGTTGACGAGCTGCATGACGCGCACGGTATCGACGTGCTCGGAATCGAGGATTGGCTCCTTCTTCAGCTCGATGCCCCACCCCTTGAGGATGTCGCCCAAGTTGGATGTGGTTGCCGTCATCGCGGTGTAGTCGGTGCGCATGTCGTTGCCGATGTCGTCGGACGCGGCCATGTTCATCAGTGCGACTTCCCATTCCTGCGCCAGCATCACGACCGCGCGACCCGAGAGCAGGAACTGGTCGAGTTGGAACTTGGTGTATTCACTGACGGCCTTGCGCGGCGCATACACGATCAAGGCGCTGATGTCGCTGCCGATCGGCTCGCCTGGATCGACGCGCCGGATCGAGTAGCCGCGCTTCGTGAACAGGTTGTCGCCAATGCGCCCGTTCGTCTCGTCGATGCCTTGCGCGATCTGGGTGGCGGCCTGGACGATCTGCTTCATCATCGGGTTGTTCTGCGCCATCATCATGGCGAGCTGCTCCTGCACGAAGGGCTCGGCCTCGCCGAACGGGCAGAATTCGTCGTGGCCGCACAGGAAGCCGATCTGCTTGCGCCCCGGACTGTCGGTCAGCGTCTGGTGCGCGCGGTCCACTTCGCGAAACAGCTGCTCGAGCACGTTGACGAGCTGCGGCACCACGATGTGCGGCGGCATCACGGCTTTCTTGTCGGGCTCCGCGCTGCCGGCCGGCCCGACGGTCTGCGCCAAGTCGTCCCAAGCCTCGCGGAACTGGTTGGCTGCCTGCACAAGGTTGTCGCCGAACTGGTTCTTGCCCTTCAGCGGTCCGCCCTCCTTCGTGACGAGATCGCCGACGGGCTTGCACACCTTGTCGAGGTCGGGGCGGGCCAGCTTGAGCGCGTCCAGCCTCTTCTGGGTGGGGTCGGTCGCGGCCTTCAGGTTGAGCCCGGCCGTCGTGTCGGCTTCTTTTTCGTCGACCTTCGCAGCCTTTTGCACCGCCTCGTTGCACGCCTTCACGCCCTCGAACAGCGCCTTGCCATGCGCCAGCGGCTCCTTCATCAACTCAGCGTTGTCGTGTTTTTCCTTCAGCCGCAAGAGGATCTTCGTGATCTCAAACTCATAGAAACCCGGCTGGAGGGCCTTGGGCAGCACCTCGTGCACGGTCTTGTAGTGAAAGGTGGCGCCCATGACGAAGCGCGCGAATTTCAGCTGGCCGCCGGTGACTTCGGCCTCCGTGGACGAAAACGGCTCGAGCTTCGCCGCTTCGCCCTGCTCCTCGATCGTGCCGACGCCGGGGCTGTTGTCGTCGGCGTAGGCGATGCTCATGTGGCCGCCCGACGCGCGCAGGTACTCGTCGATCTTGTCGCGAAACGACCGCTCAATGCCGCGCAAGGGAACCTTGCCCTGCGGGGTCGGGATCGTTTCCGGCAGCTTCTTCGACACGTAGACGGTGACGGCGACGTTGTCGAGCGCCTGGGCCGCCGCGACGCTGGCGTCCGAAAGCGTATGGATCTTCTGTTCGGTCAGATCCAGGCGGACCGATGTCTGCAACGCCAGCGCGTTGATGACCACGGCGATGCCGATCGTGGCGCCGAGCATGACGACGGCGTCGGTGCGGCTGCGGGTCGCCGGAGCGGCGGCCGGGCTGGCGGGAGTAGCGGTTGCCATGGATTGCCTCGTCGGGTGCCACCGCAACGGATGGCCGGACAGCGCAGGGGGGTGTCAGAAGTGGAAAGCGCTCACTTCCACTGGCGCGATTGCAGCGAGTAGGTCGAAACCGCGACGCCCACGGCAGTCACAGCAACGAAGTACAGAACATTGCGCAGGTCGACGACTCCCTTGGAGAAATCGCTGAATTGGTTCTGAAAATTCAGCAGCTGGAGCACCGACGGAACCGGATCGAATACGGCCTTGAGCAGCGCGTCCGTGGCCGTCCAGAAGAAGGCGCACAGGAGCAGTCCGACGATGAATGCGACGATCTGGTTGTGGGTCCACGTCGATGTCATCAGCCCCAACGACAAGAACGCCGTGCCTACGAGAAACAGCCCCAGATAACCGCCAGCCACTGCGCCGAGGTCGGGAGCGCCCTTCATGGCGACGAGCAGTGGGAACACACCGGTCAAGAGCAACGCCACCGCCAAAAAGCCGACGGCGCCGAGCAGCTTGCCCAGCACGATCTGCAGGTCGGTGACGGGCAGCGTCACGAGCAGTTCGAGCGTCCCCGCCTTCTTCTCCTCGGCCAGCAACCGCATGGTGACGGCCGGCAGGATGACGGCGAGCACCCACGGCGCGTACTCGAACAGGGGCCGCAGCGTGGCCTCGCGGGCGGCGAAGAAATCGTCGGCTCCGCTCACACCAAAAAAGAACAGCAACCCGGTCACGACAAGGAACACGGTACCGGCGATGTACGCGATCGGCGAATCGAACGTCGCGGCCATTTCGCGGCGCGCGATCGTGATGACCGGCCGCATTGACGAGGCCCGCGGCGGGCGCGGCGTGGCGATCGCGGTTGCGGACGCCCCGCGCGTGGGCGATGGCGCCAGCGATTCCGTAGCGGTGTTGCTCATGGTCAGTCTCCTCAAGACGGCAGTGGCGCGATCAGACGTCGTGCGTCAACTGCTGGAAGATCGCTTCCAAGTCCATCGATTTGCGGCGCAGTTCGACGATGGTGTGGCCGGCCTTGCCGATCGCGTCGGCGAGTTCTGGCCTCACGTCGGCGTCGGCCTCGACGTCGTACACCGCGTGCGGTACCGGCGCCCGGACGTCGTGTGTGAAGATCGCAGCCTTGACGCGCGGCAGTCCCGCCAGCAGGGCTGCGACGGCGCTGGTCGGCGCACCGGCCGCCGGAGCCACGCCGACGACGAGCTTGTGCGACGCGCCGACCTTGCCTTCCAGTTCGTCGACCGAGCCGTCGGCCACGACCTTGCCGCGGTGGATGATCACGATGCGGTCGCAGACCTGGCGCACCTCGGCGAGATTGTGGCTCGACAGGATCACGGTGTGCGACTTGCCGAGATCCCGAATCAGGTTGCGAATTTCGACGATCTGGTTGGGGTCGAGGCCCGAAGTCGGCTCGTCGAGGATGAGGATTTTCGGATTGTGCAGCAGCGCCTGGGCGAGACCTACGCGCTGCTTGTAGCCCTTCGACAGCTGGCCGATCTGCATGCCGATGACTTCCTTGATCCCGACGACGCTGGCGACTTCGGCGATGCGGCGGTGGCAGGTGGCGCGATCGAAGCCGCGCATCTCGCCGATCCACATCAGGTAGTCGTAGGCCACCATGTCAAGGTACAGGGGCGTCGATTCGGGCAGGTAGCCCAGCAGGGCGCGCACGCCGACCGGATCGACGTCGAGGTCGATGCCGTCCACCGTCACCTTGCCGGAGCTGGGCGACAGGTAGGACGTCAAGATCTTCATGCTCGTGGACTTGCCCGCGCCGTTGGGTCCGAGCAGGCCAAGGATCTCGCCAGCGTGTACGTCGAATGAGACGCCGTCCAGCGCCGTCTTCGTCGGGTAGCGCTTGACCAAGTCGCGCACTTGGATGACCGGATGGGGCGTCATTCTATCTCCTGCAAACGGCGTCGGCCGACCGAACACCTGCAAAGCACGGACCTCGCAGGAGCCGTGGGCGGGCGGGAACCGGTCGGAGCGCTGAGGTATTCCCGGCCCGGCGCGCCGGCCCTGGCACCCCCAGCACACGCCCGCTCCCGAGGCCCGCGAGCCTGACCGCACGCGGACGGCGGAGCCAGATCGGCATCCACCGCCTGTCCAGCGCGGCGGGCGCACGTTAGGATGCTGCAGTGGGCTGTCAAGGCGGCCGGAGCGTCGGGGCGGAGGATCATGAGGGGAGTTGGACCGTTTCGGAGCATCGCGCGCGCTGCAGGTTCCTCTGCGGCGATCGCGGCCGCATTCGGTGTCCTGTGGGGCCACGACGCCAGCGCGGCGGCTCCATCCGTTGATCTGCTGGCCCAGATCCAACCGCTGCGGCCTCGCCTGGCGCGCCCGCAAGACGCCCCGCCGGCGCTGCGACTGTCCGCCGTAGCCCACGCCCGCGCCAACTGGAGCGTAGCCTGCACGGCGACAGCGACCCTGCGGGCCGAGCGGATGCGCACCGCAGCCGGCGTTTTCTTCGGGGCGCAGCGGGCAGACGCCGACCTTGCCGGCATCGACAGATTCCTGACGGCCAATGTGCGCGGCCCGACGCCACTTTTCGAGATCACCGCAGAAGTGCTGGTAGCCGCGCGCTTGTTCCGCGCCCTCGGCGTCGATTCGTGCGTGCGCGCCGGACGGCCGGACCTTGCGCTGCCGTTCGTGGCCAGCCTTGGCGGCATCGGTCAGGACGCCCTGGCGCGCGTCGCGCTCGCTGTAGTGCGGGTTCAGGCGGCGGGAGACTGGCGGGCCAGCGGGCCAGAACTGGCGGGCGAGCGCGGAGGCGTCCACGTCGCGGTGCTGCGCGCGCTGGCCCAGGGACGCAGGCGGGGCAACGCAATGCTGATCGAGGCGGAGCGCACCGCCTTGGCGCCCGCAGAGGCGGCGCTCGTAGCGGCGGCGCGCAAGGCGCTCGATCGCGAGGAGTCCGTACGTTGAAGCAAGCCTTCCAGCCGCGGTTGTTGCACAGCGGAGAAAAGCGGACGGATGTCAACGCACAGTTTCGGGCCGAGGCGAGCGCGCTGGCACTGCAATTCCGCTGCGACGATTGCGCCTATGTCGTGGCGTCAATCGGCACCTGCAGTCTGGGCTGGCCGAACGCCGCGCTGCACACCCCGACGCTTGCGCTGCTCGAGATCGTGCGAACCGACGGAATCCCGGAGTTCTGCAAGGCGTTCGAGCCGGACGGTTCTTGACGGTGCCCAGGGCGATCAAGCGAGTGCAAGTTCCTGCCGCAGCGAATCGACCGCAGCCCGACAGGCTGGACCCGCCACCTCGCCGACGCGCTCCACGTCCCGCAGCCACGCCTGGACCTGCGTGCGACCCGACGCCGTGCGCACGGCCTCGCGCGGCGTGGCGCCGTCGAGCCACACGTGCGGGGTATCCGAGAATGTGAGCAGGCACTCGCCGAGCCAATCCTCCGCCAGCCTGCGCAGTTCGTGGCGCGGCAGTTCCTCACGGCGGCCGAGATCGAACAGTGGACCGAGATCGCGAAACAGAGTGCACACGTAGCGCACGCCCGGCACCGCACGCTCGACAGCGATCCGCAGGCTGCGCGCCCGCCACGGCGCAGACGTCGATGCCAACAGACGGCCGTCGCTCAAGCGCAGCACGGTGCCCACCGGCCCGATCGCGGGGTGCCGGATCGAGAGCCGGCCGCGCAGCCTCTCGAGTTCGCCCGACGCGGCGAGGCCATCCAGGCGCGCGGTCACGTCGGCGCCCGGCGTCAACGCAAAAACCAACGTGGCGTGCATTTGTCCACGCACTTCGGCCAACCCAGGCTGCAACCGGGCAAGGCGCTGTGCTACCTGCTGGCACGCCGCAATCAGCGTCGGCAGGGCCTTGCTGCGGGAGCCGCGCGCCGCCCGCACGGCGGCCTTTTCGAGTTGGGGACGTGCGGCGGCCGGCATGCACGCGTGCACCGCATCGAGCAGCGCGATGTCGCCGACGTGGAGGATGCGGGCGATGTAGATTTCGCCGACGGCCGCCACCGCGCGCAGCGTCGGCTCGCTGAGGTGCGTGCGCGAGCCATCTGCCAGGCGCTCCAGCACGACGCCCGCGGCATCGACGCAAGCGACGCAATAGGCGTCGGGCCTGACGGTCAGCAGCCCATCCAGGACGGTGCGTTCGACGCCAGTACGAAAGCGGTCGCGCAGGTCGGCGGCCAGCGGCGGTTTCCGCGGGCCGCGGGGAGCGTCCCACAACAGCCACGGCAAGAACTGGGCGTGGGCCTCGCGCTCATCGAGCACCGCCTCCAGGTCGGCGCGATCGACGACTTCGACACCCAGGAACGCCGTCGCCGCCCGGTGCACGAGCGCGCGGTCAAACTGCTTCTGGCCATACCCGACTGCGGCGACGAGCACGCGCACGTGGGCCCGCGCCAACAGCCGCGCGTGCAAGGAGTGAACGATGGCACCAGGTTCGACCATGGGGGCCGCCGAGGGCGGCGGTGGGGAGCACCGTGAGGGCTCCCAGGCTCCGGTAGATGGACGGGTTATAGGCGGGGCTCGCGCAGACCGTCAACGGTGTCGGGCGCAACGCGGCTTGGGCCCAGCATGGCGTCAGGTGACGCGTCGGGCGCCGGGGCAGCGGTGCCATCGGGCGCAGGCGGCCATTGTGCGTTGTCGGTCGCGTCGATTTGCAAGGGCGCGGCGGCAAAGTCGCGGCGAAGCCAGGGCCGATCCAATGCGGCGCGGCCGGCCTCGGCGATCGCCTCCAAGTCGAGCGGCTCGTCGTCCGGTTCGTAGCGCGGGCGGTGCCGCCATGCCGTCGCCGTCGCCAGCAGCGCCAGCACCGAGACAAGCCCCCAGATCAGCCCATCGGACAAGGCCACCGTCCAGGCGGAGCCATGCGTGCCCAGGTGCGTGACGTAGAGGGCAAACAAGGCTTCGGGCGCCATGCCGAACGTCGCCGTCCAGGCGGCACGAAAATCGAGGCCCCGCATCATCCGCTCGTGGAGCTGCACGATCGCGCGCCGGTCGCCCATCCGCACGACGGAAAACCGCACGAAGCCGGCCGCGACAGCATACGAACGCTCCACCGCCACCTGGTTGCCTTGCGGGTCGAAGCTGCCGTCAAGGTCGGCGAGGCTGTCGAGGGTGCCGAATGCGCCTGCACCTGCGGCCTCCTTGAGCCGCTCATACGTCGCCTCGCCTGCCAGCCACATGGCGACGCCCTCGTGATACCAACGCGGCGTCCAGCCGCCGCCTGACAGCGCGTGCAGGGCCACGTGGGCCATCTCGTGCCGGACGGTCTCGGCGGTCTTCAGCGCGCCCGGGCCGCCGACCTGGACGATGACGCGATCCTGCCCGAGCAACGCGAGCCCAGCGATCCAAGCCTCGGGCCAGCCGACGACACCGTGGGCGTCCATGACGGACTTGAAATCGGCAGGACTGCCGACGAAGTCGATGTGCAGGTCGCCGTGCAGCCGGGCCACGAGGTCTTCTTCGACCCGGCGCACTGCGTCGCGGCTCAGGCGTTCGAGCGGAGGGCGGCGGTCTTCGTCGATCCCGTGAAGATGAACGTGCAGGCGCATCGGCGCCGTGTCGGCAACGGACGGCTTGCCCAGGGCCAGACACGGCAGCGCCAAGGCCAGCGCAACCGACCACGCAGCGAGCCACGTGCGCGCGTGGCGGCGGCGGCGGCAGCAGAGGACACCTTCGCCGACAGGTCGGTGGGCAGTCGCGGTCACGGATTCAGTCGCTGGAACCTGAACTTCTGCGTGGCGATCTCGAACATGAAGCCGAACTGGAATTCGATTTCGCCACGGTCGTTGCGCAGGCCCACCGGGGGATTCGGAAAGGGCCCGGCGGCAGCAAAGGCGCGTTCGGCCTCCTCGTCAAGGAACTCCAGCCCAGACCGGCGCGCGATGGCCACTCGCTTCAGCGCGCCTTCGGGGTCGAGCGTGACACGCAACACGGTCAACCGGTCCTTGACGCCGTACTTGACGCCGCTCGGATCGCGCGTGCTCCAGACTTGGCCCGGCTCCCACTCGCCGGCAACGCGGTCCTTGACGCGTTGGAAGAAGTCCCAGTAGCGAAATTTTCTCGTATTCAACAGGTTCGTGTCGCCCAGTTCATCGACGTCGGGGAGATAGTCCAGCGTGCCGGGCGAACCCGCCAAGGCTTGCAGGTTGTGAAGCACGTTGCCCGGCGACGTGGCCGGCAGCAGCAATGCGTCGCTCGGCCGGCGCACCACGGCGGGACTGGGACTCCCCGGGCTCGCTTCGGTCGGGGGCGCGGGTGCAGTTCCGAGTGTCGGCGCGCTGCCGTTGTGGGCTGGCGCTTGCGGCGCGACCGGCGCGACCTCGACCGGTCGCAGTGGCGCGCGTTCGGGAATGCGGGTCGGCTCCGGGCTCGTAGACTGCGGGCTCTGCACCTTCGACGCGTGCGCGACCTCGAGGCGACCCGGGACTTCGCTGGGCAATCGGCGCGAGCGGGCCTTGACCTCGCGCGCGACCCGCATGTCGTAGCGGCCGAGGTACTGGGCCAGCGGCGCGTGTTCTTCGACCTGGGGTCGGGCCGTCTCGACGACCTGACCAGTGAGCCGCTCCTCGGCGGGCGCGACCTTGGGCTTGGGCGGCGTCGGCGTGGCGACGAGTTGCAAACGCGAGCGCCGCTTCGGCACGGGCACGGCGGCGGGTCCGCGGTTCGTCTGCGACCGCGGGTGACCCATGTGCGCGATGAGCCCGGAGGGGCGGGCCGGCGTACCGTCGTGCAACGCCGCGGCCAGCATGGCGAACATCGCGAGGACAAAGCCCAACCCAACGACAATTGCGCAGCCACTGCGAGCCAATGCGGCGGCGTGCGACAGACCCATGCGCCGCCGTCGCATTCCTCGGTTCCGTTCCTGCGAAGCCACCCCCGTCATGGCTTCAAGCTAGGGGGGCGGCACGCGCGGGTCAAGCGCGCCCGCAAGCGGGCACCGATTTGCCGACCTCTGCCACCCGCACACACCTGACGGCTACTCGAATTCCAGCTTGTCGACCAGGATCGCGGTGTCGTACACGGAGTCGCCCACGTCGGTCGCAAGCAGGCGCAGCCGTACGTTGCCGTTGCCTGCGAACGGCGTGATGTCGGCCGTCGATTGCACCCAGGGCGTCATGTACACCCCGCCCTGGTCGAAGCTGACATCGGCCGCCGTCAGCCCCTTGTACTGGCCGCCGCAGCCGCTGCAGTTCGATTTCGCGCACAGGTCGTCGACCTTTGCATCGACCACGGTCTTGTTGCCGGGCTTGCCTTCGAACTTGATGACGAGGGCGTCCTGGAACTTGCTGCCGCAGTACTCGGTGAACTCCTCGCTGTAGAATTTCCACCATACGGAGAATTTGCCCTTGCCCGCCGGGATGCAGAAGCGCTGGTCGAGTTCTCCCTTCTGCGTCGTGTAGCCGAGGCCCGTGGACAGGATGCCCATGTACTTGCCGTCGACCGGAATCGCGGAGCCGAGCTTGGCGACGACGCGGCCGTCGCCGGTCTTGAGCCAGCCTTGGATGTTGCCGGATTCCCAACTGGAATTCATGATTTCGATGTTTGCCGCGTTCAGGTTCTGCGCGCCGACGAGGCCGAACCACGAGCCGGGATTGGCCGGGTCATCGACCTGGGCGTGCGCGCTGCCCGACAGTTGCTTCTGCTCGATCAGGTTGGCGAACATGGTCTTGCCCCATTTCGTGGCAAATTCGTTCGAGACGTAGCCATTGAAGCCGGCGACGGCGGCAGCTCCTGCGGCGAACAGTTCGCCCGCCAGCGTGCCGTTGAACAGGCTGCGGCAGCCGCCCAGGTAGGCCAGGCTCTGCGGGTGGCGCTGCTCGGCATGGCGACCGATGAAGGCGGGAAGCACCGCGTACGTGCCGTCCGACGTGAGCGCCACACGGCCCTTGCGCAGGTCTGCCGTAAGGTGGTCGATACAGTCGCCGGTGCCTCCCACCTGGTTGACTACGCACTCGGCCTCCGGGCCGCAGGGTGTGCTCTCGCTGCACTTCTTCGGGCTGCCCACGGACGCGAAGTAGCCACAACTGACGACGTGGCCGGTGAACAGGGCCTCCTGCGAGCCGGGATGGCGCCAACCCAGCGCCTGCTTGTCGGGCCACGGCACGCCCTTGAACGCCGCTTCGCCATGGGTGGCGATGGCCGTGATGCCGTAGTCGAACATCCGGCGCAGCTTCGACAAATCTGCCAGGGCGTCGGCCGCACTGTCGACCGTGTAGGCCGGGCACGCGAGGTCCGCCATCAGCTTGCTGGCGTGGGCCACTTCCGTGGTGCCCAGCGCCGTCGCGAACGGGTTGAGCAGGAGTGCACGCTTGGAGCCGACTTCGACCGTCTGCAGGCCTTCGTCGCCAACCAGGCCACCCATGGCACGCGTGGGGCCGTCGCCGTCGCCGCCACCACCGCGGTTGGTCGCCGCGCCCAGCCGCACGATGCCGAGCAGGCCAGACTTGAACCGCACCCAAGCCCCCGTGCCGGCCTGGCCGAAACCGTCGCTCGCCGGTCCGGCGTCGAGGACAGTGGGGTTGGCCTTCAGCGCGTCGATGGCGGCCTTGCGGGCAGCATCGGGGCTGGCGGCTTTGCCCGCGTCGGCTTTTGCGGTACCCAATGCCGCCAGAGCGGCGTCGCAGTCTGCCTGCGCGATGTCGTCCACGACGTCGATCTCCGCGATGTCGCTGTAGGCCACGATCGTCTTGCCGTCGATCCCCGCCACGTCGATGGAGACGCGCAGCCGCGCCGTGCCGACGCTGGCTTCGTTGAGCGTCACCTTCTTGGAGTACAGGCCGTCGGCCTTGATTTCGTCGCCGTCGGACAGCACGCCTTCGTCGGCCAGGGCGCCGAGCGTGGTGATGGCCGCGCCATCGGCATCGACGCGAAACAGCTTCGCGCTGCCCTTGACGATGTTGGTAGCCTTGCCGAGGCTGATGACGGCAGTCACCGCTGTGGCCTTGCCGCGCTTCAGCACACGCGGGTTGACGCGCAAGCGGTCTTGAAAGGAAAACAGCGGATTGTATGTCACGACGATGCGATCGGTCACGACCTCGGCCTTGTTCGATGCCGTGAGCGTCACCACGTTGTCGCCCGGCACCAGCTTGATCGGGTCGGTCTGCAGGAACGGAGCGTTGTGCGCGTTGCCCTTGGCGCCCGTCGTCGTCGACCACACGACCTCGTCGGCGTTGCCGAACAGGACGGCAGCGACTTCGATGATCTGGCCCGACACCGTGGCGTGGCCGCGACCGCTCGGCCCGACGATGCGCAGTTGGAGTTCGGCAGACGGATACCCTGTAAACTTCGACGACGGCTGTGTGGGTACGTCGGGGGGCGCGCTGGCGTCGGGCTTGGGACTTGTGCTGCCGCCGTCGGTATTGAATGCCGCTCCGTCTGCGCCAGTACCCGCTCCGTCGTTGCCGGCGTCGTCACCGGTGGGTGACGCGTCGCCGCCGGTCACGCCCGCGTCCACCCCGCGGCCTGAGCCGCCCACGTCGCCAGTGCCGGGATTGGCGCAGCCCACCGTGCCCGGCAGGCACTGGGCGGCGCCGGGTGCCGGGGATTGGGTCGAACTGCACGCCAGCGCGGCGAGGGTCAGGCAGGTGCCCGTGGTGACGACGACGGTCGAACGTGCGAACATGGGTAGCGCCTCAGGACGGCCGGTAGCTGCTGCCCCGCGCCGAGCGGGCGCAGGAGTCTAGCGATCGACCCCCACACCGTCAATCAAAACCCGCAGCAGGGAGGCCTGCCGCCCCAGCCCACGAGCCCTTTCGCGCACCCCGTCGCGACGCCCGATGTGCACTGGTTCGCGGCGACGTTGCCCGGCCTCGAGGGGCTTGCGTGCGCCGAACTCGGCGATCTGGGCCTCCCCGGCAGCCCGGAGCCAGGTGGCGTGGCGTTTCGCGCGCTGCCGGCCGACCTTGTCGCGGTGGCGGGACGCTTGCGCTGTTGTGCACACTTGTGGCGCCGGGCGGGTGTCGGCCGGCTGCGCACGGTGACGGACGCCGCGCAACTCGTCGACGGGCTGCCATGGCACGACGTGCCGGCGCCGGTCGAGGCCGTTCGCCTGGCGTGGAGCGGCCGCGGCGCAGCGCCGGATCGCATGCGCTGGATGCAGGCCGAACTGCTGCGCCAGCTCGGGGCCCGCAGCGCGGTGGACGCGCGGGTCGGCGCCGCGACCGGTGCGCGCGGCGAGTTGGTGGTGCTGGCGCGGGCGGACGGCGACCGCGTGGAGCTATCGATCGACGCCGGCGGAGGCCTGCTGGCCCGGCGCGGCTGGCGCCAGGAGCCCGGCGCGGCGCCCCTGCGGGAGGACGTGGCGGCCGCGCTGTTGCGGCTGGTCGGCTGGCACGGGAACGGCGCGCTGTGGGACCCGATGACGGGCAGCGGCACGCTCGCGATCGAAGCGGCGTGCGGTGCGAAGGCAACCGCGCAGGGTCCCCCGGTGTGCGCCGGCGACATCGATCCAGACTGCGTAGCGCGGGCCCAGCGCAATGCCGAGAGGGCGGGAGTGGCGCACGCGATCCGGTGGGTGACGGGGGACGTCGCACACCAGCCGATTCCGACGGCTCTTCCTGCATTCGTTGTGTGCAATCCGCCGTGGGGCGACCGCCTCGGCGGCGTGGCGGCGGCACGGCGGACTTTCCAGCGCCTCGGAGCCGTGCTGGCACGCGACTGCCCAGGCTGGCGCGCGGGCTTTGCGTTGCCCCACCGGAGCGCGGCGGACACGCTGCCGCTCGCCGAAGATGCCTTGTTTGTCCGGGTCGTCGCAGGCGGACGCCCGCTTTGGCTGGTGGCGGGGACGGTGGAGGCGCACCGAACAGGGGCACGCCGCCCGCACCGGCGGGGCGCTGCGGCGGCGGGAGCACGCGACCGTGACTGAACCCACCGATCTGCTGGAATTGCCGGCCGCGTTGCGCGTTCCCGTCCGCTGCCCGACGGGCGCCGAGCCGCTGGCGCACTCCGGCGGGCGTGCGGGTGCGTTGGTCCTGCACGGCTTGACCGGGTCGCCGTGGGAGGTACGCCCGCTTGCCGACGCATTTGTGACGCACGGGTTCAGCGTCGCCTTGCCGGTGTTGGCAGGGCACGCGACGTCGGTGCGCGCGCTGCAAGGCACGGGGTGGCGCGATTGGCTGGCGTCGGCCGACGCGGCGCTCGCGTGGCTGGACACCCGCTGCGACCGCATTCACCTGTGCGGGCTGTCGATGGGAGCGCTGCTGGCGCTGCTGCTGGCGCGCCACCGGCGGCCGCAGGTGGGCGGTCCCGCGCGGCGGCCCCTCGCGTCGGTTGCGCTGCTCGCCACAGCCCTTCACCTGCCAGGGTGGCAGCGCGTCGCGGCGGCGGCGTTGACCCGACTCGGCTGGCCCGAGGTGCTCGGCAAGGACGCTCCCGACCTGCCCGGCGCCGCGCGGCCGCCGTGTTACGACGCGATCCCATTGAATGCCGTAACTGAACTCGAAGACCTGCAGGATGTGGTGCGGCGCGGGCTCGGCCCCTTGCCGTGCCCCGTGCTGGCGCTGCACGGCGCGGCGGACCGCACGGTCCCGTGCCGTGCCGTCCTCGCCGAATTGACGGGGTCCATGGGACCGGGGCTGGTGGCGGTCTCCCTGCCCCGCGTCGGCCACCTGCTGCCGCGTACGGAGGCAGGCAGCGAGGTGGTGCGCCGTGTCATGGAGCACGCCCGCGCCGCCGATCTGGCCTGGGCCCGATCCCTGCCAGACCGAAAGGACTGACGATGGCGAAGTCCGCCCCTGAACCTACGCGCCTTGTGCTGTGCATGGTCGGCCTGCCCGCCCGCGGCAAGACCTGGATCGCCCGCAAGATCGCGCGCTACCTGGCGTGGCTCGGCTACAACGCCCAAGTCTTCAACGCCGGGGACTACCGCCGCAAATGGCTGGGTGCGGGCCACCGCGCCGATTTCTTCGACCCGCGCAACGACGAGGGTGCGCGTGCCCGCTCCGAAATGGCGGAACTGGCTCTCGCCGACCTGCTCGGCTTCATGCGGTTGGGCGGCGAGGTCGCACTCTACGACGCCACGAACACGACCCGCTCCCGTAGAGACCAGGTACGGGCGCGCTGCTCGGCGGCAGGGTGTACGGTCGTGTTCGTCGAATCCGTGTGTGAGGACCCGTCGATCCTGGAGGCGAACATCCGCGAGACGAAGCTGTCGTCGCCCGACTACGCCGGGATCGATCCAGAAGACGCAGTGCGCGATTTTCGCCAGCGTATCGACCACTACGCCAAAGTGTACGAGCCGGTCCATGCCGACGAGCCGGCCAGTTCCGTGCGGCTCATCGACGTCGGGCGCATCGTCGTGCTGCACCGCATCGAGGGCTACCTGCCCGCGCGCCTCGTGTCGCTGCTGATCAACCTGCACGTGGTGCGGCGGCCGATCTGGCTGACGCGCCACGGCGAATCGACCCACAACGTCGAAGACCGCATCGGCGGCGACCCGGATCTCAGCCCACGCGGGCACCGCTACGCCGCGCAACTGGCGCGATTCGTGCGGCGCCAGGCGATGGAGCCACCGGTCGTCTGGTGCAGCACACTGCGGCGCACGATCGCGACGTGTGCACCGCTGGCGGTGCCGGCGATGCCTTGGCGGGCGCTCGACGAAATCGATGCCGGCGTCTGCGATGGCCTGACCTATCGGGAGATCGCCGAGCGCATGCCCGACGAGTACGCGGCCCGCCGCAAGGACAAGCTGCGCTACCGCTACCCGCGCGGCGAGAGCTATGAGGACGTAATTGAAAGGCTCGAGCCCGTGATCATCGAGTGCGAGCGGCAGCGCAGACCCGTAGTCATCGTCGCCCACCAGGCGGTGCTGCGGGCGTTGTACTCTTATTTCATGGACCTGCCGCGCGAACGGGCGCCCTTTGTGGAAGTGCCGTTGCACACGCTGATCGAACTGGTCCCGGCGCCGTACGGATATGTGGAGCGGCGCCATGCGCTGGCGATCGAGGCCGAGTAGACTGTCGGGCGCCGTTGGCAGACGACGCATCCAGCCAGTCCGGGCGAGCATAGGCAACAGTTGGGCGCACAACTGGACTCCGGCTCTCGTCACTGGGGTGTCCTGCGCCGCGGCATGTGCAAGGCCACCGGCCAACACCGCCACCGACACGGGTTCCCCCGCGCTCGATGTGGGCGCGCAAGGAGTTGCCAACCTCTGGGCCGGCTCGTGGTACTGCGACCTGGGCGGTGCGTGGCAACGCCGTTGTCCGGGGCGGTGACGTGCAGCGATGGCAACGGGTGCACGGTCGGCAACAAGTGTGCCGACATGGCGTGCCAGGCTGGCGGCGCGCAGCCCGATTGCAATGACGGCAATCGTTGCACGCTCGACTCCTGTACTGCCGCGTTGGGCTGCACGCACGCAGACAGCAGCGGCACCTGCGACGACGGCAACAAGTGCACCCTTTTCGCCAAGTGCGCGGGCGGCGCCTGCAAACCGGCGCAACCGCAGCTCGACTGCAACGACAACAATCCGTGCAGCATCGATGCGTGCGTCCCGGCCACGGGCGCCGGCGGCAACCTGTGCTTCGTGGTCGAGGCGCCGCCGAAGCCGGGCTGCGTGAGCCTCGCCGCCAAGCACTGCGGTCTCGTCTGCGAGTGAGCCTCAGGGTGCGCGCGCCAGTTCCATGCGTACCTCGTCGGGCAGCGGAAACCAGCGCAAGCGGCGGTAGTCGGCGCTGAGCGGCCGGAGTGCGGCAGGGTCGTCAGGCGGGTCCAACGGGGACGCCGGCTGTTCCGCTCCGGCACGTTCCAGACCCTCGACGGTATGCGCCACGATGCCGTGGGCGAGGTCGAGGTACCCGGCCAAGGCGAACTCCGGCTCGGTAGCGTGGCGCGCCCGGTACTCCAGGCGGCCGCCGTCGTAGCGGATGTCGTGCAGGCGCAGCAGCGGCGCCGCGTCGATGGCCCTGTGCCGCCACAAGCCGGTCCAGGGGTCGAACGCATAGAGCGGCAGCAACTTCCAGCCGTGGTCGGCAATGAATTCGACGGCGCGCACGAGAAAGTCGAACGGCGTCTCGCCGATGAAGTAATTGAAGTTGACCCGCACCCAGCCGGGCTTGATGCCTTCGCAGCCGCGCAGGATCTCCTGCTCGAACGCGTGGCTCGTCGTCAGATCGATGCCAAGCAGGCGATGGCCGTACGGGCCCGCGCACGAGCACCCGCCGCGCGCCTGAATGCCGAACAGGTCGTTCAGCAGCGCGACCACGTAGTTGTGGTGCAGCCAGCCGTCGCGGTGGCGCACCATGAAGCTCACGATCGACAGGCGCCACGCGTCCAGATTGCCCAGGATGCGCACGTTGGGGTGGCGCTGCCAGGCGTCGATGGCGCGGCGCAGGAAATGCTCCTCCCGCTCGCGGATCAGGTCGGCGCCGACGGCTTCCTTCAGTTGGAACACGAGGCCGGCGCGGATGGCCTCCAGGATCGCGGGCGTGCCGGCTTCTTCGCGCTGGACGGGGTCGTCGAGGTAGCGATGCTCGACCGGATTGACGTAGGCCACCGTGCCGCCGCCCGGCGCCGTGGGCACGGCCGAGCGGAACAGGTGGCGCTTGGCGACGAGCACGCCCGGGGTACCGGGGCCGCCGATGAACTTGTGCGGCGACAGGAAGACTGCGTCCTTGTAGGCCAGCCCGGCATCGGCGCCGGAGCCGACGTGGTTGACGTCGATCGGCACATAAGGCGCGGCGGCGGCGAAGTCCCACAGGGCGAGCGCGCCGTGGCGGTGGAGCAGCGTCGAGATCGCCCACGTCTGCGAACCGATGCCGGTTACATTCGAAGCGGCGGAAAATGAACCGATCTTCAGGGGGCGATCCGTGTAGCGGCGCAACTCGGCGTCGAGATGCGCGAGGTCGGGATGACCGTCGGCGTCCTCGTCGATCGTGACGACGTCGGCGATGCTCTCGCGCCACGGCAGTTCGTTGGAATGGTGTTCGTACGGCCCGATGAACACGACCGGCCGCGCGACGGTCGGGATGTGCCCACGCAGGCCCCAGCGTGCATCCAGTTCGGCAGGCAACCGCAGGCCGAGCAGGCCGACCAGCTTGTTGATTGCGGCCGTCGCACCGGAGCCCGTGAACACGACGAGGTCGTCGGGCCCGCCGCCCACGGCCCGGTGGATCAATGCGCGGGCATCTTCGCGAAAGCGCCCGGTCTGGCGTCCCGTGCCCGACGACTCTGTGTGCGTGTTGGCATAGAGCGGCATCACCTCGTCGCGCAGAAAATCCTCGATGAACGAGAGCGAGCGCCCCGATGCGGTGTAGTCAGCGTACGTGACGCGGCGTGGACCGAACGGTCCCTCGATCACGCGGTCGTCGCCCACGATCGAGGTGCGGATCGTCTCAAGCAGGCGCAGGCGGTGGGCCGGGAACGGCGGGGCGGCGGTGGCGGGCAACGGAGGCTCCGGACGGGTCAATAGCCCGCGTACTGGTCGTTCACGTTGGCGACGGTCGTGAACTTCGTCAGCCGCCCCTCGAAGTGCAGCGCGATGTCGCCGAGTTCTCCGGAGCGGTGCTTGGCGATCAGGAGCGTCGCCTTGTTCTCGTCCTCGGGATTCTTCGTGTACATGTATTCGCGGTAGATGAAGGCCACGATGTCGGCATCCTGCTCGATCGCGCCCGACTCGCGCAGGTCGGCCAGTTTGGGGCGATGGTCCTTCTCGCGTTCGACGGAGCGGTTCAACTGGCTGAGCGCCATCACGGTGCAGCCCAGTTCCTTCGCCAGGCCCTTGAGCGAGCGCGACGCCTCGCTGACTTGCTCCTCGCGGTTCGCGTTGCGGTTCTGCGTGGCGCCGCGCATGAGCTGTAGGTAGTCGATGACGATGAGGTCGAGCCCGTGCGGCCCCTGGGCGACCCGCTTGGCCCGGGCGCGCACATCGATCGAGGTGAGGCCGGGCGTGTCGTCGATGAAGAACGGCAATTCGTTCAGATCGGCCACGGCGTTGCGCACCTCGATCTGCTCGTCGACGTTCATGTCGCCCGTGCGCAGGCTGGTCAGCGGCACCCCGGAGCGGGCCGAGATGAGCCGCTGCACGAGTTGCTCCTTGCCCATTTCGAGCGAGAACACGAGCACGCCTGGGTGGTCCCACTCGTCCTTGGCATCGCGCTTGCGGCCGAATGCGACGTGCAGCGCCAGGTTCATCGCAAACGACGTCTTGCCTACGCCGGGCCGCGCCGCAAGCACGATGAGGTCGCTCGGGTGCAGGCCGTGCGTCATGCGATCGATGTCGCGATAGCCGGTCGAGATGCCGGTCAGTTGGCCCTTGCGCTGGCCAGCTTCCATCGCGCGCTGGTACACGCCGGGCGCAATGTCGCCGACGCGGTGGGCGCCACCCTTGACCGAATCCTGCAACGCGGTGCGCAGGGCCCCCTCCGCGCTGATGATGTATTCGTCGGGGTCGAGTCCGGGCCGAAAGGCGTCGGTCGCCAGCCGCTGCGCCACGGCCGCGAGGCGATGCACGGCCGCCAGCTTGGCGACGCGGCGGGCGGAGGGCTCCAGCGACAGCACGGCCGACGGATGGTTGCTCAACTCGACGAGGTAGGTGAACCCCACCTTGTCGGCCTCGCCCATGCGCCCCAGCGTCTCGAACACGCTGACGAGGTCGGCGTCGCGCCCGGCGAGCGACAGTTCCTCGATCGCGCGAAACACGAGCGCATGGCGACGATCGTAGAAGTCAGCGTGGCGCACGTGGGTCTGGGCCAGCGCGACACTGTTCGGGTCGAGCAGGCAACTGGCGATCACGCCGCGCTCAGCCACGATGTCAGCCGGCGGCGAGGGCGGCGGCTCGCCAAGGCCGCCACCGCCGGCAGCCCGTTCGTTGCGCCTGCCAGCGGGGAAGGTGTGGGAGCGTGCGTGGGGCCCGGTGCCCGCTTGCGACGCTGGCGCCGCGGGTAGCGTTGCCGGACCGGGAGTGTTCGCGGAGTGCGGCACACCGTCCGGCGCTGTCTCGATGGGGGCAACCGGCGCCCCACCGGCATCGAAGAACGGCACATCGTCGGCGTCGAGCGCACCAGTCAGCCAATCGGGCGGCTCATGCAGCGGAGGCTCCTGCGACGTTGGGCCTGCGTCGGAGTCGAAGGCGCGGACTGCGAGGCCCACCTCGGCCGGGTCCGCCGCTTCGCCGTCGATTTGGGGTTGATTCGGGGCGCGCATGGGGCGATTCTACTGCACGCGCCCGGGCTGGACCATGCCGCCCGCCACGGCCGCGGCCAACCCGGCGTGCCGATGGAGACCGGGGGTGTCGCAGTGCGCACCGCCGCATGGGAGCGCGCAGAGCCCGCGCCAAAGCTTGCAGATTGCCAGTACCTTTTCGGCGTCCGGCCCGTGCCTGCACCGAACAGCGGGGGCCCCTGTGTCGCCACCGGACGCCGCCTCGAACCTCAGGACTTTCGCCATGTACAAGATCGGGGACGAGATCGACGGGCACTGCCCGCGCTGCAAGCTGAACACGTACCAGATCGTGGCCGCCACGGACGGGCACTCCGTGATGTTGGCGACCTGCCGCACGTGCCGAAATCAGTTCGCCTGGCGCCCCGAGGTCAGCGTCGATGCGTTTCGGCTGAAGGCGATCAAGAAGCTGCAGCAGCTCCAGCGCAGCAAGATGGCGGGGCCGCCCGAAGTGTCGTCGCGCGGTCGGCGCAAGGGTGGCGATTTCGATGCGCCGCTCAAGGCCCTCGAAGCCCTCAATGGGCCCGCGCTGGCCGAAGAGGTTCGTACCCGCCTGGCGGCAAGCGCCCGCCCGACGGCCACGGCGGCCGCGGGAACCGACGCGCCGGCCTCCGGGGTCAGTTCGACGACCGCGGAACGCTGGCGTTCGCTGACGGCCAACCTCAGTTGGCGCGACGGCAAGCCGTATCAAGTCACGCGGACCTACGGCATCGGCGATGTGCTGCTGCACAAGGCCCACGGGCTCGGCATCGTCGAGCGAGTCGTGCACGCGAACGCCTGTCTGGTGCTATTTCGCGACGCGGAGACCGTACTGGAGATGGCACTGGCCCGCAGCGCGCTGGACCGCTGACCCATCCGCCGCCACATTGACCCACCGCGCGTCGCCGCTACAATCCCACGCTCCGCCGCCTAGGCGGCTGCCATGGACAACGGCGCCCGGTTTTGCCGCCTCCGGAAAGCTGGAGGTGGCGGATCACCCCGCCAGAATCGGAGCCCCCGTGAGCCTCACCGCGTCCCACGCCACCACATTCCGCGATCGCATTGAAAAGCGCACCGCCAAGGTGGCTGTCGTCGGCTTGGGCTACGTCGGCCTGCCGCTTGCCCAACGCTGCGCCGCCATCGGCCTGCGCACGCTGGGCATCGACGTGCAGAAGACCCGCGTCGACCGGATCAATGCCGGCATCAGCGATATCGGCGACGTCACGAGCGCGGACCTTGCGCCGTTGGTGGCGGCGGGCACGCTCAGCGCCCACACGACCTTCGACGTGATCCAGCAGGCGGACGCGATCGTGATCTGCGTGCCGACGCCGCTATCGAAGTCGCGCGATCCGGACAACAGCTACATCGTCAAGGCGTTGGACGCGATCACGCCCCACATGCGGCGCGGCCAGCTCTGCGTGCTCGAATCGACGACCTACCCCGGCTTCACGCGCGAGGTGATGGTCGTCATGCTCGAACAGGGCAGCGGGCTCCGTGCGGGAGTCGATTTCCACGTAGCGTTCAGTCCTGAGCGCATCGATCCGGGCAACGCGAAGTACGGTGTACGCAACACCCCCAAGATCGTCGGCGGCCTGACGCCAGCGTGTGGCGAAGCGGTGCACGCGCTGTACTCCGCCTTCATCGACACGGTGCGCGTGGTCTCGAGCCCGGACACGGCCGAGATGGTCAAGCTGCTCGAGAACACGTTTCGCGCGGTCAACATCGGATTGGTCAACGAAGTCGCCCTGATGTGCCACAAGCTTGAGCTGAACACGTTCGAGGTCATCGACGCCGCAGCGACAAAACCATTTGGTTTCATGCCATTCTATCCGGGTCCCGGCCTTGGCGGCCACTGCATTCCGATCGATCCGCTCTACTTGTCATGGAAGCTGCGGTCGCTCAACTACCAGGCCCGCTTCATCGAACTCGCGGACGCGATCAACACCGGCATGCCCGCACACGTCGTGCAGCGCTGCCAGGACGCACTCAACGATCAGAGCCGCGCGCTCAAGGGTGCCAAGGTGCTGGTGCTCGGTGTCGCCTACAAGAAGGACATCGAGGACTACCGCGAGAGCCCGGCGCTGACGGTCATCGAACTGCTCCAGCGCAAAGGCGCCGACGTCGCCTACTTCGACCCCCACGTGCCGCGCGTGCGCCACGACGGCCACGACCTGACCGGCATCGCCAATCTCGACGGGCTGGAGGGCTACGACCTCGTGGTGATCACGACAGACCACAGGGTCTTCGACTTTCCGGCCATCGTGCGACGCTCCCGGCTGGTGGTCGACACCCGCAATGCGGCCAAGCACGTGACTGGGGATCGCGCCCACGTTTTCCTGCTGTAGGCGCTCGTGCCCGACCTGCCCGACCGCGTCGCGCCCGACCGCGCCGCCTCGCCAAAGCCGCACGCCGGCGCCCGCCCTGCTGCGGACGCTCCGGTCGCGTTGGGCGTGGTCGGTGTGCTGCTGCCGCATCGTCACGCTCCGCCATGGCAGTCCAACGGCCTGCGCTGGGTCGCGGGGCTGTTGCTCGGTGTGCTGTTCACGTGGCTGTCGGCGCGGTCCTGGCCGCTGGACGACCTGTTCGGCGGCACATTGACGGTCGGACTCGACGGTCGCGGGGCTTGGACCCTGCTGCTGCGGCGCGCGGAACATGGCGGCGTGCTGTGGTCGGTGCGCTTGACGCACGTTGCGGCGTACCTGGTGCTGCTGTTTGCGATCCACTGGTTGCGGGTTCTGCGTTGGCGACCGCTGCTGCAGCCCTACGAAGATGTGCGCGTCTCGGTGCTCAATCGCGTGGGCGCCGTGGGCTTCATGGCGGTGTTCCTGCTGCCGTTGCGGCTGGGCGAACTGGCGCGGCCCTTGATGCTGGCACGCTCGACCGGCATCGGCTTCGGCACCGGACTCGGCACCATCGCGATCGAACGCGTGATGGACGGGCTGACCGTGACGCTCCTGCTGTTCGCCGCATTGATCCAGGTGCATCCCGAGACGCTGAGCCGCAACCCCGAGGTCCGCGTCGGCGCGTGGGTCGCATTTGCCGTGTTCACCATGGCGCTCGGCGGGCTCGCCGCGATGCTGGTGGCGCGCGATTGGACGCTGCGGACCACGCGGGCCGTGTTGACGCCGCTTAGCACCAAGGTCGCCGAAAAAGTGGCGGCCTTGGCCGAAGCGTTCGTCGATGGCCTGGTCGTGCTCAAGAGTCCGTGGCACCTCGTGCAGTTCGTCGCGCTGACGGTCGTCTACTGGGGCGTCAACGGGCTGGGTGTCTGGTTGCTGGCGCGCGGCTTTGAGGTGCACATGCCGGTGATTGCCGGCTACGCGATGATGGCGTGCATCGTGGTCGGGATGATGATCCCCAACAGTCCCGGCAATGTCGGGTCGTTCTGGTACTTCTTGCTGCTGCCCGCTGGATTGTACGGCGTGCGCGCCGACGCCCCCCGCACGGTCGCGTTCGCCCTCGCCGTGTGGCTGCTGCAGACGCTGCAGGTGTCGACGTTTGGCGCCTGGGGCTGGTGGGCGGATGCGCGCTCGCGGGACGACGACGACGCGGAGGGCGACGCCCCGGACGCGGAGGAGGATGGCGCCGACGAAGCGGACGACACGGAGCAGCGCGGCAACCCAGATCGATTGCCAGAGAATCTGAAATTGCCCCGTATCCTTTGAACTTCAAAGATCTCATGATGGCGTGATCGAAACGATCCATCACGAACGGGTTGCAGGGATGGTGCAGCAGTCTGCTCCTCCGTTCAAGATACGAAGCCCCCACGGGCCAGCTAGCGCCCTTGCCGCTCCTGTCTGCGACGGCTACGCTGCCGTGCCGTGCGCAGCGAATTCCCCCAACCCTTCGGCCCCTACGAACTGCTCCGCCGGTTGGGCCGCGGCGGCATGGCTGAGGTGTTCCTCGCCACCGCAGCGTCGCGGCGCGGCGAAGGTCGGCTCGTCGCGCTGAAGCGCATGCACGCGCAGTTGAGCGAAGACCCGAGTGCGGTCGAGATGCTCGTGCAGGAAGCCAAGCTCTGCATGCGGTTCTCGCACGAGAACATCGCGCAGACCTTCGAACTGGGGTGCCACGACGGCGCGTACTTCTTCATCATGGAGTACGTCGATGGCATCGACCTCGGCACACTGGCGAACGTCGTCGAGTCGCGCGGCGGCCGGCTCGACCCTGCGGCGGTGGCGTGCGTGAGCCTGGCGATGGCGCGCGGCTTGGGCTACGCCCACGAGTTACATGACGAGAACGGCGTGCGGCTCGGCATCGTCCACCGCGACGTGAGCCCGCAGAACGTGTTGATTGCGCGCGACGGCGAGGTGCGGCTCATCGATTTCGGAGTCGCCAAGGTCGCGAGCCGCATCCAGCAGACGATGGCGGGCATCATCAAGGGCAAGTACGCCTACATGAGTCCCGAGCAGGCTTCGGCCGACGCCATCGACGCGCGCTCCGACGTATTCAGCCTCGGCATCTGCATGTGGGAGCTTTTCAGCGGCCGGCCGCTGTTCCGCGCGCTCGGCGCCGCGTCGCCCTTCGCGATCTTGCGCGCGGTGCGCGACGACCCGATCGCCCAGGTGCACAACCTGGCGCCCGGCATGCCGATGGAACTCTCGCGGATTGTACACACCGCGCTCGAGCGCGACGTCGCGCGGCGCTACCAGACCATGGCGGCGCTGGCGGTAGACTTGGAGACTTGGCTGCTGGCGTCGGCGCCGGGCTACGGGCCGGCGCAGCTGGCCTCTTACGTCTCCTCGGTCCTGGCGCGGGCGCCGGCGGGAGCCCTGCCCCAGAGCGCGATCGCGACGCCGCCGATGGCCAAGATGCGTGGCGACGAATATGTGCCCTCGCAGTTGTCGGTGGCCGCCGCGTCGCCCCTGGAACTCGAACGCAGCGCGACGAACCTACGGCGGTCGGCACTGCTGCGCGATGGCGTGCGCGTGCCGTCCATAAACGTGCCGCGCGCCAGCCTGTCCGCCGCCCAGCGCGCCGACCTCGAAGGGGCACCGCCGGGTGTGGGCGCGCCGGCGTCGATGCCCCTGGCCGTGCCGGTCATGATGCTGCCGGCCGTGGCCAGCCCCGCCTTCGACCCGGTTCGGCTGCGCAACGCCCAGGAGCCGACCCACTTGTGGCGGCCGGCGCGACGCACGGTGATGCAATTCTTGTGGGTGGGCGTCGTCGCGCTCGTCTTCATGCTGGGCTGGACGACGGTGGCGACTCTGGTGCGCATGGGCAAGTGGTAGGCTGACCCCCGATCCGCCGCTTTCGGCGCAACTCGGCCCGTGCTTGCAGACGGCGTGCGACTCCAAGGCCGGCAAGTGCAAGGGTGTGCCCGGACCCGATGGCTCGCCATGCGAAGATGGCCAGTTGTGCAGCGTGGGCGACCCGTGTGCAGGCGGCACCGACCTCTGTTCATGCCACCTCGCCGCCGACTGCACGCCGCTCGACGACGGCAACCCTGGAATGGGTCGCTGTATTGCGACAAGGCGACGTTCCCACTGTCGTGCAAGGTGAACCCCGCCACGGTCGTGCAATGCGGCTCCGGCGGTGACACGGACTGCCTCAATTCCGCGCGGCGAGCAAGGTGTTGTCGGAATTCCCCGCGCTAGGCCCGGGCACTTGGATGCGTGTCGTGAACCTGGCCGGAGACGACGGGCCCCCAAGCCGGTGGTGGCGGCTGAGCCGGCTGGGCCAAGCTAGCGCTTGCCCCGAATGTACCACCCCAAGTCATTCCGGGTCCGCCGAGATGGGTCCATATCGGCGGATCCGGGTTGCCCTTTCGGGTTGCCCCTTGGGCCGCCATGCCCTAGAGTCCGCCGCGCCACGACGAGGAGACACGATCATGCAACGGCGAACCTTTTTCCACACGGCGGCGACCGCCCTGGCCCTGCTGGCCACGCTCGGCTGCGGCAAGAAGCCCGTTGAAGTGTTGGTGCCAGGCACCGAAAAGCCCCCGGAGCTTGCAGCGGCTCCCTCGTCACCCGCAGGCGGCGCCCCGAACGTGGTCAAGATCGTCTCCAGCCTGCCGCGCACCGGCTCGGCCAACGCGCAGACCACGACCATCGTCAACGGCATCAAGATGGCGGTCGAAGAGACCGGCGGCAAGGTCGGCCCCTTCACGGTCGTCTACGAGGACTGGGACGACGCTTCGGCCAAGAAGGGCGACTGGGACCCCGAAGTCGAGGCCGCCAATGCCGACAAGGCCGTCAACGACCCGAACGTCGTCGCCTACCTCGGCACGTACAACTCGGGCGCGGCCAAGATCGCGATGCCGATCCTCAACAAGGCCGCGCTCGTCATGATTTCGCCGGCCAACACCTATACGGGCCTGACGAAGCCCGGCATGGGCGAGCCGAACGAGCCCGCCGTCTACCGGCCGTCGGGCAAGGTCAGCTACTTCCGCGTGGTGCCCGCCGACGACATCCAAGGTCGCGCCGGCGCCGAGTGGATGCAGAAGATGGGCGGCAAGACCGCCTACGTGCTCGACGACCGCGGCCTGTACGGCAAGGGCATCGCGGACGTATTCGAGGCCAACGCTGAGAGCTACGGCGTCAAGGTGCTCGGCCACGAGGGCATGGACCCCAAGGCACAGGAGTACCGCTCGCTGATGACGAAAATCAAGGCGCTCGACCCCGACTTCGTGTTCTACGGCGGCACCACGCAGACCAACGCCGGCCAGATCGCCAAGGACATCATCGCCGTCGGCATGCGCGCCAAGCTGATGGCGCCCGACGGCTGCCGCGAAGACGCCTTCATCAACGCGGCGGGCCAGGAGAATGTGAACGGCCGCGCCTTCATCACGTTCGGCGGCGTGCCCCCGGAGCAGATGGTCGGCAAGGGCAAGGAGTTCGTCGACAGCTACCGCGCCAAGTACGGCGGCGAGCCCGAGGCCTACGCGGTCTACGGCTACGTCGCGGCCAAGGTCGCACTCGAGGTGCTGGGCCAGGTGGGTTCGAAGGACCGCGAGACCATCCGCGCCGCCATGGAGAAGTACGAGGCCAAGGGCGGGGCGCTCGGCTCGTGGAAATTTGACGCCAACGGCGACACCACACTGACGACGATGTCGGGCTCGGGCGTGGAAGCCGGCAAGTTCAAGTTTGCAGCCCTGCTGGGTGGCGCCGTCGAGGCTCCGGCCGCTGGGACCGCCCCGGCTGCAGGGCCCGCCGCGCCCTAGTTCCGGCGGCGAAAGGCGATCTCGACCCGTGTTCGACACCATCGCACAGCAACTTATCATCGGCCTGACCAACGGCATGGTGTTCGCGCTCGTGGCCTTGGGCTACACGATGGTGTACGGCATTCTGGAGTTCATCAATTTCGCCCACGGCGACGTGTTCATGCTGGCGGCGTTCCTCGCCTTGACGTTGGTCGGCGCCCTCGACGTGACGCAGCAGACCCCGCCCGGCACGCTGGCTGCGCTCCTGCTGGGCATCGTGGTCGCGTGCGCGCTGTTTGCCGGCGGCCTGAACTATGCCATCGACCGGGTCGTGTATCGGCCGCTGCGGCGGGCACCGAAGCTCGCGCCGCTCGTGTCGGCGATCGGTGTGTCGTTCATCTTGCAGAACGTGGGCCTGTTCTGGGGTGGCAGTGCCATGGCCGTGTTCGGCGGCGGTGGCCAGGCGGCGGCGCCCAAGGCCTTTCCAGACATCCTGCCCCAGACGAACCTGGCGGCGAGCTTGTTCGGCGTGGAAACGAAGCTGACCCTGCTCCCCAAGGACCTGCTCGTCATGGGCGCGTCGGTCGTGATCATGGCCGCGCTCTACGGCCTCGTGCGCCATACGAAACTCGGCAAGGCGATGCGGGCGACCGCACAGGACCCGAACGCCGCGCGACTCATGGGCATCGACGTCGACAAAGTGGTCGGAGCGACGTTCCTGATCGGCGGCGCGTTGGCGGGCGTCGCTGCCGTCGTGTACAGCCTCTACATCAACACGATCCACTACCAGATGGGCTACCAGAACGGCCTGTATGCGTTCACGGCGGCGGTCGTCGGCGGCATCGGCAACATCCCCGGCGCGGTGCTCGGCGGCCTGGTGCTGGGGCTGGTGCGCGCGTTCTCCGACCAGTTCATCGGCGCGCAGTGGCAGCCGGCGGTGCTGTTCGGCATCCTCATCGTGATCCTGGTGTTCCGGCCCGCGGGCCTGCTCGGCTCGACCGCGCGGGAGAAGGTGTAACCGATGGCTCCGGCTGGCGGAACCCTGCCCTGGCGGCGCTGGCTGCGCTTCGAAACGATTGCGTTGGCGATCCTGCTGGCCTATCCGTTCCTGCCCGTGCTCGACTGGGGCATCGAAGCGGCGACGGGCCAGGCCGTGCGCATCGACCGCCAGCTCGTCAACGTGTTCATCTTCGGCCTGCTGGCACTCGCGCTGAACGTGCAGGTCGGCTACGCGGGCCTCTTGCAACTGGGCGTCGCGGCGTTCTTCGCGATCGGTGCGATGACGACGGGCGTGGTCACGGTCGAGAAGTACCCGTTCCAGGTCGGCCTGTGGGGCGCGCTGTTGTTGGCCCCGGTCGCCGCCGGTGCGGCAGGCCTTTTGCTGGGAGCGCCGACGCTGCGCCTGCGCGGCGATTACCTCGCCATCGTCACGCTCGGCTTCGGCGAGGTGATGCGCGTGGTGCTGCTGAACCTGGAGAACATCACCGACGGCCCGCGCGGCCTCAATCCCATCCCCGAGCCGTGGCTGCCCCCGGCCCTGCGCGAACAGTTGGGCGGCGCGGGCGGCGCTTCGGAGGGCCAGCTCCGCACGATGTACTATCTGGCGTTGGGCTGCCTCGTCGCTGCCGTCGTGTGTTTCCGGTTGCTGGAGCAGTCGCGCGCGGGCCGCCGCTTCGTGGCGCTGCGGGAGGACGCGCTGGCGGCAGCCTGCATGGGCTTGGACCCGGCGCGCATCAAGCTGGCGGCATTTGCGGGCGGCGCAGCTTTGGCGGGCGCGGCGGGGTGCCTCTACGCGACGAACCTGACAACGACGGCGGAACCGAACACGTACGATTTCAACTACAGCATCATGGTCCTGTGCTGCCTCATCATCGGCGGCCTCGGCTCCCTGCGCGGCGCGTTGCTGGGAGCGTTGCTGCTGCTGGGCTTCGACAACGTGGCGTCGCCGTTGCTGACGCGGCTGGTACAGCAGGCCATCGGCGGGGAGTCCAGTCATGTCATGGCATCGTTCAGCAACTGGCGCTGGATCGTGTTTGGCGTGGCCCTGGTCCTGATGATGCGCTGGCGCCCTGAAGGCCTGTGGCCGTCGTCGCGGGTGCGCGAAGAACTGCATGAATCGAGCGGCGGTCCCGCATGAGCCGGCCCCTGCTTGAGGTCAGGCAGTTGACGCTGCGCTTTGGCGGGCTCACCGCTGTCAGTGACGTCGACCTGGCGGTGCAGCCCGGCCAGATTGCCGCCGTCATCGGGCCGAACGGCGCCGGCAAGACGAGCCTGTTCAACGCCATCACCGGCATCTACGAGCCGACGTCCGGCGACGTGCTGATCGATGGACTGGACGCTCGCGAACCGTTGACGCGCCGCACCCTGGCCAGCTTTGCGGGCAGTGGCCTGCTGCTGGGCGTGCTTGTGCTGCTGGCGGCGGCGAACGTCGATACGCTGTGGGCGGCGGTGGTCAAGCAGCAGGCTCCCACGGCGTTCTCGTATGCTCAGGCCGCCGACGACGCCCTGACATTCCTGCTCGCTGCGCCGCGGCTGGAGCCGAAGCTGGGACGATTTCGCGTAGTCACGTTTGACGGCACGGTCGTGCTGGCGACCGAAAAGACGCGAGAAGCGGGGCTGGTGCGGCTCGGCGAGGTGCGCGCGCAGTTGCCTGCGTCGGCCCACCCGGTGTGGGTCCAGGCCCGGGCCAGCGCGGCGGCAGCGCGGACACTGCGCGTGGTCGCGTTCCTGGTGGGGCTTGCGCTCGGAGCCGCCGGCGCCCATGCGGTATGGCGGCGCACACGGCGGACACCGACCACGGTGGCGCGGCGCGGCGTGGCGCGGACCTTCCAGAACATCCGCCTGTTCCACAACATGACCGTGCTCGAAAACGTGCTCGTCGCGATGGACCGCCACCTTGGCCATCGGGTGCCGTGGACGCACGCCAGTCGCCTGCCCGACTTGCTGGCGCCCGCGGCTCTGCTGGCGGTGGCAATTGGACTGGTCGCGTGCTTGCGGCCCGGCATGGGCGGGGCCGAATCGGGCGTGGCGACGGGCTTGTTCTGCTCACTCGGCGCGGGCATCTTCGGCTGGCTGTGGCGCATCGGTCGGCGCGGCAGTTTTTCCGCTGCCGCACTCGTCAACGAAGCGGTCGCGCGCACCGAAGCCCTGGAACTGCTGCGCTTCGTGGGTCTGGACACGAAGGCCGGCGCGCTGTCGAAGAACCTTGCCTACGGCGAGCAGCGCCGCCTCGAAATCGCGCGCGCGCTCGCCACCCGCCCCAAGCTGTTGCTGCTCGACGAGCCCGCCGCCGGCATGAACCCGTCGGAAACCGTCAGCCTGATGGCCTTGATCCGCCAGATCCGCGACACCGGCGTGACCGTGTTGCTGATCGAGCACCACATGCGCGTGGTCATGGGCATCTCCGATCGGATCACGGTGCTGGTCTACGGCAAGCGCATCGCGGAGGGCACGCCCGACGAAATCCGCGCCAACCCGGCGGTCATCGAGGCGTACCTCGGTGCGGAAGATGCCTCCACTGCCGACGCTGCCCCCACTGCAGACCCAGCCGGCGAGCCCGCCCATGCTTGAAGTGCGCGACCTGCATGCGGCCTACGGTGCCATCCTGGCGGTCAACGGTGTCACGCTCGACGTGCGCTCCGGCGAAATCGTCACGTTGATCGGCGCGAACGGCGCAGGCAAGACCACCACCCTGAACTGCATCGCGGGCCTGCTCAAGCCGAAGTCGGGCAGTGTCCGTTTCGACGGCGAGGACCTCGCGCGCGTGCCGGCCCACGACATCGTGCGGCGTGGATTGGTGATGGCGCCGGAGGGCCGCCGCGTGTTTCCCCGCATGACGGTCGCCGAGAACCTCGAGATGGGGGCGTTCACGCGCAAGGACAAGGACGGCATCCGGGCCGATTTCGAGCGGGTCTACGGGCTGTTCCCGATCCTGCTGGAACGCGCCCAACAAGTGGCGGGCACGCTGTCGGGTGGAGAGCAGCAGATGTTGGCGGTCGGGCGCGCGATGATGGCCCGGCCGCGGCTGCTTTTGTTGGATGAGCCGTCGCTGGGGCTGGCACCGTTGATCGTGAAGCGGATTTTTGAGGTGATCCGCACGCTGAACGAGGCCGGCACGACGATCCTGCTGGTGGAGCAGAATGCACGGATGGCGCTGAAGACCGCGCACCGGGGCTACGTGCTGGAGACGGGCCAGGTGACGATGGTCGATGATGCCGCGCGGCTTTTGGCGGATGCGCGGGTGCAGGCGGCCTATTTGGGGGAGTAAGGGCGCCGACGAAAACAACTCGACATCCCGGTGGTCTTGAACTGGCGCCGTTTTCGTTGCTGGGTTGCCAAACTCGTCGCGCTCGGCCTGCGTCGGGTCCTCGGGACCGGGAGGCATCGCCGTGTTCTTGCCGGCCGCGCTGCCAAACGTGCGCTCGCGACGTCGCCGCCACCTCGCCCGAGCCGTTCGGCTGCGGTCCCGGCAAGTAGGGACGGCGCGAAAAACGTCGCCTACAGCGCATCTGCCGCCACTTCGCCCGCCGTCAATGCCCGGCTGTAGATCTTGACCTCATCCATGTACCCGTTCAGCGCGCTGTAGTACCCGTCGCCGCCCAGGAACAGCAACCCCGGCCCGCCCACGGTGGCACTCCCCAGCACATCCGTCAGCACCAGCTTGCCGTTCAGGTACAACAACTGCGCTCCATCGGCGTGCACCGCCGCAAAGTGCGTCCATTGCCCGATCGGCAAGTTCCCCGTGCCGACGCCGTTGTAGTGGTTGGCGGCGGCGGCCGTCGCCATCACGCAGATCAGGTTCGTCTTGCCCGGGATAAAGAATTGGGCGGGCGCACGCTGGCCGCCCTGGCAGCAATCGCCACCACCCAGGTTCGACTTGTGGAACGGAGCGACCCAGTTGGGCTGCGCGGCGACGATGAAGATCCAGTAGGCAACGCTGTAGTCGGCGTTCTCCGCGCCCCAGGTGAACGTCGGGCCTGCACCTTGGACCTTGCCGAGCGCGCTGCCGCCGAAAGACAGCGCCTTGCCCTTCTTGCCGAGCACGTAGGCCGCGTTGTGGGTGCCGTCGTTGCCGTTGCCGGAACTGTCGAGGAACTTGAGGCCGCTGCCTTCGTCGAACGCGTAGTGGGCGATGAGCCCGCTGAGCAGGCAATCGCCCGCCTTGCACGTGCCGCCGGGGCAGGTCGCGCCGTCGCCAGCGTGGGTCTGCGTGCAGCCCTTGGCGAGGTCGCAAGCATCGATGGTGCAGGCATTGGCGTCGTCGCAGTTGATGGCGTTGCCCTTGCAAGCCCCGCCCGTGCAGACGTCGCCGGCGGTGCACGCGGAACCGTCGCTGCACACCGCCGCGTTGACGAGCGTCTGGCAGCCTTTCTGGGCGTCGCAGTAGTCGCTCGTGCATCCGTTGCCGTCGTCGCAGTTCAAGGCCTTGCCGACGCAACCGCCGGCCTGGCAGACATCGCCGCCCGTGCACGCGTTGGCGTCGCTGCAGGTGACGGCATTGGGCGGAAACACGCAGCCTACGCCCGCGTCGCACGTGTCGTCGCTGCAGAGGTTGCCGTCGATGCACGCGACGGCCTTGCCGGGGACGCACTTGCCGCCCGCGCAAGCGTCTCCATTGGTACAGGCCGAGCCGTCGTCGCACGGCAGCGCGTTGGCCGGTGCCACGCAACCGTCGAGCGGGTGGCAGGCGTCGCTGGTGCACAAGTTGGCGTCGTCGCAAACCTTCAGCGAGCCGGCACCGCACAGGCCGCCCGTGCACCCGTCGCCGAGCGTACAGACGTTGCCGTCACTGCACGGGGCCGCGTTGACCGGGAACACGCAGCCCTTGCCCGGGTCGCACGCGTCGTTCGTGCACGGGCTGCCGTCCTGGCACGCGACCGCCTTGCCCGGCACGCACGAGCCACCCTGACACACGTCACCCACCGAGCACACACTCCCGTCGTTGCAGGGCAGACCGTTGGCGGTAGATACGCAGCCCTTGGCCGGCACACAGGCGTCGGTGGTGCAGTCGTTGGCGTCGTCGCAGGCCTTGGCGACGCCGGACAGGCACACGCCGTCCTTGCACGCATCGAGCAGGCTACAGCCGTTGCCGTCGTCACATGTTGCCGTGCTGGCCTGAAAGCTGCAGCCGCTCGCCTTGGCGCAGCCATCGTCGGTGCACGGGTTGCCGTCGTTGCAGGTGACGGGCTTGCCGGGAACGCAACTGCCGCCATTGCACAGGTCGCCTGCCGTGCATGCGCTCCCGTCGTCGCAAGGCAGCGAGTTGGCAATGTTCTTGCAGCCCTGGCTGGGGTCGCAGGTTTCCGTCGTGCACGGGTTCTGGTCGTCGCACGCAGGCGGCACGCCGGCAACGCAGGTGCCACTCTTGCAGAGGTCGCCCGACGTGCACGCGTTGTTGTCGTCGCAGAGCTTGGAACTGGGGCTGAACGCGCAGCCGACCCCCGGCTGGCACGCATCGTCGGTGCAGGGGTTGCCGTCGTTGCAAACTGTCGCCGCGCCGGGACCGCAAGCGCTGTTGAGGCAAGTGTCGCCGACGGTGCACGCGTTGCCGTCCTGGCAGGGCTGGCTGCTGGGCGCGTGGACGCAGCCGACGGACGGACTGCAACTGTCGGTCGTGCAAGGGTTGGTGTCTTGGCAATCGAGCGCCGGGCCGGGCACACAGTTGCCGCCGGCGCAGGCATCGCCGCCCTGGCCGCCCGCGCCGGGGCCGCCGGTGCAGAGGTTGTTGTCGTCGCAGGTCTGGGTCGTCTCCTGGGAGAGGCAGCCGACTGCCGCGGCACACGAATCGGCGGTGCACGGGTTGCCGTCGTTGCAGGCCACCGGCGCGCCGGGCTGGCACGTGCCGTTCTTGCACGCATCGCCGACAGAGCACGCATTGCCGTCGGTGCACGGGATGCCGTCCGCGGCCACCGCCAGGCCGCACGCACCACCCAGGCAAGTCGCGACCTGGCATGGCGTAGGGCCGGCCGGGCAGGCCGCTACAGACGTGCAGCCGGCATCGACGGGAGCGGTGTCTGCCGGCGCGGAGTCCGAAGGCACGTCTGCAGCAGCGTCAGCAGCAGGGTCGGTGCCGGGAGCGCTACTGAGTGCTGTGTCGGCATCCTTCGTCGCAGTCGAAGCCGAGGCGGTGTCGGTCGGGAGGGCTCCATCGAGCGCACCGCCCACGTCGCTGCGGCTGTCGGTCGGGTCGACGCCGCCGCCGACGACCGGGGCGTCTTCGTTGCCACAGCCGCCGAGACAGGCAAGCAGCAGGAGCCAACGTGCATCGAAATCGTTCAGGATTTGTCGCATTGGGCCTCCGGCGCAGGTGCCAGCCTATCGCCGCGCAGCCTCCATCGCCAGCGGGTCGGGGGATCAATCGTGCCTTGCGTCGGCGCACGGCGATCGTCCACACTCTGGCCCCAAGGAGGCACCATGCTATCTCGGCCCCGCCCGTTCGCCAGCCTGCTCGCGCTGCTGCTGTGCGCCGCCGCGCCCGCCATGGCCGCGCCCGGCGCCCCCATCCTCGGCGTCCAACTCCTCCTGCGCACGCTGGCCGGCGGCCCCGTGCCCGACGGCGACTATGGCATGTCGGTCCAGATCCACGACGCAGCAACGGGTGGCACGCCATTGGCCGAAAAGCTCTTCATCGCGGTACCGGTCCAGGGCGGCTTCGCCTCGGTCGAACTGTTCGACGACCTGAAGACTCCTTTGCCCGACAAGGTCTTCAACGGCGAGGCGCGCTGGCTGGGCGTCACGGTCGGCGCCGGCCCCGAACTGCCGCGGGTGCGCTTGCACGATGTGCCCCAAGCGGTTTGGGCGCGGGCGGCCAAGGTGGCAGCCAGCTTGCAGTGCAGCGCGTGCGTCGACGGCTCAATGCTGGCGGCAGGCGCGGTGTTGGCCCAACACGTCGCCTTCGCGTATGCGGGCTCGGAATCCAAAGGCGGCGCCGCCTGGAGCGCGAAGTCCGCCGACAGCGCCAAGGTGGCCGACTTTGCCGCGACAACCGACGAGGCCAAGCTGGCATTGGGCTTGCAATGCTCCGGTTGCGTCAAGGCCACGGCCGTCGCGCCGACGTTTGCCGCAGACCTCGTCAGCACCAAGCAACTGGCCTCCGTCGCGGTGTCGGGGCAGTTCGCCGACCTGGCCGGTGGTCCCGACCTGTCCGGCTACGGCGCACTGGCGAAGGACAACGCGTGGCTCGGCGCACAGGCGTTTGGCAAAGACGTCCAGTTCAACATGAACCAAGCGCTGTTGTTCCGCTTCCAGAACGCCGACAAGGACGTCGCCGCGTGCGAGCCGGCCACGCTTGGGCTAGTATACTACAACACGGCCGCCACCACCCTCGTGATCTGCAACGGCAAGAAATGGCAGGTGTTCGCTAAAGTCGCTAGCGCGGGCACCGACGCGAGCAATCCGGGCCTGTCGTGCAAGGACCTCGCCGACCTTGGCGCGGCGGACGACGGCGTGTACTGGCTCAAGCCCGACAACGCGGCGCCGGCGTTCAAGGTGTACTGCGACCAGAAGGGCGGCGGCTGGGCGCTCGCGCTCAAGACCTCGGACAAGTCGCCCTGGGGCTACACCAACGAGGTCTGGACCAACACCGACGTTCCGGGCGACGCCGTGCCCATGCCGTTGGACAACGCCGATACCGTGTCGCGCGCCTTCTACAAACTGGCGGCGACGCAAACGCGGGCGTGCATCCTGCGCCACAGCGGCGTCGGCTATGCGTGCGAGACGGTCAGCCATGCCGCCAAGACGGCCCGGAACCTCGCCAACGGCGCACCGCTGAGTTCCGCGCAAGCCACGAACAACCTGCTGACCGCGACTTGGAAATCGATCCCCGCCGGTGGCGTGTGGGGCGCCTACGCGTGGCATCGCTTCGGCTGGCACACGGGCACGAATTCACATGGCGGTGCCCGCTTCGGCTTTACTGCGGACAACGACGCGTCAGACAGCCAGGACGCTGGCATCGGCTTCGGACTATCCCAGGGTGCCGCGCCGAGCATCCACGCTGGCGCGGGCTATTACCACTATCCGTGGACGCCCCAGCCGAATCCGCCGACCGCGGTGCTGCAGGGGCAAATCTGGATCCGGTGAGAGAGGTTTCCCCATGGTCAGCCAGCCCCAAGCGGTCCTTTTCGCCGTTGTCGCCGTGCTTGCCTCGGCTGCACCGCGCAGCGCCTTCAGTCAGCCGGTCGTTCCTGCCGCCAGTCCGGCCCTTGCCAACGTAGGCACGACGACATCCGTTGGGGTCGCGGTGCCAGCCGACCTCGTCGTCTACCGCGTCGTTGGCAACCTGCTCATCGGCGCGACCGCGCAAGGCAAGCTCGTTGCCTATGATGTCAGCGCCCCCCGCACGCCGCAGAAGCGGTCCGAGCGTGACCTCGGCGCCCCGGTTGTCGAACTGCGGGTGCACGATGGCGTCGTGTTCGCGGTGGTTGCCGAGCAGAAGGTCGAGGCCTTCACGGTCGGCGACGGCGGTCAGATCATTACGTGGCGGCCGCAGCCCGTTGCGGTGGGCTCCACGCTGGCCACGGCAGACAGCGCCCCGACCGCGAGCGGCAAGGCGGTGCGCGTCATGCTCGGCAAGGTCCTCACGCTGCAGCGCGGCAGCGTGCTCGTCGAACTGGACCAGTCGGGCACCGTCAAGCCGGGCGACCTGTTGCTGGTGCGGTCCCAGGCCAAATCCATGCGCCTCAACCTGTTCACGGGCAAGGAGGAGGAGATCGTCTCGAATGCGCCGGTGGCCACCGTCGAGGTTCGCCAGGTCGAGGGCCTGCAGGCGATTGCGGAGTTGAACCGCGGCGACGTGGCCGGCGTCGGCGATACGGTCGAACTGTCGATGAAGGAGTGGGTGCGCACACCGCTCATCGCGCCGCGCGCGGGCTACGACCAGTACGCGCGGGTGATGCTGCGGCCCCTGTTCAATTTCGGCGAGATCGACGTCGGCTCCGTTACTGAACTGGCGTGGGGGCACTACTGGGACTGGCTGCACATCGACATGCGGCTGGCTCCGCTCGGCATCAGCGTGCCCCACAGCGTCAACCTTGCGAATTTCCAGGTGCTGGCCGGGTATGACGCCGACACCGCGGAGTTCGGCGTGGGCACCGGTTGGCTCCGCTCGGTCTACGGTGCGCAGACGTGGGAGTGCGATGGCACGACGGACTCTGGCGCCGACGAGGCTGCCCCGACCCCGGGCACAGTGCTGCAGCCGCGCCTGGTGCGCTGCGAGCGTGGAGGGCCCACGATCCTGCAGTTCCTCCGGCTGGGGACGGCAGACGGCCTCAACCTGCGCCTGACGAACACGATCGTCGTCAATGGCGGCAAGTTCCGGTTCGGCGCGATCGACGGGTCGATCGACATGCCGATCGGGCGCAGCATCAACCTGTTCACCGCGGCCGGCGGCAGCCCGAGTCACAGCTTCGGGGAGTTTGGCACCCGCACGTACCTGCACGGGGTCGGCGCGCGCGAAACGCTCATCCTGACGACTGCGATCGGTGGCTCGCGCATGGTGACGCTGGAGCGCTTCGGCGGCGGCGTCTCGACGGTCGGCACCTTCAACTCGGTGAGTGACCAGGAGCAAGCGGTGGGCGGCCTGCACATCGCAATCGGGCTCGAATACCGGATGTAGGCCGCCGCGCCATGCCTGCCATCGTCGTCCTCAACTTGAACCTCGACCCGGCTGAGACGCAGGGCTGCGCGCGCATCGCGGCGGCGCTCGCGGAACTCGGGCCGCACGCGCTGACCCTCGACGTCGTTCCGTTCGCGGCGCTGGCAGGCGGGGCGATCGGGCCGTGCGACGGCCTCGTCCTAGGCCCCCAAGGTACACCGTTCTCTCGCTACGACGGCGATTTTCTGCCGTGGCTGCGCGGCGCTGTCGAGACGTTCTCCGGCCCCGTGCTCGGCGTCTGCGGCGGCATGCAGGCGCTGGCGCTGGCGTGGGGCGGCGCGCTCGGGTCGGTGTCCGGGGCGGCGGTCGGCACCGACTATGCAGGGCTGTACAAGGTGCGCGGCCCGTTGCACGTCACTTTGCACCCCGCCGACCTGCCCGTGTGGCTTCCGCTCACGGCACACAACCGTCTCGCCGGGTGGGACGCTGCCGGCGCCAAGGTGTTCGAGAGCCACGTCGAGCACCTCACGCGCGTGCCGGCCGAGTTCGCGGTCGTCGCATCGAGCGCCGAGTCGCCGGTCGAAGCGATCGCCCACCGCAAGCGGCCGATCTGGGCCTCGCAGTTCCATCCGGAGTCCGGCTGGGACGCAGGCTGCGGCAGCGGGCAACTGTGGCTGGCGGCGTGGCTCGATGTGCTGGCAGCCACCGTTCGCGCGGCGTGATCGAGCGAGTCAGTGCGGGCTGGGTTGCGCACGCCGCGCCCCGTCCTTGATTGTGCCGCCGCCGCCGTGCGGCCCGGATGCGCGATGGACCCGACGCTTGGCAAGGTGATGGCCGCGCTCGGCACGATCGCGTTCGTCGTGCAGATGAGCCGACTGACGCTGCGGTGGTGGGGCAATCGGCGCCGGCAACGCATGCTGGCCGCGCGCCGTTCGGTGGCCGCAGTTTCGAACCGCCCAAACGGAGTTTCGCAGCGTCCTACTTGAGGACCGCGGTCGCGTCGCCGCTTTCGAGTGCGCTCGACAGGAACGTCGTGTACAGCGCGCCCGCGGCCGGCGACTTGAAGATGACGAAGTGGTCCAGCGCATCCCACTGGCTCACGATGCCGGTCACCGCCGACTCGCCCGCAATCAGGTTCAGGCTCACCGGGCCGTCGAGCACCTTCGTCTTGCGCACCTTCATCGCGTCGTTCAGGTGTACCATGGGCGCCAGCACGTCGAGGCCCAGCGCAGCAGCGAGGGCCTCGGAAGTGGCGGACGGTGTCTGGGCGTCCTTGAGGCCCTCGGTCAGCAAGATGTGGGGCGGCCGCACGCCCTTGGAACGCTTGAACACCAGATGCCCATAGGCAAGCGGGTCGGTGACGTCGGCGAGCATCTGGATGAGCGACGTGATCGGGTGGAACTCCGTCAACTCGCCATCGTCGAGGTTGGCGAACGCGGCGACCGCCTTGGAGATGTCGGCCGGGTCCTTGCGCAGCAGCAGCGTCAGCGAGATGCCCGCGCCGGCTCCCGACAGCACGTACGCACCCAGGTTCGGCTCGACCGCCGCCGCAAGCGCCCCGGACAAGCCGCCCTGGCTGTGGCCGATGAACGCCATGCGCTGCGGATCGAAGCCGACGGCCACGCCGTTGGGCGCGATCGCCTCCGGAACCTGGAACTTGCCCTCGCGCACCATGCGCGTCAGGAACACCGAGTCGAGTGCCGACTGGCGGAAGCCAGACAGGCCCGCCTCGAGGTTGAGGAAATTGAACGTCTTGAGGTCGAGTTCGAGGTCCTTGATCGGCGGGTCGCAGCGCGGCCCGTGCATCGGCTGGTCGATGCTGATGACGGCGGCACCGATGCCGGTCAACTGTTTGGCGATGTTGACGCCAGACGAATTGAGAAAGCTCATCCAGTTGCCGCCCGTGCCGTGCGCGGACAGCACGATCGGCACCTTCGCCTCTTGCTCCAGGCGACGGTCCTTCGGCACGACGAGCGCCACGCGCAGGGGTTCGTCGCGCTGCACGGTCGGTGACCCATCGGGGGCGAACGCGAAACCGCCGTCCTCGTCGTACGGACACTTGCCCTGCTGAAAGTTGGGCGCCACGTAACTCGCGGTGTATAAGGTGTATTCCGCTTCATCCTTGACGCGTTTCCAGTCCGTCACTGCGGCCGTCTTCGCCTTGGTGCGCACCCACTCGGCCATCGCCGTCAACTGACTGGTCGGGTTGCCGGTCGTGAACACCGTGGCCGCCGCGATGTCCTTGTACGGCACCGCGAGCTTGCCGTCTTGCAGCAGCTTGACGAGCGGCGCGAGCAGGCTGGCCAACTGGCCCGCGTCACCCGTCGTCGGCGGCTTGCCGGCCATCGCGCCATCGAGCGCAGCGGCCAACGCGACGGGTCGGCCCAGCACGCTGCCCGCGGCATCGCGAAAACCGCGCCGCACCACGAACGCGTACGTCGTCTTCGGCTTCAGCGGCCGCCCCCACACGGGCTGCGCGATCAACAGGTTGGGCTCCAGGTACTGGCCCCGCTTGGCCGGCGAAAGCGCGGCAGCGACGGGCACGAATTGGCCATACTCAGGGCTCGCCGGCGTCACGTCGACCAGCACGTACGGCGAGGAGGCTACGACGGTATCGACGGGTTTTTCGAGCTTGCCGGTACCCAACGGCAGCAGGGCCCCCTTTGGCGCGCCGGGGGTCGTGTCGGGCGTCGGCTTGGCGAGCGGCGCGTCGAACGGCACGTAGATTGTGGGCTGGATGCTCCAGCCGTCGAGCCGCCACTGGGCAGCCTTGAGATAGTCGTCGAGGAGTTGCACCGGCGAGCCCTCAGTCGGGGCTGGGAAGCCGCCGATGTCTGGCTTGCCGTCCGCCTTGCGGCGCAGATCGGTCGGGAAGGGTTGGTCGTGCCAGCCCTTGCCTGCTAGGTCGTAGCGCGCCGTCGCGCCGACTTTTTCCTTCGGCCACGGGTCGGCGTGGATGTCGAACGCGCCGCCGTCGATCAGTCCCGCGCCGGCATCCTGCACGCTGGCATCTGCGGTCGAAGTCGCTGTCTCCCCGCAACCCGTTGCTGCGCCGAACACTGCCAAGACGGCGAGCGCCGCCGTCGGTTGCCTGGCGTCGGCGTTGCGCCAACCATTCGTAAAGCTTCCTGGGCGCATCGCCTAGTACCCGCCCGTCGCGCGCTTGATCGGCGTCACGCTAGCCCCCTTGCCGTCGCCCTTCGCCGTGGCGCCGCGCACGATCGCGACGGAAGCCGAAGCACCGATGCGCGTGGCCCCGGCCTTCAGCATCGCGTCGACGTCGTCGGCGGTGCGCACGCCGCCCGACGCCTTCACTTCCAGTTCGGGACCAACGAGCGCTTTCATCAACACGATGTCCTCCGCCGTCGCACCGCCGGGCCCGAAGCCCGTAGATGTCTTCACGAACGCCGCGCCGCCCGCTTTCGCCAGCGCGCAGCCGATGACCTTCTCGTCGCGGGTCAGTTCGCCGACTTCGAGGATCACCTTGACCTTGCGCCCGCCCGCCGCCTCGACCACCTTGCGGATGTCGTCGAGCACCAGCGCATAATCCTTTGACTTCATGGCGCCGATGTTGAGTACCATGTCGATCTCTTCGGCACCGTCGCGCACGGCCTCTTTGGACTCGTAGGCTTTGGCTCCGGGCGTCATCGCGCCCAGGGGAAAGCCGACGACCGCCACCACCGGCACGCCCGACCCGCGCAGCTCGCGCGCGCAATACGAGACATTGGCGGCGTTGACGCACACGCTGGCAAACCGATGCAGCCGCGCCTCTTCGCACAGCTTCTTGAGGTCGTCGCGGCTGGCGTTGGCCTTCAGCAGCGTGTGGTCGATGTACTGCGCGAGGTCCTTGCGCATCAGGTCGGCGGGCACGCCGGGTGCCGCGCCGATGCGTTGGGCGCCGAGTTCGACCAGCGTCTTGACGTCGTGGGGCCGGCGCGAAATCGACCAACCGCAGCCGGTGCACTCGCCTTTGCCAGCCTTGCAGGGTGTGCCGGGCCGCGCATCGCCATGTGGGTGGTCATGCGCGTGTCCGTGCCCGTGGCCAGGGCCGTGCCCATGGTCGTGGCCACCCGCTGGCTTGGCCTGGGTGCCGGCGTGGATCGACAGCGCGCTGCCGCCCTGCTGCCGCGACAGTTCGGCACGCACGCGGTCGGCGATGGTGGAGACGAGGGCTTCGAATTCGCGGTCCT
This sequence comes from Myxococcales bacterium, assembly GCA_009692425.1. GTDB lineage: Bacteria > Myxococcota_A > UBA9042 > UBA9042 > UBA9042 > SHZF01. The sequence continues at coordinate 82,156 of SHZF01000002.1, read as the reverse complement.
GGGCCATCGGAGTCTGCTCCCCCGCACCCGTGCGGGCGACTGTGCGACCCGGGTCGGGCGGGCGCGGTGGGCAGTGTAGCGGGGGATCGGGGCAGTGGCTACGGGCGCCCGCACGGGTCGTGTTGTGGGTCCAGGTCCTCACCCTTGCATGCCAGACTTGCTTGCGCGGCCGGGCGTTTGCAGGGTCTGGCCGACGTCGAAGCGTTGGAGCGGTGGCGGATTGAATGAATTGTCTGCGGGGGCTGGATGTCGCTGTGCTGCGGATCCGTCATTCCTGCGGAGGCATGAATCCATGATTTTCTTGGACATTCGCCAGACCCCGCGCCTGCGCCGGGGCGACGGAAACGACGTGCACCCGATCCTTGCGCTTGCCCCGCCGAGCCCGCAACCACAGCACCGCACCACTCAACGCCAAACCCAACGCAGCGCCATCGACGCGCCCCGGCACGGCACCACAACCACACCCCTTGTCCGCTGTGACCGGCGGTGCCGGTGGCGGCGGGTCGCGGTACGTGATGCGCAGGTCCGCCCTACCACTCGGGTCGTATTTGATCTGGACGACCACGCCCGGCTTGAGGCCATCGGGGCTGCCGTTCGTAACTGCCGCCGCCCAGTTGCCGGGGCCGGCGGGCAGTGCGAAGCCGCGCGACTGGCCGTCCGATGTGATCACGTACAGCTTGTTGCCGCCCCGATCGAGCACCTTGGCGCCATCAAGCACTTCGACACTGCTGGCCTTGATGATGACGATCTCGGGCCGCACCACGCCGCGGTTGTCGAATTTCGCCGTGATCAGCGTACCGGGCACGAGGTCGTCGAGGGTGCCGCCTGTCACACATTGGGCCAGCAGCACGCGGTCCGCGGGCACGGGCACCGGAGTCGTCGACGTTGATTTCTTGTCGCGTCGCACATAGAGGTAGGTCTCGCCCAGCGATTCCACCCACACCTCGGTGACCATCGAATAGCGGAACCCTGCCGGCTTCGGTGCCGTCGCGAAGGCACCCGTTGGGCCCGCCTCGGTCGGAGAAGCGGCGGCGGCCAGTGTGCCGAGAGCGATCGCGACCAACGGACTCATCCGACGGCCTGCGGGGCCGCGCTGTTGACGGCATCCGAGCAGCCCCCGGCAAACTGCTGGAAGTTCTCGCCGAACATGCGGGCCAACTTGTCGGCGCAGCGGTCGTAGGCGTCCTTGTCGGTCCACGTCGCGCGCGCGTCGAGCACTTCGGCGGGCACGCCCGGGCACGCCGTTGGCACCTCGAAGCCAAAGCGTGGGTCCTTGCGGAACACCACGTTGGCGAGCGAGCCGTCGAGCACCGCGTTGAGCAGCGTGCGCGTGTGCTGGATCGACATCCGCTTGCCGACGCCGTACGGCCCGCCGGTCCAGCCCGTCGAGATGAGCCACGCCTGGCTGCCGTGCTGCGTCATCTTCTTCATCAGCAGCTCGGCGTATACCGAAGGATGCATCGGCATGAACGGCCCGCCGAAGCACGCTGAGAAGTTCGGCTGCGGCTCCGTCACGCCGACCTCGGTGCCCGCCACCTTCGCCGTATAGCCGCTGATGAAGTGGTACGCGGCCTGATCGGGCGTCAGGCGCGCCACCGGCGGCAGGACGCCGAACGCGTCGGCGGTCAGGAAGATGACGTTCTGCGGGTGGCCACCGCGCCCTGACGGCACGTTGTTGGCAATGAAATCAACTGGATATGATCCGCGACTGTTCTCCGCGATGCTCGAATCGTAGAAGTCCGGCACCCGCTGGTCGTCCAACTTCACGTTTTCGAGGATGGTGCCGAACCGCCGGGAGGTCGCGAAGATGTCCGGCTCGGCCTCAGGCGACAGGTTGATCATCTTGGCGTAGCAACCGCCCTCGAAGTTGAACACGCCGCTGTCGCCCCAGCCGTGCTCGTCGTCGCCGATGAGGCCGCGGCTCGGGTCCGCCGACAGCGTCGTCTTGCCGGTGCCCGACAGGCCGAAGAAGATCGCGGTGTTGTCGCCTTTCACGTTGGACGAGCAGTGCATCGGCAGGATTCCCTGGAGCGGGCACAGGTAGTTCATCACCGTGAAGATCGACTTCTTCACTTCGCCGGCGTACTTCGTGCCACCGATCAGGATCAGCTTGCGGTCGAAATCGAGGAGCGCGAACGCTTCCGAATTCACGCCGTCGGCCTTGCCGGCAGCCTGCAGGTGCGGGGTGTGGAGCACCGTGAATTCAGGCACATGGCCTGCAAGACGGTCGGCCGCCGGCCGGATGAACATGTTGCGCGCAAACGCAGCGTGCCACGCGTTCTCGGTCACGACGCGCAGCGGCATCTGGGCGGCGGGGTCGGCGCCGACGTGAAGGTCCTGCACGAAAAGCTCCGGACGCTCCGACAGGTAGGCCTGCACCTTGCCGAGCATCGCCGCGAACACCGCAGGCGTGGTCGGCCGGTTGAATTTGCCCCACCAGATGCGGTCTTGGCTGCCAGGCTCTTGCACGACGAACTTGTCGTTGGGCGAGCGGCCGGTGCGCGGAGCTGTCAACGCCACGAACGCGCCGTGGGCCGTAAGCCGCCCTTCGCTGCGGCGGATGGCGTGCTCCAGCAAGGTCGGCCCGTCTTCGTTCCAGTGGACGCGGCCCGAGGGTTGCAGGCCGTGGTGGTCGAGGCCGTGTTGACTGGCGGTCATGGGCGGGCTCCTGGCGGTGGTTGGGGCGCGGGAGTGTAGGAGGCGGGGGTGGATGTGTCGAGTCCAAAATCGGTCCGGTGCCGCACGTGCGGTCGCGCTGTGCAGGAGACACAGGGGCCATCTTGCGCCTGCGCGAGCCCGACCGTACGCTGCCTCGCCATAGGAGACTGAACGATGAGTGAACTCTCGCGGCTCGACGCCCACGCCATCCAGGGCCGCCGCGCCGAGACCGTGCGCGTCGATCCGGCCCTGTTCGACCCGGCCCGGGGCGAGCGCTGCCGCATCGACGAGTGCCACGCCGCGTGTTGCTCGAACGGCATCTGGGTCGATGTCCACCAGGCCCAGCGCATTCTGGCGCACGCGGCTGACGTGATCCCGCTCTTGCAGCCCGGTTGCACGGATCCCGACCAGTGGTTCGGCGACGAGACGTGGGAACATCCAGACTTTCCGGCGGGCGTGGGCATCCCGACCGCACTTATCGATCGGCCCGAGTTGGCCAACGCCCCGCGCTGTGTGCTGCTGATGGCCGACTGGCGCTGTGCGCTGCAGGTGGCGAGCGAGCGGCTGGGGCTGGGGTGGCCGGGACTGAAGCCGTTCGATTGTGCGACGTTCCCGCTGTTGCGCTCAGAGGGTGAATTGCAGTGGGATGCAGAGAGCGTGGGCGAACTCGGCGGCGCCGACTGCCAGCGGCCGACAGCCGGCCGGCCTGCCCCGCGCCACGAGGTGTTTCGGATCGAGGTCGAACTGTCGCTCGGTCGGCACGGTGCGGATGCGCTGGCGGCGCTGGCGGGACCCTCGACGGCGGACACCCTGCCCTGACGGCACCGAGAGTGAGTGCCCAGGGCACTGGAGCCCGCACGGCCGCCACCGTACACTCGGCCCGCGCGTCGGCAGCTTGCCGGCCGCCCGGACGCGATGCAGGCCCCCACCGACCGCTATCACCTCGCCTTCTGGGGCCTCGTCGCGGCGTTCGTGGCGCTGGCGCTTGTCCCGCTGGCGACGGTCGATGTGCTGCCATTCCTCGACGCGGGCCAGCACCTGCGCGTGGCAGCGATCCTGCAGCGCTGGGACGCGACGCCCGCCTATGCCGCCGCCTTCGAGCGCCTTGGCGTGCCGACGCCGTACTTCTTGTGGTACCGCCTCGTCGGTCTGCTGGCGCCGCTGCTCGGGGTCGAGGGTGCCGCGCGGGCGGTGATTGCTCTGTCGTTGGCCGCGCTGCCGTTGGCGGCGATCGTGTTGCTGCGCCAGGCCCGGCACAGCCGGTGGCTCGTCCTCGCGGTGCTGCCGTGGATGTGGAACGCCGACGTGATGTGGGGCTACTTCCACGTCGCGCTCGCCCTGCCGCTGTTCATCGCAATGCTCGCGGCGCACCTGAGTCTGGTGCGTGCGCCGGCGCTGTGGAAGGCCGTCGTTGTGTCCGTGCTCGTGTCCCTGCTGGCGGTCACGCACTACGCGTTCTGGCTGGCCGGCCTGGTGCTGCTGCCGGGGCTCGCGGCGGTGTTCGGAGCGCGCAGCCACTGGAGTCGGGCGCTCCTGTGGCCGATGCGCGAGGTCGCGTGCATTGCGCCGTCCGTGGCACTGCTGCTGCCGTGGGCGCAGCGCTCGGTCGACATCGCGTCTTTTGGCTCCCAGTGGCGCGACGCGTTCGCGGTCGAAGCGCAGTTGCCGCTGACGGCGTTGCGCGCGGCCGTGGACCGGATGTTCGACCAGTTCCAGCCGCATCCCAAGCACCTTGAGGCGATGGCCGACCTGTGGCTGCGGCGGCCGGGCGATATGCTCAGTGCGGTCTGGCTCGGCGCGCTGGCGCTGTGGGTGCTCGGCACGGTGCGGCAGGGCCAGCGCGAGGCGGCGGAACTAGAACTGGCCGACGCGTCAGAACCCCATGATACGGCGGATAACCTCGGCGCCCGCTACCTCGGGATCGCGACGGCAGGGTTGGCCGTCCTCTACTTCGTGCTGCCGCGCCAGGTGCTGCGGCCGCTGTGGCTTTTCAACGTCAACGTGCGGTTGGTTGAGGCGATCGCGATCGTGGGTGTGTGCGCCCTGCCGTTGCGCGTGTTGGCGCCGCCGCCCCAGGCCCGCAAGCGCACCTGGGCGGGAACGATCGCGTTCGGCGTCGTGGCCGCCGGCGTGCCGATCCTCGCGCTGCAAGCCGTGACGTTGGGGAGCGCCGAGTACGACCGGATGCGCGACGCCTTTCGTTCGATTCCCAATGGTTCCAGCGTTCTGACACTGCACGGACAGGCGGGCAGCGCCTGGTTGCGGCAACCGACGTTTACCAACCTCGGCGAGTGGTGGGATGTGGCGGGGAGCGGCTATGTGCCGCAGGCCTTTGCCGACCCGATGTTGCAGCCGCTGCGCCTGCGGAGCCGGGCCGCACGCCCGCAGCCGCTCGGCGACGACCACGGCACGTTTTCGTTCGAGGAGCATGGCCGCTTCTACGACTACATCGCCACGTGGCACGACCCGTTTGCGGCGCCACCACCCTTCGCTGGGGAGCTGCGCGCGCTTCCTGTCGTCTACGCACGCGGGCGTTGGCAGGTGTACCGCGTGCCAAACCCGACGCCGTGGCCGCCGCCGCCGCCGCTGACAGCTGCGGAGCTTGCGACGGTGCCGCACGCGGAGCGGTGCCTGTGGGCAAAGCTGGGCCTGACGCCGCTCGGACCCGTGGACAACGCCACGGCAGCACCCAGTCCCGGTCTGCTCGATGCATTGCGGTGCCTGGAGGCGGCCCACCCGTTCGCGTCGGACCCTGCCCGCGCCGCCGACCCGTCGCAGCCGGAAGAGCGGCCGCCGGGGATGCTGGCGCCGATGCCCTTGCGCCATGCTCCGCGCGGCCTGGTCGACATGCCGCGGCTGTTGCGGCTGCCCGAGCCCGAAGCCGCCCCGCCAGCGGCGCCGGGCTGGGCGCCTGGACCTGCGGAGCCCCCCGTGCCGAAACAAGCGTCCGTGCTACATTGAGTGCCGCGGCCCGACGCCGCCCGACCGGGAAGCCATGACGCGACCGCTTTTCGTGCTGCTGGGCATCCCGGTATGGGTGTCGGGCTGGCACTTCCTTATCCTCGCGATGCTTTTCATGTGGGCGTTCAACCACGGCGTTGCATTCGGTATCGCGGCCGTGCTCGTCGGCAGCTTCTCGACGTTGGCGCACGAACTGGGCCACGGCACGGTCAGCAAGTTGCTCGGCCTCGAACCGGAGGTCGTGCTGACCGGCTTCGGCGGATTCTGTCGCCACCAGCCGGCGCAGCGCCCCCTGCACGAGTTCCTGATCGTCGCGGCCGGCCCGGCGATGAATTTCGTGCTCGCGATCGGGTTCGCCATCGCCGGCACGCAGGCAGACGGCCTGGTCGCGCTCGTGTGCAACGTCGGCATGCAGATCAACGTGATCTGGGGCCTGTACAACCTGTTGCCGATCATGCCCCTCGACGGCGGCATGCTGCTCCGCACCGGGCTGCGCAAGGTGATCCGCACGCCGTTGCGCGCCGATCGCGTCACCTATCGGGCCGGCGTCATCGTCGGCGGCCTCGTTGCCGCCTGGATGCTGACGCGCGGCTGGATGTTCGGGGGCATCATGCTCGGCATGGCCGCGCTCGAGAACTGGCGGATGCTGAAGGCCCTCGACGTGGACCCCGCGCGCCACGAAACCGACAAGCACGCCCGCGTGCGCGAACTGCTCGACCAGGCGCGGGCTGCCTTCGACACCGGCGACTACGATGCCGCCATCCGCTTCAGCCACCAGGCGCGCGCGGAGCCGTGGCTGTCGCAATCCGAACTGACCCACGTGTGGCACGTGCTCGCGGTCGCGTCGGCGCGGCTGGGTGAATGGGAAGATGCGCTGCGTTACGCGGAGCGATTGCCGGCTTCTGCCGACATGGCTGCTGTCCAAGCTGCGGCGCTCATGGCGCTGGGCGACGGGCCGCGGGCGCGCAAGTTCCTGGCTACGCCGACGGCGCTGTTGTTGCCCGAGACGAGCGTGGCCCAGTTGCGCGACATGGCCCGCGGCACCTAGAACTGTAAACTATCCGTGTAGTTCCCGGGTCTTGTGCAGCGTGACGCCCGGCGTCTTGTCGGCGATGTAGTCGGCCCGGAAGCGCGTTTCGCTCAGAACGCACAGGTGCCCCGCCCCGTCGGTGAACAGGTCGCGCGTGTAGCCGTCTTCGAGCTTGCGGCGCGCTTCGGGGCTCGCCACCTCGACCCAGCGGCACACCTGGATCGCCATCGACTCGAACGCGGCATCGACACCGTACTCGTCGCGCAGGCGGGCTTCGATCACGTCGAACTGGAGCGACCCCAGCGCGCCGACGATCCAGTCCGAGCCGACGAGCGGCCGGAAAAGCTGCGCCGCACCCTCCTCGCACACCTCGGCCAGCCCCTTGGCGAGCTGCTTCTGCTTCATCGGGTCCTTCAGCCGCACCCGCCGAAAAAGCTCCGGCGCAAAGTTCGGAATGCCCGTGAATTGCAGCGCCTCGCCCTCCGTGAAGGTGTCGGCGATGCGGATCGTGCCGTGGTTGGGAATGCCGATGATGTCGCCGGGAAACGCCTCATCGACCAAGCTGCGATCGCGCGCCAGGAAGGTCATGGCGTTGCGCACGATCAGTTCCTTGCCGAGCCGCTCGTGCCACAGCTTCATGCCGCGCCGGAACGTGCCCGACACCACGCGCACGAACGCAATGCGATCCCGGTGGTTGGGGTCCATGTTCGCCTGGATCTTGAACACGAAGCCCGACAGTTTCTCTTCCTCGGCATCGACCACGCGGGTGCGGGTCTCGCGCGGCTGCGGCGGCGGGGCCAGGTCGCAAAAGCAATCGAGCAGTTCTTGGACGCCAAAATCGTGCAGCGCCGAGCCGAAAAACACCGGCGTCAATTGGCCGCGGCCGAAGAGGACCGGATCGAACGGAGTGGCCGCCCCCTGCAACAGCGCGATGTCGTCGGCCAGCTTGTCGTGGTGCGCACCCAGTTCGGCGCGCGCCTGGTCACTGCCCAGCGCGCCGAGATCGCGGCGCTCCTTCTGCGTGCCGCGCGGCGCGTCCTTTTCGTAGACGACGAGGGCCCGATCGCGCAGGTCGTACACCCCGCGCAGGTCCCTGCCGCCGCCGACCGGCCACGTCATCGGCGTGCACGTCATGCCAAGTTCTTTTTCCACGTGATCGACCAGTTCAAGGGGGTCCCACGCCTCGAGGTCGAGCTTGTTCATGAAGGTGACGACCGGCGTGCGCTTGAGCCGGCACACCTCGAGCAGGCGGCGCGTCTGCGTTTCGACGCCCTTGGTCGCGTCGATGACCATCAGCACCGCGTCGACGGCGGTCAAGGTGCGAAACGTGTCTTCGCTGAAGTCGTTGTGGCCGGGCGTGTCGAGCAGGTTCAGTTGCAGGCCGCGGTACTCGAACGTCATCACCGCCGTCGATACCGAGATGCCGCGCTCGCGCTCGATCGCCATCCAGTCGCTCGCGGTCGAGCGCTGCTGTTTCTTGGCCTTGACCTGGCCGGCGAGGTGGATCGCGCCTCCATAGAGCAGCAGCTTCTCGGTGATTGTCGTCTTGCCGGCGTCGGGGTGGCTGATGATCGCGAAGGTGCGGCGGCGTGCGATTTGCTTGTGGAGTTCTGCAGACATGGTGAGGGCACGTGGTCAGGCGCCGGGCCGGCGGGGGCGGCAGTATACGCGAGCGGGCGGCGGCTGGGCAGAGGTCCTGCAACCCTGCCCCTCGCAATGCCCATTGCGCCGGGACCGGACCGGCGTAGAATCCGTGCCGCTTCGACCCCGTCGCAGGGGCCGGAGCCGCCCAATCCCGTCCAGGGAGCGGGGAGCCGGGGCCACATCGCTCGGTGTCGATCACCGAGGCAGGGCCACAGCAAGGGGCTCGGTGCCGTTCACCGCGCCTGGGCCGCAAGCGCGCGCCCACCGGCAAACCGTGGAGGTTCGTTCCCACCATGTCCTTCGATTCTCGTGCGGGGCGCGCGCTCCGGGCGGTCACGGGCTGGCTCTCGGGCCATCACGACGGCCTGCTCGACTGCCAGCGCATCAGCCTGCGTAGGTTTTCCGCGGAACGCCGCCAGCGCGAGCAAGCGTTACTGCGCGCGGCCGTCCACCTCGACCCGGCCGAACGGCGCGCCCGCGCCGAAGCCTTGTTCCGTGAGCAGCAGGCGGGCTTCGAGCGCCAAGTCGCCGCCAGCGCAGCCCGCCCCGACGCGGCCACCGCCGGTTTCGCTGCGGACTAGGCGATGGCCCTGCCCCTTGCCTTTGGAGCGCGCATCCACGACTGGATGCGCGACGGCCAGCCCGCTGGGCCTGCGCCTGCCGGAGGAGAGGCGACCCTAGACGCGGGGCACAAGCGCGCCAAGCCCCCGGCGACCGCTGCACCGCACGCCGCCCCGTGGTACGCGACCCTGTGGCTGACGGGTGTCGACTACTTCAGCTCACTCGGCTATGCGCCGGGCCTCGCGGTGATGGCGGCGGGCTCGGTGGCCCCGATCGCGACGCTGATCCTCGTGGCCGTCACGTTCTTCGCCGCCGTGCCCGTCTACGCGATGGTCGCCAAGCACGTGCCGCACGGCGAGGGCTCGCTCAAGATGACGGAGCGCCTGACCACCGGCTGGGGCCGGCTCGGCTGGCTCGGCAAGACGCTCGTGCTGGTGCTGCTCGGGTTCGCGATGACCGATTTCGTGATCACGATCACGTTGTCGTCGGCCGACGCGACGCACCACGTGCTGGCGAACCCGATTTTTGCCGGGCACCTGCCATTCGGCCCGGTCACGCTGACGGCCGTGCTGATCCTGGCTCTGGGAGCCGTGTTCCTCAAAGGGTTCAAGGAAGCGATCGGCATCGCCATCGCCATCGCGGTGCCCTACATGGCGCTGAACGCCGTGATCATCGGCACGGGCCTGCGCGAACTGCAGGCGCACCCCGAACTGGTCGCGGCGTGGTGGGCCAAGATCCAGGCCTTCGACACGGCGCACCTGCTGAGCGAACTCCACCAGATCGAGCCGGGCGGGCAGCACGGTCCGCTGGGGGGCCTCGGCGGTGGCGGACCGTGGATGCTGGCCGCGGTCAGCCTGCTCGTGTTCCCCAAACTCGCGCTCGGCCTGTCGGGCTTTGAGACCGGCGTATCGGTCATGATGCACGTCAAGGCGGCCAACGACGCCGAGCGTGTGAGCAACACCCGCAAGATGCTGGTCGCCGCCGCGATCATCATGAGCCTCGGCCTCGTCGGCAGTTCGATCGTCACGGCCACGCTCGTTCCGCTGAAGGAATTCGCTCCCGGTGGCCTGGCCGCGGGGCGCGCGTTGTCGTACCTGGCCCACACGCTGCTCGGACCCGTGTTCGGCACGGTCTACGACATCAACACGCTGCTCATCCTGTGGTTCGCCGGCGCCAGCGCGATGGCGGGCCTGCTCAACATCCTGCCGCGCTACCTGCCGCGCTTCGGCATGAGCCCGAGGTGGATCGAGTATCGCCGCCCGCTCGTGCTCGTGCTCACCGGCATCTGCCTGCTGGTGAACTGGCGGTTCGAGGCCGACGTCGAGGCCCAGGGCGGCGCCTATGCGACCGGCGTGCTCGTGCTGATGACGATGGACACGTTCGCCGTGCTGCTCGCCGAAAAGGCGTCCGCACTGCTGACGTGGGCCTTTCGCATCATCCTCGTCGTGTTCGTGTACGTGCTGGTCGTGAACTCAGCGGAGCGCCCGGATGGCTTCAAGATCGCCGCGCTGTTCATCCTCACCGTCGTCGTGGCGAGTGTGTGGAGCCGCTGGCGGCGCGCCTCGGAATTGCGCGTCGCCGGCATCGAATTCGACAGCCGTGGCTCCGAGCGCAGTTGGAACGAGTTGAAGAAGGCCGACTATGTCGTCCTCATTCCGCTGCGCAGTCCGACGCCCGAGGCGCGCAGGAAGTGTGAGGCGCGGCGCATCCACCACCACACGGGCAAGAACGTCAAATTCGTGTTTCTGCATGTCAACTTGACCCACGATCCGTCGCATTTCAGCTCGCCGGTCGAGGTGAAGGTGGTCGACGACGGCCAGGATTCGATCGTTGAGATTTCCAACGCGGTCGCTGTCGCCAACGCCATCGCCTACGTCGCGCTCGAGTTGGCCGTCGACGAGGTGGTGATCGGACTGCTCGACTCGGGCACGCCGGTCGTCAACGCGTTCATGTACATCCTGTTCGGCACCGGCGAGGTCGGCTACAGCGTGCGCGCCGTCTTCGTGCGAATCCGCGAAGAGCGACTGGGCCAACAGTTCGCGCTGCGCCAGCAATTCGACGAGGGGCGCGACCGCCAGGAGAAGGACCTGCTGCGCGATGCGATCCTGCTCGACGAAGACGAACGCAAGACGCGGGTGCAGGCGATGTTCGACGAGGAACTGCGCAAGTTCGAGGTCGCGGTCAAGGCGGCGCCAAAACTGCCGCGGCTGATCCTGTTCGATTGAGCGTCTCCGGCAAGCGGTACAGGCCGACGCGCAGCGTGCGGGCCTTGCCGTAGCCGTCGAACGTCGGCGACTCCCCCCGATTCGGCACGTCACGCTCGAACGCGGCCACCGCTCCCGGCCATGCCGCCAGCGCCGCACACGCCGGATGCTCCCGGCCCGCGGCGGGCGAGCCGACGGGACCGAGGTAGCAACGCAGACTGCGCAGGAACCACAACTCGCCGTGCGGGAGCGTTCCCGCACGCAGGGCCTCGAGCATGGCGGTCGCGGTGACGACGGTGCCCGGCAGTGCCGGCGGCTGCAGCGCGTACGTCGGCTGGTGCAGGTGCAGGCCGATCGCCGGGCCTTCGGCGTAGGTGCGTGTCGCGAGTACGAACGGACGCTCGTTCGGCAGGGCGGCGATCGCCTCGCGCAGCAGGTCGTCTTCGAGGTGGCTGTTCGTGCGGCGCAGGACTTGCGGCAAGGTCAGAACGGCGCTCGACGCAAAGCCGAAGACCAGCACCGTCGCGGCGACACGCGGGCGCGACACGTTCTCCAGCGCGAGATCCGCCAGGCCCGCCGCCGCGACGACCGCCAGCCACGCCGCCGGCGCCTGCAGCCGGGGCAGCGACGTTTCGTTGAAGTCCAGCCACGACAGCAGCAGCCACGGCAGCCCGCTTGCGGCGACGGCCAGCCAGCGCCACGGCGCGCGACCGGGCACTTGCGCGATCGCGAGCAGCACGGCGAGCCACACCCCGACGGGAAACCAGTCAGCCCGCCACGGCAACGCCTCGCCCGCCAGGCGCGAGCCAAGTCCTGAGAGATAGCTTTGCAGTTGCGGGAGGTTACCTTGGTGGAGGTCAGCGGCAAGGCGGCCTTGCGCGAAGACGGCCAGCGCGACCAACCCGGCACCCGCCGCCAGCGCCGGCAGCAGCCACCGTGCGGGCGACCCAGGACGACCGGGCAGCGCCGCTTCGGACCCCGGGCGGTGCTCGCGCCGGGCCCAGTGCAGAGCCGACAGGGTGAGGACCGCGGCAGGTCCCACATCGACGCGCCAGCCGACGGCCCAGACGAACGCCGCCGCCGCAACGCCGCGCGCAGGTCTGGGCTGCGCCAGCGCCAGAGCCGCCAGGCCGAGGCCCAGGACAACCGCCGTGTGCATCGATTCGCTGGTGTGCTCGCGCAAGAACAGGGGCGTCAAGGCGAGCGCGCCGCCGGCGAGCCAGCCCGCCCGCAGCGAGCCGCGCGCCGTCGCAACGAACGCCGCCCAGATGCCGCACGCGATCGACCCCAGCGCGGCGTGCAACCACAGCACGGCGCCGTGGTCATGGGTCAGCGGGCCCAGCAACTTGCCCCACAGCGCCGGCGCGCCCGGACCGTAGCGCGGCACGCTGTGCAGGAACGCCGCGTCGGCGAACCATTCGTAGCCGAACCCCACGGCCGTCAGGGCGTGAGGCCACGCGGCCCGCGCGGCAAACGCGAGCGCTGCGACGACGACGAACAGGGTCCGGAGCGGGGCGCCCAACCCGAACACGAGGGCCACGCCGCAGACAGCGACAACCCCGTCGAGAAAGGCGGCAAGGGTGACCAGCGCCGCATCGAGGGCCGATCGCGCCGGCACTTCGCCACCGGCGCGGATGCCTGGCAGCGCGACGTCCCAGGCTTGGAGCCCGGCCACCAGAGCACGGCGCACCGGATCGCACACGGCGTCCACACGCCGTGTCGGGTCGGCGGTGATGGCGAAATTGCGACTGCGCAGCGCATCGGACGGGGCGCGTTCGGCCGCCAGTACCTCGAATCGGCAGGCCCCGGCTTGAATGCGCACGCCGGCTTCAACTGGCCCCAGGACAAGGGGCGCGCCACGGCTCGACGCGGCGCCGCCCGCAGGGAGCGCGGCCACCCATGCTGCAAATGGGGCGTCACGCAGGCTGGGCAGGCGCTCTGCCGGCGCGCGGTTCGGAAGCCACAACCACGCGACCGACAGCAGGCCAGCAACGACGGCAAGGCCACCGACTCGGGCGCGCGGCGACACCGGACGCAACGCGATCAGGATGCGTGCAAGAGTAAGTCGATCGCCTTCACGTCGCGATGAGTTGGATTCAGCCGCGAACTTGGCGACCCAACCAGCGACAAGGGACCGTGCCGAATAACTTTCACGATCCAACTCGCAGAAAGGCAGTCGATTCGGTAATTCTTGCACGGGCCCTTAGATCCGCGAGATCACCAGCACGCGCCAGCCGTCTTCGAACAACAACCGGGCCTTGCCGTCTTGCACGGACTCGACGACGCCGTAGCCGAAGTTCTTGTGATCGACGAGTTGGCCGGGGGCGATCGTCACGCTGGCGGCGTAGCGCACGGCGCGGCTGCGATCGCGGTCGCCCATCGCCTTGGTCCACGCGATGCGAGCCATGCGGGCGCGCGTCGCGGTGACCGCATCGGCGCGGCGCTGGGCGGCGTTGCCCGGCTTGGCCTTGCCAGGCCCGCGGTCGGCAGCGGCCTGCAAGTGCTCCGTCACCGACTCGGGCGGCACCGGGGTGCGTTCGGCGCGCGGCTTGGTGGCGGCGACTTCACGCGACGAGCGGTAGTTGTGCTCGCTGCCGCAGGTCTTGCAGCGCACCCGCTTTACTTCGAGCCCGACCATCGCAACGATCGTGTGGGCCAATTCGAGCTTGCAGCGCGTACAGGGCGCATCGCATTCGCGCCCGACGGCAGGTTCTGCGTCGGCGCGGGCGAGGCGGTGGACAGTTGGCATGGGGGCGACCTCACCCGGCGTGGAAGCGGGGGGACCGAACAGTGTAGCGGAGGTGACGACGGGCGGCAATCGCCAGCGACGCACCACCCATCACTTCCAAGTCGCCGCCTTCGTCTCGCCGCCCACCACGTCGCCGATCGGCGTCTTCGAGCCGTCGGGCCAGCGCACCGTCACGTCAGTCGCCTTGGCGTCGGTCCCCAGGCCGAAGTGGGCAAACCGCGCCGGCGTCGCACCCCAACTGCCGCCGTTGAGCCAGCGCGTGCGCGTCTTGCCCCCGATCGTCGCAGTCACCGTTGTGCCGAGGGCGTCCTGGTTGAGCCCCTTGCCCTTGACGACGATCTGGATACTTTTCCCTTGTTTTACCAAATCGTTGCGCAAGATGCGGCTGCGCGAGGCCATCATCGACGGCCCGGGCCGCGATTGCACGATGTCGAGGTCTCCGTCGGCATCGAGATCGATCAGGCGCTGCTCCAGCATCACGACATGCGGGTGCTGCCCGGCCGGCATCGCGAACGGCGTGAACCCCTTGCCGGGCTTGCGCAGCAACAACACGTCGATGCTCGTCTCGCCGGCGAACGGGTTGGCGCTGGGATTCGTCTTGCTCGAACCGCACACCGCCTTGAAATCCGCCGCCTTTTCGGGAGAGAAATTCACCGACGCGCCCAACTGGAGGTCGTCTTGGCCGTCGTGATCGAAATCGGCCGCCAGCGGAGCCCATGCGCTCGCGCCCCACATCGGCCACCACGAGCCCAGCTCGCCGCCGTTGTCCTCGACCTGAAATGGCTTTCCGTCCTGAGGTGCCTTTTGCACGTAGAGCGGCGTGGGCCCGGACTCTGCGAGTACGACGTCGAACAGTCCGTCGCCATCGAACTCCCCGATCGTCCAGCCCATCGCGCCGGCATAGGCGTGGAATCCGATGTCCGTCGCAAACGACGCGAAGGTACCGCCTTTGTTGTGCAGCAACCGGTGGCCGCCGAAGTCGTCGCCCACGAGCAGGTCCACCTTGCCGTCGTCGTCCACATCGAGCGCCAGCGCCACGGTCTGGGTGCCGCCGCCGGGCACGTTCCACTTCGGCGTCTCGTCGACGTACGGCAGGCCGGGGCCGCGAATCAGCACACGATCCTGCAACTTGGGCGTATTGGGAGGCGGCGGATTGACGATACACACGAGGTCGGTCTCGGTGAACTTGCAGTCCAAGGCCGTGCAACTTGGCGGGTCGAAGCCGGCACCGACGAAAATGTCGAGATCGCCGTCGCCGTCGAGGTCTGCGGGCTGGATGCTGAAGGCAGCGAAATCCGTGATGTACGGCATCCACTCGGTGCTCTTGTCGACGAAGCCGCCAGCGCCGTCGCCGAGGTAGAACGCCGAACCGGAGTAGCCGCCGACCAGCAGGTCGGGCTTCGCGTCCCCGTTCAGGTCGGCCACCGAGCAGCCGAAGTTGGGCTGGATGATGGCCGTGTCGAAGGGGCTCTCGACATGCACCGGCGCGGCGGCGCTGAGCAGCACCGCGTGGATGATCGCCTTGGGGCCGCTGTACTTCACGATCAGGAAGTCTTCGCGGCCGTTGTTGTCGAAGTCCGCGACGGCCACGCACGGCGCCACACTTGCCGAAGGCGTCAGGCCATAAGCGAGCGTGACATCGGCAAAGGCGGCTTGCGGCAGGTCGGCCGGCATGACCGGCTTGCCCCAGGCGGCCGTGGCGGCATCGGGCAGCGGGACAGCGTCGGAATCGACTGCGGGGCCGGTGTCGAGGGCGTCGAGCGCGCTCGCAGTCTCCAGCGCAACGCCATCGATCGCGTCGAACGGGGCCGCATCGCCCGCGTCGTCAGTGAGCGCGTCGGCGGCAGCGTCGAGTTCGGCGGTCTGGCTGTCGGTGGGGTCGCCAATCACGGAGTCGGTGGGTGGCACGTCGGGTGGCGTGTCCGCCAACGGCTCGGTGTCGCCCAGTGCGTCCGCCGACCGGGGTGCGCCAGCGTCGAAATCAACGGCAACGGGTGTGTCGTTGTCCGCCAGGTCCAGCGGCGCATCCAGTGGGGCAACCGCATCTGGGGCACCGTCGGACGTGGAACCGCCCCCGGCCGTGTCGGACAGCCGCGCCGAAGTTTCCGTGGCCGGCGCGGCGACTGGCCCCGTGGTGCAGGCGGCGCCGGCCCACGCGACGACGAGCGCCACTGCAAGCGAACGGGGTCGGGTCACGGCCACGTCGCCCCCTGGGTCTGGCCCGCAGCGACATCGCCGAGCTTCGTCAGCTTGCCGTCTGGCCACAAAATCGTGACGTCGGTGGCCTTCTCCGCGCCGCCGAGGCCAAAGTGAGCCATGCGGCTGCGCGTGCCGCCCGTACCGCCCGTGCCGTTGAGCCAGCGCGTGCGCACGACGCCCCCAATGGTTGCCTTGACGACGGTGCCGAGCGCGTCGAGGTTGCCGCCCTTGCCGGTGACCTTGACGACGAACGACTTGCCCAGCTTCGGCACGTCGTTGCGCATGATCCGCACGCCCGCCGTCATGTTCACGTTGGGCCGCGTCTGCACGAGGTCGAGGTCACCGTCGTCGTCGAGGTCGATGACGGCCTGCGTCACCATGGCAAAGTGCGAATACGGCCCGTTCGGGAACTTGTGCGGCTTGAACGTCGTACCGCTGCCGTTCGACAGGAAAAGCAGGTCCGGGTTCGGGTGACCGTCGTAGGGCTTCTGTTTCGTGCCGAGACATCCAGCCGCTGCGGACGGGAACTGCTCCAGCGTCGTCGCGATCGACACGCCCATCATCAGGTCGTCGCGGCCGTCGTGGTCGAAGTCGGCCAGCAGCGGCGACCACGTGCTGGCCGTCCACGTCGGCCCCCACACGCCGCGCGCGCCGCCCTCGTCGACGAACGTGAACGGCACGCCCGCGTCGGCCTTGGCCTTGCGCACGAACACGGGGTTCGGTCCCGCATCCGCCATGACGAGGTCGGCAAGGCCGTCGGCGTTCAAGTCGCCCACGCTCCAGCCCATCGCATGGCCGTAGTTGTGGAAGCCGATGTCCGCCAGGTATTCCGTGAACTTGCCGCCGACGTTGTGGAGCAGTCGGTGGGCACCGAAATCGTCGCCCACCACAACGTCCATCTTGCCGTCGGCGTCGATGTCGATCGGCATCACGTTCGACCAGATGCCGCCCAGTGGCACGTTCCACGCCTTCGTCTCGTCGGTCATCGGCAACTGCGCGCCGCGAATCAGCACGCGGTCTTGCAGTTCCTGGGGCGCTTCGGGGAACTTCACCTTCATCGTGCACACGAAGTCGTCGTCGACGTAGTCGCACACCAGCGAGCCGCACGCCGGCCCACCGCCGCTGGGCGTCACCGGGGTCACGCCGGCGCCGACGAAAAGGTCGAGGTCGCCATCGCCGTCGAGGTCCACTGGCGCAATCGTCAACGTCGCGAAATCCATGATGTAGGGCAGCCACGCTTCGCTCTTGTCGACAAAGCCGCCCTTGCCGTCGCCAAAGTAGAGCGCCGCGCCAGCGTGGCCCCCGGCAATGAGGTCTGGCTTGCCGTCGCTGTCCATGTCCGCAATCGAGCAACCCGTCGTCGGCAGCAACAGCGTCGTGTCGAAGGCGGTGAACACGTGGACTGGCAAGGTGGCACCCAACAGCACGGCGTGGATGGTCGCCTTCTTGCCGCTGACCTCGATCACGAGAAAGTCGTCGCGCCCGTTGCTGTCGAAATCCGCCACACCGACGCACGCGCCGTGGATCTTGAGCGGGTCGAAGCCGAAGTCCGTGGTCAGATCGGCGAACGGGGCGGGAGGCAGCAGCGTAGGATCTTGCGGGACCGGTTTGGTCAGGTCGGGTGGCGCGGTGTTGGCGTCGGGGGCATCTGCGGCATCGCTGGCGAGGGTATCGAGGGTGTCAGCGGATTGCTGCATTTCAGATGTAGAATCAATGATTTCTGTAGATACAGCGGGCACGTCGGCCGTGGTTTCGATGGCATCGGGCAGCGCCGCGTCCGGACCCGTGGCGAGCGCGTCGGGCAATGGGGACGTGGAGCCATCCACGGCATCGAGACTGTCTTCTGCCGCGCGTGTGGCGTCGGCGGCGCGGGCGGGCGCGACGTCGGCCAGATCGGAACTGGCACCGGGTGGCGAGACCGCGTCCGCGGCCGCAGCCACGCCTGTGTCGGGAGCGGTGACGACCAGATCGGCCTTCGCGCCGGAACCCGCATCGACGGCAGCCGAGGCGGGCACGTGGGCCTGGCCGCACGCACCGCCTGCCAGCACCGCGACGGCGGCAAGTCGCTCGGTCCACGTTCGCATCACGCCAGCAGAATCTCCCCGGTCCTGTGCCGCTCGCCACGGCACGGCCACAGTCGGTTCACCGTACCACCTCCACAGAGCGCGGGACAATGCAGAATCGTGTCAGGCAGTGTCGGCGACCCGGCCGCCGCGCCATCCGCCGTGACTTCGGCGGCGGCGTTGGCTAGTGTGCAAAAAGGGTCGGCAGGCGCGGCGTGCCTGCCCGACGTCGGAGGCGAGCGTGCCCCTCAGCCAGCCTTGTTCCCACCCGAAGGCGCGGTCCATGCAGGGGCGACAGCTTGCCGCGGCGCTGTGTGTTGCCGCAACCACCGCGGCTTGCGGCAATGGTGGGGCCGATTCCGCGGACGCAAAGGCGGCGGCAACCGACGGAGCGGATGCAACAGCGACCCCCACGGACGCGCAGGCGGGCACGGTGCCGGACGCCCTCAAAGACACCGCAGCGCCCCTGGCTGACGGCGCCACGGGCCCGGTCGATGGCGGCGCCGAATTGGCCGATGCCGTGACCGCGATCGTGTGTCCGGGCCCCGCGAAGCCCGCGGCCGACGCAAGCTGGGGCGACGTGGCGGTGCCCGACACGGCCGGTTGTGCCAAGGAGGACCCGCAGTTCTTCAAGGGCACGGCCCCGCCGCCGCAATCCCTCGCAATCGAGGTCGGAGTCGTGAACCCCGGCGGCGTCTTCGTGCCGTATCAAGACGGCGACTGGGTTCCGTTGGTGCACGGGTCCCAAGGCGGCTTCCACGTGTGGGCGGGACTGCGCTTCAAGTTGCCCGGCAGCGCGGTTCCCAAGGCCAAGCTGCAGACCGACATGGTCGTCCGGGCCGGATGCGCGCAGGTGGCGTATGGCAACAACCCCGTCATCTACCCGGAGTTGCAGGGTGACGGCAGCTACGTGCTCGGCAACGCGGCCACGCCTGGACTCGAGATGCGTTTTTCCGCCGACGAAACTGGATCCGAAGTCAACTCTGCGATCGTAGGCAAGTTTTGCAACCGTTGGTACGAACTCCGCGTGGCCGCGCGCGACATGGCGACGCAGAAGTGGGGCACCGCATCTGTCCGCGTGCGGGCCTACGACACGTCGGTGGGGATGAAAAAGTAGCCGCGCCCGACTTCGCGCATCACGGCACGAGCAGCCACACCGTCCCCTTGAAATCGCCGACCCACAGTTCGCCGTCGCGGCGCCGGCCAAGCGTGGTCACCATCAGACCGTGATCCGTGAGCCAGAATTGTGCCGTGCTGGTGCTCGACCCCACAGCCGGTGGCTCGATCGCCCACAGCCGGCCGACCAGGAAGTCGCCGAACACGTACTTGCCGCGCAACGCCGGGATGGCAACTCCCGCATAGACGAAGCCGCCCGTGAGTGAGACGTAGGACGGATGCGCGCCTTCCCAGACCGGGTCGACCAGCCCAGCTGTCGAGCACCCTGCGGGCGGCGCGAAGCAGTGGCGGCCCTCGCGCACATTCCAGCCGAGGTTGGCGCCGCGCTCGACGAGGTCGATCTCCTCCCAGGCGTTCTGGCCCACGTCGCCCACCCACAGCCGACCCGTGTCGTCGAAACTGTAGCGCCACGGATTGCGCAGGCCGGTGGCCCAGATTTCTGGCAAGTACGCGGTGTTGCCGACGAACGGGTTGTCGGTGGGCACGCGATACGGCTGGGCCGCGGTGCTCCCCGCGACGTCGATCCGCAGCATCTTGCCCAACCAACTCCGTGGGTTCTGTGCGTGGCCGTGCGGGTCGCCGCCCGAGCCGCCGTCGCCGGTGCCGATGTAGAGCATGCCGTCCGGGCCGAACGCCAACTGCCCTGCGTTGTGGTTCGCGTACGGTTGGTCGAACGAGAGCACGCGCCACAGGGGCTGGGCGGGCTCGGCACCCAGTGCATCAAGCGGAAACAGCCACGCGTCGATGGTTGTTTTGTCCTGCATCGTCGGGTTGCCCGGGCGCGTCGTCTTCCCCTGGCCACCCTCGGTGACCACGCTGTTCGTGTAGAAGCGCCGGTTGACAGCGAACTGTGGGTCGAACGCGAGGCCGAGCAGCCCTTCTTCCGACGCCGTGGCGACCGCCTTCTGCAAAAGCAGCCACCGCTTGCCGGTTGCGGTGTCGAGCAGGTGCGCGGTGCCGGGCTTTTCAACGACGACGAGGAGCGTGGCGGGGTGCGGTGCGGGCACGGCGGCCAGGTCGGTGATCTCGCGAAACCCCGCGGCGATCTGGCGCAGAGAGACCGCGAGCTTCGGCAACGGCGGCGCGGAGGAGGACGGCGGCAGGGTTGGGTCCGAACGGCGCCATTCGAGCCACGTGACCGCAGCCAGCACGGCCAGCAATCCAATCAGGATCAAGTGCTTGCGCGACAAGCTCGGCATCTGTTGCACCTTGCCCTGGCTGGCTATGGCCACACGAGCGTTTTCGTCGTCCCGGCGACGAGCTCGCCCACAACGGTCTTCGCGCCGTCGGGCCATTTCACGCTCACGTCCGTGGCCTTGCCCGCGGTGCCGAGGCCGAACTCCGCGATGCGGCTCCGGTTCGCGCCGAAACCGCCGGTGCCACTCAGCCAGCGCGTGCGCAACTGGCCGCCCACCTTGGCGCTCACCACCGCGCCCAAGGCGTCTGTATTCCCCTTCTTGCCCTGCAGCACGATCTTCGCGTGTCCGCCGCCCTTGGCCAGGTCGTTGCGCAGCACGCGGATGCGCGAGGTCAGGCTCGGCCCCGGGCGCGATTGCACGATGTCGAGGTCGCCGTCGTCATCGAGGTCCACCAGCGCCTGCGAAATCGCCATGAAGTGCGAGTGCGGCCCCGTCTCGAAGCGCTGCGCCGTGAACCCTCCCTGCGGCAACCGCAAGAACAGCAGGTCAATGTTCGGGTGGCCGCCATAAGGCAGCTTGCCCGCCACCGTACAACCCGCTGTGACCGCCGGCAGTTTCTCTGGCGTCGTGTTCAGCGCGCTGCCCATGAACAGGTCGTCGCGCCCGTCGAGGTCGAAATCGGCGACCAGCGGCGACCACGTGCTGGCGCTCCAGGTCGGCCCCCAGATGCCGAGTGCGCCGCCGTGGTCCTCGAACTCGACGGGATTGCCCGGCGTAGCCTTCACCTGTACATACATTGGGTTGGGGCCAACGTCGGCCATCACGAGGTCGGCCAGCCCGTCGCTGTTGAAATCGCCCACGCCCCAGCCCATGCCGTGCGCGTAGGGAGAGAAGCCGATGCCGGTGTCCTGAACGTCGAAGGTCGCGCCTTTGTTGTGCAGGAGGCGGTGGCCCCCGAAGTCGTCGGTGACGAACACGTCCATCTTGCCGTCGAGGTCGATGTCGATCGGCAGGGCCGCGGACAGCAAGCCGCCGGGCGGCACCTGCCACTGCTTCGTCGCGTCGGTGTACGGCAGTTCGGCCCCGCGGATCAGCACACGGTCCTGCAGGTCGTCGCTGTTCGGCACCTTGGTGACGAGCGCGCACGTGAAGTCGTT
The DNA here is from genome assembly GCA_009692425.1 of Myxococcales bacterium. GTDB lineage: Bacteria > Myxococcota_A > UBA9042 > UBA9042 > UBA9042 > SHZF01. Next base: position 60,615 of record SHZF01000002.1, on the reverse strand, counting down.
GCCTTCGTAGCCACACTTGTTCGACCCGCACGCCGGCCCGATGCCCGGGTTGGCCGCGTCGAGCGACGGCGAGCCGGCACCGATGAACAGATCGAGGTCGCCGTCGCCGTCGAGGTCTACCGGCGCGATGGACCACGCCGAGAAATCGAGGATGTACGGCAGCCACGTCTCGCTCTTGTCGACGAACCCACCCTTGCCGGTGCCGAGGTAGAGCGCCAGGCCAGACGGGCCGCCGACCAGCAAGTCGGGCTTGGCATCGCCGTCGAGGTCCACGAGCGTGCACGCCATCGTCGGCAGCAGCAGCGTCGTATCGACGGGCGTCAGCACGTGCTGGGGCGCTGCCGCGCTCAACAGGACCGCGTGGATCGTCGCCAGCTTGCCGCTGCGCTCGATCACCACGAGGTCGTCGCGCCCATTGCCGTCGAGGTCGGCAGCGCCCGCGCAGATGCCGTGGGGTTGCGTGGGGTCGATGCCGAGCGCGGCCGTCACGTCGGTGAATGCGGCAAGCGGCAGGGTCGCAGGATCGATGGGCTTGGGTGGTGGCGCCACGGCAGTGTCGGGCGGGTCGTCGGGGGCGACATCTGCGTCGGCTGAATCGGGTGCGTCGGCTGAATCGGGTGCGTCGGCTGAATCGGGTGCGTCGGCGGCTGGGGCGTCCGGCGCATCGGGTGTGGCGGCACTGTCGATGTCGGACGCTGTCGCGGCGTCGGTGTCAAGCTGCAGTTCGCCAGCGGTGCCGACGTCTGTGGGGTCGGGGGTCCTGTCGGGGAAGTTGTCGAGGCTGGCGCTCCCATCCTTGGCGGCGTCGGTTGGCGGAGGGCTGTCGGGTCCACCGGGGGCATCGTTGCGCAGCGTAGCGGCGTCGAGCACCGGCATGACATCAAGGGTCGCGGCGACGACGTCGAGCAAACCAAGGACATCGCGAGGCGCCGACGCCGGGGTCGGGTCCGTACAGGAGAGCGGCGCCAGGGCCAGCGCGGCGAGGGCGACCGCGGCGGGGATCGGGCTGCGTCGCTGGCGAGCCTTGGAGGTTGCCCACACCCTGTGCGTCGATACTCCAGGCAACGGCGCCACCTCCCCGGAAGCAGCGTAGCAGCGGGTGGGGGGTGCGGCAAACGCACGTGCGTCATGGCGGAGGTGATGGCGTCAACTCTGGAGGCAACGCCGAGGCTTGTGAAATCATGCTGGACCAAGCGCGCTCCATCGACAACCGGCAGTTCCGAGAGGAGCCTGGCCCGGTTCCCGGTGCCGGCATTGACCCCCTGGACCAACCCGGTTAGTCTACCCCCATGGAAATTGTCACCGTCCACGCCGCCAAGACCCACCTGTCGCGCCTGCTGGCCCGCGTCGAAGCCGGAGAGGAGATCGTGATTGCGCGAGGCGCCGTGCCCGTGGCGCGCTTGGTGCCCGTCGTGCAGCCCGCGGCGCCGGTGGTTCAGGGCAGGTTCGGGGCGCTCAAAGGCATCCTGCTGGTTGAAGGCGACCTGCTGGAGCCCTTGCCCGACGAAGAACTGGACGCGTGGGAGGGCAAGTGACGCGGCCGCGGTTGTTCGACACGCACATCATCGTGTGGATGTTTGAAGGCAACGAGCGAATGCCGATGACGGCGCGCACAGAGGTCAACCGCCGTGACGGGCCCGCCTACTACAGCGCGGCGTCCATGTGGGAAATCGCGACCAAGGTCCGCATCGGCAAGCTGCGGTTGCGCGGCGTCAGCCTCCTCGACCTGCCCGCCGCCCTGGCCGCGCTCCAAGTGGAGGGGCTGCCCGTCCTGCCCGAACACGGACTGCGTGCCGGCCTGCTGCCGGGCGACCACCGCGACCCCTTCGACCGGATGCTGGCTGCCCAGGCTTTGGCGCTGGGGGCGGTGTTGGTGAGCGTCGATCCGGTGTTCGACGCTTGGGGCGTGGCGCGGATCGGCTAGCGGCGGTCGGCGGGGAGGGCCCCGTCGGGGCCGGGAGCGGGTCTACCTCGCCAACCGTGGCAACCCGCAACCCCTTGGGCTACGATAGCGCTGTCGCCGCGGGCGGGGCGGCCCCCCTTGCACTCGCTGCATGGCCGCCCGAAGGAACTGGATGCCGCTGCTCGCCACCGCCGAAGGGGTTTCCCAATACTTGGACCGGCACATCGGGCGCGAGCCCGGCACGAAAATCCAGTACGGGCACCCGAGCCCGCGCTTCTGGCAGCGCCGCCAACCACCCTTGTCTGAGGCCCTGGCACCTGTCGACGCCCAGCGGTCGCTCAACTTCTACGTCCACATCCCGTTCTGCCCGCCGACCGAGCCGGAAGCCTGCGGATTCTGCCTGTTCGCGCGCGAGGACTTCCGCTCTTACGCCCACGTCGAGGCGTACCTCGCCGACCTCTACGCAGAACTCGACCGCGTCGCCGCCCGACTCGGCCGCCGTACGTTGAAGACGCTCTATTTCGGCGGCGGCACGCCCAATGTGTTGCACGAGGCGAGCATCCACGAAGTGTTCGACCGTCTGCACGAGAAGTTCGACATTCCAAAGAGTTGCGAGACTACCTTCGAAGGGACCCCGGGGCTTTTCACGCCCGGACGCCTCGAGGCACTGGCGGCCGTGGGCGTCAACCGCATCAGTGTCGGCGCCCAGACCCTGCAGTCGCACCTGATCGCGTACAGCGGCCGCACGCAGCGCCACGAGCACATCCAGCGTACGGCGACGTTCTGCCGCGAGCACGGCATCCACTGCTCGGTGGACCTCATCACCGGCTGGTTCGAGCAGACGCCCGCCGACGTCGTGGCCGACATCGCCCTGCTCGACGATTGGGGCGTCGATGGCATCGTCAACCACCCGCTGACGTTGGGTGGCGACTCGGCGTTCGCGCGACGCAAGCACGAACTGCCGCCAGTCGAGGTCACGCGCGATGCGTTCCTTGGCGGGCGAGACGCGTTGCTCGCGCGCGGTTTTCGGGCCGATGGGTATACGGACTATTGCCGGAGCCACCTGCCACCGGTCCAGTTTCTCGAGATGTACCGCGACGTGCTGCACAACGACCGGGTGGGCATCGGGTACGGCGCCAACTCACTGTTGTCGGGCACGCACGCCGCACCCGGCCACACGTACAAGAACGTCGTCGGACGCGAGGCATACCATGCGCGCAACGCCACGCCGGCCGGTGCCCCGGCAGACGCCGACGCGAGTTGCATCGACGCGATTTTCACGTTTGATGCCATAGATTTACGCCTGATCTACGTGCTCAAGGGCCTCGAAGGCTGCCCCTGGCTCGACGCGACAGACTACGCCCGCGAATTTGGCCGCGATCTTGCCCGCGATTTTGCACCTTGGTGGGAGGCGCTCAGCGCCCGCGGCTGGCTGGCGTGGAACGATGGCCGGCCGATGCTGCAGGGCGCGGGCATCTTCTACACGTCCGAAATCCAGCGCTGCCTGTCCGAACCGCGCAACGGCGTCCTGCGCCGGGCGGCGGGGCCGCAGGCCGACATGGGGCTGCACGCAGACATCTAGAGCCTCGCCCACAGGCGACCCTCAACGCCCCGGCGTAGCGGGCGCAAACACGAGAAAATCGTGTGCAGGCAGCGCCGTGACCGTGCGCTCCAACCGATAGCCGACCCGCGCCATGCGTCGCGCGATGCCGGCAGGCGTCAGGTAGATGCCGCGCGGGTAGACTTCACGCGGCAGCGACTCGTGAAAGAACGGCAGCAGCGCCAACCAGTTCACGCTGCGCAGGGCGCGGCGCTCCAAGGTGCCTGCCGGTGCCGTACCCGCGTGGATCAACGCCTCGCCGAATGTGCCGCGAATCCACTGCACGAGCCGCCAATCGTCCGGACCGAGCGCCGCCAGCCAAGCGTCGGGTCGCTTGCCGGCCGGGTCCGCAAACGCGCCCAGGTCGGCCAGCAGTTGCGCGTCGTCGAGCATCCGGGTGAAATCGTCGGCCAGCGCATCCTGCACGCTGGCGTTGACCGTCTCTGTCGAAGCCAGCGCCAGCAGCGCGGCGTGCACCGACGGTTGCAGGCGCCGCCACACCGGCCCGTGCGGCGCCGTGGCCTTCAACACGGCATGGCGAAACGGCGCGTCGAAGTCCGCCGGGAACCAGCGCTCGGCGGTATGCCCCTGCAAGATGGCGAGCCGGCCGGTGCCCGACCGCAGTGTAGGCGCCAACATGTGAAAGAACGAGTCGGGCGCGCCGAGATACTCGTACACGCTGCACAGCACGGCGAGGTCGAAAGTGTGGGCGCGGTAGAACACGTCGCTGCCCGGCTGCACGGACACGGGCTTGAGCGCCGCCAGCCCTTGGTCGCGGCCCCGCTGCTGGAGGAGCTCAACCATGCGCTCGTCGACGTCGGTCGCCCACACGTGCCCCGTCCCCGCCAGCGCCGTCGCGAGCGGCAGGCTGAGGTGACCCCCACCGGCACCGATGTCGACGATTTCCATCCCGGGTCGCACGCCGAGCTCGCGCACGACGACGGCGGGCTGTAGCAGGTGTTGGCGCACCGGGTGCTCAAGGGCTGCGAGCTTCCGTTCAAGGGAGCGCTGGCGTTCTTCGTCGGCCAGCGAGGCGGCGAGCCCCTCGAAGCGCGAGCGCCCCGTGGCAGTCGGGGTGTCGGGCAGGTCTGTAGCGGTCAGGGCGTCGGCAAGGCCCGTGACGGCGGGGAGACGACCGGGCACGCGCGCACCGGGGCCGAACAAGGGCGCCAACGCGAGCGCGTTCACCGAGCGCCGCGCCTCGCGGTCGAGTCCAGGGCGAAACGCGCGGCCTGGGTCGAACAGGCCTCGGTCGTCGAACTCCAGCACGAGCCATTGCAGCAGGCGCGCATCGGGCAGGGTGAGCAGGGCGACCAGGTCGGGCGGGACCGCGGTGCCCTCGGCCCCGTATGCGACAGCCAGCGCCGCCACGAGGCCCGCGTCGTCGAGGAATGTGTTGGCGTCATCGGCGAGTCGTTGTGCGAGGCGTGGGTCCACGCCAACCTCGGCAGGTCGTGCCAGTGCCGCCGCCAGCGTGGGCCGCAGCCGCAGTCGGAACACCTCGCGCAGCGGTGCCAGCGCCCGGCGATCTGCGGCCGGGGCCTGCCACCAGCGATCGAGAAAGTCCGGCCCGAAGTCGGCGGCGGAGAAGCGCACCTTCGTCGGGTCTGCTCGATCCCAAGCGGCGCGCGGCACCGTTTGCGGGGGTGTCTCCGTCGCGACCGGTTGCGACGGGCTGGGGCGTCGGTCCCGTTGTACCGACCACACGGCGAGCAGTGCGGCGCCGACTACCACGACGGCCGCCCCTCGCCACCGGGAAACACGTCGCACCATCCGTCGCCCACCGCGGCCACCGCCGCGCGGTGACGCTAGCGGGGTCGCTGCGGCCGCGCAACTCGGGGAAGGGAACGGTCCACCTAGGCCTTGCATACCCGAGCCGCGCCGACCAATGTCTGCCGTGGCCTGCACGCCGTGGCGCGGTGCCGGCGCGGAACTGCAACGTGGACACCCCGGTCGGCATCAGCCTTGCACTCGCGTCGGCCGCAGGCTGGGCCGTGGGCTCAGTGTTGTACAAGCGCATTGGCGAGCGGCTGAGCGCCTATGGTCTGAACCTCGCCAGTTCCGCGCTCGGCTGCGTCCTGATGTTGGCGGTGGCAGGTCTACCGGCGCCGGCCAGCATCGACGGCGCATCGTTGCTGTGGCTCGTGGCGAGCGGCACGGTCGGCATTGCGCTGGGCGACACCCTGTTCTTCCTCGCGCTGCAGGACCTCGGCGCCCACGCGCTGGCGGTGCTGGCGTGCCTGGCCCCCGTGCTGACGGTCGCGCTGGCGGTGGTGGTCCTCGGCGAAAGTCCCGGCCCTGGCGCGTGGGTCGGCATCGGCCTGGTGCTGGTGGGCGTCGCGGGCGTGACGCTTGCCAAGGTGCAAGGTGGCGGCACGCGGACGACGCGGCGCGGCCTGTGGTTCGGCCTGGGTGCGGTCGTCGCGATGGCCGTCGGCACGGTCTTGACCAAACGAGCGCTCGGGTCCGTGTCTGCCGCGGACGCCACGATCGTGCGCCTCGGTGCCAGCGCACTCGGCCTCGCCCTAGCAGGCCTCGCCACGGGCCGCTTGCGCAGTGCCGTCGCACCACTTTCAGACTTGCGCCTGTTGGCCGGGCTGCTCGCGGCGGTGGCCACCATCACGCTCGGAGGGTTCTGGGCCCTGCACGCCGCGCTGCAGCGCATCGACCTTGCCGTGGCCGGAGCGGTCGCGGCGACTGAACCGATCCTGGTGCTGCCGCTGGCGGCGTGGTGGCTGCGTGAAAGGGTGGCGCTGGCGGGCGTGATCGGCACGCTGTTCGCCGTCGCAGGGGTCGCGGTCCTGTACGTCGGCTGAGGGCGCCCGCAAACTCGCCTTGCCAGCGCCGCGCGCCGCACGTACGGTTCAAATCGAAGCGGCGGGTTCCAGCAGACCCGCGCACCCGGCGGGCGCACGCGAGCCGACCACGACCACGACCACGACCACGAGACCGCACATGGCGCGACAGGCACGCACTCCCTGCGCCTTGACGGCCCCGCGTTGGGCTGGCATCGACCGGCGCAGCGCTGGCCTGGTCCTGACTGCAGCCGCTGGCTGGGCCGCCGGGTGCACGGCTCCCGACCCTGCACCTACGCCCGCCGCGAACGCCCTCGACGCCAAGGCCGCCGCCACGGACGTTGCCTTCGATGGTGGCGCACCGCCCGATGCGCCCGCAAGGCTCGCGGACAGCCCGCCGGGCCTCGAAGATGTTGCCGCTGACCCCGGCGCCTTGCCCCAACGCGCGGACACGGCGGCCCCGGCTGCCGACGGGGCTGACACCGTGACGGCGACGGTGCAAGTCGATGCCAGCCCTGACCTCGCAGAGACCAGCCTTGTCGATACGCCGATCGGGCCCAACGCTCTGGCTGCCGACAGCCCAGAATCCGGCACGGTCAGCGACGCCAACGACGGCGCCGACGCCGGCTTCGACGCAGAAGTCTCACCAGCCGACGTGTCCGCAGCAGACGCCGACGCCGTGGCGCCCGTGCAGATCGAGCCCAAGACGCTGCCGCCGGCCCCAATGGTCGAGGTCACGACGGAGTACGGCTTCGACCCGAAAGCCGTCCACCAGCCCTGCGTCGCGGTGGCCGACTTCGACGGCAACGGCCGCCAGGACTTCGCGGCGGTCGAAGTCCTCGGCTCCAAGTCGAACATCCACGCGGTGCTGCTCGGGCCGGGTGCTCCCGCGCACGTCTCGTCGAAGTTCGACACCACGGTATTGCAGGCCAACTTCGGCTGCACGGCCGCCGACATGAACGCCGACGGCATGCCCGACCTCCTGTTCGGCGGATTTTCGGGCGTCGCGCTCTACCTCGGCAACGGCCAGGGCGGCTTCGTCGACAAGACCGCCCAGTGGATGCCATATGTCATGGATTTCTCAGCGTTTTCTATGGTTCCCGCCGACCTCGACGGCGACGGCGACCTGGACCTGTACATCGGGTCCGGCTTTCAGTCGCCCAATTGCGCGTCGCTGGACTGCGCCTTCACGGCAACGGACCTCGTCTGCAAGGTCGATCCCCCGCTGCCGATGAGCAACGACTTGCAGGATCGCGTGCTCATTCATGGCCCCACGCTGCCGCTCGTCGATGCGACCGAGGCCTGGAACGTGCCCGGTGGCGGCAGCCAGACCGTGGCGATGGCGCTCGATGTCGATGCGGACGGCAAGATGGACGTGCTGGTCGGCGACGACTTCGGCAGCAGCCGACTGCTGCACAACACGGGCAAGTCGTTCCAGTCGTGGGCGACGGCCATCGGCATGCATGAGTACTCCGGCTCGATGGGGTGGACGGCGGGCGACTTTGACAGCGACGGCAAGGCCGATCTGGTGCTCGCCGAGGGCGGACCGACGCCGCTCTACATGCAAGTCAAGGGCAAGCCCGGCACGCCAGTCCAGTACGAGGACCAGGGCGGCAAGTGGGGCGTGTGGTCAACGACCTGGGGTTCCAGCGCGTGGTCGCCGATCGCCGCCGACTTCGACCACAACGGCCTCGACGACCTGCTCGTTGGCGCGTCCGTCAACTTCAGCCCCGAGATGGTCGCCAGCGTCACCGGATTCTGTTCGGCGGGCCCGAAGCCCGGCGGCAAGGGCATCTTCATTGGCCAGACGAGCATCGACGTGCTCTACCTGAACCTGACCGGCAAGGGCTTCGAGCCGTACGCGCTGCCACCGGGCAAGTACGCGCACATCGTCTTCGTCGACCAACAGCCGATCGACCTCGACGGCGACGGCGACCTCGACATTGTGCAGACGCGGCCCGGCGCTTCGATGAACCCGACGTCGCTGGTGCGCATCCTGCGCAACGATTGGCCCAAGCAGGGGCCGAGCCTGACCGTCATCGTCACCGGCAAAGGCGGCAATACGGCGGCGCTGGGCGCGATCGTCTCGGCGAAGGTCGGCGGCATCACCCGCACGCGGTGGCTGGCTGGCAGTGGCGCGTTCGGGGGCACACCGAGCCGTTTCGCCCACTTCGGGCTCGGGGCGGCGGGCAAGGCGACGGACATCACGGTGACGTGGCCCGATGGCACCAAGACGGTGCTGGGCGACGGCGCGGCGGGGGCGACGCTGAAGGCGGTGTGGAAGTAGGGCGAACGACGAACGCGCCCCAACGCTGGTGTTGGCAGCGCCGACCTACCCACGCACGCCCACCGCCACCAGACTTTTCCCTACCGGCAGCCGCAGCCGCGCCTCGACCGCCCGCGTCAACGGCACGCCCACCTTGTCGTAAAGTGCCGCCGCGCCACGGTCGAACTGCCTCCGCCGCAGCACGCGCCCCGCGACAAACCACGGCACCATGCCGAGCGCGTCGAACCACGCCAGCTTGGCCACGTCGAAGCCGGCGGCGCGCACCACACCCTCCAGTTCGCGCCGCCGGTAGCGCCGCACATGGTGGACCGCGCGGTCCAGTGACCCGAACAACCACGGCCCGGCCGGCACGAACAGGCACACGGCACCGCCCGGGCGCAGCAGGCCGTGCAGGCGCCGCAGCGTGCCGAGGTCGTCTTCGATGTGTTCGAGCACGTTGACCAGGACGGCGGCATCGAACGGCGGCGCCGCCAGTTCGGCAGGCAGCCCGTCCAGCGTGGCGCATACCGTCTGCACACGCCGGTCGCTGCCCACGCGCTGCTGCAGCCGGGCGTACAGGTTGGCCGCGGGTTCGACCAGCACGGCGTCGGTGACCGGGCGGGGCCCGGCGCGGTCGAGGTAGCGCAGGGCGACGTTGCCGATGCCGGCGCCCACCTCGATCACACGGCCGTGCAGCCACGGGTCAAATTCGTCGAGAATCCAGCCGGTATAGCGCGGCAGGTCGGCGAGCGCCTCGAGGTCGTGGCCGTCGTAGGGCGGCGGTGCGGCGCTCATCCCTTGACACCGCCAGCGGTCAGTCCCCCGACGAGGTGTTTTTCCAGCGCGTAGAAAAGCGCGATGACGGGCAGGCTGGCAATCAACGACGACGACGCGAAAAGCGCCCACTGGACATCCTTGTCGCCCACGAACGCGCGAATCTGCACCGGCAGGGTCCACGCCGCCTCGTCCGACAGGAAGGTGTAGGCGAGCACGAATTCGTTCCACGCGGTCATGAAGCTGAAAAGTGCCGTCACCGCCACCGCTGGCGCCGACAAGGGCAAGATGATGCGCGTGAACACCTGCAGCCGTGTGGCGCCGTCGATGCGCGCCGACTCCTCGAGTTCCTTGGGCAACGTGTCGAACCAGCCCTTCAGCGTCCACGTGCAGAACGGCACCGACGTGGTCGAGTACACCAGCGCCAGCCCCAACATCGAGTCGAGCAGGCCGAGCCGTTGCATCAGCACGTAGAGCGGGATCATCGTCAGGATGCCCGGGAACATCTGCGTCGCCAGGAAGGCGATCATGCCGAAGCGGCGACCCGGAAAATCGAAGCGCGCGAACGCATATGCCGCCGAACAAGACAGCGTGATGCCGATCGCGGTGGCTGCCGTGGCGACGACCAGCGAGTTGCCGAACTGGGCGCCGAAAATCCAACGACCGTCCGCATCCGTGCGCTGGACCACCGCGGCGAAGGCGTCGAGGCTCGCGGCGGTCGGGAACGGCCACGGCGACGCCGACACGCCTCCCGTGCCCGAGAACGCGAGCTTGATCACGTACAGCACGGGGTACAGCGTCGCCACCGTCACCGGCACGAGCAGGAGGTGCGGCCACAGGGCCGGGCGCGCGGTGGGCGGGGGCGTCATCGGGCGACGTTCTCCGTCGCCTTCGTCAGGCGGTTCGTGACCAGGGTGTAGCCGAGCAGCAGCGCGAAGATGAGCACCGAATAGGCCGCGGCCAGGCCCGTGCGCCGCAGCACCGCAAAGGCGTGATAGGCCTCGGTAATCAGGATGTCCGTGCGGTGGTCAGGTCCGCCCCCCGACACCAACCAGATCACGTTGAAAGCGTTGAAGGTCCAGATGGTGCCCAGGATCACGGCTGGGAACAGCGCCGGCCGCAGCAACGGCAGCGTAATGTGGCGGAAGCGTTGGCGTGCGCTGGCCCCATCGATGGCCGCGGCTTCGTAGAGCTCGGCGGGGATCGACTGCAACGCGCCGAGCGACACGACCATCATGAACGGAAAGCCGAGCCACACGTTCGTGGCGAGGTTGGCCAAGAAGTTCGTGGCGACCGACGTGCCCAGCCAATCGACACGCTCGACGCCGAGCACCTGAAGCATGGCATTCAATGGACCGTATTGGGTGTTGAAAAGCCACTTCCACGTCAGCGCCGTGATATAGCTCGGCACGGCCCACGGCAGCACGAGCAGGAGCCGATAGCCCTTGCGGAACCGCAAGCCGGGCCGATCGAGCACGAGTGCAAGTGCGAGGCCGAACACGACATGCACGGCGACGTTGGTGACGGTCCACAGCACGGTCATGGCGAGCGTGCGAAAAAAATGGGTCGAGGTCTCGGCGTCCACGGCGCTGCGGGCAATCTCGCGGAAGTTGGCGAGGCCGACGAAATCGCCGCCAGGAGACACGAACGACAGGCCCACGCCCATCGCGAACGGCACGAACACGAGCAGTCCCGTCGCCAGCGCCGCCGGGCCGACATATGCGTACGGCCCCGGGTCGCGCCGCGCCGCCCGCACTACGTCGCCGAGCCCGCGTCCCAACGTCCCGAGCGCGGCGCCGAGCGCCACGGCCACCACGTCCATCCACGCGTCGGCCGAACCGGTGAACGGGCGCCAGGTCGGGTCGTGCGGGGCGATCCATTCGGCGGCCAGCACGCGCACCATGGCGAAATCGTCGGGCGTCGCGATCGGCGGCAGGCCGAACACCGCCGCCAGCAGCGCCGCCGTCACCGCCACGCCACCCGAGGCGCGCGGGTCGATGGGCGCCGCAATCAGCAGGCCGACGAAAAGCCCCGCCGCCAGCAACGGCAGCGTCCACAGCCACCACGGCAGCGCTGCATCTCGGACGGGAGTGAGCACATGCCCGGCGACCCCTGCAATGTCTGGCGAATTCGGCCCGGCGCGAAACGGCACGCCCAGCGCGTCGCGGCCGTCGGGCAACCGGCGCATCAACCGATCCGCCGCCACGAACCCATCGCTGCGCAAGGCCGCTTCGCCCGCGGCTTGGCTCGACTTGGCAAACGCCAGCAGCGCACCCGCGAGTGGTCCGTGAGCGTCGCCGGCGCGCAATCCGAGCGTGGCGCTCGCGTACACGAGGGCGTGACCGCGCGCGATGCCATACGCGTCTTCACCACCCGCCGCGACGCACCAAACGCCGGCGACCGTGTCGGCGTGCGCGGCCGCCACCGCATCGAGCGCACGCGACCGTGCCGCGGCGTCGCCACCAGCATTGCCGCACGCCTGGGCCGCCGCGTCGGCCACGCCGCCCGCCCGCAGCAGGGCGACCGACTCGTCGTGTGAGCGCGCCAGCCAACCGTAGAGCGTCGCCACGAGCAGCACACCCAGGCCCGCCAGCAGCGCCGCCGCAAGCGCGTCGGGCCACCACAGCGCGATCGGCCAGCGGCCCTCGTCGGGCGGCGCGTCGTCGAGGCCTTCCATCGTGGCTACTTGCCCAACTGCGCGACGGCTTCGTCGCAGGCTTTCTGGGCTTCGGCGAGCGCGGCATCGATCTTCGCGTCGCCGAAAATCGTCTTCCGAAGCGCGGTATTGTATGGATTCCACGCCACGTTCGTCTCCGCGGCGTTCGACATCGGCACCGCGAGTTCAGCCTGGGCGCGGAACACTTTGACGACCGGGTCGTTGAGCCAACGCGGGTTCTCGTAGACCTTGGCATTGGCGACCATCTGGCGGCCGACTTCGAGCCGGGTCAACGCGGCCTCGTCGCTGGTCAGGTAGTCGAGCACGCGAAGAGCCGCTTCCTTGGCTGGCGTCGTCTGCGTCAGCAACAGCGCCTCGGAGCCGAGGAACGGGCGCATCGGCTTGCCCGGTTCGAGGTCGGGCAGCAGCGCGACGCCCCATTGCACGTTGGCCGCGATCTCGGGGATGAACCAAGGCCCCTGCATCACGAACGGCGCCTTGCCGTCGTTGAACATCGCGGTGATCACGAATCCCGACATGCCCTTGGGCACGATCTTGTGGACCTGCACGAGGTCACGCGCCACTTGGATGCCTGCGCGCGCGGCCGGGGTGTCGATGGCCATCTTTTGGGTCGCCTCGTCCCACACCGCGCCCCCGCCTGCGAGCAGGAACGGCGCGTGGAAGTAGAGGTCGCCCGCGTCGTAGGCAAAGCCGAACTGGCCGTCGTCGGGCTTCGTCATCACCTTGGCCACCTCGATGAGTTGCGCCAGGGTCGTCGGCGCGCCCGACACCATGTTCTTGTTGTAAAACATGGCCAGCGTCTTGAACGCGAGCGGCAAGCCGTACAGCGCCCGCTCGAACACGAGTGGCTTGACGGTCTGGGGCAAGAAGCGCTGCAGGCGCTCGGGCGTCGCGAAGTCACCGAGCGGCTGGATCAGGCCCGAGCGCGCCCAGCCGCCGATCTTGTCGTGCGCGATCACGATGAGGTCGGGGCCGTTGCCGCGCGGGGCGGCGACCTGGAATTTGTCGATGATGGCGTCGTACGGCACCGCGAGCGCATCGATCTGGACCTCGGCGTGATTTCGGTTCCAATGGACGACGAGTTGGTCGAGCGCCTTGCGTTCATCGTCGCGGTAGCTGTGCCAGAGCTTGACGGCGACCGGTGCAGCGGGCAGCGCGGTGGCGGGCGCGGCGGTCCCTGTCGCGGCCAGTGCCCCGTTCGGGTCGATGCCTGCCCCCGCCGCGGTGGGTTCCGGCACTGGCGAGCGCATGGGCTTCTTGCCACAGCCAGAAGTCGAGGCCAGCAGGGCCAACGCAAGCGCAAGGGCCGAGACGGGCGACGCTCGATGGCGCCTCACAGGCGACGAATCGGTCACGGGAAACCTCCTCGCAGACGCGGTCAGGGCGGGCCATCGGCATGGGCCAGGCGCAGCCCGTGGACATCGAACACGTGGAGCCGGTCCCGGCGCAGGCGCACGGGCACCTTGTCGCCGGCGCGCATCTGCGTCGACGGGGCCACGCGCACGATCGCCGGACCCTCATGGCGTTGCAGCGTCGGCGGGTCGCGCCCGTGGGCCCGTGCCGGCTCGTGGCCGTCGAACTGGCCGTACACGATCGTCTCCGCCCCGAGCGGCTCCACGACATCGACCGCGAGCACCGCATCGCCGATCGCCGCGACATCGACGTCTTCGGGCCGCACGCCGAGCGTCACCTCGCGCCCACCGGCGCCATCTTGGGGCAGCGCCTCGATGGCCGCGCGCACCCGCTCGGCCGCGGCGGCGTCGAGGTGCACATCGAGTCCATTGCCGCGCAAGCACAAGCCGTCCGCGTCGCGCGTTGCCGTCACCGGCCACAGATTCATGGCGGGACTGCCGATAAATGTCGCCACGTACGTGTTTGCCGGCCGCCCGTACACCTCGGCCGGCGGGGCGCACTGCTGCAGCAGGCCCTCGTGCATGACGGCGATGCGATCGGCCAGCGTCATGGCCTCGACCTGGTCGTGCGTGACGTACACCATTGTCGCGCCCAGCCGACGGTGCAAGCGCGCGATCTCCAACCGCATCTGCACCCTGAGTTTGGCGTCGAGGTTGCTGAGCGGCTCGTCGAACAGGAACACCTGCGGCTCGCGCACGACCGCACGCCCCATCGCCACCCGCTGCCGCTGCCCACCCGAGAGGGCGGCCGGCTTGCGCCCGAGCAGGTCCGTCAGCCCCAGCATCGTCGCCGCCGCACGCACCCGCTTGTCGATCTCGGCGGCAGGCGTCTGGCGCAACTGCAAGCCGAACGCCATGTTCTCGCGCACGGTCATGTGCGGGTAGAGCGCGTAGCTCTGGAACACCATCGCAATGTCGCGGTCGCGCGGGCTGACTTCGTTGACGACGCGGTCACCGATGCGGATGGTTCCCGCCGTCACCGAATCGAGGCCGGCCACCATGCGCAGCGTTGTCGACTTGCCGCATCCCGAGGCGCCGACCAGGACGACAAACTCGCCGTGGGCGACGCGCAGGTTGAGGCGGCGCACGACGTGGACGTCGCCGTAGCGCTTTTCGAGGTCCTCAAGTTCGACCGTGGCCACGGCGCGCGTCCGGCCCGCCGGGGAAGGGAGGCCGGCGGGAGGCGCGTTTCTAGCATGGGGAGGCGGCGGGCGGCTACGGCGCGACCCGGTCCCGGGCGGCCGGGTAGCCGCGGGGCCTGCGCAGGCCTTGCACGCGCTCGTGGGCGCCCCTACATTGCTGCACCTTCGCAGCGGAGCCCCATGCGCGCCGAATTCCACACCGCCTGGCTGACCCAACTGCGCGCCGCGTGGCACCTCATCAACGACATCCGGTTGGGCGGTGCCCTGCGGCCGCCCGCCTTCGTCATCGACGTGCAAGGCTCGCGCCGGCTCGGGCGCTGGGAGCGCACGGGCCGGCTAATCGGCATCGCCGAGGCCCACATCTGGAATGCGCCGTGGAGCGACGTGCTCGAGACGCTCCGCCACGAGATCGCGCACCAGTATGCCCACGAAGTCCTGGGCGCACGCGACGAGACGCCGCATGGACCGACGTTTGCCGAGGCGTGCCGCAAGGTGGGCGTCGTAGCGACGGCGACCGGATCGCTCGGAGGCGAGCCGAACGGCGAGGCTGACCGCATCCTGCAGCGCGTGCGCAAACTGATGGCACTCGCCGAAAGCCCCAACGTGCACGAGGCGCAGCAGGCGAT
This sequence comes from Myxococcales bacterium, assembly GCA_009692425.1. GTDB lineage: Bacteria > Myxococcota_A > UBA9042 > UBA9042 > UBA9042 > SHZF01. The sequence continues at coordinate 45,420 of SHZF01000002.1, read as the reverse complement.
GGCGGCGGCAAACCGGCTGCTGCTGGAGTACAACCTCGAATTGACCGGCCACGTGGACGGGCGCGGCTACGGTTGGAAGCGGGTCGGTGCCACCGCGGCGTCGCTGCCGTTGGACTGGAAGCTCGTGGCTGCCATCGTCGGCGAGTACTTCTTCGTCGAGACCGTATGGGCGCTGGCCTACAATGCGCGGCGCGACCGCAACGAGCGGCAGTTGGAACTGATCGGCAGCGCGACGAACCTTGAACTCGCGCACTATGTACACGACTGGCTGCACGCGTCGGTGGCGACCCTGTTTCGTGGGGCGGTGCGCACGCTGCCGCGTTTGCTCGGGCAGGACCGCCGCAGCCTGCGCCGCGAATACGTCGCCGGTGTGCTGAGCGGGTTTCGCGAACGCCTTGCCGAGGAGCGGCGCAGCCATGCGGGCCAGGGTCTCGTGTGGGTCGGCGACCCGGCGCTCGACAGCTTCCTCCGCGCGCGTTATCCCCAACTCAAGCAGATCGGCGGCGGCGGCGTGCGGCATGGCGAGGTACACGCGGCGGGCCAACAGGCCGGGCGGGCGCTGAACCTGCACCGTGGGGTCCATGCCAGTTCCAGCAGCGGCCTGCTGCTGGGCCACTGAGCCGTCCGGTGGCCCCGAACCGCGCTGCGCCGTTGCCCTTGTACGTGCTGGTCGGTGGCCGCAGCGAGCGTTTCGGTCGGCCCAAGGCGATCGAGCCAGTGGAGGGCAAGCCGCTGGCGCTCCGTGTGGTCGACGCGCTTGCAGATGCGGGCAGAGCGACCCTTGTCGGGGCCGGCGCTGCGGCACTCGACGGGCTCGGGCTGCGGCGGATTCTCGATGGCGTGCCGGCCAGTGGTCCAATCGGGGGCCTGCGCGCCGCGCTCATCGACGTCGGTGCGGGCTGGATCGTGCTCGCGCCGTGCGACGTCGTCGGCCTGCGCGCCCCTTGGTTGGAGGTACTGGCTACGGCGCGCGTCCCCGGTGCCCGCGCGGTGGCGTTTCGTGGCGAGCGCTGGGAGCCGCTGCCATCGCTGTGGCACACTGATGCCCTCGGTGCCGTGGATCAGGCGCTGGCCGATGGGACGGGGGCACTACATCGCCTGCTCGCAGCGTGCGACGCGGTGGCGCTGCCGCTGCCGTTGGACTGGGACACTGCGGTGCGTGTGACGACACCTGCGGACCTCCCCGCGGCGACCGCGTGCCTGGCGCGCCTGGCAGCCGAGGCCGCGGCGCTGCAGCAGGTCGCGGTGGGGCGCCAGCCGGTGCCGTCCACACCTGGCCAGCGCGCGCCGCTGGAACACGCGACCGACAGCGTAGCCGTAGAGGCGCCGCTCGAAGTCCATGTGGTGTGGCGCGGCGGTCGGCTGGAGGAGTCGGCGCCGCTCACCGTCACGATGCGCACGCCCGGCGACGACGCCGATCTGGCCCGCGGGCTCGTGCTGGGCGAACGGGTCGTGCTGGGGCCGGCAGACATCGAGTCCGTCCAGGTCGTTGCGGACGGCGTCGTATCGGTCAGGTTGGTCGACGGTGTGGTCCCGCGCATGGCGGCAACGGCGCGCGTGCTGCCGGCGTCGGGAGCGTGCGGGGTGTGCGGCAAGGCGTCGCGGCAGGCCGTCGAAGCCAGCGTCGATCTGCGCCGGTTGGAGGACGCCGTCAGGCTCGACCCCGCCCGGGTGGGCGGCATGCTGGCGCAGATGCGCGCCCACCAGCGCGCGTTCGATGCGACCGGCGGCGTCCATGCCGCGGCCCTGTTCGGCGCGGACGGCAACCTGATCGCGGTGCGCGAGGACATCGGGCGCCACAACGCGATCGACAAGGTGGTGGGGTGCGCGGCCCGGCAAGGTCGCTTCCCCGCACACGGGTGCGTCCTGCTGACGAGCGGCCGGGCCGGCTTCGAGATCGTGCAAAAGGCGCTCGCCGCCCGCATCCCCATCGTCGTCGCGGTCGGGGCACCGTCGTCGCTGGCGGTCGAACTGGCCACGACGGCAGGCCTGACGCTGCTGGCGTTCGCGCGGGGCGGCGGGTTTTCGGTGTACGCGGGAAGCGAGCGCATCGCCGACGTGACGTAGCGCAAAACTCCGCGGACGACGACACTTGGTGGGCCACGACGCTTCGTGGTCTACGACACTGCGTGGTCTACGACACTGCGTGGTCTACGACACTGCGTGGGCCAAGACACTGCACAGGCCTCGAGACTTCGCAGGCCACGCGACGGCAAAGCCGCATGAACGAACCGGACGACCTCGACCTCCAGGAACCGCCGAACGGCGCCGGCGGCCTTGGCGCGCTGGCTGCGACGGCCCGCCATGTCCTCGCACAAATGGGTCCCGTGCGGGCGACGCGGACGCTGCTGCGCATGAACCAGCCCGACGGCTTCGACTGCCCCGGCTGTGCGTGGCCGGAACCGGAGCACCGCTCGGCCTTCGAGTTCTGCGAGAACGGCGCCAAGGCCGTCGCCGAGGAAGCGACGGAGCGGCGCATCGACCGCGCGTTTTTTGCGCGCCACAGCGTGGCCGACCTCGCCGCCCGCGACGATTTCTGGCTGTCGCAGCAAGGTCGCCTGACCGAGCCGATGTGGAAGCCCGTGGGTGCCGCCCACTACGAGCCGCTGGCGTGGGACGCCGCATTCGCCCGCCTCGCCCACCACCTGCGAGGGTTGCGTTGCCCCAACGCCGCCGCGTTCTACACCTCGGGGCGCACGAGCAACGAGGCGGCATTCCTGTACCAGCTTTTCGTGCGCGCGTTCGGCACCAACAACCTGCCGGACTGCTCGAACCTGTGCCATGAGTCCAGCGGTTTCGCGTTGATCGAGTCGCTGGGCGTCGGCAAGGGCACCGTTCAACTCGAAGACTTCGACGCGGCCGACGCGATCTTCGTCATCGGCCAGAATCCCGGCACGAACCACCCGCGCATGCTGACGACGTTGCAGGCCGCCGCGCGGCGTGGCTGTCGCATCGTGAGCGTCAATCCGCTGCGCGAGGCAGGGCTGGACCACTTTGCGCACCCGCAGGAGCCGTGGGAGTGGCCCGGCCGCGGCACGCGCATCGCCGACCTGTTCGTGCCGGTTCGCATCGGCGGCGACGCGGCGCTGTGGAAGGCCGTGAACAAAAGCCTGCTCGAGCACGAAGCCGCGCGCCCGGGCACGGTGCTCGACGCCGCGTTCGTCGACGACCACACGAGCGGATTCGAGGCCTGGCGCGCTGCGACGCTCGCGCTGCCGTGGGACGTGCTGTTGGCCGAGGCGGGCGTCGATCGCCTCACCGTCGAACGGATGGCCGAAATCGCGCGGCGTTCAGAGCGCACGATCTGCACGTGGGCGATGGGACTGACGCAGCACATCCATGCCGTCGAAACGATTCAAGAAGTCGTCAACTTCCTGCTGCTGCGCGGCAACATCGGCCGGCCCGGCGCCGGGGTCTGTCCGGTGCGTGGCCACAGCAACGTGCAGGGCGACCGCACGATGGGCATCTGCGAGCGGCCGCCGGCCTGGCTGGATCGGCTGGGCGAAGTGTTCGGCTTCGCGCCGCCGCGGCACGAGGGCCTGGATGTCGTCGGCACGATCGAGGCGATGGAGCGCGGCGACGTCGGCGTGTTCTTCGCGCTCGGCGGCAACTTCCTGTCGGCGGCGCCCGACACCGAGCGCACCGCACGGGCGCTGCAGCGCTGTGCCCTGACCGCGCAGGTCTCGACGAAGCTCAACCGCTCGCACCTCGTTACTGGTGGCGAGGCGCTGATCTTGCCCTGCCTCGGCCGCACGGAACGCGACGTGCAGCCCGCCGGCCCTCAATTCGTGACGGTCGAGAATTCGATGGGCGTGGTCAGCCGGTCGCGCGGGCACCTGGAGCCGGCCTCGCCCCACCTGCGGAGCGAGCCGCGCATCGTCGCGGACCTCGGCACGGCGCTGTTCGCCGGGCACCCGGGTGGCGGGCCGCGGGTGCCGTGGGGCGCGCTGGCCGACGACTACCGCCGCATCCGGGCGCACATCGCCGACGTGGTGCCCGGGTTTGACGGCTACGAGCGGAAGCTGGAGGCCGAGGGGTCCTTCGTGCTGCCGAATGCCGCCCGCGAGCGCGATTTTCGCACCGACACGGGGCGCGCCCGTTTCTTGGTGTCGCCGCTGCGCCGCGCGGAACTCGGGCCCGACGAATGGCTGCTGATGACGATCCGCAGCCACGATCAGTACAACACGACCCTCTACGGTCTGGACGACCGCTACCGGGGCATCGCGAACGGCCGGCGCGTCGTGCTGTTGGCTCCGGAAGACATCGTCGAAGCCGGACTGACCCAAGGCATGCAGGTCGATCTGGTCGGCGTAGACGGCGACGGCGCGCGGGTCGCGCCCGACTTCACGGTGGTCCCCTATGCGATCCCGCGCCGCAATGCGGCCGCCTATTTTCCCGAGGCGAATGTGCTGGTGCCTCTCGAGCACCGCGCAGAGCGCAGCCGAACGCCTGCGAGCAAGGCGGTGCGAATCCGCATCCAGCGACGGCCCTGAAGGTCCACGCGGCGAACTCGCACGCTGCCGCGTCCGCTGCTACCCTCTGCGCCCCGCCGCCCGCTGCGGCCCAGGAAGATCCCCATGCCCCCGATTCGTTGGGTTCGGATCGCGAGCCGCGCCGCCGCGCTGACGTGGACGGGGTTGGCGTGCGCGACGTGCGGCGACGCTGCGATGCCGGCGGCGAGCAAGGCCGATGCCGTCGCCGATGCCGGCGGACCAGGAGCGGACGCCGCCCTCGCCGCTGACACCGCGGCGACCGACGCAGTGCCGGACGTTGCGGCCAATCTGCCGCCCGACACAACAGGGTCTGCAGGCGACGGAACGGGGTCCGATTCTTCGCCCGCGGACTCAGGGACGGGGGACGCGGGGCCTCTGGACGCTGCTGCGGACTCCCCCGACGCGGGACCACCGGCTCTCGTGTGCGCGAAGTGCCCCTTCGACGAACAGCCGCTGCCGCCGCATCCCGGCTCCCCCGGCAAGTACAGTTCGCTGTCCGAACCGCTGGAGATCGCGTACGGCAGCGGCTTCGGCCAGGGCTACAAGTCGGTGCTGATCGTCAAGCCGTTCGCGCCCGGCCCGTTCCCGGTACTTTTCTTCGTGCCCGGCAAGCAACTCGCGACGGGCGGCGGACTCGTGCAGAAGCTGGGCCATCCCTACCTCGACTTCTTGGAGCACGTCGCCTCGCACGGCTACATCGCCGCCTTCGTGCGCGTCGAGGCGGGCCTGATCGATGCCGATCACGAGCGCATGGCCGACGACCTGCTGGCCGCCATGAAGGTGACGCTCAAGGACGTGAACGCGGCCGACCCGACCAAGGTCGCACTCGCCGGCCACTCGATGGGCGCCAAGGTCGCGCTGATTGCGGCGTGGAAGATCCTGAACCTCGACCTCAAGGGCGAGTACCCGATGCCGGCGGCGGCCTTGCTGTTTGCGCTCGCCAACGAGCCGCCACCCATCGGGGGCTACTACGACGCCTGTGCCAAGGCCAAGGAGATCGTGCCGGCCGCGCCGACGTGGTTCACCTTCGTCCAGGCCGACGACGACACGACGGCAACGCACAAGGACCCGAAAAAACCCAACGCCAACGGGTGCTATGCGGCGCTCCAGACGCAGAAGAAACAGATCATCGTGCTGCATGGTACGGGCCCCGGCGACAAGAACCCGCCCACCGACCCCGAACTCCACGACGACCATTCGGCGCCCTTGAGCATCGTCGGCAAGCCGGGCGGCCTCGCCGACTTCGCCACGACCGACAGCTACCTCGACGCGCTCGACTGGTACGGCTACTGGAAGCTGACCGTCGGCGCGCTCGATTTCCATTGGAAGGGCGGGGCCAAGGCGTGGGCCTACGGCGACCTGCGCACCCACGGCGGCACGGCGAAGAACGGCGGCGTCATCCAGCACGAAGTGCTCGGTCAGGGGTGGCCATGACGGTGGGCCGTGACGAGCGGACGCTGGTGTTCCTGGTCAGCGCCGTGCAGTTCGTCAACATCCTGGACTTCATGATGGTGATGCCGCTGGGGCCCGATTTCGCGCGCGACCTCGGCATTCCGATGGCGCACCTGGGCGTGATCGGCGGCAGCTATTCGGCGGCTGCCGCCGTCGCTGGCATCATCGCGTCCCTTTTCCTCGAGCGCTTCGATCGGCGCAAGGCCCTGGCCGTGGCAATGGTCGGACTGTCGGCGGCCACCGCGGCGGGCGGCCTCGCCACGGGCTTCGGCTCGCTGGTGGCGGCCCGCGTGCTGGCAGGCGCATTTGGCGGCCCGGCGACGGCGCTCGCCTTGGCCATCATCGCCGATTTGGTGCCGCAGGAACGCCGCGGCAAGGCTCTCGGGGCGATGGCAGGTGCCTTTGCGGTCGCTTCGGTGCTCGGAGTGCCGGCGGGGCTCGAATTGTCGCGCGTCGGCGGCTGGCAGACGCCCTTCTTCGCGGTGGCGACGCTCGGCCTCGTGGTGGCGGGGACCGCAATCTGGCTGCTGCCCCCGATTACGGCGCACATCGAGGCCGCGCGGCGCGACCTGGGCCCGACCTGGGGCGATCTCGTGCGGCGGCCGGCGGTACACGGGTCGTTTCTCGTCACGGCGCTGGCGCTGGTGGGCGCTTTTTCGGTCATCCCAAACTTTTCCGCATATTTCCAGTTCAACCTCGGCTACCCGCGCAGGGACATGGGTAGCCTTTACCTCGTCGGCGGCATCGTCAGCTTCTTCACCACCCGGCTCAGCGGCCGCGCCGTCGACCGTCTCGGCGTGCCGGCCGTATCGGCTGCAGGCGCGGCCCTCGTCATCGTCATGCTGGGGGGCGGCTATCTCGGCGACTGCCCATGGCTCTCGGCACCACTGGCCTTTTCCGGGTTCATGTTTGCGATGGGCGTGCGCACGGTCGCGTTCAACACGCTCATGTCGATGGTGCCGGGGCCGTCCGAGCGCGCGCGCTTCATGGCGCTGCAGTCATCAGTCCAGCACCTGTCGGCCTCGGTCGGTGCCTTCATCGCGGCCCAGGTGCTCGGCGAGGGGGTGGGCGGCCGATTGACGAATTTCCCTGTGGTGGTCGGTCTCGCGATTGCGTGTACCGCCGCCATGCCGTGGGCGGTGGCCGCAACGGTGCGCCGCCTGCCGGCACGTTCGCTCGGGTAGCCGCTCGTCAATACGTTTCGACCCGCCAGCGCCCCTCGGCGCGCAGTCGCTGCCGCAACGCCTCGCCGTCCTCGCCCACAGCGCGCCCGATGTCGGTCAGCGCCGCCGCCACGGCCCGCTCCGTCCCCTTGACGCCGCACACGAACACATGGGCGTCGGCGCGCGTCAGCCACTGCCAGACCCGGTCGCCGTGCTCGCGCAGGCGGTCATCGACGTGCATGCGGCCGCCTGCAGGATTGCGCTCCACCCGCGACAGGGCCGCCAGGTGGGCGAACAGACTGGGCTCTGCGCGCGCCGTGGCCTCCCACAGTTCCGCGTACAGCAGTTCCTCGCGATTCGCCGCACCTTGGATGAGCCAGACTGGCCCCACGGGCGCCGCACCCGGCCCGAACCGCTCCAGCACGTACGCACGGCACGGTGCGATGCCGGTGCCAGTCGCGATCAGCAGCAAGGGAGCGCTCGGGTCGGCGGGCAGTTCCATCTCGCCGCCGACGGGCCCGGTCATGCGCAGTTCGGCGCCCGGCTGCGCATCGCACAGCACGTGCGACGCCAGCCCCGGCGTGCGGACCCCCGTGTCCGGGTCGGTGGCCCAGAACCGCTTCACGGTGAGCGCCAGCGTGTCGGATCCATGGCCCGGCTCACCGACCGTGGGCGACGCGACCGAGAACAGGCGCGGCGGGTGGGGTCGGCCGCGCGCGTTCAGTCCCGCTGGCGGAATGCCGACCGACAGCCCCGGCCGCACCGGCATCGAGTGCCCCGGCTGCCACCCGAGCACGACGTGGTGCACGGCGCTGTCGCCAGGTGTCAGTTGGACGTTCGCAACGACGTGGACCGGCAGCGCAGAGGCGGGCGGATACAGCATGGTGTCAGGCTCTCAGGCGGGCCGACCCGCGCCGTCGGGGTACTCGTAGAAGCCCGCACCCGTCTTGCGCCCGAGCCTGCCGGCAGCGACCAGATCGCGCAGCACCTGGGGCGGCGCGAACCGCACGCCGTCGATTTCGCGGGCCAACGTCTCCGCGATGCCGAGCCGCACGTCGAGCCCGACGAGGTCGGTCAACTCGAGCGGGCCCATGGGATGGCGGTAGCCGAGCTTCATCGCGGTGTCGATGTCGGCGGCCGAAGCCACGCCTTCCTCCAGCATCCGCATCGCCTCAAGGCCCAGCGCAAGGCCGAGCCGACTCGACGCGAAGCCGGCCACGTCGCGCACCACGATCGGCGTCTTCCCCAGCCGGCGCGCGAACGCCAGTGCAAGCTCCACGGTCGCGGCCGACGTTTGCGCCGCCTGCACCACCTCGAGCAGCGACTGGATGTGCACCGGATTGAAGAAGTGCAGCCCCACGAACCGCTCCGGCCGCGGCAGGGCATCGGCCATCGCCCGCAACGGAATGGATGACGTATTCGTAGCGAAGATCGTCATCGCTGGCGCCGTCTCGGCTGCGCGCCCGAACACCTGCCGCTTGAGGTCGAGGCGCTCGGGCACCGCTTCGATCAGCAGGTCGGCAAGCGCTGCAGCGCTGCGCAGGTCCGGCTCTCCCTGCACGCGCTGGAGTGCCGCGTCGCGCGCCTCGACCGTCAGCTTGCCCTTGGCGACACCGCCGTCGAGGTTCGCCCGCAACTGCGCCAGACCCTTCGCGACCGCGGCGGCGCTGACGTCATTGAGCACGACCTCGAACCCCGCTTGGGCGGCAACCTGGGCGATGCCGTGCCCCATGGTGCCGGCGCCGACGACAACGACGCGCCGGATGTCAAAGCTCTCGTCTGCCATGGCGTACCGCTCCCGCACTCGACCGTACGGGCCGAACCGACAGCCTACGGCAAACCGCGCGACCCTTGAATGGCAGGCGTGCCGGTGCCACGCTGTGACCGGTCGGCACGAGGAGGGCGAGATGGAGAGTCGCACCCGCTTTCTGCGCGCTTTCGCGCTCCTTGCCGTCGGCATGTGTGTGTTTTTTTCCCTGGAACTCTGGCTCGAATGGGAAAATCTCGGCCGCCCCGGCGCGGACAAGATGAGCTGGGTCGGCAAGAACAACGCGAAACTGGTGGACATCCTGTCGCCCATGGCGCGGGCCTACAACAACATTCTGGCGATGCTGATCGCGACGATCGGCCTGGCCATCCCGCTGACGGCGAACATGCACACGCCGAAGCTCATCGACATGTTCCTGCGCGACCGCACGAACCAGATCATGCTGGGCTTGTGCGCAGTCAGCGCGGCGCACGTGTTGTGGGCCGCTTGGCTGGTCGGGCCCGAGTTCGCGCCGATCTGGACGATCCGCGTCGCGGTGTTCGGCACGCTGGTCGGCTGGGCTGCGCTGATCCCGTACTTCTTCTACGTCGTGCGCTTCCTCGACCCCTCGAACATCTTGCGGCGCCTGCAGGTCGACGTCGAGAATGCGGTGCGTGGCGTCGTGGCCGGCACGGTGGACCCCGAAGCGGCCCAAGAGATCGTGCACGAGCGCATGCACCAGATCGGCACCATCATCCTGAAATCGATTGACCGCGCCGACCGCTCCGTCGCGCTCGAGGGCATCTGGGATTGCCGTACGCTTCTGAAGAACTACGGAGAACTGAAGTCGAAACTGCCCGACGCGTGGTTCCATGTCGACCGCGGCGATTTCCTCGGCGCGTCGGAGGAAGCCCTGGGCATCTTGAACGAGGAGCGCACCTGGTTCGAGCACCGTGTCATGACGCAGATGTACCTCAGCTACCAGAATGCCTTGGCGAAATCGACCGACGCCATCCCGGCCATCAGCGACGCCACCCGCATGATCGCGCAGAACATGGCGGCGAACCGCGACGCCCGCGCGCTCGAACTGGCGCTGCGATTCTTCCACAACTTCTTGCGCGAGGCGGTCAAGCGCAAGGATGTCCACGCAATCTACGACCTGTTCTACCAGTACCGGCTGATTGCGGCGGACCTGCTGGACCGGCCCGATACCGTGCGCATGATCGCGAAACGCTTCCGGTTCTACAGCGAGCAGGCGGCGGCGGGCGGCCTTGCCTTCATTCCCCAGATTGCGGGCTTCGACATGGGCTGGGTGGTGGTGCAGGCGGCCGAGCGCAGGTCCGACGTCACGGCCGACCTGCTGAACGAGACGCTGCTGCTCAAGCACATGGCGAGCGGCGGGCCGCTGCCACTGCTGGTCAAGGCGAAGATCATCCTCGGCGCGGGCCTCATCGAGCACCACCACCCGAACCTGGCCGCCGTGGTCGCGGCCAACCTGCAAGACGTGCCCGAAGCGACCTTGCTGGCCTGGACGCGCGAGCTCGAGACGGTCCAGGACCGCGCCTTCTGGGAAGTCACCGACCGTCAGGCCAATTTCGAATGGCTGCCGCCGGAGAAGCGCCTGTATCTCCAGCCATTTGCTGCCACGGTGCACCCCCCTGTTCACGTCGCGACTGCACCCGCCTAGGCCGCAGCGGCGAGGAGCGTGCGCCGTGTCCACCGTCCTGTTCGCATGCGTCCACAACGCCGGCCGTTCCCAGATGGCGGCGGCCTTTTTCAACCGTCACGCGGACCCGACGCAAGCGCGGGCGTTCTCGGCCGGCACGCAGCCAGGCGCGACGATTCACCCAGAAGTACTGACGGTCATGCGCGAGTGCGGCATCGATCTGGCTGGCACGGTACCCCGCCTCTTGACTCCAGAACTGGCTGCTGAGGTCCACTGGCTCGTGACGATGGGCTGCGGCGAGGCGTGCCCGGTGGTGCCGAGCGTCCGGCGCGAGGACTGGCCGTTCGAGGACCCGAAGCGTCAGGCAATGGAGCAGGTGCGGGCGATTCGGGATGCGATCGAGGCGCGTGTGGTGGGGTTCGTGCGGGACCATGGGTGGGGGCGAACGTAGCCCGGCCGCGTTCGCCAGATGCCCGCAACACCGCCACCGCGGGTGCCATCGATGGCGTGCGTGCCCAAAAACGCCGACGCCGGCCGGGGCGTGAACCCCGACCGGCGCCGTTCAGTCTTTCAACTGTGCAGAATCTGGCAGGAGACGACTAGCCGCGCTCGATCTTCTCGACCGCGAGCTCCATCTCTTCGACGTTGACGTCGGTGCCCTTGCCATCGAGGGTGAAGCCCTTCCACTTGGTGGGCCAACCTTCGAAGAAGTTGTAGCGCATGATCTCCGAGCCGTCGTCGGCGCAGAGGATGACCGAACCCGACTTGCGCTGGACCTTGCCCTCGATGACGGCCTTGCGCCATTCCCAGAGCTCGGTGTTGTTGATGTAGCCGCGCTTGAGCGTGACGTTCGAGTACTTCGTGCGGCCCGGCCGCTTGCGCAGGATGAGGTCGTCGCCGTCCTGGTACTCGACGATCTCCGTCTCGGAGTCGAGGCCCTCGACATTGCGGAAGGCGCCGGTGGTCACGCCTTCGATCTCGATCTTGAAGTTGAAGTTACCGATGTGGTCGAATGCACGACGGTTCGGCATGATGTGCTCCTGTCGCCCCCTATGAGGGCGCCGCCAGTTGCCGCACGACCGACGACGTTGCCGGAGCGCGGGGACCGAGATGGCGGAAGGTGCGTCTCAGTCCAAGGCGACCCTACGCAGGATCGTCCCGCGTGACAAGCCCCGCAGCAGGGGGTGGGACTTCGAGACCCCGGTGCGCAGACCCCACCTCGGCCGCAGTGGGCGCGGCTTGGGCGCGGTCACCGCATCCAGTACGTGAACACCTGCGCCTTGCCCAGCGCGCCGGCGCTCCAATAGAAGTTGCCGTCCGAGCCGGTCCAGCAGATGCCGTGGCCCTGTTGGTCGCCAGCGCAGTAGTCGCCGTGCGTGCCGAAGCCGGGGCCGTCGGTGCCGGTCGACAGGCAGCCGCCCTCCTTCGAACACGCGTTGAAATGCCACGAGCCCGCCTTGCCGCCCGGTGTCGCGATCTTGCCGTAGTAGCCGTGGCCGCCGCCCGCGCCGCACTGGCCCGCCGTCTTGTCCCACCCGCACCAGGTGCTGATGGTGGCCGAGAGCGTCTTGCGCGGGGCCGCCGACTCGTGCGCGACCAGGAACGAGGTCTTGCCGTTGACGACCGCGCCGTCTCCGATCGTCTTGAGCCAGTTGCGCGAATAGGCCGCGTCCGGCGCCGGAGCCCCTGCATTCAACGGCATCACGAAGGGATTGACCGAGCCGGCGTACTGGTTCTGCGGGTGCGTGATGGTGGCCAGCAGCATCCAGCCGCCGCCATCGGTGCCCTGGTCGCACCATGCGCGGAATGGGACGCCGGGCCCGCTGCCATCTAGGTCGAGCCAGGTCACGCCCGTCTTGCCGCCCGCGCTCAAGGCCTGCTGGCACGAGACTGGCGCGTTCGTGGGCAGTACCGGCTGGCGCACCCAGTACGCGAGCACCTCGCTGTCGCCGACCGTCTGGCCGTCCCAGTACATCGTGCCCGTGCTGCCGGTCCAGCACGCGCCGAACGCGGCGTTCGGGCCGTTGCAGTGGTCGGCGTTGGTGTTGAAGCCGGGGCCGTCGGTGCCGGTCGTCAGACAGCTGCCGTCGAGCGAACATTGGTTGAAGTACCATGAACCCGTCTTGCCCGGCGGCGCGTCGATGCGGGCGAGGAAGCCGTGATTCGTGCCGGCGCCGCAGGTCGCACCCGTACCCTTCCAACTGCACCACTGGGCGACCGTTGCCGCGATGGCCGGCTTGCCGAGCGCGTTGGGCCGCTGGATCAGGAACTCGGTAAGCCCGTCGGACACCGCGCCGTTGCCGAGGTCGCGCGACCAGTCGCGGCTGTAGCCCGCCTTGAGCGAGGGTGAGCCCGCGTTGAGATCGTGCAGGAACGGGTTGACGGACCCCGCGTACTGGTCGCGCGGGTGCAGCAGGGTGAGCAGCAGCATCCAGCCACCACCCGCGGTCTCCATGTCGCACAGCGCGACGAACGGTGCCGGCGCAGCAGGCGTTTGGATCCAGTAGGGACCCGTCTTGGCGCCCGCGTCGGCGGCCAGCACGTGCGCGCACGACAGCGCCGGGTTCTGGGCAGTGCCGAGCGCAGGCTTGCCGCCACCGAGCGGGCCCCACGCCTTGCCGTCGCACCCCATGAACAGCCCGGCGGCCGTGTCGAACCAGACCATGCCGGCCGCCGCCGCGTCGCACTTGATGGGTTCGGCCTTGGCGTTCTGGACCCGAAAAAGCAACGCTTGGTTCGCGGCAAAGTCGAGGTTGCCCGCCAGCGCGCCACCGAGGTCCTTGGCGAGGCCCGACAGCGCGATGGGCGCCAGCTTCTTGATCGCAACGAGATCGGCGGCGACGTTGGCATCGAACATCGCCGCAGTGACGCAGTCGGTGCACTTCAGGCTCTGGGCGGATTTCGAGGTCTTGGCCTCGTCGGCCGAAGCGGCGAATTCGGCGATCTTGGCTGTTTCTGCTGACTTGGCTGTTTCTGCTGACTTGGCTGTTTCTGCTGACTTGGCTGTCTCGGCCGACTTTGCGGTGTCGGCGCTTTTGGCGCTCTCGGAGACCTTGGCCGCGTCAGCCGTCAACGCATGGTTGGCCGGGCCGCCCTTGCTGTCGGAGCCCGCGTAGCTGAAGTCCACGTGCTTGGCCTGTACCGCCCCGCCAGCCAACTTTTCGCTGGTCACGCTGCCCGCCGCGAGTTCGCCGGCCTCGACGCATCCGGAGCACTGCAGATCGGCCGCGCTGGCCGCGCCCGCAGCGCGCAAGGCATACGGCACGGCGCGCAGGCCGACGCGCGCGAGTTCGGGGTCGCCGGCCACCGTCACGCCGATCCACGCGGCGCTGCCGTCGGCGAACGCGGCCACAGGCAAGGCCACTTTCTGACCCAGCACCACCGCAAACGTGCCGGCCTTGACGGGCACAGCGACGAGGATTTCTTCCCACAGCTGCTTGGCCTGTGGACCCTCGCCGTCATAGAGCCGGAACGTCAGGGGGTAGACGCCGTCCGCCACGGGGCCGCCGCCGGCAGAGCCCAGCGCGCCGTGCGCGTCCAGTCCCGCGGGTGGGGCCGCACGCGCGGCAGCGGGCAGGCAGAGCGCGCAGGCAGCAGAAAACCAGACGACGGCGTTGCAGCGAAGCATGGGAACCTCCGGACGGAGCCCACAGTGTCACGCCGCGGCGAACCAACGTCCAGTCCGCTGGAACCGACTACGGCTTCACCTTCGCCGTCGAGAACGCATAGACGCCGCCCAAGTCCACGCCGCCGCACGCCTTGGGGGTCGCCAACTGCCCGCCGACGGCGACCCAGGGCTTGCCGTCGAGGACACCAACGGAGACGGCCTCGCCCAGGCGCCCGTTCGGGCGGCCACTCTCGCCGATGAGCCCAGCGCGCGGCACCTCGAGCAGCGCCGTCACGCCATTGCCGACGGGCGCGTACTGGTAGATGCGGGCCGCGCCCGTGAACGGTCCCGCGCCGAGGTCGCCAAACGGGCTGCCGATGACGATGCCGGCGAACCCGGCCTTCTTGTCTACGCGCGGCACGATGGCGACGGCGGCGCCGGCCCGCTCTCCCGGCAGCGCGCCCTCGATCGACAGGCCGGTGGCGGCCGGGTCGCCGAGCGGGTGCTTGTCGATGGGGACCTCGCCGTCCTTCCACAAGTTGGGCGTGAAGGTCTTGAGGTAGGCGCCGAGCACGATCCAGGCGCCGCCAACGACGTTGCCGACCTTCACCTTGCCCACACCGCCGACCACGAGGTCGAGCGTCGCGTCGCCGTCGAGGTCGCCGCTCGCCACCGCATAGCCCGCTTGGGCGCCCGTCTGGCCGGGGTACAAGGCGAAGTAGGTCGGCACCGGCTGCTGGCATTTCGGCCCGAAGCCAAAGACGACGTAGACGGCGCCCTGGTCGGCCTTGCCGGGCGCGTCGGCGGCGCTGGCGCCGATGGCCAATTCGTCGCAGCCGTCGGCGTTGAGGTCCCCGAGGCCGGCCACGCTGCGACCGAACGCATCGTTGACGCTTGCGCCATACAGTTCGTCGTCGGGGCACAACACTTGGATTTCGGGCCCCGTCTTGGTCGGCTTGCGGCCCCGCACGAGGTACACGGCGCCGACGTTCTGGCGCCCCGCCTTGTCGGCCGCCAGACTGGTAAACGCGAAGTCCTTCAACCCGTCGCCGTCGTAGTCGAAACCGCCGAACACGCCGTCGAGGAGCTGCCCCGCTTGCGGCGGAAACACCAGGTAGCGCGGCACCGAGTCCACGCTCTTCGTGCCGCCCTTGAACACGTAGACGGCGCCGGCGTCGTTTGCCGCCTTGAACTGAGTAGGCTTGGCCGGGTCGGCAAGGCACGAGGCCACCGTAATGTCGGCCCAGTACGTCTTGGCCCAAGACGCCGGGGCGTCCTCGGCGCGCGCCACGATCGCGACATCGGGGGCGCCGTCGCTGTCGAAGTCGCCAATGCCGGCCACCGCCTGGCCAAACCCGTCGAACGCGGTGTGGCCCAAGAAATCGAACCACTGCTGCGAGGGCACCTTGGCGAAGCCGGTCTTGCCGCCCTTGAACAGGTACGCGGTCCCCATGGCGCCACGTATCGCCTTGGGATCGTCGTACGCCGGCGCGCCCGCGACGAGGTCGGCGAAGCCGTCGCCGTCGACGTCGCCCACGATGGCGACTGCCGTGCCGAACCGCACATTGGCCGCCTCGCCCGGCAGGTCGAGCGGCGTCGGGTCCGCGAAGGACTTGCTGCCGCGCGCGAGGTAGGCGCGCCCCACAGCCGAGCCGATGGTGGAGTCGTAGGCCGCGAACACCAACAAGTCCGGCTTGTTGTCTCCATCGGACTTGGCCAGCGCCGTGGCGGCCATGCCCATGCGGTAGCTGGCGCCCGTGCCCGCGATCTCGACGTCCGCGACCGTGTCGGGCAGCTTGCCGGTCTTGCCGAAGTACACGTGCACCAGACCCGTGTCTACGATCGGGGCCGGAGCGCCCGGCACTGCCGCGGCCTCGCCCAGCAGCACGCCGACCACGACGTCAGCTGCACCGTCGCCATTGACGTCGCCCAGGTGCACGCTGCCCCCCAGGTTGTCGTTAGCCACAGCGCCCTCGACGAACCAGTCGTCGGCCTCGACCGGTGCGAGCGACGGCGTTGCGTCGTCGGACAGCGGCGTGCCCCGGTACAGGCGCACCGCGCCGGCGTTGACGATTTTCTTGTCCACGATGTCGTGCAGGCGCTGGCTGACGGCGAGGTCCGCCTTGCCGTCCTTGTCGACGTCGCCAAACGCGAGCCACCGGCCGAAGTTGCTGGCCGCATCCGCAGGCTTCGACGGCGCCCAGGCGCGCACGGGCTTTGGGGTGACGCCGCCCAGCGTGAGCTTCGAACCCGGCATGCCCCGGTACAGCATGACGGCCCCGTCGCCGGCCGCGCCGCCATTGGGCTGCGCGTAGTTGAGGCCGGTGGCTGCGAGGTCGCAGGCGCCGTCCCCGTCGAAGTCGCCCGCCGCCAGCCAGGTGCCTTGGCGCAGCGCCGGTGCGGCCTTCCACGTACCGGTCGCGGTCGGCAGTTCGCCGTAGACGACTTGCTCCGCCTTGTCGAGGTAGCCCGACTCGTGGCCGAGGAACACGTGCACGGCGCCTTGATCCGTCGCCACCGGGCTCAAGTCGCGATCCTCGCCGGTCGGGGCGCCGACCGCGAGATCGAGCCAGCCGTCCTTGTTGAAGTCGCACACGGCGACGGCCGCGCCGAATTGGTCGCCCGCGAACGGGCCCGACAGGGTGCGGATCGGCTGCGCGACGTACGTGCCCGCCTTGGCCTGGTAGACGTAGACGGCGCCGGCATCCACGGCACCCACGTCGGCGAGCGGCGCGCCGACCACCAGTTCATCGGCGCCCTCCTGGTCGACGTCGCCCGCGGCAACCGCCCAGCCGAAGCGCGCCTCCTGCCCGGCACCGTGCAGCACCTGGTGCGGCTTGGCGTTGAAGCCGCCCGCCTTGCCCTGCCACACCAGGACGCCGCCATCGTTGTAGTCGTCGAAGTCGAGTTCCGCCACGCCGAGCGCCGCGTCGCTGAGGTTGTCGCCGTCGATGTCGAGCCCGAGCGCGACGCCCTGCTCCAGAAAGTCGCCGGTCCGCGCCCACGTCGGCTGGTGGG
Source organism: Myxococcales bacterium (assembly GCA_009692425.1). Taxonomy (GTDB): domain Bacteria; phylum Myxococcota_A; class UBA9042; order UBA9042; family UBA9042; genus SHZF01. The sequence goes on along the minus strand of SHZF01000002.1, from coordinate 28,274 downwards.
CCTCGACCACCTCGACTTCGACCGTTGCGGTCTGGCTCGTGAGGCTGTCGGTCAAAGTCAGCGTCGTCGCGCCCACCGCGACTGCGCTCGCCGTGCCGTCCTTGAACACCACCGACGTCCCGACCAGCATTGCGCTGAAAACGCCAGTGCCGCCGATGACCTGGACGGCGAGCGCAGAGCCGATCGGCAGCACGGCGTGGCCCGGCACCGCGGCCATGGTCGAGCCGACCTCGATGGTGATCGGCACATCGAAGTACTGGCCCGTCTTGGCGTCCGAGATGCGGACGATGTCGATGCCGGGCTTGAGGCCCGATTGGTACAGCCCACTGATCGAGACGGTCGCGCCAGTCTTGTTGGTAACGACCTCGAACTTGAAGGCCCCCGAGCCGTGGGCGACGGCGAACTTGAACCCCTTCAGCGGCGCCAGCAACGCACTGGCAGGCTGTACCGTCATCGGCTTGACGACGCCCAACATGGCAACGGCGCTGCCGGTGCAGCCCTTGTCGGTCAGGGTCACCTGATCGATGACACCTTCTTTCTCGCCGGCGAGGTAGGCTCCCGTGAGCGCGTTGACAAGGCCGTCCGAGTTGTTCTGGGTCAGGGCGAACTTGTAGGCGCCCGATCCCCCGACTCCGGAAAGCTGCACGAGGTCCAAAGGCAGTACCTTGGCGTTGCCGGGCACGATCTGGAGCGCGGGCTGGCACGGACCGATCGCGGGCGCCGTGTCGAGCTTGGCGGTGTCCTTGGCGGTGTCCTTGGCGGTGTCCTTGGCGGCATCGACCAGGCCATCCAACGATGCGTCCGTGGGATTCGCGTCGACCAGCGCATCGGTAACGGCGTCGGGCTTCGGCTGGACATCGGGCAGCGGCACATCGGCAGCCGCCGGCAGGTCCACGGGCGCAGCGACATCCACGGGCGCAGCGACATCCACGGGCGCAGCGACATCCACGGGCGCGGGCACGTCGGAAGGCGCGGCCACGTCCGAAGGCGCGGCCACGTCCGAAGGCGCGGGCACGTCGGGAGGCGCGGGCACGTCGGGAGGCGCGGCCACATCGGCGGAGACCTCCGCGCCACCCTGGATCGGGGCATCGGAAGCGGTGGAGTCTGGCGCAGTCCCATCGATGGGGGCCGCATCCGCAACACCCGCCGCTGCATCTCCCCCTGCTCCGCCCGAGACGGAGGGTTCGCCGCACGCGGCCGCGAGCACGATCCACGCAAGCCAGGCCGCACGGGGGTGCCCGACCGGATCACACCAATGGCGGGCGGCTTGACGAGTCCGCGCGGAATGCACGACGCTGGCACGACGCATGGGAAACCCCCGCGGCCCCTGCACCGAACTTGCGGGACCTCGCCTGGCTGGATGCTGTCATGCCCCCTCGGCTCCTCGCAAGCGCGCCCGCACCGACGCACGAACCACGCTGGGTCTCGGCAGCGGTGTTCCCCTCGGGGTCACGCCCGCTTCCTAGCCTGGTGGCCGCATTGCTGGTGGCGTGTAGTGCTGCCGCACCCGTTCCGACCGCAGACGTGCCCGGTGCGGCATCGGCGGATGCGGTTGGCGGGCTGGCCGACGGCGTGGCGCGAGGGAGCGACGCCGACGCGGCTAGCGCGCCGCTGGATGCAGCCGGTGACACTGGCGCGGCGGGAGATGCCGCGAGCACAAATGGCGCGCCAGACGCGACAGGGGAAGCCAGTGACCCGGGTGGCCCCCTGGATGGCACGGCAGACGCGCAGGCCGACGCGGCACCGGAGGCAGGCGACACCGGTGCAGCACCGGAGGCAGGCGACACCGGTGCAGCACCGGAGGCAGGCGACACCGGTGCAGCAGCGGCGCCGGACACCGAGAAGGACGATTCCGGCACGCTGCCGGTGATCGAAACGCCCGTCGCGGCGACCGTCGGCCCACCCGTCGCGACGAGCGCGGAGGTCCTCGTGCCGGGCCCAATCGGGTTCGCGTGGCCGATGCAGGGCGAGACCGTGCTGGCGGAGACCGGCACCCAGACGGTGCTGGCGGCCAAGCAGGACATTCCGCCCGAGCAGGTGGGCGGCAACGTCGGCGGCGTGCGCGCGGCCATCCGCATCGCCAGCGGAGACTGGCTGTTCGGCACAGACGCCGGGCTGTACGCCATCGTGTCCAAGAAATGGAAGGTGTCGCCGCTCCAGGCTCTGCTGCCCGGGCCACCGCTGGCACTGGCCCGGGTCAGTGCGCAGCCGATCGACGCGCTCTGGCTGGGCTGTGCGGGCAGCCTGTGGGTGCACGACGGCAAGCTACTGCACAGTGTCGATCTCGCAGGCCTGGAGCCGGCCCTGCCCCTGCTCGCGGGTGGGCCGGCCGTGCTCGTCGCCGCCAACGGCGTGCCGGGGACCGCGCCCAAGCCGACGTCGTGGGTCCCGGCGCTGTGGCTGTACAGCGGGAGCGCGCTGCACGCCGTGCTGACGAAAGGTGCGAGCGCAACGGCATGGCTCGAAAAGGCGGGGCTGCCCACGACGCAGCTGGTCGCAGACGGTGAGCAGACGCTGTGGCTGCCGGTTGCGGGCAAGCTGCGACGGCGCGACGCGGACGGCTCCTGGCAGTGGCTGTCCTTGCCCGCCGATGTCACGGCGGTGGCAGTGCGCGACACGCGGCCCGAGGCGGTCGTGACGACGAAGGACGGGCTGTGGCTGCACGAGGCCGGCGTGTTCTTTCCACTGCAGGGCACCCAGGGGCTGCACGCGATCGCGCTCGACGACCAAGGCCGTGTCCTTGCCAAGGGGAAGGCAGGGCTCGTGCGCCTCAGCCTCGGCGATGCGAAACCGCCGCCGCCGCCGACGTGGACGACAGACATCGAACCGTTGCTCAAGGCCCGCTGCGCGGATTGCCACGTGCTGGGCAAGCCCAAGATCAAGCTCGACTCGGCGGCAGCGTGGCAGAACTGGATCGGCGCGATCAACTATCAGCTCGAAAAGGACTACATGCCGCTGCCCGACCCAAAACTGACGCCCCAGCAGAAGGCGATGATCAAGGCGTGGCAGAAGGGCGGCTTCGTGCCGTAATTTGTCTATCCGCCCGGTGTCGACGATTGGACTGCTCTCGCCCGGATGCGAATCTTGCGATGGCCCTGGGGTCGCGCCCGCTCTGCGCTCTGCGCCCGAGGCGTCCTTTCGCTTGACCCATGCCGCCGCAGTGTGCATATTTCTCCATTCACGTCCCGTGGCCTGCGCACGGCGATAGGAGAGCCTTGGTGACGCTGCCCGCCCTCCCGGTGCGCGATTCGTGGGCACGCCTTGCTTGCTGTTGCGTCCCGGTTCTGGCGCTCTGCCTTGCTGTGCCCGCCGTCGCCACTCCGCCCAACGCCGCGCTGCTGTGCCCCGCCGACGCCCCGGTGATGACGGCGGCCCAGCACCTGCGCGCCGTCAGCCTCGACGTGCGCGGCACCTTGCCGGTTCTTGCGGAGTTCGAGGCGCTGCCCGGGGCGGCAAAGGCCACGCCCGAGGCCACGCTCGACGCCTGGTTGGCGACGCCGGCCTTCGCCGAACAGGCCGTGCGCCGCCACCGCGACCTGCTGTGGCCGAATCTGTCCGGCGTGGCGGGCCGATTGGTGCCGACAGCCGTGAACATCAGCCAGGAAGGGGCCGTGTGGCACCGCCCCCAGTTGGCGCCGCAGTTTCGTGGCCTCAAGGTCCCGTGCAACAGCGAGCCAGCTGAGTTCACCCCGCAGGGCCAGATCATCTTCGAGCCGATGCCCGACGGCTCCAAACGCGAGGGCTATGTGCTGGTATCGCCCTACTGGGCACCAAACACCCAGATCAAGGTGTGTGCGCAGGACGCCCAGGACGACGTCGTGTCGCCGAACGGCACCGACTGCGGCGCGGCGGGGGCGCTGGCCGACCTCGGCTGCGGCTGCGGTCCCAACCTGCGGTACTGCATGGGCGCCGGGTCGCAGGCGATGATCGCCAACAGCTTCGTGGCGTCGATGGAGCGGCAGATTCTGCAGTTGTTCCTAGACGATCGACCCTACCTCGACCTGTTCACCGAGTCCGTGATGTGGGTCAATGGTCCGATCGTCCACTACTTCCGCTACCACGCCACAAATCCCGGCAACGTGCGGCTCGTGCCATACGCGTTCGACCTCGCCGCCCTGCCCGACCTCCAATTTCCCGACAAGGAGAAGTGGATCAAGGTCCAATTGCCGCCCCACCACGCGGGCATCCTGACTTCGCCGGCGTTCCTGTTGAGATTCCAGACGTTGCGGGCTCGCGCCAACCGATTCTACAACTCATTCCTGTGCCAGCCGTTCCAAGCGCCGGCGAGCGGCATCCCGGTCGCGGGCGTCGCCGCCATCAGCGAGCCGGACCTGCAGAAGCGCGACGGCTGCAAGTATTGCCATGCGCTGCTCGAGCCCGCCGCGTCGTTCTGGGGGCGCTGGACGCAGAGCGGCGCCGGCTACCTCGGCTCGGTCGCCTACCCGCCGACGCGAGCGGACTGCGTGGCGTGCGCGCTGACGGGCATCGCGTGCAGCGCCGACTGCACCCGCTTCTACCTGACGAAGGCCTATGCGCCGCCAGAGAAGCCGTTCCTCGGTTGGCTGCACGCCTACAACTACCGCCAGCCTGAACACGTCAAGTACATCGAACAGGGCCCGAAGCTGCTCGCGATGATGACGGCCGCAGACCACCGGCTGCCGCGCTGCGTGGCGCGATCGACGGCCGAGTGGCTGCTGGGGCGTGATCTTGATGGGGACGAACTCGCGTGGGCCGACCAACTCGCCGTCTCGTTCGTCGCGCAGAAGTACTCGTGGCGCAAGCTCGTCAAGGCAGTCGTGCAGAGCGACGTGTACCGGAGGGCGCAATGAACCCGTCGGGTCGGCCCGTCCTTGCACGCCCGTTGGCGCTGTCTTTGGTCATGGTGTGCGCCTTGTCCTGCACGTCACCTGAGGCCGATGGGCCGCCTCAGCCCGCACATGCCGCGACCATCGCGGTCGAATTCCCCGCGACGGCCGCCGTGGCGATTGTCGTGCCGCGCGCCGAGGATCGAGGGTGGGACCCGGGCCAGTTGCCGCCCGATCACCCGGCCGTCGAGCCCCAGTTCGTGGTTGGCGACGACCCGCCGATCGAGGGGACGCGCTCGCCCGGCGTGGCCGTTGCACGGATGCCGGAACCCGACTACCCCACGCGGCCGCTCAAGCGCATGAACGTCGACCAACTCGACGACGCGCTCCAGCAGGCGACGGGCGGCATCGCGTGGGCACCGGCGCCGCCCGGTTCGCTCAAGGGCCAGAACCAGTTTGTCGCGCTGGCCCGGACGCTCGGCAAGCCCGACTACGCGGACATGACGTCCGAGGACCTGGTGCCGTCCGCGCTTTTCCAGAAATTCCTGCAGGACGCCGCGGTCTTCGTGTGCGACGAACTGATCAAGAAGGACCCGGCGCGGCCCGTCGCGCTCAAGACATTCTTCGTGGCGGCGGGGCCGACGGCGACGCCTGACGGCAACCTTGCTGCGGTCGACGCGAACCTGCGCCAGCTCCTGCTGCGCTTCCACGGGCGGGCGGTGCCGGCCAATGCGCCGGAATTGCAGAAGTGGCGCTTTCTGTTGGCGTCGGCGCAGAAGGCGACGAAGTCTCCACAACTGGGGTGGCAGGCCGTGTGCGTCGGCCTCGTCACGCACCCGAATTTCTACCTGTACTGAGAATGGCTAGCTGTGCTGACAGCATCTACCCGAACTGAACGTGCCACCTCGCACGACGCCGGCAAAACCAGAGACGACCCGGGCAGTCGCCCCAGACGGTGAGGCAGCATGAGCAAACGCGCAGAGCAACGTTGGAGCCGCCGCGAGGTGATCCGGACGTGCGCCGCCGCCGGCGCGGGCCTCGGCCTGTTCGGCGGGCTCGACAGGTTCCTCTCGTTCGCGCACGCCGCCGCGCCAGCGCCGACCGCCAAGATCACGGACCGCTACTTTATCTTCTGCTACTTCGGCGGCGGCTGGGACGTGTTGTTGGGCCTGGACCCGCGCGACCCGGTGCTGTTCCATGAAGGCAACGTGGCGAAGACGCAAATCCTGCCGGGCTACGACAAGCAGAAGATCGCGGTCCCCAACGGCGCCAAGCCGTGGGAAGTGCTGGACGCCTCAGGCAAGCCGCAACTGCTCGGCCCGTTCATCGGCGGGCTCAAGGCGCAATTCGAGAAGAAGCGTGTCGCCATCGTGCGCGGCATGTCGATGGATACGCTGACGCACGAAGTCGGTCGCCGCCGCTTTCTGACCGGCAAGCCGCCGAGCGGCCTGCTCGCACGCGGTTCGTCGGGGGCAACGTTCCTGGCCGCGCTGCTCGGCAAGGACGACGTGGTGCCGAACCTGGCGCTGCGCTGCGAGAGCTACAACGTCGATCAGCCCAACTACGCGTCTGGCTTGAAGGTGTCGAGCGTTCCCGACCTCATTCGCGCGCTCAAGACGAGCCCCTCGGCCCTGCCCGTCGCGGTGCTCAAGCAGGTCGATGCGATGCTGGCGCAGGACTCCCTGTGCGACGGGGCCCAACAGTCCGTGGCGTGGATGACGGCCGAGCAGTCGCGCGTCAAGGCGCGGCAGATGGCCGGCGGCACGCTGGGCGACCTGTTCGATTTCCAGGCCAAGACGCCGGTGATGGAGCAACTGCGGGACTACTACGGCATCGGTGCCGTCGATCCGGCCGCATTGACGCTGGGCCCGGCGCAGGCGGCGATGGCGGTGACGGCGGTGACCTCGGGGCTCAGCCGGTGCGTATCCGTGACGCTGGAATCGGGGCTCGACACGCACTTCGAAGAGTGGGGCACCGTGCAGGGCCCGCGCCAGATGGCGGGCTTCGATCTCGTCGGCAAGATGATGGACGACCTTGCGAGCCGGCCCCATCCGGGCACCGGCGACTCCTGGCTGGATCATGTGACGTTCGTCGGATTCTCGGAGTTCTCGCGGACACCGATGCTGAACAATTTCATGGGCCGCGACCACCACCTGACGAACAGCTGCTTCGTGGGCGGGGCCGGCATCGCGGGCGGACGCATTCTCGGCGCCTCGGGCAACGTTGCGATGGCGCCGCAGAAGGCCGACCTCCTGACGGGCGCGGTGGCAGACGGCGGCGAGGTCCTCAAGCCGGAACACGTGTACATGGCCCTGTTGCACGATCTCGGCGTGGCGGGCGACCCCGACGACCTGCGCGTGGCGCCGCTCGCCGCGCTGCTGAAGAAGCCGTAGGCGCGAATTCCGGCTACCAACCGGCGACGTCTGCCTCAGACAGACCCAGCAACAGCAGCACGGCGTCGAGCCCGGGCTGGTTGATCGCCGCGAGCGCCTGGGCTTGCACGACGGGCTTGGCACGGAACGCGACGCCGAGGCCGGCGCGCGCCAGCATGTCGAGGTCGTTGGCCCCGTCACCGATCGCCAGCGTGAGTGGCAGATCGACGCGCTCGTGCGCAGCGGTCGCCACCAGCAGTTCCGCCTTGCGCTGCCGGTTCACGATCGGACCGGTCACGCGACCCGTCAGGTGGCCGTCCTGGAGCTCGAGTTGGTTGGCGAACGCGTGGTCGATGCCGAAGCGGGCCTGGAGCGGCCGGACGATCTCGAGGAAGCCGCCCGACACCAACGCGATCCGACAGCCGAGGCGCTGGAGCACGCGCACGAGCCGCTCCGCGCCGGGGGTCAATTCGATGGCGGCGGCGACGTCGGCCAAGATCGCCGCCGGCGCTCCCGCGAGCAGGGCGACACGCTCGCGCAGCGCGGTGTCGAAGTCGATGTGGCCGTTCATGGCCCGCTCGGTAATCGCGGCGACGCGGTCGAAAACGCCGTGACGGCGGGCGAGCTCGTCGATCACCTCCTGGCGGATGAGCGTCGAGTCGACATCTAGCAAGGCGAGCCGCTTACCACGCCGCTGCGGTCCCTCGCGCTGCAGAACGGCATCGCAGGCAAGCGCCCGGGCCATCTCCCGCAGCGCCGCGCGCAGGCCGTCGGCATCCGGCCGCGCGCTGCCAAGCAGGTGGACGTCGAGGGCCCATGGCGACGCGGCGGCCAGAGGCGTCACCATGTCGAAGGCAAAGCCGTGCCCTCGCGCCAGTGCGGCGCAGGCACGCTGGGCATGGCCGTGGGGCACAGGCGCGAGCAACGTGACGACCCAGCGCTCGGTGCGCGGTGCGGGTTCGGGAGCGGCAGCGGCGGCGTCGGGCATGGGCGCAGCAGTCTGCCGCCGCCGCGGCGGGTTGGCAAAGGCCGCACAACCCGATGGACCGCCCGAAGTTGTCCGGAACAGACTTGCAGGCGGCGCGTGCCTGCGGCATAAGTTGCGACCTCACCCGTTCCTGCCTGCGGAGGGCTCCATGGCCGACCTGTCGATCGACGTCAACGGCATGAAATTCGAGAACCCGTTCGTCATCGGCTCGGGACCTCCCGGCACGAATGCGAACGTGATCGCGCGCTGCTTCGAAGCCGGCTGGGGCGGCGTGGTCGCCAAGACGTGCGCGCTGACTGACACCGAGGTCATCAACGTGAGCCCGCGCTACGGCAAGCTGCGGGCGGCAAAGTCGAATGAAGTCATTGGATTCCAGAACATCGAGCTGATTTCGGATCGGCCGTTCGAAGACTGGGAGGCGGACTTCCGCGAGATCAAGGCCTCGTACCCGAACAAGATCCTGATCGCGTCGCTGATGGAGTCGTTCAGCGAGAAGCGCTGGCAGGAACTGACGCGGCGCAGCGTGACCGCCGGCGTCGACGGTTTCGAGCTGAACTTCTCGTGCCCGCACGGCCACCCCGAGACCGGCATGGGCGCGGCGATGGGCCAAAATCCGATGATGGTCGAGGCCGTCACGCGTTGGGTGAAGGCGGCCGCCGACGGCCGACCAGTGTGGTCGAAGCTGACGCCGAACATCACCGACATCCGGGTGCCGGCGCGAGCGGCCTTTGCCGGCGGCGCGGATGGGGTGTCGGCGATCAACACGATCCTCAGCATCATCGGCATCGACCTCAAGACGCTGCGGCCGGTGCCGACCGTCGAAGGGCATTCGGTGCCGGGCGGCTATTCGGCCCAGGCGGTCAAGCCGATCGGCCTGCGCATGGTGCAGGAGATCGCGCTCGACCGGCCCGGGTGCGAAATCTCCGGGATCGGCGGCGTGTGGAATTCGACGGGCGCCATCGAGTTCCTGCTGGTCGGTGCTTCGACCGTGCAGGTGTGCACGGGCGCGATGCTGCTCGGCTACGAGATGGTCGACGAGTTGAAGGAAGGGCTGGCGAAGTTCCTCGCTGACCACAAGTTCGCCAACGTGCGGGCGATGGTGGGGGCGAGCCTGCCGTACTTCACGACGCATCATCACCTGGTGGAGTTGCAAGCCGAAAAGCGGGCTCAGCGCACGGCGGCGAACCGCGACCTGAACTGGGGCAAGGAACGCATCACCGATGAGACCGCGCGGCTCACGTCCAACGAGACGGCGGCCTCGACTGCTGGTGGAAACCCGGCTTCGTCGGCAGCCGCGCCGGCGGCGTCCTGATCCGGCCCCGTTGGCACGCCCTGTGTCGAAATCAGCGCGCGCGCGCGATGTGACGGCCGCGCTCGAATTCCGACGTGCGACCAAGCAGTTCGATCCATCGATCGAACTGCCCGACACCGAACTGGACGGCATCGTGGCGGCGGCGGGCTTGGCGCCGTCGTCGTACAACCTGCAGCACTGGCAGGTCGTGGCAATCCGCGAGCCGGCCCGGCGGGTGGAACTCGCGGCGGCAGCGTTCGGCCAGCAATCCGTTGCGGACGCGTCGTGCGTCCTCGTGCTGGCGGCCGACCCCGATGCGTGGCAGTTGGCGCGAGAGCGCTGGGATCACCTGCCGGCGGGCAAGCGCGATCGCCTCGCCGCGAACATCGAGGCCTTTTACGCCGGGGCGCCGCAACTCGCACGCGACGAGGCCATGCGGTCGGTGTCCATGTTCGCCATGGCGCTCATGCTGGTCGCAGCCGAACGCGGCTGGCAGAGCTGCCCCTACATCGGGTTCGATCCTGCTGCGGTCCGCGCCATCGCAGGCTTCCCGCCGACGTGGGTGGTCGTCCTGCTGGTGGCAATCGGCCATTCTGCCGCTGCGCCCACGCCACGCCCGCCGCGCCGCCGGGTCGATGGCTTCCTGCACCGCGAGCGCTGGGCACCGCCGGACAGCGCGCCGTGAGGCTCGACCGCTACCTCAGCCACGGCACGGGGGCCCCGCGTCGCGACGTCGGCGGGTGGCTGCGGGCCGGCCGGGTCGAGGTCGATGGCGTGGTCGTCCAGGATGGCGGCGCGGCGGTGACGAGCGGCGTGGCCGACGTGCGGCTCGACGGCGAGCGCGTGCACCCTTTTTCCCACCTCGTGCTCGTGATGCACAAGCCGGCCGGCAGCGTGTGCTCGGCAGATGACGCGGGCGGACCAAGCGTGCTGGCGCTGGTGCCTGGGGAACTGCGCCATCCCGATCTGCACCCGGTCGGACGCCTCGACAAGGACACGACCGGCCTCCTTCTGCTGACGACCGATGGAGGGCTGTCGCACGCGCTGACGCACCCACGCCGCCACGTCGACAAAAGCTACCTGGCCGAACTGGCGCGCGACGTGGATGCCGATGCCGCGGACCGCTTCGCCGCCGGCCTGCGCCTCGCCGATGGAACGGAATGCCAACCGGCGACGCTGGAGCGGCTGGGGCCAGCGCTGGTGCGCGTGGGCGTGCGCGAGGGACGCTACCACCAAGTCAAGCGCATGATTGCCGCGTGCGGAGGCAGTGTGGCCCGGTTGCACCGCGACCGTGTCGGGCCCCTTTGCCTCGACCCTCAGTTGCCAGTCGGCGCCGTGCGGCCCGCGACGCCCGCCGAAATCGCCGCACTCGCCACTGCCACGGGTCGTAGCGCAGGGGGGCCCCGATGAGGTCGCCCGCCCTTTCCGCCGCCGCAGGACGCGTGTCACGGCTGCGGGCGAACCAGTCCGCAGGCGCTCGCTGCCATGCGTTGCGCTGGCTGCGCAAATGCCCGTCTTGCAGCGATGTCCCCGCTGGGTTCGTCGCCGTGACCCGCGCCATTCTCGACGACGGTCGGCTGGTCGGCGTGTGGGAGTTCGACCCGTCGGTCGATCGCATCGTGACGGCATCGTTCGCGGCGCTCCACCCAGACAGCGCTGCGGCCCTGGCGGCGGAATGTGCGCGGCTCGAAGCCTTTTTCGCGCGGCTCGGCGACGCACGGGCCTACCGCCTCGATTCGATCGACTCGTTGGTCCAACGCGCCCGCTGGGTGCGCGACCTGGCACGCCGCCAAAGGACCGCCGCGTGATTCCTCCGCTCGCCAATGCCGCAACTTGGGCCATCGGCGACGTGCAGGGCTGTCTGGAGCCATTGCTGCGACTCGTGGCGCGCCTCGAGTTGCGCCCCGGCGACCGCGTGTGGCTCGTCGGGGATCTGGTCAACCGCGGCCCGGATTCGCTCGGCGTGTTGCGCTGGGCCATGGCGCAAGGTGATCGCGTCACGGCCGTGCTCGGCAACCACGACCTGCACCTGCTGGCGCGTGCCGCCGGTGTGCGAGGGCCGGGCAAGCGCGACACGCTCGACGAGGTGCTGGCAGCGCCGGACCGTACGACGCTGTTGACCTGGCTGCGCCACCGACCGCTGCTGCACCGGGTCAACGGGCGGCTGTTGCTCCACGCGGGACTGCATCCGCACTGGTCGGTCGTTGAGGCCACGGCGCGCGCGGCGCGGGCCGAAGCCTGGCTGCGCGGCGATCGCTGCGGCGACCTGCTGACTGCGTTGCAACCGGGTGCCCGCCCCGACGATGCGCTCGCCGAGGCCGTCGAGACCGTGGCGTGGTTGACGCGGGTGCGGACGTGTACGCTCGCGGGCGAACTCTGCAAGGACTACGCCGGACCGCCCGACAGCGCTCCAAATGGACAGTTGCCGTGGTTCGACGTGCCGGGCCGGGCGAGCGCAGGCACCACCGTGGTATGCGGGCACTGGGCGGCGCTGGGGTTGCACCTCGGCCAGGACGTCATCGCGCTCGACACGGGCTGCGTGTGGGGCCTGCGCCTGACGGCCGTGCGCCTCGAAGATCGGACGGTGGTGGCCGTCGACGCCGGCATGGCGGGAGTGAACGACGAATGATCGGCGATCGGAATCCAGCAAGGGAGTCCCCTTGCCCGGTGCGGCGATCCGCCGCTGCGGCCCGCACGAACTGCCGAGCGTTGCTTGCCTAGCGAATTGCCTCGCACCGGTTGCGCCGGCGCCGGCCTCGACCGGCACCGCAACTTCTAGATGCCGTTGTCAGCGGGGACGAGGGCGGCAGCGAGGCGGGCAGCCGTGACGCGGGGGCCAGCGACTTCGCCGCGTTCGCCGCGAGCCCTCGATCCGGCTCGGCGGGCTTTGGCATCAGAATCGCCGGCCCGACTCAGCGACCGTGCGCCCCGTCACGCACCCACCGGCCCGGCAGCCCAGGCCCTTCGAACACGAGCGCACTGTAGACCTGCACCGCAGCCGCGCCCGCGGCGAGCCGTTCCCGCACGTCGGCCGGCTCCGTGATTCCGCCCGCCGCCACCACTGCGGCGCGGCCCTGGCACGATGCAACGACTTGCCGCATCACGTCGAAGGCGAGTTCCCGCAGCGGCGCACCTGACAGCCCCCCGGCTTGCAGCGCGTGGCTAGACCGCAAACTCAGCGGCCGCTGCAACGTCGTGTTCGTCGCCACGAAGCCGGCAGCGCCGCCCTGCAGCGCCGCCTCGACCGTCGCGTGCAGTTCGTCGGGGTGCTCCCAGTCGGGCGCCAGCTTGACGAGGACGGGCACGCGCCTGGCCCCGGCCGACGCCTCAGCGACCGCAGCTGCCACCAAGTGGGCCACCGCCGTGGGTTGCTGGAGCCGCCGCAAATCAGGAGTGTTCGGCGAACTGACGTTGACCGTGATCCAGTCGGCTCCGTCGCGCAACACGGCGATGGCGGCGACGTAGTCGTCGGCAGCGCGATCGAGCGGGGTGTCCTTGTTCTTGCCGACGTTGACCCCGACACCGAAGTCGCTGCCGTCGCCCACGGCGGCGCGCCCGCGCACCAGGTGTTCGCGCACGGCGGCGGCGCCCGCGCTGTTGAAGCCCATGCGGTTGACGAGCCCTCCGTCGTCGACGAGTCGGAACAGCCGTGGCCGCGCGTTGCCCGCTTGTGGCCGTGGCGTCACCGTGCCGATCTCGCAGCCGCCAAAGCCCAGCGCATGCCAGGCGGGGATCGCGACCGCATCCTTGTCGAGCCCGGCGGCGAGCACGATGGGGTTGCGCAGCGCGATTCCAGCCAGGGCGACCGGCCACGGTGACAGGTCGGCGCAAAGCACCTGGGCGATGGCATCGAGTGACACCCTTGAACGGCTGACGCGCGCGAGGCCGGCCAACGTCATTTCGTGCGCGGCCTCGGCGTCGAGGCGAAACAGCAGGGGGCGCAACAGGCGGTGCCAGGGTCCGTTCACGGGGCGCTCCGGGCGGGGCAGGCAGCGTAGGGCGCGGGCTGGCGGGTGTCCACCGCGCTCGGTGGGTGCGCCCGCGTGGAGCCGGGGCTGCCGACGCTGACAGCGACGCTGGTCGATGGCCGGCGCACGGTCGGCTAGATGGTCGTCCCGGTGCTGGCCGGCACGATCACGCTCGTGTCGCCCATCTCACCAACACCGTAGCGCGTCGGTGCACCCCGATCCGCTGCCTTCGGCGCATTTCGTCGTTGCCGTCGTCGGTTGGCGGTTCGACGTACCCGGTGTACGCCTTCACCGCCAACCTCCTGAACGCAGTCCGAATGCGGCCTTCGGGGAAGGTTGGCTGGTGGTTCCTGGGTGAACTTCCCCCTGTAAAGCGTTGCGCCGTCTTGGTACGCTACGCACCCGCCGATGCAGCGGAAGGCTTCCATGGCGACGCGACGGGAACCAGCGGCCCTCTCGCACTTCTGTCCGAGACGCCCAACGAGGCTCGCGCTCGCGTGGTGGGCGGGGTGCGTTGCAGCCAGTGCCTGCGGCGAGCCTGCGGTGCCAGACCCGCTGGCCCCACAGTTCTCCCTCGATGTCAGCGGGGCAGACAGCGCCGCTGCCAGCAGGGCGGCCGCGGATGCAAAGGCCAATGACGCCAAGAGCACCGACGCCAAGGCCGCCGACTCGGCGACGGCAGACCCCGGCGCAGGGGGTCCGCTGGACGCCGGCAGCGCTCCCGGCGGCAGCGACCTGGCAGCGTCCGATGTCGACCCGGTCGCGCCACTCGACGGCGGGGAGTTCGCCGATGGGACGACGGCTACCGGCGAGGCGGGCCCAGCCGACGTCGGGGCGGCGCTCGGCGACTCTGGCAACGTGAACGATGGGAGCGACCCTGCCGACGTCGGTACCGCCAGTTCGGACGACAGCGACGTGCCGTCCGACGCCGTCGATGCGGCGGGGTCCGATGCGGCAACGACTCCGGATTCCGAACCGGCCATCGCCTGCGCCGGCAAGATTGAACTGAAGTGCCCTGTCGGCAAGCACTGCGACGTCGTTGGCTGCGGTGCCGATATCGGCGGCATGTGTGTCAGCCTGCCGGCGCTGTGCTCGGCGGGCGGGGCGGACGTGTGCGGTTGCAACAGTGTCACGTACCCGAACGACTGCGCGCGCATCGAGGCGGGCGCTGCCAAGGCTTCGGAGGGGAAGTGCAAACCCAAGCCCAAGGAGTGCACGTTGGGTGATGCCAAGGCCTGCGCTGCCGGCGAATACTGCGCCGCGCCTGCCGTCGGAGTCTGCGGGGGCAGCGGGACGTGCGCCACCAAGCCCCAACTCTGCCCGGCCATCAGCCAGCCCGTGTGCGGCTGCGACGACAAGACGTACGGCAACGCGTGTGCGGCGGCGCTGGCGGGCAGCAACCTGTCGACCAGCAACGCCTGCCCGGTCAGCGGCCTCTGTGGGGGCTTCGCGGGCATCAAGTGTCCGGCTGGCCAGGCCTGCGACATCGCCAGTTGCGGGGCCGACGTGCCGGGCAAGTGCGTCGTCGCCCCGCCGGTGCCGTGCCCCGGCGCCGACGGCAAGTCGCAGGTGTGCGGCTGCAATGCGAAAACGTACGCGAGCGACTGCCAGCGTCTGGCGGCAGGGGTCGCGAAAAAAGCCGCGGGACCGTGCCCACCCGTGCCCACGAACTGCGTGGTCGGCGGCCCGGCTGTCTGCTCGGCGGGCCAGTATTGCAAGGCGAACCTGGCATACCAATGCGGCGGCGCCGGCAAGTGCGCCGTGCAGGGCCAGGTGTGCCCGCTGGTCTTCAAGCCGGTGTGCGGCTGCGACAGCAAGTCCTACGGCAACGCGTGCCAGGCGGCGGTCGCGGGCCAGAACGTCAAGGCAGAAGGCGCGTGCCCGACGGGCGGCGGCGGTCCGTGCACGGTCGGCGGCGCGGTCGCATGCCAAGCGAACGAGTATTGCAAGGCGAGCCTTGCCAATGCGTGCGGCGGGGCGGGCACGTGTGCGCTCAAGCCAACGATCTGCCAGCCCCCGAACGCAACCGTGTGCGGGTGCGACGGCAAGCACTATGCGTCGGGCTGTTCGGCGGCGGTCGCGGGCGTCAACGTGGCCAAGACGGGCACGTGCCCGTTGGCGGGCCAGCCGTGCTCGATCGGCGGCGTGCCGTGCTACCAAGGGTACTGGTGCAAGGGGGCGGCGGCCAACACATGCAGCGGCGTCGGCACCTGCGCCGTGACGCCGTCGAGTTGTGCCGCGACGCTCGCGCCTGTGTGCGGCTGCAACGACAAGTCGTACCTCAACGTGTGCGAGGCGACCAAGGCGCTCATGAACACGAAGGCCGCGACGCCCTGCACCGGCGGTGGCAGCGGCGCGGTGTGCGCGACGGCGAAACAGTGTCAGCCCGGCGAAGGTTGCCTCAACGCAAAGTGTACGCTGTGCCCGGGCTGGACGTGCCCTGCGGCGCAGTCGTGCGCGCTTGCCCAGAAAAAGGACCCATGCACGTGCAAGTGCTACCTGCCGTGAGCGATGCTGGAGAGGAGTCTGTGGGCTGGCTGGGCTGCGTGCTCGCCACCGGCTTGGTCCTTGCGACGATGGCCTGTGGCAATGGAGGCGGATCGGTTGCGGCGACTCCGGATGCGGCCGGGCGCGGACTGGACGCGCCAACCACGCTGGCAGACCCCGGGGCGGAGGCAGGCGAATTCATCGAAGCGGCTGTTGGCACCCTGGACGCGGCCCCTGCCGCTGGCGCCGACCCGGGACTCCCCTCGCTTGCCGACACCACATTGGCCGACACGGCCGCAGACACGACCGCAACCATCGCTCCGGTGCCAGACGGGGTGGCCGAGGCGGATTCTTCGACCGGCGCAGCGCCCGACTCCGACGTGGCCTCGGCCGACACCGAAGCTGCGGCAGTTGGCGGGGATGCGCCCGATGCTCCCGTGCCGGACGACCTCGCCGGACCGGACGCTGCCGTGGACGCCCCCGACGTCGCCACGGCCCCGACCTCGCCATCGGTCGACCCGGAGACCCTGCCGCTCGCCGCGTTCACCGACGTCACCGCGCAATACGGGGTCGACCCGGCAAAGTGGCACGAATACTGCGTCGCGGTCGCCGACTTTGACGGCAACGGCCGCGAAGACTTCGTCGTCATCGAGCGCGTGAACACCAAGGCGACGGTGCACGCAGCGCTGCTGGGCCCCGGCGCCCCGGTCCATGTCATGACGGACCTGGACACGAGCCTGACGTCGGCCAGTTTCGGCTGTTCGGCCGTGGACATGGACGGCGACGCGAAGCCGGACCTGATCTTTGGCGGCTACTCCGGCGCGTCTGTCTACGGCGGCAACGGCAAGGGCGGCTTCGTCGACAAGACGAAGGAATGGATGCCCTACATCACCGACTACGCCGCCTTCAGCGTGCAGCCGGCCGACCTCGACGGCGACGGTGACCTCGACTTGTACATTGGCGCGGGATTCGAGCCGCCGCCGTGCAGTGGGCTGAGCTGTCAGTACACCGAAAGCGATCTCGTCTGCAGTTTTGCGGTGTTTCCTCCGACGAAAAAGATGAACGACCGCGTCCTGATCCAGGGTTCCAAGCTTCCCATGGCCGATGTCACCGACGCCTGGCAGGTGCCCACCGGCGGCAACCAGACCGTCGTCCTGGCGCTCGATGTCGACGAAGACGGCAAGATGGACATCCTCGCCGGCGACGAAAACGACGGCCATCGGCTGTTGCGCAACCTGGGCGGCAAGTTCGCCGTGCACGACGTCGACATCGGCTTTCACCCGTGGGCCGCCGCGATGGGGTGGGCCGTGGGCGACCTCAACGGCGACGGCCTGTTCGACCTCGTGCTGGCCGACGCGGGTCCGACGCCGGCTTACCTCCAGGCTGCGGCCAAGCCGGGCAAGCCTGCCCAGTTCCTCGACGGCGGCGGCACGCTGGGCGTCTGGGGGCCGAGTTGGGGTGCGAGCGCCTGGTCGCCGCTCATCGCCGACCTCGACCTCGACGGGCTCGACGACCTGCTGCTCGGCATCTCGGTCAACATGACGGCCGAGCAATTGGCGGAGTTCGTGTCGTCGTGCGGCTTGACGATGGGCAAGCAGAACCCGTTTTCCAGCAAGCCCAGCATCGACGTGCTGTACACCCACGGCAAGGGCCCGGCGCTCGTCGCGACGGCCCTGCCCCACGGCCCGTACGCGCACGGCCTGTTCGTCGATCACCGCCTGATCGACCTCGACGCAGACGGTGACCTCGATGTCGTGCAGACGCGGCCGGGTCCGAGCATGAAGCCGTCCGCGCGCGTCCGCATCCTGCGCAACGACTTGGCCAAACAGGGCAAGTACATGGTCGTCGTCGTCGAAGGCAAGGGGCTCAACCGCGATGCGCTCGGCACGCGCGTGACGGCCAAGGTGAACGGAAGCGTGCGAAAGCGCTGGCTCAACGGCAGCGGCGGCTGGGGTGGCTCATCGACCCGGTTCGCGCACTTCGGCCTGGGCGGAGCGGACCAGGCGACCGATGTCACGGTACACTGGCCCGACGGCACGAAGACCCTGGTCGGCGACGTGGCAGCCGGCGCGACGAAGACCGCAGTCTGGAAGTAGCCTTGCGCGGCGATGGTGAGTTGGACGTCTTGCGCTGTCACTTCTGCTGGATGGTCAGCGGCTTGTCGATGGCAGGCTGCGAGACTTTCGTTTGCGTCCCATCGGGCCAGTAGACCGACACATAGGCAATTTGGGTCGCGGCGCCGAGGCCGAAGTGCACGCTGCGCCCGGCCTGACTGAGGTAGCCGCGCGCCCCGTCGAGAGCACGCCAGTACGTGTGTCCACCAGCTTGCACCTCGACCCAGGCCCCGAACGGGTCCCGTGGTGCCTTGCCGGCAAGGTGGACTTCCAGCCAGTGCCGTCCGACCGGTAAATCGTTGCGGTACAGGTGCATGCGGTGGTGGTACGTCATGACAGCGAGGTCGAGGTCGCCATCGCTGTCGTAGTCCAGCGCCACCGAGGTCCGCGCACTCGCAATGTACGCCTCGGCACCGACGATCTGGGCCGGGTCGAGGGCACCGTCAGCCGGCGGGTCGAGGCCGACCTGGGCCTGGCGGTCTACGAAATGGTCGCCGAGGTTGACGAGCAGTCGATTTGCCACATAGAGGTACGGGTTGCCCATGCCGGTCGCCACGAACAGGTCGACGTCGCCGTCATTGTCGAAGTCCGCTGGCTGGACACCCCAGGGCTGGTGGGTCTCGGCCTTCCAAGTCATCGCAACTTCTTTGTATTTTCCGACAGCCTCGTGCAACCACAGGCTGTTGCCGTAGAGCGGCCCGGTCGGGTTGTCGCCGACTCCCGCCATCGGGCCCAGGTAGCCTTTGTAGCGCAGGCCCGGTCCGATCTGCTCGTAGGGCAGCTTCGGGTTGTGCCACATGTCGGAATGCATGTCGGCCAGAAACAGGTCGGCGAAGCCGTCGTTGTCGTAGTCCGCCCAGACCGCATTGGTCGCCCCGTAGGAGAACTGCGGAATCAACGTCGCAATCTCGTCCTTGAAGTGGCCCGTGCCGTCGTTCACGAGCACCGCTGACACACCAAACGCGTCGGTCAGCGTGAGGTCCGGGTCGCCGTCGCGGTCGAAGTCCGACATTGTAACGTCCGTGAAGCCGCGCACCGGGGCCAAGTCGTTGGCACCCGGCATGCCGTGGGTCTTGGCGACGTTGGTGAAGGCAAAGCCCTTGCCTGGCCCCAGGTTTCGGTACATCAGGCTCGGGTCGACGGGGGGCTTCTTGGTGAGGTCCATCATCGTCGCGGGGCTGGCGGCATAGTACGCGCTGCAGGTCGCGCTCGCAGGGATGAGTTTCTCGTCAGTGTACTTGATGTTGCCGGCTACCAGCAGGTCGAGCCAGCCATCGCGATCGAAATCGACGAAGGTCGTGCCGCCGTAATGGCCCACCGCAGCAACTCCGGCCGCAGCGGCCACGTCGGTGAAACTGCCGTCGGCGTTCTGGCGCAAAAGGGCGCAGGGTCGGCGCACAAAGGTCACGAAGAAGTCGGTGTCGCCGTCGTTGTCGTAGTCGCCGTGGGCCACCTGGACGCGTACGCCGTCGTCGAGTTGCTGCAGCAGTTTGGACTGATCGGAAAACGTGCCATTGGCCTTGCCCAAGTAGTAGCCGGTCGGTCCGCACTGGTTCAACAGCAGCATGTCCGCGTGGCCATCGCCGTTGAAGTCGCCCGCCGCCATGCCGGAGCCGTGCTCATACAAGGTCGACGCCCCGCCGATCTCGATGCGGTTGTGTTTCCAAGGGATACCAGCGGCCAGCGCGACCTCGGTGAACTTCCAGCCAACCGGCTCGCCAAGCAGCGCCACCGTCGCATCACCCGGCAAGGTCGCCCCATCCCCTGCATCCGTCAGGTCTTTCGCGTCCGCCACGTCAGGCGTCGGCACCGCATCGGGCGCGGCATCGTCGGCAGCCGCGATGTCGGCTTCAACCTCCACAGCACCATCCGTGACGTCGACCCCGACGTCGGCGTCGCTCGGGCCGGCACCATCGGTCGCTCTGGCAGTGTCGGCCGCCGTCGCATCCGCGGTCGCCCCGTCGGTGGCTGCGTCGGAGTCAGCCGGCCCGGCGCCGTCCTTCACCGCGGTCTCGCCCGCCGTCGCATCCCCGCTTGCCGCCGCGTCTCCGGGCGCGTTGGCGTCGCTGCTGACCGGGTCGTTCCCGCACCCGCCAAGTGGCCACGCCATCAGGAAAATCAAGAGAAAAGGCAGCGGTTTCACGGTCGTTTTCATCAATTGCCCCAATTGCGCAAGGAAGTCTTGATCCAGAATCCCGGCAAGCGGCGCCAGCCCGCCTTCTCAGCTCCAGAACGCCCGGATCACGCCGCGGCGAACGAGTATGAGCGCTGGCAGCAAGGTTCGCAAGCCTGAAACCCGTGCGGGCCATCCCCTTGCTTGACGCCCCAGAACCCACCGTGTAGCGTTTCGGCGGGTGTTTGGGGGGAGGGGTTCATGATGACATCCACACCGGCCGGCAGCTTGGACGGCATCCCTGCGGCGGGTTGGTGGCGGCGCGGACTGCGGGCGGTCTTGCTCGTCGTTGGTTTGCTTCAGGCGGTGGCGTGCGGCGAAACCGAAAAGCTGGCCGCCAAGGCGACCGACGCGGCGCAGGATGGTGTTGCCGACACGCTCGGTGGCGCGGCCAAGGACGGCGTGGCGGAAGCGGCCGGGAGCGACAGTGGCCCCGTCGACGCCGTCGCCCTGGCTGACGTGGCCACGGTTGCGGTCGCAGACGCTGCCGCCGATGGGACTGTTGCACCCGGTGACACCGCGACCGACACGGCGACCGACACCGCGGCGGACGCTGCGGCCGGCGATGGCGATGGCGGCGACGGGGTCACGCTCCCCGACGACCCGGCCGTTCCCCTGCTCGGCGAGGCGGCGGGCTGGAAGTTCACGGAGGTTGCGCTGGCCGGCGGCGTACCGTGGCAGCACAAGCGCGTCGAGAACAACGGCGTTTCGGCCTTGTACGAGCACGGCTCCGGCATGGCGACGGGCGACTTCAACGGCGACGGCCACGACGACATGCTGTTGCTGAACCAATGCGGGCCGACGGGCTACTACCTCGGCAAGGGCGACGGCAAATTCGACGACAAGTCCGCGCTGCTGAAGACCCTGGACGACGGCGTGCGCGCGGCGGTCACGCACGGCGACTACGACAACGACGGCGACACGGATTTCTTCGTGACGTTCGTGCGGCGGCCGTGTGCGCTGTTGCGTCAGAACGACGACGGCACGTTTACCGACGTGGCGGTGGCGGCGGGCGCCGGGTTCAAGGGGCACTTCGGCAGCGCGACTTTCGTGGATTTCGACCGTGACGGTTTTCTGGACATCGTCGTGGTCGGCAACCTCAAGTACACCGAAGAGACGCTGGTGGCAGCATCGCCGGACTGCCCGGCCCACTACGTCGGCAAGTCGATCATGTCGATGATGATGGCCTCGACCGCCGACCCGACCCTGATGCTGCGCAACCAGGGCCCCGGCAAAGGCTTTGCCTACGTGGACGTGTCGAAGACCCACGGCATGGTCGGCGCCACCGCCGCAGAGCTGACGCGCTCGTTTACCGACCTCGCCGCTTCTGACCTCGACCGCGACGGCGACCCGGACCTCGTGCTCGCCGACGCGTTCGGGCACTCCGCCACGCTCATCAACGACGGGACCGGCCACTTCAAGGACGAGAGTGCGACCCTGATGCCGCAGCTCTCGTATGGCGCCGTCGGCGTGACGTGCGCGGACTTCGACAACAACGGCTTTCCCGACTGCCTGCTGACCGACATGCACTCTGACATGTGGGCCGACCCGAAGCTGCCGCTGGCGAAAATCGAGACCGGTGTCCGCTACAAAGGCAACAAGGGCCCGAGCATGGGCCTGGGCGACAATCCAAGTGGCCCGCTGTACGGCAACTCGTTGTGGATGCATCAGCCGGGCGGGAAGTACAGTGAGCAGGCGTTGCAGTGGAAGACGGAGACGTACCAGCCGTGGGGGCACGTGCCGGCGGACTTCGACAACGACGGGGACCTCGACATCTTCGTCATCAGTGGCATGTCGAATCCGTATCCCTACACGCCGAACCTGATGCTGGTGAACCTCGGCGCGGGCATGGTCGAGCGCCAGTCACAGGTGGCGCTGGACCCACCAGCCGATGGCGCGACCGTTCCGACCGAGAAGTTGGCCGGGGCGACGTACGTGGCCAGTGCGCGCGCCGCAGCGACGCTCGACTTCGACCGAGACGGTGACCTCGACCTGGCCGTCTTGACCTGGCAGCACCGCGTGCACTTGTACCGCAACGACCTGCCGGCGGGGCGGCATTGGCTCGACGTCAAGCTTGCCGGCAAGGCGCCCCGCGATCCGTTCGGCGCGTGGGTTGAAGTCCGCGCCGGCGGTCGCACGTACTGGCGGGCGCTCGAGGGCGCGCAGGGGTACCTGAGCCAGTCGGCGCGGATCGTCCACTTTGGGCTCGGCGCCGCGACAAAGGTCACGTACGCGACGGTCCACTGGCCCAATGGGGTTAAGACGAAGGTCGTCGCGCCGGCGATCGACAAGGTGCTGACGGCACAGCAGCCTTAGAGGGTGCTGGCGGCGCAGCCACACTGCGACATGCCTTCACCCACACTGCGACATGCCTTCACCCACACTGCGACATGCCTTCACCCACACTGCGACGCTATTTCACCCACACCGCGACGTTGTCGACGGCCCAGCTTTCGTCGGACGGGTCCTGGTCGAGCGTCGACGAGAACTGCACCTCGAGCGTGGCATTGGCGTGTGCAAGCTCGCCCTTCGCCTGAAAAAGCTCATCCTTCCAACCGTTGTCCGCGCCACACACATGGCCGTCGCCACCGGTGTGCACCCCGACCTTGGACCACACCTGCTGGCCGTCGATTTTCATGCGCGCCTCCTCGCCGTCCCACGAGTCGAGGCGCACCCACACGGCGTCCACGCGCGCCGCCGTGTGCGCGGGCAGGTCGCCAAAGGTCTTGGCGGTAACGGCGCCGCCGCCGAATTTAGCGTAGCCGCCCAGCACCTTGCCCCACGCGCCACAACTCGTGACCGGGCCCGGAGTCCAGCCCGCGGCACTCGCTTCGAAGTCATCGTAGGCGACGCGCGTCCAGCCGCCGCCCTTCATGTCGCACGGCAGCTTCTGTGCCGGCTTCGGGCCCGCGCCGTCCGGATCGACCCAATAGCTGCCGTCGGCCGTCCCCGGCTTGGCACCGAGCAACACCTTGCAACTCGCGACCGCCGATTCGGCCGTCTCGCCCAGCCCTGTGCACTTGTCGGAGTCACACACCTCGCCGGGCGCGCACAGGGTGCCCTTGCCCGTGCACGTGCCGGGGTCGCCGCAATCGTCGACGAGCGCCTGACCGCACGGCACGACGACCTGGGCCTTGCACTCGCCCGTGCACCACTGGAGTTTGCGGAACTTTGTGCCGTCGCAGAAGTAGAGCCGCTTGTTGGCGGCGTCCACGCTGATGCGCCCCAACTCCGGCGCGCCGCACGCCGACTTGGCGACATCGACGGCCTCGAAGCGGCCGCCACCGATCAAGCTCGCGCCGAGGTCCAGGCCTTGGGTCACCGCCAGCTTGCCGTCGATGGTGCCGCCCTTGGTCGAGACGAATCCGTTGGCGACGTCCGGGGCGAGTTGCTTGAGACCGACGCAGCCGCTGCACTTCAGCTCTTCGGCGCTGGCCGCGGAGTCGGCCTGTTTGGCGGCGTTGGCGAATCCGGCGGACTTTGCGGTATCGGCAGCCGCGGCGAAGTCGGCGTTCTTCGCGGTATCCGCCGTCTTGGCGTGCAGGGCCTCGTCCGCCGGGCCACCCTTGCTCGCCGAGCCGGCAAAGCTGAAGGCCACGTGCTGGGAGCCGACCGCGCCCGTAGCGAGATGCGTGCCGGTGACGCAGCCGGAACAGTCCAGGCCGGCCGCCATCGCCGCGTGCCAGGCGCGCGGCACCCCGCCCATCGGCACGCGGGCCAATTCGTCGTCGCCGCCGATCTGCAGCCCCACCCACAGCGGTGTGCCGGCGAGCAGCAGCTTGTCGTCGATCGGCGTCGCCGAGCCGAGATCGAAGGCGAAGAAGCCACCAGAGACGACGACCTTTTTCTGCAATTCCTGCCAGACGGGCTTGGCGGCACCGGGCGCGTCATAGAGCGCGACCACGGCGACGTACGCACCGTCCGCAACGGGTCCGCCGCCCGGCGTGCGCAGGGTGCCCTGGACCGGCAGGGTCGCGGCGAACGCCACGCTGGGCAGCAAGAGCGCGGCGCCGGCCGAGAGCAGCCTGCCCGCAAGAGACCTGGCGCGGGCGCGAACGGTCGGGGCGTGGACGGCTGAGGTGTGGACGACCAACGCGTGGACGACCGACGAGCGATTTTTCTGCGACATCATGAACTCCTGGGCCGTACGGCGCCGACCCCGCGCGCTGGACTACAGTAGAATCGCGCAAACACCGTCCCGATGGTGGACATCACCGAGGCGGAAGACGTCGGTTCGGGCGTCGCGGGGGCCGCAGCGGCAGGGACGGACTCGATCTTCGTCTGGCCGATCACCGCCCCGCCGAACCCCGCTTCGGCACCCAGCGAAAAGCGCGGACCGACGTAGATCACGTACTTGTCGTCTGGCCGCACGAGCCAGAAGGCGCCGCACCCGACCGTCATGGTCGAACTCGTGTCGAGGTCGGCCTTGGTCCCCTTCACTTCGGTCGAGTTGGCGATGCGACCGAGCCCAACTTCGATGCGAATGTTGCGGGCGATGTTCACGGGCACGTGGATCGAGCCGCCCGGCACACCGGCCAGCGGCAGGGCCACGCCGATGCCGATCATCGGCAGGGGAGCGTCTTCGGCGTAGGCAGCAGGAGCGAGCAGGTGTACGCCAACGATTGCGGCGCCGGCAGTGAAGGGAATCGACTTCATCGGGTACTCTCTGAGTGGCATCTCCGCACAGGATGCTGGAACGAACGCGGGCACTCCAGAGCCTGCCTGCCTGACCTTGGTGCCGGTGTGGAAGCGTGCGCGCGCACCGCCGGATGTCAACTTGGGCTACGCCTTGACTCCCAGCATCGCTTCGGCCGCCACCACCACCTTGTAGCGATCCGCCGCCACCTCCACGATCGACTGGGCAAACTCCGGGTAGATCTTCAGCACCCGACAAAAATCCGTGCCCTCCAGATAGTACAGGTCACAGTCGCTGCGCGCGACCACCGTCGCCGTGCGCGGGCCCGCCAGCAGCACGCTGAGTTCGCCGAAGAAGTCGCCGGGCCCCATCGCCTTGAGCACGGCGCCATCGGGCCCCAGCACCTCGATCGCACCGCGCACCACGAAGTACATCTCCCTGCCCTGTTCGCCACGCCGCACCACGAACTCGCCCGGCGCCTTGGCTACCGGTTTGAGACAGAGCGCCAGGCCGTGCAGGAACGACGCGCTCGTCCTGGCAAACAACGGCACGCGCTCTAGGATTGATTTGTCAACGATTTCTAGCCACTTGCGACCGTCCCGCTCGATGAAATCGAACGATGCGCGCGGCCCCCAGGTGCCGGTCGTGTAGTTGGGGAAGCTCGGCAGTGGACCGTGCTTCCACTCGTTGAGGATGGGCTCGGCAATGCGCCATGCCGCCTCGACCAGATCGGAACGCGAAAACAACGAGGCATCGCCCGTCATGCAGTTGTAGATGAGCACTTCGTAGCCGGTCGAGCGGCTGGCCTCGAAGTTGTACTGGTAGTCGAAACGCATGTTGACCGGTTGCAGCACCATGCCGGGACCGGGGCTTTTGGCCTGGAAGCGCAGTTCGACGCCCTGATCCGGCTGGATGTGGAACAACAACTGGTTCGGCTCGATGTCGTCGACTTCCGGGGTGTCGCGGAACAGCACCTCGGGCGCCTTCTTGAACTGCACCAGGATCTCTGTGCTGCGCGTCCACAAGCTCTTGCCGCTGCGCAGGTAGATCGGCACGCCCTCCCAGCGCCAATTGTCGATAAAAAGCTTGATGGCGGCGAAGGTCTCGGTGCGCGAATCGTCGGGGACCTCGGGCTCGTCGCGGTAGGCGATCACCGCTGTGCCGTCGGGCTTGGTGCCCGCGCCGTACTGGCCGACGATGGTGTGGCTGCGCACCTGCTCGGGCGTCATCACCCGCACGGCGTCGAGCACCTTGACCTTCTCGTTGCGCACAGCGTCGGCCCTGAACGACGTCGGCGGCTCCATGCACAGGTACGCGAGCAATTGGAACATGTGGTTCTGGATCATGTCGCGCATCACGCCCGAATTGTCGTAGTAGCGACCGCGGCCTTCGACGCTCACCGTCTCGGCCACCGTGATCTGGATGTGATCGACGTGTTGCTTGTTCCACAGCGGTTCGAAGATACCGTTGGAGAAGCGGAAGGCCAGCAGGTTCTGGACGGTTTCCTTGCCGGTGTAGTGGTCGATGCGGTAGATCTGTCCCTCTTGCCAGTGGGCCAGCAGTTGCTCGTTGAGCGCGAGGGCCGACGCCAGGTCGGTGCCGAACGGCTTCTCGACGATGACCCGGCGCCAGTTGGCGCTGCCTGGGCGCGTGAGGCCGGCTTCGTTCAGGCGCTGCGACACCAGGCCGAACAGCGACGGCGGGATGGCGTAGTAGAACAGGACGTTGTCGCCGATGCCGGCGGCCCGGCTGACTTCGCCGCACACCTCGCCCAGGCGCAAGAACGCCGCGGGATCGTTGAAACTGCCAGGTGTGTAGTGGATGCGCTCGACCAACTGCTGCCAGGCCGCCTCGTCAAACTGCCGGCGCGTCGAGAACCGGCGGATGTCGGCCGACAGGCGGTCGCGGAACACCTGCGTGGTCAGTTCGTCCATGGCCATGCCGACGATGGCAACGCGGTTGTTCAACAGCCCGTCGCAGTGCAGGTTGTAGAGCGCGGGCATCAGCAGGCGCTTGGTCAGGTCGCCCGAGGCGCCGAAGATGACGAGCACGCACGGGTCGGCCGGGCGGTCTTGGCTGGGTGCGCGAGGTGCTGAGTTGGTGTGGGTCACGGGCGATTTCCTCGACAACGGGGCGTTCAGGCTAATGCATTTGCGGCGGCGTGGCATCTGCGATGTGTGCTGTGCGGTGCGGGGCGGTCCGCGCAGCCGCAGCGGTCCAATCGGGTGCCGCCCAGGAACTCGCTGGCGCATCGGTCCGCGGTGTCGGTCAGGTCACGGTCGAGAAGGGCGGCGGCAAGACCGAAAGGCGCACGTTCACCGTCGCCGACGGCTGGTAGGTGCGCATCTTCACCGAATCGGGCTTTCTCGACCCGAACAAGCCGATCCGCGACTACACGCCGAAAGAGCGCAAGGACTTCCTGCACAAGGAACCGGTCAAGGTCAAGATCGGCAACCTGAACCTGACCAGCGAGGGCCTGATCCCGAAGCGCCAGAAATCGTTTCTCTCCAAGGACGTCGAGACGCTGCAGCCGCACATCCGGGCGTTCGCGGAGATCGGCTTGGGCTGCCTGAGCCTCGACCGGACGACCAGTACGCTGTCGGGCGGCGAGCGGCAGCGGCTCAAGCTCGCGATGGCCAAGGGTGCCGACGGCGGCATCGACGGGCTCGACGAACCGACCAACGGGCTTCACCTGACCGACCTGGAGCAGTTGCTTGGGCTGCTTGACCGCCTGGTGGACTCCGGCAAGTCGGTCATCGTGATCGAGCACCACCTGGCGGTCATGGCGCACGATCGACTCACCACAGCGGCACGCGAGCACCTCGCGCTGGTAGCGGCGGAGGCGAAAGTGCTCGGCCACCCGCACGACCAGTGGCCCGACCGCAGCCTCGACGGCGACGCGCTGCGGCATCGCCGGCACCGGCTCGACCTCGACCCGCACGAACGCGTGGGCGGTTGCGTCGGCAGGTGCGAGCGCCTCACGGACCGAGCGACTGCGCCACCATGCGAGCGTGGACGGGTGGACGCCGACACCGGCGGCGAACTCGGTGGTGGGCAGGCCGGAGGCTTCGAGGCGGGCGACGGCAGCCTGCCACCAGCGCCGGTCGTGGCGCTCCCGAAACGCCAGTGGGCCGGGCATGGCGGCTCCTGAGCGCACGGAGGGCGCGGCGGAGCGAGCGTGCTCGGTCAACGACGGGCGTGGTAGGCGGTGATGGTCGGGCGCTTACGCCGGAGCGGGACACCTGCGCTCCTGGAAAACCGCACCGGCCCCCACAAATCGCCGGCCAGATCCGCGCCACGGTGGCGTGCGTGGCCGACGTGGCGCGGGCGTCAGCTCACTTGCACTGGTTCAGCAGCACGCTCATCGTGGCGCTGTCGAAGCTCGTGACGGCGAGGTCGGGCTTGGTGTCCCCGTTGAAGTCCCCCACAGCGACGCCAGC
>SHZF01000072.1 GCA_009692425.1 Myxococcales bacterium | reverse complement strand
ATCGCCAAGTTTCTCGCCGACACGGCCAACCTCACGCAGACCGGCGCGATCCTCGGTACGCCCCACTACATGAGCCCCGAGCAGGTGCTCGGCGAAACCCTTGATGCGCGCAGCGACCTGTACGCGCTCGGCTGCGTGATGTACCGCTGCCTGGCCGGACGCTGCCCGTTCGATGGAGACAACTCGTTCGCAGTCCTGGCCGCGCACCTGACTCAAGCCGCTCCACCCCTGGCGCAGGTGGCGCCGCACGTGGACCCTCTGCTGGAGGGCATCGTCGGCAAGGCGATGGAGAAGGGGCGCGACAAGCGATTTCGTTCGGCCGACGAGATGCGCATCGCGCTGGAGACGTGGCAGCGCTCGCCCGCCGCGGAACTGGGCGCGTCGGTCGATGATGCGTCGACGACCGCCATGGACGTGCTCACGCCGGCCAAGTTGGACCAGGCCCGCCAGCACCTGGGCCACCGACCGGCGGACGCGTCTCTGCCGCGGCCGCGCACGGAACGCGCCGCGCCTGCGAGCGGGACCGACGCCATTCAAGACGACGCGGCGACCCGCATGTTCCAGGCGGTGTCGGCAACCGAGGCGAGCGATTCGCGACCGGCCTACGACCCGGACGCGACACGGCTCGAGATCCCGACGCCGGCGGAGCCTCCCGCAGCGGCGCGTGGCGGTGCGGCTGCGGGCTCCCAGGCGGACGGCCCGTCGCGGCAGGGCTTGCGGCGGCGCGGGGGCGCGGTCGGCAGCGAAGGCAAGCTCGGTGCTGACGGCAAATCCGGGCCGCGCCCGGTGGCTCCCGCCGGCGGCACTACCATGCGCGGCCAGTCGTCTGCGCCGGTGCGCGCCGCGCCGCGCAAGGGAGCGCCGCGCGACCCCACCCCTGCGCCCCAGGCCGCGGCAGAGCGATCGGCGCTGCACATGGCGGGCATCGGCCTCGCAGTGGGCCTGGCCCTCGTTGCGCTCGCGAGTGCCGGCTGGTGGGCCGTGCGCTCCTGGACGGCCTCCCGCGTTCCTGCGGCTGCGGTCGGGCAGCCCGGCGCGCGGGTTGCAACATCGCGCGCCGCTGGACCGACTGCGGGCGCGGGGGATGTTGCCGCCGCCGCACCTGCGGCACCTGCGGTACAGGCTGCGGCAGCCACCACGCCCACAACTGACGTTGCGGCGGTTCCCGACACCGGCGCTGCGGGGCGGGCCGCCACGGCTGCTGCATTGGCGACTGCGGCCACACCAACCGCCGTCGCCGGCGACGATGCAGCGCGGGTCGCGGCAGGTGCCACTCCGGGCACGGGGGCGGCGGACCCGAGCCTGGACGTCAGCGCAGTGGCCGCCGCGGCAAGCGACCGCCCGCGACTCGGAGACCGAGGAGACCCACCACGGCCACGACCGCGCCCGACCACGGCCCCCGTCGGCGCTTCGGGCCGCCCCGCAGCGGTGGCTGCTGCGACGCCAAAGCGACCGGCCGGTGACCCGGTGTGCTCCGACGAGGGGTCCGCGTCGTGGTGCCAGCGTTGTCCGGCCGCCCTGAAACTGCCGCCAACCGCGCAATGGTACTGTGCGTGCCGCAAGGCCCGCGGCGAGACGGCCAGCCTCACGTACCGCTGCTCCTGCGAGTTTCCCAACGAACAGCATGCGAAAGGCTCGGCGGCCTGGTGTCAATGCCACGGCGGCGACCCCGCTTGTGCCGATTGACGGGCGGGCCGTTGCCGTCTCCCCGACATCGCGCGACGATAGGCGCGGAGAGTGCCATGCCCCCTGAGATTCCCGTGACGGTCCGCTTCCCCGGCTTCTTCCTGCTGACGCTGCTGGTCCTGCTGGACGCGATCGGAGTCGCGGCCTGCGCGCGCCCTGACGGTCCACCGCCCACCGAAGCCGAATCGCGGGAGCGGGGCTGCTCCTTGGGGGTCGCGACCGACTGCGGCAAGTTGGGCGTCATGCTGCAGTCGGGCTCGAACGGCGTCAGCGTCGATGTGCGCGATGCCGGCCGCTACTTCGAGCGCGGCTGCAGTCTTGGCGACAGCCCGAGTTGCGGCGGCCTCGGCCAGATGTACCGCGACGGCAGCGGTCGGCGGCGCGACTTCGTCAAGGCCGCCATCTTGTTCAAGGGAGCGTGCGGTGGTGGCCACGTGCTGAGTTGCACGCGGTTCGCTGTGCTCGTCGAGACAGGCCTCGGCGTACCGAAGGACGAGGCGCTGGCAGCAAAATACTACCAGTCCTCGTGCAACCAGAACGACATGCGGGCCTGCACGAACCTCGGCAACCTGTTCGCCGACGGCCGCGCCGTTGCTCAGGACGAAGCCCATGCCGTCAAACACTTCCGCCGCGCGTGCGACGCAAACTACGGCCCGGGGTGTGCGAGCCTTGGCACGATGATCGAGGGCGGCCGCGGCACGGACCGGTCGGAATCCCAAGCGGTGGCATTCTACCAACGCGCCTGCGACATGGGCGCGGGCTCCGGCTGCATCCTGATGGGGCGTGCATCAGAAAAAGGACTTGGCATTTCAGCAGATATCGGGCGATCTGCCGCGTACTACATCAAGGCGTGCAACCAAGGCCACGCCAGCGGCTGCCAATTTGCAGCGCTCGCTTACGAGCAAGGGCGAGGGGTCGATGCCTCTCGTGACAAAGCGTTCGAGTTCCTAATGCGGGCCTGCGACCTCGGCAACGGCAGCGCGTGTACGCAAGTTGCTGACTATTATTACGAAGGTCGCGCCCAGCCGCGCGAACAGTTTGCTCACTATCACGACCTCGCGTGCAGCGCCGGCAATACGGTCAGCTGCGTCCGGTTGGCCAAGGCGCTCGATGCCGGCGAGGGCATCGCGCCGGACCCGAAGCGCGCGCTGTCGGTGCTGAAGCGCGGCTGCCTACTGAACGACAAGCTCGCGTGCGCAACGCTGAAGGAGCGTGCGGTGCCCGACGCCGCCGACGACGAACCCGTGGTGCCGGAGGCGCCGAAGACGGGCGACGCAGAGCAGTAGGCAACGGTCGCAGACTGCTGCGTCATCGTGGCGGCGAGCGCGACGAACGCGGCGCAGCAGCACGTCGTATCTTTTGGCAACCACCGAGACGCTGCCCGCAAGCCTCTGAAATCAAGAGCCCATGTTGCGTCCGTCGAGGTTGCCCAGAGGGCGTGGGGAGTCTCGAAGGACCCCTGCAAAGCGAGTCGATTGAAACCTACACCCCGAGCCACAGCCGTTCTGGCGCCTCGATGCACTGCTTGACCCGCACCAGAAAACCGACCGCCTCGCGCCCGTCCACCAGCCGGTGGTCGTAGCTGAGCGCCACATACATCATCGGACGCAACACGATCTGCCCTGCAACTCCCACCGGTCGTTCCTGGATCGTGTGCAGACCGAGGATTCCGGACTGCGGCGGATTCAGTAGCGGCGTCGACAGCAGGGAGCCGTAGACGCCGCCGTTGCTGATCGTGAACGTGCCGCCCAGGAGTTCGTCGACCTTCAGCGTGCCGTTCTTGGCGCGCACGCCCAGGTCGGCGATCGTGCGCTCGATGGCGGCGAGGTCCAGACGGTCGGCGTCGCGCAGCACGGGCACGACGAGGCCCTTGCCGCCGCCGATGGCGACGCCAATGTCGAAGTAGTGCTTGTAGACGATGTCGGTGCCGCGCACCTCGGCGTTCACCAGCGGAAAGGCCTGCAGGGCATCGACGGCGGCCTTGACGAACAGCCCCATGAAACCGAGCTTGACGCCATGGCGCTGGAGGAACGCCTCGCCGTGGCGCTTGCGCAAGTCGAGGACGGCCGTCATGTCGATCTCGTTGAAGGTCGTCAGGATGGCGGCCTGCTGTTGCGCCTGCACGAGCCGTTCCGCGACGCGGCGCCGCAGCGGTGACATGCGGACGACCTCCTCGCGGGCGTCGCTTGCGGGCGCGGCGGCGCTGGCGGGGGCCATGACCGCAGGAGCCAGCACCAGGGGCTGTGGCTCTGGCACCACCGCGCTAGGTGCGGCGTACACGAGCGGAATCTTCTGCCCTTCGATGAACCCGACCGCGTCGGCGCGCGTAATGCGACCGCCTGGGCCCGAGCCCGGCACGCTGCGGGGGTCCACACCGGCGGCATGGAGCACGCGCGCCGCCGCCGGCATGACCCGAGGCGCCGCCGGGGCCGTCGCGGGGGCCGTCGCGGGGGCCGTCGCGGGGGCCGTCGCAGTGGCCGTCGCAGACTCCTCAATCTCGGCCAGCACTTCGCCTACCTGCGCCGTCTCGCCTGCCTGCCGTCGCACGCGCCGCAGCACACCGGCGGCAGGCGCCGGCAGTTCGAGATCGACCTTTTCGCTCGCGATGGCGACGACGGGTTGGTCGAGCGCGACCGCCTCCCCTTCGGCGACCAGCCACTTCGCCACTTCGACTTCACGCACCGACTCGCCCACCACCGGCACCCGCAACTCCACGGCCATGATCGACTCACCTCGCGCCGTGTGGCGCATGTCATCCAGTTGTTGTCGGATCGACAGACAGTGCCTTGGCCACCAACAGGTCCTGCTCGATCCGGTGCGCCGCCGGAGAGCCCGTCGCGGGGCTCGCGGATTCCGGCCGCGCCACGACGTGCCACGCCCAGCGGTCGAACAGTCGCTCGCCGAAGCGCAGCCGCAGGAAGCCCCACGCGCCCATGTTGAGCGGCTCTTCCTGGACCCATGCGACGGGCACCGAATCCGCGTAGGGCTCCAGCGCCATGCGCAGTTCGACGTCGCTGAGCGGGTAGAACTGCTCGAGGCGCACGATCGCAACCCCTTCAGTCCCCTCGGTGCGACGCGCGGCCACGAGGTCGAAATAGACCTTGCCGGAACAGATCAGGACCTTGCGTGCCGCGCGGGGCGCTACTGTCGGGTCGGCCAACACCCGCTGAAACGAACCCTCGACGAGGTCCGCCGCCGCAGACACGCATTCCGGGTGGCGCAGCAGGCTCTTGGGCGTCATCACCACGAGCGGCTTGCGGATCGGCCGCAGCACCTGGCGCCGCAGCAGGTGGAACCACTGGGCCGGCGTGGTCACGTTGCAAACCTGCAGGTTGTCTTCCGCGGCGATGTTCAGGAAACGTTCGAGCCGCGCCGAAGAGTGCTCCGGCCCCTGCCCTTCAAAGCCGTGTGGCAGCAGTAAGGTGAGTCCGGTCAAGCGGTTCCACTTGTCTTCGCAGGAACTCAGGAACTGATCGATGATGACCTGCGCGCAATTGCTGAAGTCGCCGAACTGCGCCTCCCACAACGTCAAGCCGTCTGGGCAATCGAGGCTGTAACCGTAGTCGAAGCCGAGCACCGCCGCTTCGCTCAGCGGGCTGTCCCACACGTCGAACGGCGCCTGGCCGGCCGCCACGTGCTGCAGCGGCACGTAGGTGGCGCCTGTCTCTTGGTCGTGCAGCACGGCGTGGCGGTGACTGAAGGTGCCGCGCCCCGAATCCTGGCCCGACAGCCGCACGGAGTGACCGTCGCCGACGAGGCTGGCGAATGCCAACGCTTCTGCGGCGCCCCAATCGACCGGCCGCACGCCGTCGCCCATCTCCCGGCGCTGGGCCAGCAGGCGCACGAGCTTCGGATGGGGCGTGAAGCCGGCGGGCCACAGCGCGAGGCGCGCGGCAAGTTCTTGCAGGCGCGGTCCTGGGATGCCGGTGGGCACCTCGGCGACGGCGCGATCGCGACCGCCCACATAGCGCGACCACGCCATCCCGGGCGGAACGGGCGGGCTGACTGGCGGCGGCGCCGTGCGGGCTTCGGCGAGTTCCGTGTCGAGACGGTGTTGGCTGCCCAGGGCGATCCGGTCGGCATCGGCGCGCGTGAACGACCCCAGTGCCTCCAAGCTGTCAAAGTAGCCATCGACCACGGACTTGCGGGACCGAATCGCTTTGTACATAACGGGTTGCGTGAACGTCGGGTCGTCTCCCTCGTTGTGTCCGTGGCGCCGGTAGCAGTACATGTCGATGACGACGTCGCGGCCAAAGCGCTCGCGGAACTCCAGCGCCAGACGGATCCCCTGCGTGACGGCCTCGGGGTGTTCGCCGTTGACGTGAAAGATAGGAATCTGTAACAATTTTGCCACGTCGGTCGCGTAGTGCGACGAGCGGCCCGACTCCGGCGGCGTCGTGAAGCCCACCTGGTTGTTGACAACGACGTGCACGGTGCCGCCGACGCCATAGCCAGGCAATTGCGACATGTTGAGCAGTTCCTGCACCACGCCCTGGCCGGCCATTGCCGCGTCGCCATGGATAACGATCGGCAGGACGCGCCGCCGCGCCGTGTCACGCAGTCGGTCTTGCCGCGCCCGCACCCGCCCGGCCACCACCGGGCCGACGAATTCAAGGTGCGACGGATTGAAGCACAGGCGTACTTCAAGCGCCCTACCGTTGCGGGCCGTGCGACGTCCGGTGGCGCCGAGGTGGTACTTCACGTCGCCGCGGCCGATGTGCAGGTCGGGGTCCTTGTCGGCGAACTCGGCAAAAATGAGCGCGGGGCTCTTGCCGACGATGTTCGCCAGCACGTTCAGGCGCCCGCGATGGGCCATGCCGATGACAACGTCTTCGACCCCGTGGGCCGCGGCCTCTTCGAGCGCCAGATCGAGCAAGGGAATCAGCGACTCGCCGCCCTCCAATGAAAACCGCTTGGCGCCCACGAACTTCTTTTGCAGGAACGCTTCGAACACTTCGGCGTCGGTCAACTTTGAGAAGATGCGGACCTGCTCCTCGGGGCTCAGGTCGCAGCGGTTCTCGGTCGTCTCCATGCGCGTCTGCAGCCACTGCCGCACGTCGGGGTCGTCGATGTGCATGTACTGGACGCCGATGGCCTGGCAGTACGTCGCGCGCAGTTTCTGCAAGATGGCGCGCAGGGTCATCACCGGAGCGCCGTGCAGCGTGCGCGCCGAAAACGCCTGATCCAGATCCGCCTCACCGAGGCCGAAGCGCGCCAACTCCAATTCGGGGTGGGTCGTGGGCGACGAGCCGAGCGGGTCCAGTTGCGCCACGACGTGGCCGCGCACCCGGTAGACCCGGATCAGCAGGTCGACGCGCTCTTGCCGCGCCGAGAGGTCGCCGAGGCGTTGGGTCACGGATTGCATGAGGCGTTGGGTGAGTGGACCCTCGGCGTCGAGTGCGTGCTCGAGTGCCAGCACATCGGCGTCGCCGAGGTCTGCGAGCACGGACCACTGGCGCAGGCGTTCAGCGGGCTGCGGGGCGGCCAGCGCAACAGGTACGACTGACGCAGCAGGTAGGACTGGCGCAGCAGGTACGCGTGGCACAACAGGCTCGACTGGCGCGTCCGCCGCGAACCACGCCGCCCAATCGGCCGGAACCGACGTGGGATCCTTGGCCCAGGCGGCATAGTGCTCCTCGACGAAGGGGAGGTTCAAGGCAGATGGCAACAGCATGGATCGAGGACTCCCGCGCGGGTGTCGAGCATGGCAAGCCGTGACGTGCGCGGCAAGCCGAGGTCCCGGCCAGGACCCACCAGCGATCCTTGCCCGATCCGCCTCGTTGACACTGCCGGGGCCGTCCGCCACGCTGGTTCGCTGCATGGAAGCCCACGACCGCCCCATCGACCCGCCACCGCCCGACCCGCCACCGCCCGACCCGCCACCGCCCGAGCCGACCGCGCCCGAGTCCGTTGCGCCCACGGATGCCAGCCACGCCTCGCGGACCCTGCTTTTCTTCGCTACCTTGGTGCTGCTGTTCGGCGTCGGCCGCGTGCTGTTCACGCTCAGCCACCTGCCCCAACTCGCGGCGCAGCCCTGGACCGCGCGTGACCTGAGTGTCGGCTTTGCGCGCGGCTTGCGCTTCGACGCGTTCGTGGCGGCGCACCTGGCCGTCCCATACCTCTTGCTGTTCTGGAGTCGACGCGCCAACGTCCACTTCGTCCGCAACAGTGCCGTCGCCACCACCGTGGTCGTGCTCTGGTCGCTCACCGTCGCCGACCGCTACTACTACGACTACTACCACGACCACTTCAACGTGTTTTTCTGGGAGTTCTGGGACAACGCCAGCAATGCCCACCTCGCCCTGGCCAGCATGTGCGACGAATTGCCGATGGTGGCACTGCTCACCACCATACTGGTGGGCGCGGCGGCCCTGATCGGGCTCGACTTCGCAGCCCGACGCGTGCCCGTGTTCGAGCGCCTGCCGTGGCTGCGCGGGCGCCCGACAACGACCAGTGCGCTGGTCTTGGCGCTGCTCGTGCTGGCAGTGGGGCCGTTCGACGCCCGCACGCTAGCGCAACGGCACCGCCACGACGCTGTCTCGACGCATGGATTCATCAACGTGCTGGCGCGCAATCCCGTGCTGGCGCTCAACGACAGCATCGTCAAGAAGCGGGAGGCCCGCGATTTTCGCGTGCTGCTGCCGCCGGATCCCATGGCCCAGCAAGCGCTCGCTGCCGCCGTCGCCCGTGACATCGGGGCGCTGCCGGGGTCGCACTCGCCGGGCGCGCGCGGCCATCCGGTACGCCGCACGATCGAGTCCCACATCGGCGACGTGCTCGTGCGCAAGCCTCGCCATGTGGTGGTGGTGATGCTCGAGAGCTATTCCGGTTGGGTGCTCGACCATCCCGACGCGGCATTCCGCCACGCGATGGCCGGCACGCTGTTGCGACTCATGGCGGGCGGAACGTCGGTGCGGCAACACTTCCCCAGCGGCCACGGCACCATCAAGAACATCGCCGCAGTCAACTTCGGCTTTCCGTTGCCGCGCGACTTTCACCCGGCGCTGCCTTATCACCAGGAGGCGCGCAAGGCCTTTGCGTCGATGCCCGTCACCTGGATGAAGCGTGAGGGCTACCGCACCCAATTCTTCTACGCGGGCCTGGAGCGCTGGCACGATTTGCACGCGATCATCCCGCAGGCAGGCTACGACCAGTTGTATGCTGAGCACAGCTTTCCCAACGCGCCACACCATGAGTTCGGCTTGCACGATGGCGACCTGTACACCGGCATTGCGAGCGTCCTGGCCGCTGCGACCGGGCCGACGTTCAGCTTCGTGATGACACAGTCGAATCACGCACCGTTCAGGGTGCCGGCCGGCTTCCAGCGCGACGGCCCACTGCCGGCATCCGTGCGCGGCCTCATGGCCTTCGGCGCAGACAACGTCGAGGGACGCTTCACCTGTTTCCAGTACGCCGACCGGGCCTTGGGGGCGTTCCTCGACTTCGCGCGCAAGCAGTCGTGGTTCGCAGACACGCTTTTCGTCTTCACCGGCGACCATCCTTTCTACGGCATCGGTGAGTCGCCCGAGGCGCACGTGGCGATGTCCACGGTGCCGCTCGTGTTCTACGCCCCCGACCTGATGCGGCCGGCGTGGCGGGGCAAGCGCCTTGAAGTGATGAGCCAACACCTCGACATTGGACCGAGCCTGTTGGGGCTGGTGCGCGCGACGCCGGCGACCGTCGATGCGTGGGGGTGCGACCTGTTCGCGTCACCGCACCCGCGACAGTCTTGGTTGTTTAATGACGCGGTCGATTGCCGGCTGCCCTTTTGCTGGACGGGCCGCGAATTGGTCGAGCAAAGGGGTGACGGGCAGTGGTCGGTCGTTGCGGACCCCGCCGTGCGCGAGCGAGAGCGGCGTGCGATCGACGACGGGCAGGCGCGCTACCGGTTGTCGGGGCTGCAGTACTTGTACGGGTATTGAGGGGCGCTCCGGCTCAATGCCCCGCGTTGCACGCCATCATCCTGACCACCCCGGCCAGCGCAGCCGTCGCCGACACGGCCCGCACCACGCCCGGCAGTTCGGCGAGCGGCACGATCGACTCGCGGTGGTTGTCGATGAACAGGAAGTCGCCCGGCTGCAGCACCAGTTCGAACGCGTCGGTGGCGTATCGGGAGTTGTCCGTGGTTCAGATGGGCGCGGTGTTAGTGTGCTGGCTGAAGCACAAGCGGCGAGGTCTACGGCGGATTGCCGAAGACGTCGGGCTGGACCGCAAGACGGTGCGGCGCTACGTCGAAGCGGCGCGGTCGCTCGGCGTGGAACGCAGTGCAGCGTTGGCGTGCGTCGACGACGCGCTGCTGCGGACCCCATGCGTCAAGCGCGAAGTCGGCCTATCTCGCAGACCGGCGCGCCCGTTCGGCCAGGAACAACAGCATCGCTGCAAAATCGATGGCACCCGCGTTGTCCGTACCCATCGTCGTGGTCGAGACCTTGGTCTTGCGGTCCTTGCTGGCGCGCGCCGTCTGCACTTCGAGCGGCACGCCGACCAGCTTGCCCGCCGCCTTCTCCAGCCGGCCGTCGCGGGTAGCGCCGGGGCAGGCGGCCTCGATGGCACCCAGCAGCGCGAGCCAGTTGGCTATCGCGCCCCCTGCCATGGCCGGTCCGAGCCCGCCGTACTCGAGCACGTCGCGGTCGAGGCGAATGCACACATCAGGGTCCAGGCCGTAGACCAGCGCGAACCAGGACTGCTGGAACGCCGTGTCACGCTCCGTCGTCCGTTTCGTGGTCGCGATGGGCAGCCCGATGGCCAACGCAGCCATGCTTGTCTTGCGCTGCACGGTCTCGATGGTGGTGGTCGTCGATTGCTCCGCGCGCGCCCGCAGCACGAGGGCCACCTTGGCGTAAAGCAGCAGCACGCGCTCGCCCGCGCGGCCGCTCACTTCGAAGCCGCGCGCACCGAGCCGAAAGCTGCGGGCCAGGAACGGCTCCGGCGTGTCGGCCAGTTCGTCCGCCGTCCACATCCGAGTTGGTAGGCCGGCGCCAGAACACTCCGCAGCCAACGCGAGCGCAGCCTGATGAGGTCGCCACGCCACGA
Organism: Myxococcales bacterium; assembly: GCA_009692425.1. Taxonomy (GTDB): domain Bacteria; phylum Myxococcota_A; class UBA9042; order UBA9042; family UBA9042; genus SHZF01. The sequence goes on along the minus strand of SHZF01000072.1, from coordinate 11,076 downwards.
TCCAGGGCACGTTCTTCAGCAGCGTCTGGCGATGATCGTACGGCGAGCCCCCGAGCGAAGCTGCGAGGGCGGCACACGCGCGGTCGGGCTCGGTGGCCGGCGGCAGCGCGACGACGGCATGCAGTTCGGCGGTCATGGTGTCTCCGGCTGCGGCCCAAGCGCCGGCAGAGGCGGGTTCAAGCCACGGCGGGCCCGGATTGCACGGCCCGTCCGACGCTACTACGCTGGATCCCCGAACGAACGCAACCTCGGAGAAACCCATGAACCGCCCCGTTTGCAAGATCCCTCGCGCTCAGCCCACCGTTGCCGTTCCCGGCATGGGGCCAGCCGCGCGGTTCGCCACTGCGCTGGCCGCCACCCTTGTGGCCGCAAGCGCCCTGCCCGTCCCTGCCCATGCCGCCAGCTTCGCCACCCAGGGATTGTTGCGCGCGACGGGAGGAGGACCCGTGGCGGACGGCAGCTACGTGCTGTGGGTCTCGCTCTACAGCGCCGAGGCCGCCAAGGACCCGTTGTGGACGAAGGGCTACAAGGCGGTCGCCGTCCAAGGTGGCGTGTTTGCGCTCGTAGTCGGCGCGGACCCCGACCCGGTGCCCGACGCGCTGCTGACGAACGCGGGGCCGCTGTGGGTGGGGATTTCAGTCGGCTCCGAGGCCGAATTGCCGCGCGAGCGCTTGTTGGCCGTGCCACGCGCCACGTGGGCCCAGGTGGCCGGTGGAGTCGAGTGTTCCGGCTGCATCGGTGCGGGCCACCTCGCCGACGGCGCCGTGACCGGGCCCAAGGTCGCATTCACCTACGCGGGCTCAAAATCGAAAGGGGGCCCGGCCGAAGAAGCGCTGACTGCGAAAAGCGCTGACAACGCCAAGACCGCCGACTATGCGTTGGTCGCTGCAAAGGCCGAGGTCGTGGACGACCTCAAGTGCACCGGCTGCGTGCTGCCCGGCCACCTCGCGGCGCTGACGAAGTCCATGTTCCTAGCGTCCACGGGCGGCAAGGTGTCCGGCGACCTCGACGTGACCGGCAAGCTGACGGCCGGGGCCTTCATCGGCGACGGCGCGGGACTGACCGGGCTTTCGGCAGCAACACCCAACCTCGCCGGCATCTACGACGCCAAGGGCGCGGCGGTCGATGTCGTCGAAAAGGGCAAGAAGTACACCGCGAAAGGCAGCGGCTTCGGCAAGAAACCCACGCTGCTCGCGTGGAGCCAGGCGGTTGCGGCGGCGAGCGCGTCGGACACGGAGATCGTTGCCGAGTTCCCCGAAGTGCCCGGTGAAGACCTCGTCTTCGTGTCCGTGGTCGATACGGCAACCCAGCGCCGCAGCAACACGATCGCCGTGCGTTGGAAAGGCGCGCCTGCCGGTACCGGTAGCGACGGCGACCTCACGGCGCTCGGCAGCCAGATCGTCAATGTCTATGCGCAGCCCCTTGCCACGATCGCAGCTGGCGCGACGACGTTCGGGCTCAAGGACCCGTCGGGCTTCAAGGACCAGGACGAAGCGCTGATCATCCAGATGCGCGGCATCGATGCGGGCCAGTTCGCCTTCGCGACCATCGGGTTGACGTCGAACCAGGTCAAGCTCGACAAGGCGCTGCCGTTCAAGTGTTCGATGGACGCCACTGACCGCTGCCAGGTGGTGCGCGTGCCCCAGTTCAAGTCGGTCAACGTGCAGACCGGCAACAAGATCACCGGCAAGGCGTGGGATGGCGAGCGCGGCGGCATCATCGTGTTCCGCGCCACCGGCAGCGTGGACGTCCATGCCGGCGCTTCGATCGACGCGAGTGGGCTCGGGTTTCGCGGCGGCACGGGCTTCACCGGCAGCATCAAGACCGGCTTGCAGGGCGAAAGCTGGGCCGGCGCGCAAAGCCAGGCGACGCCACCGCTGTACGGCGGCGGCGGCGGTGGGACTTCGAACGAAAACACGCCGCAGTGCTGCGTCGGCGCGGGCGGTGGCGGCGGTGGCCATGCGACGGCAGGCGGCACGGGCGGCATCGCGAACTACGGCAACGAGAAGCCCGGCGTGGGCGGCGCGCCGTATGGGGTCGCCAACCTCGTCAGCATCTTTCTCGGCTCGGGCGGCGGCGGCGGCGGCAAGGATCAGGACGCGGGCAAGGCAGGCGATGGCGGGGCAGGCGGCGGCATCGTGATCGTGTTTGCCGCCGACGTGAAGGGCGCCGGCGAAGTGACCGCACACGGCGCAGTCGGCCAGGCTGGCCAGGCGGGCGGCGAGAACGGCGGTGGCGGCGGCGGCGCAGCGGGCACGGTATGGCTGTCGGCGGGCGCGCTGTCGCTCAAGGCCAAGGCCTCGGGTGCCACGGGCGGAGTAGCGGCGAGCCCAAACTATCCGGGCACGGGCGGCACGGGCGGCAGCGGGCGCATTCGGTTCGACTGTTCGGCGTGCAACGCGGCGGCGGACCCGTCGGCCCACTACGGTCCGGCGCCCAAATAGGCGGTCGGTGTGGCGCGGCCTCGCGGCGGCAAGGCGGCAGGGGTACGCATCAGGACCCGAGAAATCGCTTGACTGCATCGGGCGCCGCTCCGATCCTGTCGGCCGCTCGGGGTGCCCGCGCCGGTCCCGCAAGACCGGTCGATGGGGCGGCGGCATCGCCCGCCGTGGGAAGCCGGTGTGAATCCGGCACGGACCCGCCACTGTAAGCAGCGGAACGCTTCCATGCTGCGGCCTTTGCCGTGGCGAACCACTGCCGACACCAGCTGCCCGCTCGTGTCGGTGGGAAGGGGGAGCCGATCGCGCAGGCGTCAATCGCGCCCGCCGACCGCTGCGAGTCAGGAGACCGACCACGAGCCTACGACCGGTCCTCGGGGTTTGGGACGGCGGTGGGCGGCGCGTTGTCTTCCTTTCTGCCAACGTCTTCCTTTCTGCCAACGTCTTCCTTTCTGCCAACGTCTTCCTTTCTGCCATCGTCTTCCTTGCGAGCATCGGCGCGTTTTCGATCGCCAGCGCTCGCACGGGCGACGGCGCAGGTGTCGGCGCTGGCCACGGCCTGCATCGCGACGGCGGCCCTCGCGCAGACATCGGAGTCGACCGCAGCACCGCCCGGTCGGACCCCCACCTCTGGCCCCGCCCTCCACCGCATCGCCGTGCCGGAGGCTACTGTGCGCGGGCGTCGCCCTGCCCTGCCCGCTGGCGACCTCGACGCCACGGCGGCCGCGACGGTGCTTGACGGTGACGACCTGCGCAGGCGCCACGCCACCGTGCCGGACGCCATCGCCGCGCTGCCGGGGTTCCGCGTCCAGCGCCTCGGCGGCTTCGGCGCTCCCGTTCTTTTGGGAGTCCGGGGCAGCACGGCGGAGCAGACCACCGCGTTCATCGATGGCATCCCCATCACCTCGCTCGACGGCAGCAGCCTCGACCTCGCCGAACTGCTGCCCGCTGGCATCGAGCGGCTCGAAGTGTACCGGTCCGCCACGCCCGGAGCGCTGGGCTTGCAGGCAATCGGTGGCGCGCTGCGCATCCAGACGCGCAGCCTGCGCCGCCCGCTAGCAGAAGCGACGTTGGGTGGCGGATCCTTCGGGGCGCGCCTCGCTGAGGTCGCGGCGGGCGGGTCGGTCGGTTCGCTGCACGCGTTCGCGGCCGCACGCTGGCTCGATGCCGACGGTGACCACCCGTACCGATCCGATGGCGGCACGGCATTCGAGCCGTCCGACGATGCCACGCGCACGCGCCGCAACAACGGGCTCGCGCGGCTGGGCGGCACGTTTGCCTTGGACGGCGCGTGGTCCGGATGGCGGCTCGGCGGGCGTTGGGTGGGCAACCGGCTCGATCAGGGCGTGCCGGGCTCCGTACGCAACGAAGCCCTCGACGCGCACGTCCAAACCACCCGGCACCTCGGCTGGGTGTCGGCGGAACGCACGGGCCTGTGGCGCACCGACGACACGCTGACCCTTGTCGCCCAAGGCAGCGCGCGCGACACGGTCGTCGACGACCGGCTCGGCGAACTGGGGCTGCCGTGGCACGCGCGCCACACGGTGACTGCCGGGCTCGCGCAGGTCCACTGGCGCACGCCGCTGGCAGGCCCTCTACACGCCGAAGCGCGCGCCACCGCGGCGACCGGACGCATCGAGGGTCAAGACTTGCGCGGTGGGGGAGCGGAGCCGGTGTCGAATCGTACGACGCTGGGCGCCGGCGTGGCCCTGCCGCTGCGTTTCGAGGGCCCTGACTTCGAGGTCGCGCCGTCGGTCGCGGTCGAGCGCCACGACGACCAGCGCATGACGAATGTCGGCTTCCCGTTTGGATGGCGCGCCGTGGCCGACACCGATGCGACACTGTGGGGGGCGCGGCTCGGGGCCGGCTGGCAACCCGTGCGCTGGCTCCACGCCGTAGGAGCGGTGCAACGAGGCACGCGGGCGCCGGCCCTGACGGAGTTGTTCGGCGACGGAGCGGTCGTGCGCGCCAATCCGTCGCTGCGGCCCGAGACGGCCTTGGGCGCGGACCTCGGCCTGACGCTGCGGGCCGATGGGCGGCCAGGGTGGGCGGCGGCCCAGGCCGTCGCCTTTGTGCAACACGTAACCGATCTCGTGCAGTTGGAGACGACCGGCCCCCACCAGGCGATGCACCGCAACGTCGCGAGTGCGACCGTGCGCGGCCTCGAACTGGAAGCCCTCGTGGGCTGGCGCCGCGACGTCACCGCCAGCTTCAGCCACGCGACGCTGCAAACGCAAGACGCGTCCGGTCGGCCCGCCTACGACGGCAAGCCGTTGCCGCTGCGGCCGCGCAGTCGGTGGCGCGGGCGCTTCGAAGTGGTGCGCGCGTTCGGGAGCGTGCAGGCCTCGGCCTGGGCCGAATTGACGTGGCAGGCCGGCTACTTTCTCGACCCCGCCAACCTCGTCGCCGTGGCGCCGCGCACCCTGGCCGGCAGCGGGGGTCGCATCGAGCACCTGGCCAGCGGCCTGTGGTGCGACATCGCCATCGACGACATCACCGACGCCGATCGCGTCGATCTCATCGGTTGGCCCCTGCCAGGCCGCACGCTGCTCGCTCGGCTGGGCTGGCGCGGCCAGAGTGCCGCGGTGCCCCAATCCCGGTTGCCCACGGACGTGTCGGTCGTCGCGCCGTGACTCCCCATCCACGACCTTCAGGAGATTGAGATGACTTTCCGTTTCAGGATGTTGAGTGCCCTCGTCGGCGCGCTGGCCGCCGGTGCGTGCGCCGACGACACCAAAGCCGCAGCGACCGCAACCACGGGCGATGCGACCACCGTCGATGTCGTCGCAGTTGACACCGCCGCCGCTGACACGGTCGCTGCTGACACCGCAGCCGGCGACTCCGCCATGGCGGACGCCCAGGCCCCGGCGCCAAACGAGGGCGTGGCGATCCTCGGCTCCGACTTCAAATCCACCACCATTTCAACGGCGGACCGCGCCGCGAGGAAGGCGCTCGCGTCGAACTTCCTGAACTCGGGCACGGTCGTGACACCCGGCGGCACCGCGCTGTCGGGCGACGTGGTCCTCGGCCACACCGCCCACGCCAAGGGCCGGTTCGTGCTCGTCGATCGTGCCAAGGGCGTGCTGACGTGGGTCGATGCGACCACCAAGAAGGCGACCGCACAGTTGGACGTGTCGACAAAATTCGCCGCCAATCCCCAAGACTGCATCGATGCGCCGGCCGGCAAGGCGTGGGTGACACGGATGGGTGTCAACCCGAAAGCGACCCCCGCTGCCGACGACTTCGACGACGGCGACGACGTGCTGGTCATCGACACCGCCAAGAACGCGATCGTGGGCCGCATCTCGCTGGCGGCTGCGACGACAGGAACCAGCGTGCTGGCGGGCCCCGGCAAGGCGACGTGGGACGGCGCGGTGTTCGCCGGTGCGGCGCCGGGCCTGAGCAAGCTGTGGGTGCCGCTGGCGATGCTGTCGGGCGACTTCAAGTCCGCCGCGCCGGGCAAGATCGCCGCGATCCAACCCGGCGACGGCAGCGTGGCAGCGACGCTCGACCTGCCGGGCGCCAAGAATTGCGTGGCGGCTGCGACCGTCGGCCCCGGCAGCGTGCTGGTGGCGTGTCAGGGCTTCTTCGGCGACGGCCCCAAGCAGATCGACGGCTCAAACTTGATGCTTGTCAACTCTACAAACGACAAGCCATTCGTCACGACGGCCGTCGCAGCGAAAACGCTGGCCAAGGGTCCGTTCGGCAAAGACCTCGCATGCTTCGGTGACGGCCGCTGGTGCGTCGCGACGACGGCGGGAGACTTCGCCGCCAAGACCACCGACGTGCTCTGGCTCGTCGACGTCAAGTCCGGCTCCGCCAAGGAACTGGGCAAAGCTGCGGGGGCGTTTGCGTTTTCCGGGCTTTATGCCGACGCCGTCGCGCGGCGCGCCTGGGTGGGCGAGAAGGATGCTGCGGCCGGCGATGTCCGCGTGTTCTCGGTGCCCACCGGCGACACGCCGGCCGTCGCGGAACTGGCCGCCTTCAAGTCGAACCCGGCCAGCCTCGGCGCGGTCGACATCGTGGGCTTTCCGCTGTGACCAACCGCGTCCAAGCTGGCACGTTGTGGGCGAGGCGGTGGCGTGGCGCCGTGGTTCCCCGCATCGTTGCCGGGGTGGGCGTTGCTTGTGCGCTGCACTTCGGTCTTGGTTGCGACAGAAATGCGGCGCTCGGCCCAGGCACGCCTCCTGCGGCGGGTCCGGCAGCCTTGGCGGCGGCAACGGGCCGGCCGCGCATCGTGTCGCTCTCGCCGGCAGCCACGGAAGCCCTGTGTGCCGTCGGCTGTTGCGACCGCATCGTGCTGCGCGACGGGTGGAGCGACACGCCACCGGCCGTGCTCCGCGTGCCCGCCGTGGAGGGATTTGCGCCGTCGGCCGAGGCAATCCTGGCGATCGCGCCGGATCTGGTGGTCGGCCATTTCCCTCCCCCGGGCCTCCACGCTGCCCTGGCGGCAGCCGGCGTGCGGGTCATCGCGTTGGCGCCGGTGACGTTGTCCGAGGTCAGTGCGTCATTGGTTGCATTGGCCGACGCGTGCGGCCAGCCCGCGGCCGGCCGCGCGCTGCGGCGGCGCTTCGACGGGGAGGTGGCCGCCGTTCGCGCACGCCTGGCGGGAGTGGCGCCGGTGCGGGTGTTCTACGAGATGGACGCCGGCGATCCCGGTCGCCCGTTTACGCTCGGTCGCGGCACGTTTGGCCATGCCGTGCTCGAGGCAGCGGGGGGCGCCAATGTGTTCGCCGACGCGGGCGCCGCCTGGTTCCAGGTCTCGGCGGAGTCGGTGCTCGCGGCTGACCCCGACGTCATCGTGCTGGCCGATGCCGACGTGACGGACCACCCCCAGTCCGTGCGCGACATCGGCGAACGACCGGGTTGGCGGGCGTTGCGCGCCGTGCAGACGGGACGCGTCGTTGCGGTCCAGACCGCCCTGCTGAGTCGGCCGGGTCCGCGCCTGCCCGCCGGCCTGCGCGCGCTCGCCCGGGCGCTCCATCCGGCCGCCTTTGCCGGCGAGGTCCCGTGAGCACGCCGGCACCCTTGCCATCGGCGAGCATCGCGCGGGCGTGGCTGGGCGGCGCCGTGCTGGCAGGCTTCGCGTTCGTCGTCGCCTTGCAGGCCGGCGCGTCGGATGCCGGTGCGCTGGACCTGCTGCAGCGCGTGTGGCGCGACGGTGACGCGACGGCAACGGCCATCCTGTTCCACGTCCGCGTACCGCGCGCGCTCGGCGCCTTCGTGTGCGGCGCGTGCCTGTCGCTGGCGGGCGTGCTGCTGCAGGCGGCCACGCGCAACCCGGTCGCGGACCCGTACCTCGTGGGCACGAGCGCGGGCGCGACGCTGGCCGCCGTGCTCGCCATGCCGCTGGCCGGGGCCGTCGCGGCTGCGGTCGGTGTCGGGGTCGAACTCGTCACGCCGGTCGTGCAACCCCTCGCGGCGTTTGGCGGCGCACTCTTTGCCGTCACGCTGGCGTTCGGACTCGCCCGCGCCGGCGGTCCCAAGGTGCGCGCAGAGCGTGTCCTGCTGGCAGGCCTGGTCATCACGGCGTTTGCCGGTGCCGCCACGTCGTTCGCGCTGTACCAGTTGAGCGACGCCCGCCTGCGCGCCGCAACGTGGTGGCTCATGGGGGGCGTGTCGGCCACATCCGCATGGGCCGCCGTGCCCGGTGGCGTGCTCGTCGTCGCGGCGCTGGGCTGGTCGCTGGCGTCGGCCGCGCGCCTCAATGCCCTCGGTCTCGGTGCCGAAGCCGCCCAAGGCCTGGGCCTCGACGAGACACGCATCGGCCGCCACGCAATGGTGTGGTCGAGCGCATTGGCGGCGGCGGCGGTGTCGTTGGCGGGGATCATCGGCTTCGTCGGCCTGCTCGTGCCGCATGGGCTGCGCGCGCTCGTCGGACGCGACCACCGCGCGCTCGTGCCAGGCGCCGTACTTGCCGGCGGAGCCTTCCTGTGCGTGGCCGACATGCTGGCACGCGTCGTGGTCGCGCCGGCGGAACTACCGCTCGGCATCCTGACCGCGCTGGCGGGCTGCCCGGTGCTGCTCGCGCTTTTCGGACGCGAGCGTACGCAGAGACCCTCACGAGCGAAGCAGCATCCAACTGCCGATGCGGTCCTGAGGGCGGAAGCGGGGCCGGAGTCGCCAGTGGCCGGGGCCACTTCGTTGGTTGCGGGCGAACCGCCGGTCGGAGCCTGCGTGGCTTCGGCCGCGGCAGCCGTCGTCGGTTGTCGCGACGCGGCGGTTCACTACCCGGGCCGCCCCGACCCGGCGCTCCGCCATGCCAGCCTCGACCTGCACGCGGGCACGCTGACGCTGATCGTCGGGCCGAACGGCGGCGGCAAGACGTCGCTGCTGCGACTGCTCGGCGGACTCGTGCCCCCCGCGAGCGGCACGGTATACGACGGCGGGCACCCGCGTGAACGCGCTCCCGCCCGGGCCGGCGCTGCCATCGCCCTGCTGCCGCAGGACCCGACCGCCGAACCGGGCCTCGTGGTCAGCGACCTCGTGCTGCTGGGCCGCGCCGCGCGTCCGGGTGCGAGCCGCCGCCTGCGGCTGTGGGGCGAACCGGACGCGACTGAGCGAGCCGCGGCCCAGGCGGCGCTGGCGACCGTCGATCTGGCGGGCAGCGCGGCGAGCCAAGTTGATGAACTCTCGGGAGGCCAGCGCCAGCGGGCGTTCGTCGCGATGGTGCTCGCGCAGGAGCCGGCGGTGCTGCTGCTCGATGAACCGACCGCCAACCTCGACGCGCGCCAGGCCCGCAATCTGATCGGAGGCCTGGCCGACACGGCACGGCAGCGGGGCACGGCCGTCGCCATCGCCATCCATGACCTCGCCGTCTCCCTGCCTTGTGCAGATGTAGTGGTCGTGGTCTGCGACGGTCGCATCGTCGCCGCCGGGCCGCCCGATGCGCCCACCGTGCGCAGCGCGTTGCGCGGTTGGATGGGTGTGGGGCCGGCAGGCGACGGCCTGCCTGGCGACGGGCAGCCGAACCCGACATAGTCGCAAGGACAGCGTAGGCTCGCGAGGTGCCTCACGCCGTGCCTCCCCGCTCCCCGCCTGCTCGCGCGTTCCCCTGCGTCGCCGCAGTCGTGCTTGCGGCGGTGCCCCAAGCGAGCCTCGCAGGACCGCACCCGCCGCCCGCGCGCTACCTGTCGTACCCGGCCGCTGCACCTCACGCATTCGGGGTGGGCCCCGCGGATCGCACCCTGCTCGTGCGCAACGTGCGCGTGCTTGACCCCGACTCGCAGACGGCACAGGTGAGCGACGTGTTCGTGCGCGGCGAGACGATCGCAGCAGTCACGCCCGTGGGGCTGCCCGGACCCGCCAGTGCGGACCAGGTGCTCGACGGCGCGGGCCGCACGCTGCTGCCGGGACTGGTCGACTTGCACGCGCACAGTTGGGGCAATCCCTCGGCGACCGACGCCGACCCCGACCAGACGCTCGGGCCGGAGCCGACCGCTGAGCTCCTGTTGCGGGCGGGCGTAACGGCCTGGCTGGACCTCGGCTCGCGCGAGGCCGACATTTTTGGCGCGCGCGACCGGCAACGCGCGGGCCACCTCGCTGGCGCCGACATCCACGCCGCGGGCCCCGTGTTCGTGCCGGGCGACGACCCGGCCACCGCCACCGACGGGTTCGCCCGGGTCTGCAGCGACGCCGCCTCGGCTCGCGCCCACGTGCGCGACCTCGCCCGCCGCCAGCCCGATGTGGTAAAGCTCATCTACGAAGCGACCCGCGCGCGCCCCGGCATGGCGCAAGCGACGCTGGCCGCCGCCCTCGACGAAGCTGCGCGACTGCACCTGCGCACGGTCGTGCACATCTACCATTGGGGCGACCTGCGCACGGCTGCTCGGCTCGGCGCGACGGCGGTGACGCACCTCGACGACGCCGGCGCCATCCCTCCGGCCCTTGTTGCGCTGCTGCGGCGGCGGGGTACGGCGATGATCCCGACCCTCGGCGTGCAGGGCGAAATGGCCAACCTGATCGAGCACCCGGCACTGCTCGACGACCCGCTGCTGCGCGCATTGGTGCCCGCTGCCCTGCTCGACACGTACCGCAAACCGCTGGTTTTCTGCAAGAAAGCGGCGTTTTGGGCGAGTTGGCAACCCCACGTCCGTGCGCTCAATGCCGAGTCGCTGCGCCGGCTGCACGTTGCGGGAGTGCCGGTGCTGGTGGGACCGGACGCTGGCAACTTTGGCCTTTTCCAAGGCTTTGCCGTTCATCGCGAACTCGAGATGTATGTCGCCGCCGGGCTGCCGGCATGGCACGCGCTGCGGCTGGCTACGACCGACGCCGGCCGCTTTCTCGGGCGGCGCTATGGGGTGCGGGCCGGCGACGTGGCGAACGTGGTCCTTGTCGAGGGGGACCCGCTGGTCGACATGGCGGCGACGCGCCGGCTGTGGCGGGTGGTCTGGCGCGGGCATGTGCAGCAACCGGCGGCGCGCTGACAGGCAAGGGCTTGGGATGCCTGCTACGAAATGCAACACCCTTGCGCCCGGCGGCTGAAGCGGCGGGGAAAATCTACGAAGCTCCTCCTGCACGGGGCTGAGAATCTGCTGACAGCGCCGATCGGAACATCTGACTCCATCATGCAAGGTTGACCGCATATCCGCACCCACGCACCCAGTTGGCGACGCTGTCGCGCGGCAGGTCTCGCTCG
>SHZF01000071.1 GCA_009692425.1 Myxococcales bacterium | reverse complement strand
GTGCCCGTGCACGACGAACACGGACAGTTGGAGCCAGATGCCGGGCTGGAACCTGCGGCCGAATGAAGGCTTCAGTGGCGCGGGTGGACCGTACTGCAAGGACTACGACTCGGGCTACGTCTGCTTCCCGCGGGGCTACTACTACACGCGGTGCAAGGATGACTCGACGTCGTTCTATGTGCGCGTGTTCAAGCAGTCCGGCGGCGCCACGTGCTCGAACTACAAGATCGAGTTCTCGAATGGCATCTACGGCGGCACGGGCGGCTACGGCTACGTCGACGGCGGCAACTCGAAGAACGTGCTGACGAAGGACGGCAACTCGATGCAGGTGCCGTAGCCCTACGCCGACGGAGACAGCGCGGACGCAACGTCGCAAAACCAACCACGGCCCGGGGAGGAAGCACCTGCCCGGGCCGTGTGGTTTTTCTCTCCATGTGTCTCTGCCATGCAGAGGGTGTGCCTGTCTGCGCGGCTCTGGCCGGGGGCGACTATGCTTGCGCCGCCATACGGGCCACTTCGGCCACGAAGTCGTCTGCGCGCTTGGCGAGGCCTTCGCCTAGCTCGAAGCGCACGAAGCGCCGCACCTGGATGTTCTCGCCCGTCTTCGCGACGCGCTCGGCGAGCCACTTGCCGACGGCCGTGCCCTTCTCGTCCTTGACATAGGCCTGATCGAGCAGGCAGATGTCTTGGAACCAAGCTGTCAGCTTGCCTTCGGCGATGCGGGGCACGAGCGCCTCCGGCTTGCCCATCTCGCGTACCTGGGCCTCGAAAATCTCGCGCTGGTGGGCGAGTTCGGCGGCCGGAATTTCTTCGCGCCGCACGTACTTCGGGTTCATCGCGGCGATCTGCATGGCGACGGACTTCACGATCTCTTCAAAGTCCGCGGTGTTGGCGACGAAGTCGGTTTCGCAGTTCACCTCGACCAGCACAGCGAGCTTGCCGTCGTGGTGCACGTAGGAGCCGACGCGGCCTTCTGCGGCGGTGCGCCCCGACTTCTTCTGCGCCGTGGCGAGCGACTTTTTCTGCAGGTACTCGACGGCCTTGTCCTGGGCGCCGTCCGTTTCTTGCAGTGCCTTCTTGCAGTCGCCCATCGGCGCGCCGGTGAGTTCGCGCAAGTCTTTGATCATTTGTGGGGTGATGGCCACGCTCATGGAAGTCTCCGGCGCAGAGGATCGGGCCCCCGGCGCGCTGTGTGTGGATTTTGAAGTGGGCGAACGGCGCGTTCACCGCGTTGGATCGTCGGTCAGGCGCGAGTTTCCAGGTTCGCTACGCTCCGGCTGGCTCACCACCGGCTTCGACTTCGTCGGCGACTTCGACGTGGCGCGGCTTGCGGATCACTTCGACGTTTTCACTCGCCGGGTTCGTGCCCGAACCCTCGCCGAACACGGCGACTTCGCTGCGGCCGGCCGCCACGCCTGCGAGGCACGCATCGGCCGCGGCCTGCACGAACAGGCGGATGGACCGCATCGCGTCGTCGTTCGCCGGGATCACGTAGTCGACCACGTCGGGGTTCGCATTCGTGTCGCACACGGCCACGACCGGAATCTTGAGACGGTTCGCCTCAGCGACTGCGATGTGCTCCTCGACCGGATCGACCACGAACACGGCGCCCGGCATCCCGGGCATGTTGCGCAACCCGCCCAAGTTGCGCAGCAGCTTCTCGCGGCTCTTGGCCAAGCGTGCCTGCTCCTTCTTGGGCAGCCGGTGAGCCATCTCGGGGCTCAGCGAGCGCTCGATCTCGTTGAGGCGCTCGATGCTCGTCTTGATCGTCTTGAAGTTCGTCAGCGTGCCGCCCAGCCAGCGGTAGGCGACGACGGGCTGCCGGCAGCGGATCGCTTCTTCCTTCACGATGTCGCGGGCCTGCTTCTTCGTGGCAACGAACAGCACCTGCTCGCCACGGGCAACGAGCCGGCTCAGGAAATTCGTGGCGTCTTTCAGCAACTTTGCCGTCTTGCCGAGGTTGATGATGTAGATGCCGTTGCGGGCGCCGTAGATGTACTGGCGCATCTTCGGGTTCCAACGGCGGGTCTGGTGCCCGTAGTGGGCGCCGGCTTCGAGCATGTCGCGAACAGTCACTGCCATGGGGAGGGTGCTCCGTTGCCCGGACGCCAAGGTCCGGTGCGCCGCCGCCCCCCTGGTGCACCGCTCGCCACGCTGCGACTCTCGCAGGCGGCACGGCACGGAAGCGCGCAGCCTGGCCCAAAAGCCAAACTACGGGAGGGCGTGTGTCGGTGAGCGGAAGGTTGAAGTTCCGCGAGGTTGCTCGCCAGTGGCCGGGCGCGCGGCCCAGCCCGCGGTGGCTGAGCGGGGCGCGGAGTGTACGGGCACGCAAGGTGGCCGGCAAGCAGAATTGGGCGGCAAGCCAAAATAGGCCGACTAGGCAAACTGGCCGGAAACCGTCGCTTTGGCGAGTCCGCTACGGCTGCTGGTCGATGCCCACGCTGGGAGCCGGGGTCCCATTGGCGCCATCGCCCGGGACGGGAACGCCCAGATCGGGGTCGCCTTCGTGCCCGAGCCCGGGGCCGTCGTCCGGCGGGGGTTCGCTGCCGTCGGCCGCGCTGCCGAACACGACGGTGCACGTGCCCAGTCGCGCCCGCTCGTCGGGCGTGATCTTCTCGCGCTGCAGCATCACGTCGGCGATCCAGCACAGGTACGTCTTCCAGTTGTCTGAAATCATTCCTTCGCGAAACTGGTGATAGAACGCCCGCGGATTTGGCACGATCGACGCCAGCCACAGCGCCTGCAGCAGCGTCAGTTCGGCAGGGGCGCGATTGAAATAGTGTTGTGCCGCCGCCTTGATGCCGTAAATGCGCGGGCCCAACTCGATGATGTTCAAGTAGAGCGCCAGCAAGGTGCGCTTCTCGAGCGTGCGCTCGATCTGCCAAGTCGTGACGGCCTCTTGCACCTTGCGGCTGATCGTCTTTTCGCGCTCGACGAAAAAGAGGTTCTTCACGAGTTGTTGCGTGATCGTCGATGCACCGCGCGCAAAGCGGCCGCGCTTCAGGTTCTCGACCGTGGCGGACTTGATCGATTCCCACGAGAAGCCGCGATGCCCGAAGAAGCCGCCATCTTCGGTCGTGAACAGCACCTTCGTGAAGTGCCCGCTGATCGCGTCGAGCGGAACCCACGCCTCGCTGCCGGGCCCTGTCACGAAGGTGTGCAGTGAGCCGTCCTTCTGGCGCGCGTGGTGCTCGAACGGCTCTTCGAACACGTCGAAGCGGATGTAGCGGCCCAAGGTGGTGATCTCGACATCGCCGAGCGCGGGCTCGTAATCCAGGCGCAGCGTCGTCATGTCGGCGGTATCGAGCGCGCCGCGGACGGCCAAAGACAACTGCCCCGTACAGCGCATGCCGTCGAGCATCGGTGCGAAGCCGCGCGGCACGGCGTCGACCAGATCTTGGCAGGCGACCGTCGGCACCTGCACCTGAAAGTCGAGGACGGGGGCCGACGCGAACCGCTCGATCTTGCTGCGTACCAGCGCGTGGACCTTGCCGACGGTCAGTTCGCCGTCGTCGAGTTGCAGCCGTTGGCTGGCGAGGTCCAACGTGACGCGGCCGCCCGCCGTAACGGTGAAGTCTTCGAGGCGGTGGCGCGACAGGCGCGGGGCTTGCAGCGACAAGTGGGCGATCGTGCCGCTGCCGTCCAGCGCCACAGTCCGCGTCGCCGCCACCAGCTGCAGTCGCACTTTGGTGGCCTGCACCGCGCTCTCCGGCAGGCAGGTGATCGCAGCCGGCAGCAGGGCCGCATACGGCTGTAGCGGCACGTGCTGCAGGTCGACGGAGAACCTGGCATCGCCGTTGCGGCCATCGATCGCGCCCTGGACCGAGTTCGTCTCGCCTTTGCGCCCCGGCACGTCGAATCGCAGCGAAACCGTGACCTTGCCTGCCGCCTGCCGCTCGATGCGCACGTGGAAGTCCGACACTTCTCCCGTCGGACCCGCCCGTTCGTCGCGGTAGCGCGCGCGGCCGTGGGCGATCGTGACGAGCGGCACGGGCGTGCCCTGCAAGGCGTTGCGCAGGCGCGCCAACTGCTGTTCGATGCGTCCGGTACCCGTGTCGAACAGATGCGCCAGGAGTTCGCGTACGGCCCGGCCGTCGTGGACGTCGGGTTTCTTGGCCACGGTTGCCACTGGCTGCGCCGCCGCGCGCCGCTTGGCTGGCTTTTGCGGCGTTGCCGGCGCAGGCGGAGGCGTCACCAGCGTGCCATCGTCGTCGTCATCGCCTTCGTCGCGATCGTCGCCGTGGGCGGGGCGTTGCGCCACGATCACCGGTTCGAGGATGGCGATCTCGCGCACGTGGCGCAGCCCCATGCGCACGGCCGCGGGCAGGCGTCGGATGAGCGCCGGCGGCAGTTCCGGTTCCGGCCCTGGCGAGCGCTGCACGTGGACGGCAACCTCTTGGATGTCGAGCGCAAACGAGTTCGTGCCGTCGGTCCGATCGACCTGGATGCGGCCGACGACGAGCTTGCCCGCGCTGGTCGCCGCGAGCCGGCCGATCGCGACGCGCCAGCCGTCCACTTCGACTGCGAAATCGGGCGGCAGCTTGACCTCGACGGACCCGATGCGCGCCGGCCAGGTCAGTTGGCCTGTGAGTGCGATTGCTGCCGGCATGCCTTCGATGCGCGCCGACGCCGCGAGCACGAGATCGGTCTTGTCGAGCACGGGCGACGCGTTGCGCAGGGTCAGTGCGCCGCCGGCCATGCGCAGGTGGCGCAGGTCGAGTCGCTGGACGGCCAGGCTGGGCCCCGGCTTGTCGTCGTCGAAGCTCGCGCGCAGCCCGCGCACCTCGATGTCGGGCACATGGCGCGACAGCCAGCGCGACCGGGGCGCGGCATTGGCGGTGTCGTCGCGGGGCGCCAGCACACGCTCGACCAGCGCCTGGATGTTGAGGCGACCGTCCACACTGCGACGAATCGTCACGTCAGGCGCCAGCAGGGTCACCTGCCGCACGAACACGGTCGGACGGAAAATCCCATCGATCTCGAATGCCACCACGATGCGCCCCACCGTCGCGAACGGGGTGCCGGGGCTCGACGCGTCGTGCAGCGTGACGCCGTCGAGCGTGACCGTGTCGGTGGGGTCTACCCAGAGCGCGCGCACGTCCAACGCCACGCCGCGCGCGGCGGCCCGCTCGACGAGCGCCGCCTTCACTTCGCGGGCGAGCCAAGCGGGCGCGGTGCCTGCGCCCCAGCCCAACGCGCCGCCAGCCACGAGGCACGTGGCGACGAGCACGAGGCGAACACGGGACAGCATGGGCAACGTCGGCCCTGATTGCGCAGCGTGCGGTCCGCCAAGCCTACTCGGAGTAGGACTTCTGGCCGGCGGTCTGGATGATGAACGCGATGAGGCCGGCCGCCGCAACGGCGCCAACCGCGACCATCGCGACGGTTTTCGGCGTCGACAGGTGATCGACCTCAAAGGCCTTGAGGTCGGCGAGCGGCACCAGCGTGTCGCGGTCCGACGCCACCAACTGGCTCGAAACCATGGAAAAGTTGAACGGCGTCAACGGGTAGCGCCGGCCGAACTGCGAGCGCACGTAGATGCGGGTGTCGCGGTTGACGCTGACGAGTTCCTGCCGCTCCGAGGTGACGGCGACCGCGTCATTTTCGCCGAGGGACTGCAGGCGCGTCAGCTCTTCGCGCGTGATCTTGCCTTCGAGCTTGCCGTCTTCGGCGATTGCCGCGCGCGATTGCAGCTTGCGGAACTCGTCTTGGGGCACCATGTACGTGTTGTAGCAGCCGGCAGATGCCAGCAGCGACACGAGCAGCAACATCGCGGTCGGGCGCATGGACGGCCTCTCTGGAGAAGTGCGGGTGCAGGGCTCGGCTACGCCTTGGGGCGCGCGCCGGACGCCTCCCAGATCGCGTTCAGGTCGGTCTGGAACAGGAAATAGAATGCCGGCGTCACGCACAGCGCGCACACCAACAGGAGCGTCGAACGATCCTGGACTTGCACGCCGGCCTTCTGGCCCATCTCGGGCAGCGCCTTGATGAGCTTCCACAGCGCCATCAGGATGAAGGGAAAGCAGAAAAGTCCAATGATCAGGTGCATCGTCTTGATTTCCTCGCGGCCGAGGAAGGTGTTGATCTCGCCGGCACGCTTGAACATCCAGATGAGCGGGTAGACGCCGCACGTCACCATGGCCAGGATCGTGACCGTGACTGGGTTGAGCACCTCGCCGGGCTGCAGGATGGTCCGCGAGCCGCCGCCTGCGCCCGCCCTGCTGCCGCCGGCAGAACCACCGCCGCCGCCGCCACCGCCGCCACCACCACCGATTTCGCGCATCGCCGGCTCCGCCACACGCACAGACTCGCTGCGGACGGGCATGCGCTGGGGTTCGGGAGCGGCACGCGCGGGCGCCGCCACCATCGGAGCGGGCCGTGACGGGGCAGTCGGCACACGCGGAGCCGGCGCAGGCTCCGGGGTCTTCGGGGCCACCGACGCTGCGATTTTGGCCGATGCCTGCGCGGGCGAATCGTCCATCGTGAAGAAGTCCGCCGGCAACTCCATTGCCACGGTGCGCTCGTTCTCGCCGATGTTCCAAGCTCCATCCATCTCGGTGACTTGCGCGGCCGCGACCCACTCGCCCTTGTCGTCGAGGTAGACGAACTCTTCCTGCGACAGGTCTCCCTTGCGCGCCATCTCGCGCAACGTCGCAAGATCATATGGAACGGACTGGCCGTTGCGATGGAGGTAGAAGCCCATGGTGGTCCTCGTCTGGCGGGCTCGTCCAGGTTGGGCAAGCCGTGCGGGGGCTGCAAGCGCAGGGGAACAGGGGAGCCGGGGTGCCGCCGGATCCTTCGGTCAGGCGCGGCGCAGTTATCGCGACAGAGGGGCCGTTTCGTCAACCTTGGCGTGGCACCGGCGCGTCGAAAGTGGACCCGGCGGACCCCGACCCGCCCGGCTCGCGTGTCCTCAGGCGTCGAGCCCCTTGAGGCGACGCAGGTCCTGCATGACCTTCTGGTATTCGATTTCCCACGTCTGCGTGCCCTCCTGCAGGTTCTTGATGCGGTTGCGGACCTCCTTGTCGAGGTTCTCGTCTACATGCAGGTGGCGATTCAACACGTCGCGCAACGCCCGGTGGATGACGTGGTCCTCGGCGTAGACTTCCTCGACGTGCCGACTGTGGTACAGCGCCTCGGTGATCTGCTTGGTGAGGTACGCGACGGCCCGATCGCCCACGCCGAAGCCACGCTCGTCGGCGATCTGCTGCTTGATCTTGTTGACCTGGTTGAACTCAAGGCCGTCCTTGCTGATCTTGTCGCGCGCACGGTCGGTGACCTCCCGGTCGGCGCGGATGTACTCGCGCAGCACGCTCTCGATGTCGAGAACAACCTCGCTGACCATCTCGGGCAGAACCTCGATGTCGCCCGTGCTCGAGAGCTGTTGCACCATTTCCTGGGCGACCGGCGTCACCTTGCCCTGATAGAGTCGCATTGTCCGATACTCCTTTGCGCGCGCGGCGTTGGAACTGCTGAACTCGGATCGTTCGCCGCACGGTGGCCGGACAGCCTAGCACGACGCAGCGCGGCGGGACAACGGATGCGGCGGATTGGCCGACCACGATCCACGACCGACTCCCATCCCGGCCGCCAAAAGCGGCGGACTGGGGACGACATGCCTCTTTGCGCCCCCCTGTCGTTCGTGGTCCAATGCCCGCCACGCCGAAGGGCTCCGGAGAACGCATGCTCAGTGCTTTTTTGCCGCCATCCCGCCCGCCTCGCCGCCTCGTCCGCCCTACCATCCTCAGGCGTTGGCTGGCGCCGATTCTCGCGGTGGGCCTGGGCGTGGCCGTGCCGATGTGGGCGGCCGACGGCGATCAGGACGGCCTCGACGACTCATGGGAAGCGGCGTGGTTCGGCGGCCTGAGCCAAGTGCCGACCGGCGACCCCGACAAGGACGGCCTCGACAACGCGACGGAGTACGTGCTCGACACGAACCCGACGGACGTCGACACCGACAAGGACGGACTCGGCGACTTTGCCGAGGTCAAGCCCGCTGCCGGCGAGCCCCAAACGTCGCCGACCGCGTTCGACACCGATGGCGATACGCTGGGCGACGGCGAGGAAATCCAGAAGTGGAAGACCAGTCCGGTTGCGAAGGACACCGACCAGGACGACCTGCCCGACAACGTCGAGGTCCAGACCTGGAAGTCGAACCCGCTCGTGCGAGACAGTGACAACGGCTTTTCGGACGATGGCATCGAAGTGCTGGTCGATGGCACCAACCCGAACGACCCCAAGGACGACAAGCTCGACACCGACGGCGACCTGCTGTCGGACTGGCAGGAAATCAACGTCACGAAGACCGATCGCTTCAAGAAGGACACGGACGGCGACGGCATCGACGACGGCACCGAAGCGAAGTCGAAGGGATTGGAGGACCCGACGAAGGTCGACACCGATGGCGATGGACTGTCGGACAGCGAAGAAGACCTCAACAAGGACGGCATCTGGCAGTTTGCCGACAACGTCTACGAGTCGAACCCGAGCCTCGTCGATACCGACGGCGACGGACTCGGCGATGGCGACGAGGTCAAGAAGTACAAGTCGAGCCCGCTGCTGAAGGACTCCGACTGGGACACGCTGGCAGACGGTGCCGAGGTCGCCAAGGGGAGCAGCCCCAACCTGCCCGACTCCGACGGCGGCGGCGTACTCGACCCCGTCGAAGTGCAGCAGGGGACGAACCTGACGAACCCGGTCGACGACGTGGGCAAGGACGGCGACAAGGACGGCCTGTCCGATGCGTACGAGACCAACATCACGCTCACGAAGCCGACGGACAGCGACACCGATGGCGACGGGCTGGCAGATGCCGAAGAGGTGTTCCCGCTCAACGACCACTACACGTGCAATCCCAACGACGCGGACAGCGACGACGACGGCATCCTCGATGGCAAGGAAGGCGGCGTATCGATCGACGGCAGCGCCGGCAAGTTCAAGGGCGGCACGTGTCCGATCTGCTTCGACTCCGACAGCGACGGCCTCGGTGATGGTGTCGAACTCGGCTTCGACAAGCCCCAAGTGTCGCCCAAGCAGCCGAACGCGACCACGAAACCGCCGTTCATCGCGGACGCGGACCCGACGTCGAACACGGACCCCAAGGAGAAGGACACCGACGGCGATGGCCTGATAGATGGGCTCGAGGACGCCAACAAGAACGGCAAGTGGGACCCTGCGCTCGGCGAAACCGACGCGACCAAGGCGGATACCGACGGCGACGGCCTCGACGACGGCTTCGAGACCACGTACGCCAAGGGGGGCGGCGCCGGCGTGCCGCTGCAACCGCTCGACGGCAAGGACGGCAAGTTCGACAACGACGGCGATGGCCTGAGCAACCTCGACGAGTTCGGTGCGCTCACGAAGCAGAAGGACGGCAAGACCGTGTTCGCGTCGACGAACCCGCGCAACAAGGACACCGACGGCGATGGGCTGGGCGACATGGAGGAGGTGTTGGGGACGTTCGGCGTCGCGATGCTGAAGTCGAAAGGAAAGCTCGCGTCCTTGCAGTACGTCAAGATGGATGCGGGCAAAGGCACGGAATTCGTGGGGTCGGACCCGCACGACGGCGACAGCGACAAGGATGGTGTCGGCGACGGAGCCGAAGACCTGAACAAGAACGGCAAGGTGGACGCCAGCGAGACGAATCCGCGCGACCCGGACACCGATGGCGACAACCTGCCCGACGGCGGCGAGGACAAGAACAAGAACGGCGCCCAGGATGTCGGCGAGACCGCAGGCACGCTGGCCGACTCCGATGGCGATGGCTTGCTCGACGGCTTGGAAATCAACCTGTACGGCACGAATCCGCTGGCCAAGGACACGGACCTCGACGGGTTGCCCGACGCCCTCGAAGTTGGCAAGCAGGGCGACGCGGATCCGACGACGGCGACGAACCCGAAGTCCAAGGACAGCGACGGCGACGGCGTCCAAGACGCGGCAGAGGACACCAACAAGAACGGCAAGGTCGATCTGGGCGAAACGAATCCGGCGTTGGCGGACTCCGATGGTGACGGCCTGGGCGACGGGCTGGAAACGGCCGTGTCGGGCGATGCGGACCCCACGACGAAGACCTCTCCGTTCGTGAAGGACACCGACGGCGACGGCCTGTTCGATGGCACCGAGGACAAGAACAAGAACGGCAAGGTCGACCCCGGCGAGTCCGATCCCAACAAGAAGGACACCGACGGCGGTGGCGCGCCCGACGGCCAGGAACTGCTGTACGACGGGACGAATCCGTCGGATGCGAGCGACGATTCGAGCGCGGACGGCGACGGCGATGGCCTCAAGAACGCGGTCGAAGTGAAGTTGGGCCTCGACCCCAAGAAGCCGGACACCGATGGCGACACGATCGGCGACAGCCACGAGGCGATGTTTGGCCAGGGCATCGACAGCGACGGCGACGGCACGATCGACGCCAAGGACCTCGACAGCGACGACGACGGCTACCCCGACGCCGAGGAGGCCGGCGACGCCGACGTGCTGACGCCGCCTGTGGACACCGACGGCGACGCGCTGGCCGACTTTCGCGATGCCGACTCCGACGGCGACGGGTTGCCCGACAAGCAGGAGAAGGCGCTCGGCACCGGGCGGGTGCTGCCGGACACCGACGCCGACGGCCTGAACGATGGCGCAGAACTGAAGGTCGGCGCGTCGCCGCTCGACACCGACTCGGACGACGACGGATTGCAGGATGGCGCCGAGGGACCGGGCGATGCCGACGGCGACGGCCTGATCGGCGTGGCCGACGTCGACAGCGACAACGACGGCATCGGCGATGGCACCGAAGCAGGCCGCACCCTGGCCACGGCGAAAACGCTGTGCCCGGGCGCGATCCTGTGCACGAGTCTGGTGCGCCGCGCGTTTGTGCCCGACGCCGACCCGAACACGACGACGAACCCCTCGCACGTGGACTCGGATGGCGACGGTGTGCGCGACGGTGCCGAAGACACCAACCACAATGGCGCCGTCGAGTCCGGCGAGCGGCCGGCGCACCTGAACGACCCGGGTGCCAAGCCCGTGGACAGCGACAACGACGGCCTGCCGGATGCCGAAGAGGCCGTGGTCGGCACGCTCGCGAACGACGCCGACAGCGACGACGACGGTGTGCCCGACGGCGCGGAGTGGAATCCCGCATTCGACCAGGACGGCGATGGCGCGGCGTGTGCGGCCGACCCCGATTCCGACGGCGACGGCCTGCCCGACGGCCTCGAGCGCGGTGCCGGGCTGGCAACGGTGGCGACGAACCTGCTCGTGCGGAATTTCCGGCCCGACACCGACTCCGCTTCCGTGACGTCGCCGTTGCTGGCCGACAGCGACGGCGACGGCGTGCGCGATGGGCTGGAAGACTTCGACGGCGACGGCAAGGTCGATGCGGGCGAGGGCGATCCCAACGACGTTGCGCTCAAGAACGCCGCCGCGGACAGCGACGGCGACGGCTTGTCCGACGAGGAGGAAGGGCGGGCCGGGTCGAGCGTTGCCGACACCGACAGCGACGACGACGGCTTGAGCGACGGTGCGGAGCCGGATGCTGCGTTCGACTTCGATCGCGACGGCCTGGTGGCCGCCCTGGACCCGGACAGCGACAACGACGGCCTGTCCGATGGGCAGGAGCGGGGCGTGGCCCAGCCGACCGCGAAGACGGAGACGGCGGCGGGCAATTTCCGCGCGGACCTCGACCCGGCGAGCAAGACCCTGCCATGCCGGGCGGACTCGGACGACGATGGCGTGGCCGACGGCAACGAGGACGCCAACCTCGACGGCAAGGCGGACCCGGGCGAGGGCGACGCGGCATCCGGCGCGAACAAGCCGGCCGTCACCGATACCGATCAGGACGGCGTCGGCGACCTGACGGAGAAGAAACTGGGCACCAAGGCGACGGACGCCGACACGGATGACGACGGCGTGCCCGACGGGCGCGAGGCCAACGCCGCCTTCGACACCGACCAGGATGGGGTGCTCAACGGTCTCGACGAAGACAGCGACGGCGACGGTGTCTACGACGGCACCGAAGTCGGCCTTACGCCCGAGACGCTGCCCAACGCCAAGGACACGAACTTGGGCTCCGGTGTGTTCCGGGCCGACCTCGACCCGACGACGACCACGCTGCCCCTGCGCGCCGACTCCGATGGCGGCGGGCTGACCGATGGCACCGAAGACTACAGCCGCGACGGTCGCCAGGACCCCGGCGAGACGAACCCTGCCGAAGCGGCGGACGACGGCGCCATCGACGGCGACCTCGATGGCGACACGCTGGACAACAAGACCGAGGTCAAGCTCGGGCTGCACCCGCTCAAGGCGGACACGGACGGCGACGGCATCTTGGACCCCGTCGAGTTGGACAAGCTGACGGCGCCCGCCGATACCGACGGCGACGGCAAGATCGACGCGCTCGACCTCGACAGCGACAACGACGGATTGCCCGACAGCCAGGAGTCGGGGCTCGACCCGAAGCAGTTGACGCTGCCGCAGAAGCCGGTCGATTCGGACGGCGACGGCATGGCGGACTACCGCGACACCGACTCGGACGACGACACCCTGCCCGACGGCGACGAGGTGACGAAGTACAAGACGAATCCGCGCAAGACCGACACCGACGGAGGCGGGCTGCGCGACGACGTCGAGGTGCTGCAGACGAAGACGAACCCGCTCGACCCGGCCGACGACACGCGCGTGTTGGAGAGCGGTGCGCTCATTCGCGGGACTACGCCGCTGTCGTGTGGAGCGGGCGGCGCCCGAACGGAGGGAGGGGCGGCGTTCGGGTTGGCGTTGCTGGCTGCTGCGCTCGGCATCGCCCTGCGTCGTTCTGGCCGGCGGCGGCGTCTCTTGGCGCTCGCGGTCGTCAGCGTCGTCAGTGGGCTCGGGGCGTCGGCTGCCGTGGCGGCCGCCGAGGTGGGCCAGCCCGACGTGACGGGACCGCGCTTCAACATCGACAGCCAGGGCATCCTGCAGGTGGAAGCTGCGCGACAACTCGACGTCGGTGTCGCCAGCGTGGGCAGCGCCATGTCGTGGGCGTGGCGGCCGCTGGTGGTGGCGACGGACGCCGCCGTCTTGCGCAATCTGGTCGGGTGGAGGTTGCAGGGCGACGTCGGCGCGTCCGTGCGCATCTACTCGGGGCTGACGCTGGCGGCGCACCTGCCGATCGGCGCGTTCCAGGAGGGGTCGCTCCCGTCCCTGCACGGACCGCAGTCAGGGCCGGTCGGCGCGTGGGCAGTCGGCGACGCGGTGCTGACGCCGAAGTTCGTCATCGCCGCCGACGACGCCGACAAGTGGGGCTTTGGCCTGACGTGCCCCGTTTCCCTGCCGACGGGCGACCCGGTCGCCTACCTCGGCCGGCCTGGCCCGACGTTTGCGCCGACCTTGGTGGCGTCTGCCCTGTACGGCCCGTGGCGCGTGGCCGTCAACGCGGGCGTGCGGCTGCAGCCGACCACGACGTCGTTCAACGTCACCGATGGCCCGGTGTTTCGCTGGGCGGCGGCCGGCAGCCTGAACCCGACGCTGGCGCAACGCTCGTGGTCGTCGCGCTGGGCGCCGCAGGGTTGGTGGCTCGACGCGTCGATCGAGCACGAGTCGCCGCTGCAGGCGCCGTTCCGGGTGGCGATGGACCAGCGGGTCGAGGCGACCCTGGCGTTCACGACGCCGATCGGCGAAGACTTTTTCATGACGTTCGGCTCCGGCTTCGGCTTGTGGCCGGGCTGGGGCGTGCCGGCCTACCGACCGATGGCGATGTTGCGCTATGCCGAACAGCCGCGCATCAAGGCGCGGCGGGCGTCGGCTGCGCTGTAGGCGGGCGGTCGCGCATCGGGCCGGCGGTTCCGCTCGCGCATTACTCGTCGGCCGTCTTTTCCGGCTCCGGGCCCGGCTCGCCGCCTTCTTCGCGATGCGGTCGTTCCGGCACGCCTTCGGGCGCGGCTGGCTCTGCGCCCGCCCGGTCCGCTGGCGGCGGGCGCTCTGTGGCCGGGTCGCCTTCGGCCGGTCGTTCGAGGGGCTGCGCGGCAGGCGTGTCGCCGGCGGCGCGTTCGCCGGCGGGTGGCGGAACTGGCGCTTCACCGGGGACGTCGGCGGGGCGCGCCTCGGCAGACGGAACGGCCTCCCGGTCCGCAGGAACAACGCCCGGCGGCACCTCGTCCGGGCGCATGGCAGGGCGAAAGTCCGCCGCGGCGGGCGGGGTCGATTCCGGCGCCGCCGCGCCCTCTGCGGCAGGCTCGACCGGTGTGTCGCCTGCGGGTTTCGCGGCATCGGCGGTGGGCGGTGGCGGTGGTCCGTCGCCTGCGGCCCGGCGCGTGCCGACAGCAACAGCGGGAATCTCCAGCCGGCACTGCGGGCGCAACAGCGGACCCGTGCACGACACGCCGACGTAGCCGTTGCGCTCGAACGGCTTGAGCACCTTCTCCAACCCAGCCAGCAGTGTCGCCAACTGGGCACCCTCGGTCGGTGCGGTCACGGCGCGTGCGGCGGCGGCGGTCTTGTCGCCGGGCGCCTTGCCCTTGTCTGCCGCGTCCGGCGTCCCATCAGCGCCGGCATTGGCGGCTTCCGGAGCACCCGCCTTGGCCTTGCGAGCCGGCGCCTTGTTGTTGACGGCAAACGCAAAGTGCAGGTTCAGTGACGCGGCCTTGAACCCGGTCTTGCCCGGCGGAATCAGCACGTGCGACGTCTCTTCGGTGAGCAGTTCGACCTGGCCGCCCTGGGCCTCCAGCGCCTCGATGTGGATGACCGTCGCCTTCTCCTGACCCCGTTGCGCCGCCAGCACAGCGACGTTCTGCTTGAGCGCCATGCGGATTTTCAGCGTGACGGTGCCGAGCCCGAGGTCCTGGACGCGCACCACGCCCTGGCCCTTGACGGCGATCTCGGGCCGCAGCAGTTCAGCGTCGGTCATGTCGAGGTCGACCGTGCCGGTCAGGTCTTCGGGCGAGCCGCCGTAGTGCACCTTGAGCGCGCCGCCGAGCGCGCCATCAAGGTCGCCGCCCACAGTGCGCGTCGCCGCCAGCAGCCGCGGCCCGATGCCCATCTGGGCCAACGAGAGCCCCGCGATCTTGCCGATCTCGACGTCGAATGCTTCGCCTTTCATCGAAAAATGGCCGTCTTCGATCGTGCCGCCACCGGCTTCGGCCTCGAACGACACATCGAGGGCCTTGCCCAGCAGCGGTAGCAGCGCCACCCGGCCATCCAGCCGCGCCACCTTCAGCGTCACTTCGGGTACGCTGAGCCCCGGCGCGCCACCGTCCTGGGCCTCGCCTTCGCGACCCGGCAGGGTCAGGGCGAGCCCAGCCACTTCGATGCGGCCGAGCAACCCAAGACGCAAGTCGTCGATCTTAAGCGGGAAACCTGCTGCCGCCGCCCGCTTCGTCAGGTAGAGCTTGGCCTGGCGCGCGGGAAACGTCGCCGGCACCGCGAGCACGAGCACAAGCGCAAAAAAGCCGACGTAGCCAGCCCAGCCGGCCGCCGCTCGCACGCGCGGGTGGTCGCGCATGCTGACGAGTTCTAGCGCGCGGTTCACTCGCCCTCCTCCAACTGCCCGTAGCGGAACTGGCCGACCTTCAATGTCGCCTGGATCTGGTCGCGCGTGGGTCCGGTTCGGTTGATGTCGAGCGAAATTCCAAACATCGGGTCTTCGTGCCCCTCGACCAGCGCCATGAATCGCAGGATCGACTCGTCGGGAACATTTTGGAACACGCAGTCGATGCTCGACAGGAACACCGGGCGCTCGCCCTTCTTCGGCTTCTTCTTCTTGCCCTTCGTCTTGGCGGTCAGTTCGGCCAGGATGTCCTGCACGTTGGCGAACTTGATCTCGTCCGACAGCTTGGTGCTGGCGGTGTTGCCTTCGGAATCGCGCTTGTCGACCGCCACGAGTTTGGCGATGTTGAGCAGCGTGGCCTGCAGCGACTCCTTGGCTGCACGGTCGAGTTGGGAGCGCGCGGCACCCTCGTCGGCCTTGCGCTGCAGCCAGCCCGGACCGAGGCCGGCGATGTCGTGCAGCGCGGCGTCGTTGAAGCCGACCTGCTCGTCGAGCGCGCTCACCCGACGGCTGACGAGCACGCCGACGAGCAGCACGCCGACCAGCACGATCACGGCGCCCCCGCCGAGCACGAGGTTGCGCTCGCGGTCGCTCATCCGCTCGAACCACGCCTGCAGGCGGTTGACGCGCACACTGGCCATCGCCTACTCCTCCTCGCCGTCGTCGTCGGCAGCCTTCTTGGCGCCGCTCGGCTTCTTGTGCTCCCGCGGGCACGCGATCTCGAATTGGAGCGTGAACTTGAACCAGTCCTGGTGCCGCTCGAACGTGATGCGGTCCGACGACGGCTTGATCTTCGAGAAGCAACGGTGGGCGTCGATCGCCTGCTGCAGGGCGAGCAAGCCCTCCTGCGAGTCGACGTCGCCGCGCAAGGTGACGTTGCCGCGCTCGATCTGCACCGCCGACAGTTCGATCTGGTGGCCCTCGAAAGGCTTGGGCGCGTCGGCGGCCGGCTCCGCGTCTGGGTCGACGGATGCGCCCGGGAACCCGCTGCCGCCCGGATCGCCGCGGCCCGGCGCAGCCCGCTCGGCGGCGCGTTCGCCGGGAGCAAATGCGGGGTCGTTCGCGGCCCCAGCGGGTCCCGTCGGATCGCCCCCGATCGCGCGCAGGCTCGGCCGTGGGATGCGGTCGGCGTTCATCAGCACTTCGGGCGGGCTGCCGTCGAGGTTGGGTAGCCCGCGAAAGGTTGGTGCCGGCATGCCTTCGGGCGGCCGGATCATCGGCGGCGACTCCTCGCCCGGGCCCGGTGCCTTGAAATCGGGAGGCTCGGTCACGCGGTCGATGATCTTCGTGATCTCTTCGAGCGCCTTGAACGCCGACAGGTCCGGGTAGAGCGCCGCCATGTCCAGTTCCGACGGCTTCTCGAGTTCGAGCTTGACCGCGTCGAAATCGTCGGTTGCCTTGCCGGTCAGCGCCTTCGACAAACCTTGCAGGCGTGCCACCTGTGCTTCGCGCTCAATGATCAGGGCCCGATACTCGAGGCTGGTGCGGATGCCCATCAAGCACAATGCCACGACGAGAAAAACGGCCAGTTGCGGCAGGCGTGCGCGCAACACCTTGAAGTCGCCCTCGTACGCAAAGTCGCCCTGGCGAAAATCGACGTCGTGGGCGGCACCGGCCGGCGTCGCGGCATCCAAGGCCAGCGCGACCGCCAGGGAGTGCGTCTCGGCATGGGCGTCCGCGTCGTCGACCTTGCCATCGGTCAGGCTCGCCAGCGGAACGCCGCCGACCGGTACGCCGAGCGCTCCTTCCAAGAACGGATGCAGTCCGGCCAAGCGGGCCAGTCCGCCGTGCAGGGCAATCCGATCGGGTCTTGCATGCGCTCGCTTCATCCAACCGGCCAGCGTCAGGCGCAGTTCGCGCAGCAGCGGGGTCAATGCCTGGGCGGTCGCCTCGTGCACCGTCTGCTGGTCGGGCGTCTCGGGCGGCAGGCCGGGTGGCAGCAGCCAACCGTGGGCTTCGAGCAGGTCGTTCTTGCCATCGACGCCTTGAAATTGCTGGGCGAACAGCGCATGGCACGCTTCGGCGCCGACGGACAGCGTGCGCAGGAACACCACCTGGCCTTCTTGGCACACCGCCACCTCGGTCGCGCGCACCCCGATGTCGACCACCATCGTCATGCCCGTGCGCAGGCCCGCCAGGGCACCGACCAGGCTCGACCACGCCAGCGTCGACAGCCCGAGCCGGCGCGGATCGATGCCGGCGGCCTTGCACAGGTCGATGCGGGCGCGCACCTCTTCGCGCGGGGCGGCGAGCGCGATCACTTCGGTGGCACCCTGGTGCTCGCCGACCGCGAGGTGGTCCACCACAAAGTCGGCGATCGCGGCCGGGATGTGGTTCTCCAGTTCGAAGCCCACCGCCTCCTGCAACGCCTTCTCGTCACGGAACGGAAACGTCAGCGCGCGGTTCAGGCAAGCCGCCGCCGGCATCGCGACTGCCACCACGTCGTCGGGCCGCAGGTTGCGCTGTAGCAGCTTTTGCAGCGCAACCCCTTGGGCCGTGCGCAGCCTCTCGGCGTCGGCCCGGGTCTCGGCGCGGGCGTCGGGTTTCTTGGGCACCTCGCCGTCGGCGGCAAGGGGGGCGGGCGGCGGCGGCACGACCACCACGGCCTCGGAGTCGAAGCCCGTCAGCACGGCTGATCGCATCGTCTTGTCGACGAACGCCGCCTTGATCGAGCGCGATCCGATATCCAAACCGAGGATGCGGTGAGCCATCGCCTGTCTAGTCCTCGCGCCAGTAGACCCAACGCTGCGACGTCGTGTCGAGCAGGGCCTGGATTTTCTTCACGACGCGTCCCGACGTGCCGTAGGCCTGGATGCGCACGATCTTCCCCGTCACGCCGACGTCGTCGAGCATGCGGCTGTGGTTGATCTGCAGCACCTGAGCGTAGTCGGCCGGCAGCACCGTGCCGAGCTTATCGAAGAACCCCACGAAGCGTGCCGTGTTCGCGAACGGGGGACTGAACACCATCTTCTTGAGCGTACGGCACACTTCGATGTACTGGCCGGCCACGTTGACCGGCACGAATGGATTCTGACCGAAGCCGCGCGCGCAAGCGATGGGCTCGTTGGCCGGGTTGGCGAGGTTCTTGCAGATCAACGCCTTGATGACCTCGATCGGCGCCGTGTTCACGTTGAGCTTCTCGGTCTGGTAGACGGTCAACTGGTCGCGCAGCTTGCACCACATCGCATCCGTCATGCCCTCAACCAGGCGCACCTCCTCGATCGTGTCGAACGGCGCGTCCTTGGCCTTGTAGCCGTGCTTCAGGTAGGCGGCGGCCTCGGGTGCGGTCGTCTCCTGCAGGCGGCGCGTGGTCGGCTCGACGTCGGTCTTGTTCGTGTCCTTGTCGGCCCAGTCGATGATGCCGAGCGCGAGGTTCGCCATGTCCTTGTCGAGTTCGTTCGTCTGGGTGACACCCTCGTTGCGTTCGAGCAGCTTGTAGAGCGTGTCGAACACCGCCTGCTTCTGGTTCAGGTCGCCGATGCGGTTGATGTTGACGCGCCCGTCGTCGTCGTTTGACGAGCAGCCACACGTGCCGCGCTTGAGCCCCACGCCCGGGTGCCCCTCCATGTTGACGAGTTGGATGCCCATCATGCTCATCTCGCCCTTGCAGAACGCGTTGACGAACTCGCACGCATACGCCGCGGTGTTGATGGTCGGGCGCCGGCCGCCCATCATCGCGCTGTATTTGTTGAGGATGCTCTCAACGATATCGACCGAGCCGATGACAAGCGCGGCCAGTTCGACCGCCGAGCGCGCGTGCAGGTAGGCCTCCACCTCCTGCTCGACGTAGGTCGAGGTGCGGATGGCGACGCGCGACTGGTACGTGAACTCGAGGCTGAAGATCGTCAGGATCGCGATCGCCGTCATCGCCAACAGCAACGCCACCCCGCGCTGGCGATCGCTCGGTCCCGGCGCTGCGTCGCCCACGGCCCGCTGGCTGGCGGCCAGCGCCTCGCGCATGTCGGCCCGCCAAGCCATCACGGGCGGCCTCCTTGCGACTTGGTCGCGCCCGGGCTGCCCGGGGCCGGCGGCGGGTTGAGTGTCTGCTCGATCGTCTGCATCAGGTTGGGCGCCGGCGCCGAGCCCATCGGCATGAAGGGATTGCCGGCCGACTCCAGCGCCTTGAGTGCGGTGACGCCCGCGAAATCGAGCGGTTGCAAAAGCCGGAGGCGCGCCTGCGTCTCAAACGCCAGCTCGCGGTCCTCGGTCTGCAACACGAGCTGGATGCGCACACGGCCCGGCAACCACTGCTCGTCGGGGCCGTGCTTGTCTTCCTTCTTCTGGTCCGCCAGCGCCTTGCCGAGCGCCGCGTTGCCGGTCAGCGCCGTCGCCATGTTGGCGGTCGCCTGCGCCTTGGCCTTCTCTTCGGCGATGCGGTCGATCTCGACCTTCCAGTCTGACTGCCACGCCTCCTTGTCCATGTCCCAGTAGGCGAACTTCAGCGACTTGACCCCGCGCGCCAGCACCTCGCGCCGGCCGCCCTTGGTCGGCGACTCGTCGATGACGACCTTTTCGCGCCGCACCAGCATCGTCTGGCCGTCCTTGGGGTCCTTTTCGAGCCGGAATTCGACCACCCCCTCGTCGGACTCCCGCGCATTGCGGGCCATGCGGCGGTGGCCGGTGTAGGTGAACTGCGCGGTGGTCGACTTGCCGAGGAAAAGCGTCTTCGTCGTCGGCTTCTCGCCCTGGTGCTTGGACAGGTACGCCATCGCGATCTCGCGCTCCATCCGCCCCAAAGCGACGCGCGCGGTGTGGTAGACGTCCTGCATGTCGCGCGAGTCCTGGATCGCGCCCATCAGCGACGCGGTCGCGGTCGACAGGATGATGCCGAGCATCGCCAGCAGCGCGACGGCCACGACGATCTCGATCAGCGTAAAACCGGGGGAATGGCCGCGCTTCATCGGCCACCCCGCGGCGGCGGCAGCTTCGACTCGATCGCCGACTGGAGCTTGTCGACCTGCTTCATCGTGTGCAGGAGCTTTGCTTCTTCTTCCGAGACCGCCGTGGTGAAGGTCTCGAGTTCCAGGGTCTTCGCCTCGCCCTCGTCGTCCTTCCAGCTCAGCTTGATGACGACCTTGCGCGTGCGCTCCGATGCCCGCTTCAAGATGCGCGGCAGCAACTCGGCGACCATGAGGCCCATCGACATCTGCAACACCGCGAGGTTGATGTCGCACAGGTCGAGCAGTGCCACACCCGCCTGGTCGCCCGTCAGGATGATCGTCTGCAAAAGCGACATGAGGTCGCCGCCCTTGGCCAGCGTCGTCAGGTCGAGGTTCGTGTTCGCCGCCTTCGCCATCGCCGCCGCCATGTCTTGGGCTGCGGGCTTCTTGCCGTCGGACAGCGACTGCAACTTGTCGAGCGCGCCCGACGACGCCAACGTCTCCTGGGCCTTGGCGAGCACCTGCTGCGACTGCTGGGTCATGTCGTTGATCGTGGCCGCGTCGAGGCTGAGCCCGAGCAGGTCGAAGCGGCACTTGAACTGGCGTTCGAACTGCTTGGGCAGTTCGCAGTCGCGATCGGTCAGGTCGTTCGACGGAAAGCCGTCTTTGCGGTACTTCTCCTCGATGTCGAGCAGCGTCCCGCGCAGCAACAGCGCGGCCACGGTCGAGCGGTAGACGCGCTTGGAGTGGATCGCCGACGAACTCGCCGACCCCGTGATGATCGTGAGCGCAAACGCCAAGATCGCGAGTGCGACGAGCACTTCGAGCAGCGTGAAGCCGGGGCGCGCGCGCAACATGGGCTAGCCGTCTCCCTTGGCGGGTGCGAACGACTTGTCGGCCTCGATCTTGACCTTGTGCAGGCGCGCGGTGCCCTGCAGTGGCTGGACCTCGACGGTCATGGCATCGGCGTCCTCGACATCGTCCTCTTTGAGCCAGATCAGCGCGTGCTCGGTCGTGCCGTTGGGAAAGAAGTAGACGAACGCCTGGCCCCGGTCCGATGGCTCCTGCTGGTGCGTCGTCATCACGCCCAGGAAGCGGATGCCCTTGTCGAGATCGGAGCGCTGCAGCAACTGCGACTTGGCGGCCTCGAAGCCGGAGTCGCTCGGCGGGGCGTCGGCCTCGTCCGTGCCGGCCTTGCCTTTGCCTTTGCGCGCGGGCTTGTCGGGCTCGTTGCCCGGCAGCAGGAAGGCTTCGCACGGGTCGGCCGACGTCTGCTCCTCGCCCCACCACGCGCCCGCGTCGACGTCGATGACCAGCCGGTGGGCGCGCCCGGTCAGAACGCTCAGGTTGTAGAGGTAGCGCACGGCGACGGCGACCTTGCCCGCTTCGGCCTGCACCGACGCGCCGCGCAGGTTGCCGACGCCGACCACGACGGCCGCGGTGACGAGCGCAACGAGCAGGACCACGACCATCAGCTCGATGAGCGTGAAGCCGGCCAGCTGGGGCGCTGGAGCGCCAGATGAGTGCGCGGGCGCGCAGCACAACAACCGGCGTGCGACGGCAGGCATGCGCGTCACTTCGTCCCGTAGCAGACGTCGTCTTCGGTGCCCGACTTCTTGTCCGTGCCGTTGCTGCACAGCGTGAAGCCGTCGCCTTGCGCCGAGTACTGCAACTCCTGGTGCCACGGGTCCTTGAGGTTCTGCGGCTTGAGCTTGGCCTTCTTGCCCTCGGTCATCTCCTGCAGCGAGCCGGGGTATTCGCCGTGGCGCGCTTGGTGGGCCTCGATCGCCTGCCCGACGGTGGCGACCTGGGCCTTGGCGGTGTCTTC
>SHZF01000070.1 GCA_009692425.1 Myxococcales bacterium | reverse complement strand
CCAGCTTCTTGTGGTTGCGCTTCTTCGCCTCCTCCAGGAAGTGCAGGTACGCCTCAAGGTCGTCCTTTGTCTCCCACGCTGTGCCCGAGATGCGCTGCAACATCGGCCGCGTCGTATCGCCGCGCCAGTACGCGCCAGAGACACGCAACAGCTTGAAGTGAACGAGCTTCTTCGTGTTGGCGACGTGTGGCCCGGCGCACAGGTCGACGAAGCCGCCCTGCCGGTACAGCGTCACCAGTTCGGGAGCCTGCGTGGCAGCGATCTTGTCGATGACTTCGACCTTGTACGACTGGCCGGCGGCCTCGAACTGGGCGCGCGCGTCGGCGATCGGCAGCGTCACCACCTCGAACGGAGCAAGCTTGCCCTGGCCGCGGCGCATTTCCTTCTCGATGACGGCGAGGTCTTCGGGCGTCAACGGCCGGGGCAGGTCGAAGTCGTAGAAGAAGCCGTGCTCAACCGCGGGACCGGTGGCGACCTTGGCCGTCGGGAAAAGCTTGCACACCGCTTCTGCCATGAGGTGCGCGGTCGAGTGGCGCAGGCGGTGCAGGCGGCGGGCGCGCGGCTCGTCCTGGGGCACCGCGTTGGCGGCAAAGGCGAGCGACTGCGTCAAGTCGATGATGGCAGGGGCAACGGCAGCGAGCACCGTGGCGGGCAACGGGTCGGGCAACGGGTCGGACATGGTCGGCGAGTCGCGCACACCGGCGCGGGGCACGCAAGGTGGCTGGGAGTCGGGCGGAATGCAAGGGCGAGGCTGGTCGTTACACCCTCACGAACACTCCGGCGCCACCTGCTTCGTCTGCTGGCACCCCTTGGCGCTGTCGCACCACGTCGCCAGGTACATCGACGCCAGGCGGTCCCTCAGCGAACACCGTGTAGCCCGAACCCAGAGGTACGGCGGCGTACGCCTTCTCGGTCGCGCAAGCCTATCGGGTTACGGCACGGCCCGACACGACGGCGCCGCCTCCGCCCATCCACCCGACGCGGCGGAACCACACGAGCATGCCACCGCCCACCAGGGCCATCATGCCCAGGGCAAGGGGGTACCCGTACGCCCAGCGCAGTTCCGGCATGTTCCAGCGTGACGTGCCGGGGTCGAAGTTCATGCCGTAGACGCCCGCGATGAACGAGAGCGGCAGGAAAATCGTCGAAATGATCGTGAGCACCTTGACGACTTCGTTCATTCGATTATTGACAGACGACAAGTAGAGTTCCATCAAGCTTGCAGTAAACTCGCGATATGTCTCCACTAAATCAACCACTTGTACCGTGTGATCGACGACATCGCGCAGAAACACGCGGGTCGCCGCGGTCATCAATCCATCTTCCTCGCGCAACAACACCATAAATGCCTCGCGCTGTGGCCAGATCGACCGACGCACCGCAAGCAGCGTGCGCTTGAACGCATAGACACGCTTGCCGGTCTCGCGCGTCGGGTGTTCAAGCACAGGCAATTCGAGATCTTCGAGAAGCTGGCTGATCTGCTCCAGTACGGGGAAATACGCGTCGACCACCGCGTCGAGGATCGCATACGTCAGGTAGTCGGCGCCGGCTGCGCGGATGCGCCCCTTGGCCTGGCGCAGGCGCTTGCGCACGGGGTCCAAGACGTCGCCATCATGCTCGCGTTCCTGCACCGTGATGACGAAGTTCGCGCCGTGCACGACGCTGATCTGTTCGACGTGGATCTCCCCGTCGGCGCCCATCGACAGCATGTGGCAGATGATGAGCGTGTGGTCCTGGTAGGCCTCTGCCTTCGGGCGCTGGGGGGTGTTGACGATGTCGGCCAAGGCCAGCGCATGAATCTGGAAGCGGTGGGCAAGGAACTCCAGTTGCACCGTGTCGCTGAGCCCTCGCACGTCGACCCACAGCACGGAGCCCTCCGGGATGGGGTCAGGCACGGAGTGGACGGGAACCTTGTGCTGCTCCTCGCACGTGTGCGGGCCGTACAAGTACCAGTGCAGGTTCGTCGGGTGGGCATCGGGCGACGGGAACAGCGTGCCAGGCGACGCTCCCGCTGCCCGCGACCGTGTCGGCTGGTCGAGGTACATGATTGTCGAGCGTCGGTCGTGGCGTGCCATGGCCCCAGCGTTGCCCACGGCGCAGCAACGTCAAGATTCCGGGCGCAACGGGGCCCCGTCTACTGGTCGGCCTGCAGTGCCCAGCGCGCGAAACTGAGCTTGTCGGCTGCTTCCTCGATCAGTTTGGCGGTCGGCTTGCCCGCGCCGTGGCCCGCTTTGACATCGATGCGGATCAGCACGGCAGGGCCATCGGGCGCCTGGGCCGCTTGCAGGGCGGCGGCGAACTTGAAACTGTGGCCCGGCACCACGCGGTCGTCGTGGTCTGCCGTCGTCACGAGCGTCGCCGGATAGCGTGTGCCGGGCTTCAAGTTGTGCAACGGCGAGTACGCGCGCAGGGCCGGGAACTGGTCGGCCACGTCTGCGCTGCCGTACTCCGGCACCCACGCCCAGCCGATCGTGAACTTGTGGAAGCGCAACATGTCCATCACGCCGACGCCCGGCAGCGCCGCGCCAAACAACTCGGGACGCTGCGTCATGCAGGCGCCAACGAGCAGCCCGCCGTTGGACCCGCCTGCAATCGCGGTGCGACCCGGCCGCGTCCAACCCGACCGTTGCAGGTGCTCGGCGGCCGCGATGAAGTCATCGAACACATGCTGCTTGTCCTGCTTCTGGCCCGCTGTGTGCCACGCCTCGCCGTACTCGCCGCCGCCGCGCAGGACCGCCATCGCGAACACCCCGCCGCGCTCCATCCACACGAGGTTCGGCGTCGAAAAGAATGGCGTCATCGAGACGTTGAAGCCGCCGTAGCCGAAAAGCCACGTCGGTCGCGCGCCATCCTTGGGCGTGTCGCGGTGGCGCGCAATGAAGACGGGGACCTTCGTGCCGTCCTTGCTCGTCGCGAACTCCTGGTCGACCTTCCAATCCGTGGGGCGCAGGCCGAGGTCGGGCACGCGCCAATCGGTCGTCGTCCCCGCAGCGATGTCGTGGCGCAGCACGCTGAGCGGCTGCACGAAGCTGGCGTACGTGAAGAACAGGGTCTCGTCCTGGCGGCGCGCCGTCAGCGATTCCGCCGAACCCAGCCCGGGCAACGGCACCTCGCGCACCAGCGTGCCGTCGAGCTGGTAGAGGGTGAGCACGGAGCGGGCATCGCGCATCCGGTGCACGGCGAGCCGGTCGCCGACCGCCACGGCCACATCGAGCGTGTCCGGTCCTTCTGGGACGATCGTCTTCCACTTCGCCGGTGCCGGGTCGCGCACGTCGAACTGCACGATGCGGCCCTTCGGCGCGCCCTTGTCGGTGCGGAACCAGAACCGCGACCCGTCGTTGGCGATCGGGCTCCACTCCGCGTCAAAGTCCGCGATGACCTCAAGCCACGGCGTGGGGCCGGCCTTGCCTGCCTTCACGCCGGGTCGCGCCAAGGCCTGGACCCACACGCGGTTCTTGTTGTCAGCGCCCTTCCAACCCTGGACCACGAGCCAGGCGCCGTCGTCGGTGACCGCGCCGCCGAAGCCCCACTCCTTCTGGTCCTTGCGCTCGAACACGACCGGGTCGGCGTCTTGCGGCGTGCCGAGCCGGTGAAAGCACAGCTTGTGGAAGTAGTTGGCCGCGCGCAGTTCCTCGCCCGGCTTCGGCGCGTCGTAGCGGCTGTACCAGAAGCCGGAGCCATCGGGTGCCCACGCGATGGCAGTGAACTTCGCCCACTGCACCACGTCGGGCAGATCGCGGCCAGCATCGATGTCCCGCACGCGCAGTTCGACCCAGTCGGAGCCAGATTTTGCGATGCCGTAGCCCAATTTGCGGCCGTCCCGGCTTGGCTGCCACTCGACCAGCGCAGCGGTGCCATCGGCGGCGAGCAGGTTGGGGTCGAGCAGGACGCTCGGCGTGGCATCGACGCTGCCCTCGGCGACGTAGAGCACTGCCTGGTTTTGCAGGCCGTCGTTCTTGCGGAAGAACCAGCGGTTGCCCTCGTGCACGGGTGCCGTGTAGCGCGGATGGTTCCACACCTGGCGCAGGCGCTCCCGGATGCCGTCGCGCTCGGTCAGCGTAGCCAGCACGCCTTGCGTGACGCGGTTTTCGGCGGCGACCCAGGCCTGCGTCGCGGCGCTGTCGGGGTCTTCGAGCCAGCGGTAGGGGTCGGCAACAACCGTGCCGTGCAAGGTGTCGGTCTGGGTGCCGGCGGGCGCCAGTGGATAGGCGAGCCGTTCCGGTTTCGCGCTTGGCGGGACGGTCACGGGGGCGGGCGCGGGCGGAACCGACGCGGCGCCTCCGCAGGCAGCGAGGAAGCAGGTCAGGATGAGGGAGGGGGTGCGCACTGGGGCCTCTTCCAAGCAACGGGGCCCAGAGTGTGCGCTGGTTCGGGGCGGGTGGGAATTCGGGGCGCGCTGGGCGACTCCGCGTCAGGCCGCCCGGTCCCCCCGGTCACACGCTCGGCACTGCGTCCACCCCCGCCACGTACTTCAGCACGGGCATCAGCTTGCCACCGCGGGAGCCGACGACCACGACCGCGACGCCGTCCACGCCGAGAAAACCCTCGAACGTCGCGAGCGTTTCGTCCACCTCGAGCCCGGCCAACATCAACAGTTCGACAACCGTACGCGTGCCCGGCTGCATCAGGGTGAGCCCGAAATCTGCCACGCCGGCATCGTCTGCCGTCGCCGGCACGCCCAGCGCCAGCGTCAGCCCGACAGGGCCTTCGTGCCGCCGCACCACTTCCGCCGCGCCGTCGCCCAGCGCCCGCAGGCCCAGCGCCCGTGCCAGGGCATCGTGGCGCGCCACCGCGTCCCCCGCCGGCAGCAGCAGGCCCACGCGCGTCATTCCGCCGAAAAGCGAACGGCCCAGCCCTGCCACCGTCGTGACGCCCGTTTCCCGCGCCCACCGTTCAAACGCTTCGCTGGGCCGCCCAGGGTCTGCTTCGGCGATCGCCGCCAGCAACGGCAACGGGTCGGCGATGAACCAGCCGAGGTCCGCGCCGTCCGTGCGCGCTTCGACGAACGTGCCGGCCACCTTGGGTTGCAACTGTCGGTAGGTGGCGAACATCCGCTCGCGGTGTGCCTCGTCGATGCCGGCCGCAGTCAGGAACTCCGCAAACGGCACCAGCATGCCGCCCGCCTCGCCCCACGCCTTCCACGTCAGTTCCGACAGGTCGGCGACGAGGTCCGCCCCCATCGTGCAGGGCTGGCCGCCGGGCAGGTGGGCCGCGGTCGGCAAGCGGTCGATCCACGCCTCAAGAAGCTGGGCACGGTCGAGGCCGACCTGGACGGTGGTGCGGGCCATGCGCATGCGCTCCCTGGCGCTGCGGGTGTCGGGCATGGGGCTCCTCAAGATGCGCGCCACAGCGCGAGAAAGCGGCCGGCGAACTCAAGCGTAGCAGGCTGTGATCAGGGAGCGATCGCCCCAGAAGCCGTGCCGGGGGCGTTCGCATCCGGCGCCGTCGAATTCGTCGGCTTCGGCGGCTCGAGCACAGGGCGCGGGGCCGGCGGCTCGGCCTTCTTCGCTTCGAGCCAACCCTTGACCGCCTTCTTGGCGTCGCCGACGTTGGCCCACCCCTTCGGCGCCTCGGTGACGAATGCGCTGAACGTCGCCTTGTCCTCGATGCCGAACTGCTCGAGCGCCACCTTGTCGTAGCCGTACGCGCCACACAGGGTCGCCAAGTAGTGCGACTCCAGCTTCTTGGTCGCGTCCGCGAGCGACAGGCCCTTGAGCCGATCCGCCACCGCCGCCGGGTCGTCCGATGCGATCTTCATCTCGTCGGCGATGGCGGCGGCGTCGCCAGACTTCAGCACGTCTTCCTTGTGCTTGACATCCATGCCCTGTTCGAGCCCGGCCTGGGCGACTCGCAACTGGCTGAGCGCGACCGACGTGGTGTCCACCTTCTCGGTCGACTTGCCCTGGAACATGTCCTTCGCCGTCTGGCCACCGAGGTCGAGGACCTTGCCAGCCTCCTGGCCAAGCACTTCCTTGCTGACCGCGCCGGCCACGGTCGTCTGCGTGGCGGCACTAAGGTCGGTGCCGAGGCCCTTGTCGAGCCCCTCGAACATGCCCTTCTTCGCCATGTCCTTGAGCCCGCCGAGCAAGATGGCCTGGGGGGCCTCGGCGAGCTTGGACTTCAGGCTCGCCTTCAGCGTCGCGCCCATGTTGGCGAAAGGCTTCTCGTCGGTGAGGAAGCTGCGCGCGAGGTCCCCCGGCACACCCGTCACCACGCCCATGACCTGGCTGTTGTACTGGTTGGCCAGCGCCTCGCCGAGGTACGGATGGTCGCCGAGCGCCTCCTTGAGCGCGTTGGGCCCGTATTTCGACGCGCCAAGCGCCCCTTCGACCGCCTCGCCGAGCTTGTCGATGCCAACCTGCAGGCACGCGAGGATGACCTCCTTGGCCAGGTCCGACTTCTTGTAGGCGGCGCCTTCGATGGCCCAGTTCGCCGCTTCCTTGACGACGGCCGTGCCGCCCGCAATCAGCAGTTGGTACAGGATCGGCAGGCCCGCTGCGCCCGCGCCACCCGTCGCCGCCGTCACGATCACGCCCGCCAGCACCGCGATCAGCGTGCCCGCGATCTCCTTGGCCTTGCTGCGCATGTCGTCGAACGCGGCCGTGCGCCGGTCCAGCTCCTCGCGCGACTTGGCCATCTTCTCGGCGCCCTGGTCGCGCGCTTCCTGCACCTTGTCCTTGTCGCCGCCCGCCGTCGCGATGGCGGCACCGGTCTGCCGATTGTCGGCCAGCAACTCGTTGGAAGACTCCTTGCGTTCCTGCGATTTTGCGCTGGGCCCGTTGAACTGCAAACCGGTGTCCTTGAGCTTCTGCTGCTCCAGGCCTGCCAGAGATTGCATGCGTTCGCGCATGTAGGCGTCGTTCGGCATCTTCGCGGCGACAAGCGCCTGCTGGAATTCCGGGTCCCTGTCGGCGGCCGTCGTCAGCTTCGTGGTCAGCTTCTTCAGCGTTTCCACGACCTCGCCCGTCGACATCTGCGACTGCAGGTACTGGCGCCGATCTTCGCGGATGTTGAGGATGAACTTGCCCTGCTGATCGCGCACGCCCGCAATCTTCGCCTCCCACTCCTTGAGCCGCCCGGCGTGCTCGGGCCCGGCGCCGGCGACCGCCTGGTACGTGCGCTCCAGGCGCCCCAACTGAGTGCCGAGATTGCGGAACTCCTCGATGTTCGACCACTCCTCGAGCAACTCCACGCCATCCACTTCTTCGAAGCTCGCGACGATGGCCGAGTCCGCCGAGCCGAGGCCCGCGACGGTGCCCTTGGCCTGCTGCAGCCGATCCTCGACCGTGATCCACGTCGATGGGTCCTGCCAGCCCTCAGTGATGGCGTCGTGCACGGGCGGCAGGTTGCCGTCGAGCCACACGATCGAATCGACCGGCAGCTTCATGTAGACCTTGAACAGGAAGTCCGACGCCGTCATCGGCTGCGGGCCCTGCGGCGGCTTGGGCGCGGTCTGCGCGGCCGTCACTGCCTGCTGCTGCGCCTTGAGCTTGCCCTCGGACTGCATCGCGGCGTGCTGGGTCGCGTGCATCTGCCCGAGAATCTTGTCCTTGTCGGGGAAAAGCCAGACCTTCTTGATCTCCAGGTCGATGAGTGTCGCGAAGCGGTCCGGATTCAGCATCGCGTCGTCTTCGCCCTGCCTGGCGATGTCTTCGCTCATGGTCGTCTTGTCGCTGACCACGTCGGTGACACCCAGCAACGCGGCAACCTGCTCCCACTGCGGGCTGCCCGACGGCACGGCCGACTTGATCGCGTCCAGCAGCGTCTTGTCCTGGCGCACCTGGGCAAATTCGGCCCCCTTCAACTGGCTGACGAGTTCGACGACCGCGCTCGCCTTGGGCGTCGCGTCCTCTCCCAGCAGCCCCTTCAACTGCAGGTACGCGCCACCGGCGTCGGCGCCGAACAGGAACTGACCGGTGACCGAAGCGACGTCCTTGTCGCCCAGCCCCGCCGCGCGCAGTTCCTTGGCAATCGCCGCCATCGCCTGGTCGAACAACGCCTGTTTGCGCGCCCGGTTCGTCGCCGCGTGCTGGTACTCCTTGCCGTCGCCCCACGACAGGTGCTTGAGCAGGTACATCTCGCGCTGGGCGTTCGTCATCGCCGTGATGGTCGTCTTCAGCGCCTCGGCATCCTTGCCGAACCACTTGCCCTTTTCGCGTGCAATGGCCCGATCGAGGCCACTCATCGCGTCGGCGTCGGCCACCTGCTGCTTGCGGTCGGCTTCGGCCTTCTTGACGACCTCGGGGTCCTGCGCAGCATCCGGCGCGGCGGGCGTCGCGGGCTGGGTAGCGGCCGGCAGTTTTTCCGGCGGCTTCACGAGGTCGAGCACCTGCTGCTTGTCCTGGCGACCGATGCCCCACAGGTAGCCGGTCGACGAGTCGAGGGCCTGCCGCAGCGCGCTGCCGTCCGCAAACGCCGCAGTGCGCTCTTCGATGCTCGCCTTGCCCACCCACGCCGTCACGTCGGCGAGCAGGTTCTCGCGGTCGACGCCATAGCCGCAGCGGTGCTTGATGATGCTGGCGAGGTGCCCCACCTGCCACTTCAACTGGGCGTCCTGCACCGCTTTGACGTCGTTGCCGGTCGGCTTGGCCCGCAGCGCCGTCATCAGGGAGTCCCACGTCTTCAGCCGGTCGTAGGCGGCCTTGCTGAGCTTGGCCTGGCACCACCCGCTGAGCTTGCGCCACAGCAAGAACCACTCACCGACCTCGGCCTCTTCGCAGAGCCGGACGACCTCGTTCTCGTCGGCCGCGGGCGTCGATACCAGACCCAGCGACAGCGCGATCTTGCATGTGCGACTGGGCTTGCCGGTGCGAATCAAGTCGCTCAGGTACTCCTGCTGCCACACGGTCGGGAAGGCTTTGGCGAGCGCCTCCCGCAGCCCCACGCCGTGCGCGGCCAGGTACTTCGCATCGAGGTCCGCGCCACCGCCTGCGAGTTGCCTGGTCGTGCCGTCCCAGTCCTTGGCGGCGATGATCTGCTTGAGCGCAGCGACCCGATCGTCGACCGTGGCGTCCATCTGGGCCTGGGTCTGGGCCGCGGACTCCTGGGTGCCGGCCGTCGCGTCGCCCGCTTTTTTCTGCACGGCTCCCGCCGTGGCGGTCCCAGCCGACACGCTCTGCGCTTCCCCCTTGGCTGCGCCCGCACCCGCGGCGTCGGCTTGCTGTTCACCGGCCGCGCCGTCCTTGGAGGCGCCGCCCGTGCTCGCTTCTGCACCACCAGCTTCCGCGCCGCCAGCTTCTGCGCCGCCCGCTTCGCCGCCTGCCGAAGGAGCCGCCGTGCCGTGCTTGGCATCGCTCGCGCCCTGGTTGTCCGGAGCCGTCTTGTCCGCGTCCTCGGCAGACTTCGGCTTGCCGTCCGCACCCTTTTCGGCTGCTGCTGCGCCGGGCGCTGGGGGCAGGTCGGCGTTCTGTTGCACCACATGCGTGAGCTCGTGGCCGAGCAATTCGCCGCCCTTGGCCGTGTCGGGCTTGGGCGCAGCGTCGGAGAAGTAGATGTTGGTGCCCTGGGTGAACGCGTCAGCGCCCTGCTTCTCGGGCAGCCCTGTGCCGAAATGGATGGAAACCTGGCTGAAGTCGTAGCCGAACACGCGCTCGAACTTCTTCGGCACCGGCTCGCTGCGGGGCTTGGGCGGTTGCGTCGCCTGCTTGGTCTTGCCGTAGTTGCCACCTGTCGCCGCCGGGCTCTGGCGCTCGCGGGCCCCAGCGTAGCGGTCGCCCTTGGCCTGGCCGTTCATCGCCTCTTGGGTCTGCAGGTCGGCGCCCTTGCGCTTTTCGCCTTCGCCGCCGGCTTCTGGCGCCGCCGGGGCCTGCTCGTGAACGGGTGGCGGGGCCGCGGGCTTGGCGGTCTGTGCGTCGCGCGGGGCGAGCGTCGACGGGGGCGCGCCGGCACCCGGGCCTGAAGTCTGGGTCTCGGTATCCATGGGCATGGTCGGTCTCCGGGTCGGGGCGGGCCACTGCAGCGGCGGGCGGCGTACAACGGTGCGGTGGGCGTGCGGCGGCACGCAGGCGAGCCCCTCAGCAAAGGTACGTCCCGGCTGCGAAAGCCGTCAATCGAAAGCCCCTGCGCCGGGTTGGCGGTGGGGAGCGGAAGCCACAGAAGCGATCGCCTGTTTCGGCACCGCACGCGCCGCGGAGGACTGCGCAAATGCGCGCCGCCCAGCGCGCCATCAGGCTATCGATCAATGGCAATCGCTCGATTGCCGCAGGGTCGCCATGCGCCATGTTTTTGCCTGCGACGCCCGCGTCCACCTCGGAGAACTGGTTGCCGCCATCGCCAACCACGGCGAGTCGATCGTCATCGAGCAACGCGGCTGCGAACGCCGGCGCAGCCTGGCGGGCGTTGCCGGGTAGCCTGGGCCAGGTGGCCTACCGCACCCCCACGTCTGGCACCAGCAGCGCGCGGACCGGCGACGCGTCGGCCCCCTCCAGTTTCAATGGCAGCGCGACGAGTGTGTAGCGCCCATCGGGCACTCCCTCGAGCACGATGCCCTCAAGAATGGCCAAGTCACGCCGGTATACCGCGTGGTGCGCCTGCAGTTCGCGGTCGTCCGCCGGGTCGATGCTCGGCGTGTCGATCCCGACTAGCGTCACGCCCTGGTCTGCCAGCCAGTCGATCAGTTCGGCCGACAGCGCCGCGAAGTCGCCGTTCCACCGGTCCGGGTCGGGGTAGGTGCCGGTGTGGAAAAGCACCCGCGGCGCCGTCACCGCCACCAGGACATCGTCGGGACGAATGCGGGCGTCATGACCTACGGCAACCCGCACGACCTGCGCCGCGCCAAAATAGCGCGTCAGGTCACGCTGGTCGATGCCGACGCCGTCGGGATGATAGTGGTTGGGCGCGTCGCAGTGGGCACCCAGGTGAAGCGTCGCCGCAATGCTGGACAAGTCGAGGTTGTCGCCGCTGCCGAACGCCATGGCCACGGTGCGCCGGTAGCGTGTGTCGCCCGGGAACACCGCGGTGCGTTCCGAGATGAGCGGCGAGAGATCGTACCAACCGGCGGGCAGGCCAGCGGGTGGGAGCGTGGGTCGGTCGTGCATGGTCTGCCGCCTGGTTCTGGGTGCATGCGGACGGCGCGCTCGACGAGGTCCCCTGCGACCCGCGCCCGGGTGGCCAGCAACGCTTCAGCGCCCGGAGGTCGGCGCGGCAAGGGACGGGAATCACAGGAGAGTTCCACCTCGGCATCGGCGGCTTGGCGCGGCCAAGGGCGGTCCGCGCTCGCGCCATCATCGACTGCGGTGCGGGCGTCGGCAAGGGCTTCTCGCCCTCCGGGTCCGCCGCCTTGGGCCCATCTGCGTCGTTGTCGCGGCGACGTCTTGCACGGACCGCTGCGACAAGGTCAGGGGCTGCACCCACTTATAGCGGCTCCGCATCATGGAACTTCCGGTAGTCGATCGTCGTCCGGCGCATTTCGGCGTTGCCGTCGTCGGTTGGCGGTTTGACGCACGCTTTCTACGCCTTCAGCGCCAACCTCTTAGGCAACTGGAACTGCATCCGAATTTGGCATTCGGGGAAGCTTGGTTGGTGGAACCTGGGAGTCCGTTCCG
The DNA here is from genome assembly GCA_009692425.1 of Myxococcales bacterium. Taxonomy (GTDB): domain Bacteria; phylum Myxococcota_A; class UBA9042; order UBA9042; family UBA9042; genus SHZF01. The sequence continues at coordinate 10,866 of SHZF01000070.1, read as the reverse complement.
GTTGCCGGAGCCGCAAACAACTTGTACGCTGCAGGCCATTCACGCACTGAGGTCCCCGCCATGCACCTACTCCGCGCCGCGATCGTGTGTCTTTCCCTGGTCGCCGTACCTGCCGTCGCGGCGGCGGCTCCTCCGGCGCTGCTCGGAGTCCAGGGGCGACTGGCGGCGACTGGCGGTGGCCCTGTCGCCGATGGCAAGTACGGCCTCGTGGCGTCGATCTACGCGACGCAGAAGGGCGGCGAGGCGCTGTGGTCTGAATCCATCGTCGGCGTGGCGGTGGTCCAGGGCCTGTTCGCCGTCCAACTCGGCACCAATGCCAAGAACGCGCTCACGCCAGCGCTGTTCGTGGGCAGCGCGGAACTGTGGTTCGGCGTTTCGGTCGATGGCGAGCCCGACCTGACGCCCACCCGGCTGACGTCCGTGCCGTACGCGTTTGCGGCGCACACCGCGCTGGTGGCCGATGCGTTGAGCAAGCCGCTCGGAGCCGAAGGGCTGGCGACGGGTTCGGTCGCGTCTGACAAGGTCGGCTTTGCGTATGCGGGTTCGGCCAGCAAGGGCGGGTCTGCGACGTCGGCGCTCGACTTGCAGTGTACTGCGTGCGTCGGCGCGGGTGAGGTCGCCATCGACGCGATCGGCACCGCACAACTGGCCGACAGCGCGGTCACGACCGCCAAGCTCGCCAACGGTGCAGTGACAGCCGCCAAGCTCGCGGTGGCGTGGGCGGCGGCCGACGAACCCGACGGCGTGGCCAAGATGGCGGCCAGCGCGGCAGGGCTGAAGTGTACGGGCTGCGTGGCCACCGCCCACCTTGCCGACGTGGCCGTGACGACGGCCAAGCTCGCCGACGCCGCCGTGACCGCGCCCAAGCTCGCCGCCAACGCCGTGCTCACCGCCGCCATCGCCGACGCCGCCGTGACCGCGCCCAAGCTCGCCGCCAACGCCGTGCTCACCGCCGCCATCGCCGACGCGGCCGTCACCGCCCCGAAGATCGGCAGCTTCGCGTTCCCTGTCGCGGACGGCGTCCCGTTCACCTGCGATGCCACACACCTCGGCTGGGCCTACCTGGAAAAGAAGGACACGACCATCTACGTGTGCGACGGCAAGGCGCTCTACCCGATCCTGTCCAAGTGCGGCCAGTCGCAGACGTATTGCAGCGGCGCGTGCGTCGATACGACCACTGACAAGGCCCACTGCAGCAAGTGCGGCGTGGCGTGCAAGGGGGGCGAACTGTGCCTGGCAAGCAAATGCCTCAATGCGATCAGTTGCCACGACTTGAAGGTGGCGGACCCGAAGTTGCCCGATGGGGTCTACACGATCGATCCGGACGGCGCGGGCGGCGTCGCAGCGTTCCCGATCTGGTGCGACATGACGACGAATGGCGGCGGCTGGAGCCTCGTGGCGCGCATGACCACGGCCGGCAACCAGGCACACTGGGACACGGGCGCGGTCGGCCTCGGCGGCGGCCACGTCAAGCCCGACAACCCGGCGACGCAGAAGTATTCGGATGCGATCATCAACCTCATCAAAGACAAGAGCGCATACATCGGTCCGACGCCGTACCGCATGCGGTGCTGGGAGGGCCAGACCTTCGTGCAGACGATGTGGTGCTCGACGCAGTGCACGTTCCACGCGCAGGACTCGGTCAACAGCGGGCCATGCGCGCTTTGTACGAGCGCGTTCGAGGGCGGCCTCGTGCAATTGGGCCCGAACACGGGCACGCGCGGCCTCGGCCACCACCACGACGGCAGCCAAGCGTGGTCGATGGCATACCAGCGCCACCCGGAGGAAGGCAACAACTCGGGGTGCCGCAACGACAGCCGGGGCGGCGGTGATGGGCATCTGTGGGTGAAGTAGGGCGGCGGCGCCCCGATCCGCCGCCTTCGGCGCAGCTCTGCGTTGTTACTGTGGAATCGGCGTTCGAATTGCCGGGAGTTCGTCTTCACACCGATTCCGGTCCAGCAGGCGTACCTCAAGACATCGCACCCGGTCTCGCTCGACCACTTCGGCTACCCAGTCGCGCTCGCGGGAAACACGTTGGCCGTCGGCGCCCGGTCGGCCTGTGGCGCGGCTGTCTGTAGTTCGAGGCTTCGAAGCGGGTCTCGTGGGTCACACCGTGGCGGCGCAGGATGCGCTCGGCCAGCGCGGGGTCTGCGACGAGGCGGGAACCCGGCCGCTCGGCCTGCTCCCGCTGCCACCACCGCTCGGCGAGCGACCGTGAGATGCCGCCGTCGGGGTGGCATGGCGGCGCGATCGCGAACACGACCGGCGGCGCGATGGTCGGCGCAGACGCAGCGCTTTCTGGCAGCGTCGCGGTGGCGCCGACTGCGAGTGGGACCGTGTCTTGCGTGGCGGGTGGCGGCGGCAACCCGACCTGATCCGGACAGTCGAACGCTGCGCCCGTCATCAGGTCGACGCCGTTGGCCAGCCCCCACAGCACGCCGATGCCGATTGGCCCGCCGGCAATGCCGAGCAGCCCGACCGAAGTGTTGGCCAGCGCCGACGCACCGAGTCGGTAGCCGCACGCGAACGTGAAGCTCTCGGGCTGCGGCGATCCTGCGCGCTGCAACTGGAAGCGGTGGGTGCGCTCGCGCTCGATGCGGGCGAAGAACGGGGTGACTCCCAACGGCTTGCCGCCCTCGTCGCGCACCTCGACGCCGGCCTGCGGGCCCGCGATCGACACAATCTGGCGGGTGCCGGCCAACGTCGCGCAAGTGGGCAGCAGCAGCAGGGCAGCAAGCCACGCCGCCGGCTTGTCCCGCCCCTGCCGCCCGCGTACGATGCGCGGCCCTGCGTCCGCGAGGTCTGTCATGTCGCTGCTCCACTCCAACAAGCGCACGCACCGCTGCGGCGAGTTGCGCGCCACCGACATCGGCACACCGGTCGCCGTCTACGGCTGGGTGCAATCCTATCGCGACCACGGCGGCGTCGTCTTCATCGACCTGCGCGACCGCACGGGCCTGCTCCAACTGCGCTGCGAACCGACACCGCACGCTGCGGCCCACGCGATTGCCAATACCGTCCGCGTCGAGTGGGTGGTCGCGGCCATCGGCACGGTCATCTCGCGCGGCAATAACGCCAACCCGAAGCTGCCCACCGGCACCGTCGAGGTCGCTGTCGAAGCCCTCGAAGTGCTGTCGGAAGCCCTCACGCCGCCGTTCGAAATCAAAGACGGCCTCGAGACGAACGAGAACCTGCGCCTGCAGCACCGCTACCTCGACCTGCGCCGCCCCGAGTTGAGCCGCAACTTCGTGCTGCGCAGCGAGGCGATGCAGTGGACACGCCAGTACTTCACGGCCGAGCACGGCTTTCTGGAACTCGAGACGCCCATCCTGATGAAGTCGACGCCCGAAGGCGCGCGCGACTACCTCGTGCCCTCGCGCGTCCACCCGTCGAGCTTCTACGCGCTGCCGCAGTCGCCGCAAACCTTCAAGCAGCTTTTCATGGTCAGCGGCATGGACCGTTACCTGCAGATCTGCCGCTGCTTTCGCGACGAGGACCTGCGCGCAGACCGCCAGCCGGAGTTCACGCAACTGGACCTCGAGATGTCGTTCGTCACGCAAGAGGACATCGAGGCCGTGCTCGAAGGCTGGGTGGCGCTGATCTGGCAACGGGCGCTCGGCGTCGAGGTGAAGCTACCGCTGCGGCGCATGACGTACGCCGACGCCATGGACCAGTACGGTTGCGACAAGCCCGACTTGCGCTTCGGCCTGCCCCTGCACGACCTGACCGCGCGGCTGCGGGGCCGCGTCGAGTTCCGCGTGTTCGTCGATGTGTTCGACGCCGGCGGCATCGTCAAGGCGCTGCCACTGCCGCCGTCGGACCTCATCACGCGCAAGGACCTCGACAAGACGTTCCCCGCAGAGGCCGCGCCGTTCGGGGCCAAGGGCGTCGCCTGGGCACGGGTCGGCGCGGCAGGACCAGGAGGCGTGCTGGAGTGGTCCGGGCCGGTGGCCAAGGGCGTCTCCGAAGCGCTGCGGGCCGAACTGAACGAAGTGCTGGGGCTGGTCGAGGGAGGGCTGGTCCTTTTTGTGGCCGACAAGCCGGCGGTCGTCAACGCGAGTCTGGCGCGGCTGCGGCTCGTGTGCGGCGAGCGCCTCGGAAAGATGGACCCCAAGGCGTGGAGCTTCCTGTGGGTCACCGATTTTCCGATGTTCGAGTGGGACGAGGGTGCCAAGCGCTGGGGGGCGATGCACCACCCGTTTACGAGCCCGCGCGCCGACCACATCGGCCTGCTCGACACCGACCCGGGTGCCATCCTGGCGCAAGCCTACGACCTCGTCTGCAACGGCACCGAGTTGGGCGGCGGCAGCATCCGCATCCACCGCACCGACGTGCAGGCCAAGGTGTTCCGTACGCTGGGACTGTCTGACGAGGAGGCGCGCGAGAAGTTCGGCTTTTTTCTCGATGCGTTGCAGTACGGGACGCCGCCCCACGGTGGGCTCGCCATCGGCTTCGACCGGCTGTTGATGCTTTTGTGCGGGGCGCACAGCCTGCGGGATGTGATCGCGTTCCCCAAGACGCAGAAGGCGACGTGCCTGATGTCGGAGTCGCCAAACACGGTCGACGAGCGGCAGTGGGCCGAACTGCACATTGCGCCGCGGCGGGTGTAGGCAGGTGCCGGGCACGGGCAACGACGTGTTTGGCTCCGTGTGCAAGGTCAAATCGGTCACCCAGGCGGGCGACGAGACCGTGGTCACCACCGACAGGGCGCAGCTACAGGACGCCGTGCTCGGGCGAGCTCCACCTGCCGACGGCGCGCCGCAGGCTCCCACTTTCACCTGCCCGATCCAGCCCTTGGCTGCCTGACTCGACTTGGCGGCAGACACGCACTGCCCGGCGGTCGCGACGAGCTTCTGGGCGGCGTCGGCATCGGTGACCCCCTTCAGCGTGCGCGCATGTGCCGCTGCCGTTGCCCTGACGGTCGGCGGCGAGAACGACAAGACGCCGGGCGCCGAAAGGAAACCTTGGCCGAACGGCACCCAGTTCTGCGGGTTCGGGTGCTGCATCAAGCTGCAATGTCCCTAGAGCACCAATCGGCGCTCTAGCCTACGGCGGTGGCGCTCGTCCTACTGCGTCACGAACGTCTCATCGAGCGACTTCAAGGTCTTCTGCGTACACATCTTCCAGTGCGACCCCTCGTAGCCGGCGTGCATGGCCTTGACGATGCCCGGCCGCGCCCGCCCCGTCGGCAGCCCGTCTTCGAGCGCCTCGATCTGGTCGCGCTTCGGGTCGCGCCCGCAGCGGTCATCGAGCAGCGGCATCACGCACGCGATGCCGTTGGGCTGGGCGACGAGAAAGCGGAACACGTCGCCGTCCTTCAGCAGGTCGGTATGCTGGATGGCAGCCTTGCAGTTCAGCGGCCTGGTCGCCGCGAGAACGCCATCGAGCCAGCGCGCGGCGAACAGGTCCGCGAGCCCGGGTGCGGAAAATGCGAAGTACCCGCCAGGCACCTGCACGAAAATGGCTGACTGGAACATGCGCTCGCACACCGCGCTCCGGTCTCCGCTTGCCGCGGCCTCGCAGTCGCCGAAGCCAAAACGCAGCTCGCGGGTCACGGCCCGGCGCAACTGGTCGCGCGTCATCCTGTCGACGAGTGCCAACGCTTGGGTGCCGGACCAGTGCAGGCTCTCGAGTTCCTTGTGCAGGCGCTCGGTCGCGAGCGTCTCGTGGGCGTGGGCGCGGCTGACGAGGATCGTGGAGTCCGCAGCCGTCGCCTCCTTGTAGAAGGCCAGCAGCTTGTTGATGTCGTGGTAGGTCGCCATGTAGGCATAGGCGCAGTCCGTCGCCGTGGTGTCGCGCGCGTCGAGGCCGTAGCGATGGATGAAGCGCCTGAACAGGTTGCGGTCCTCGGCGTCCGGGATGTGGTGGGCCACGACCGCATCGATGTCGGCGCACAGCAACGTCTGGATCGACAGACGCGCGTCGGTTCCGCCCATTCCGTAGTTGTCGTCAAGCACGGGCGGCCGGGCCAGCACGACGACCTGGACGGCGGGAATCTCCTCGGCCAGGTTCTCGACCGCGGCCAGCACGCCTGCACGTTCTGCGCGCGGCACTTCGTCGAGCCCGTCGAGCAAGATGACCAGCCGCCCACCGGCCTGGCGCGCCTGGGTGACCACATCGACGCGCGCGGCATTCTCGACCACGCGCGCGATCGCGCGGCTGCCGGTGTGGAGCTTGGCGACTTGGGCGGCATCGACCGGGTGGATCGGCACCTGGCCACACACCTGCGCCCGCAACGACTCGGCCAGCTTTGACTTGCCGAGCCCACCGCGGGCCAGCAGCAGGCTTCGCTTGACCGACCCCGCCACCAGCGCGCGCGCCAGGGCCGTCTCGTCGAGGGTCGCCGCGCCTGGCTGGGGCCACAATTCGACCTGGAGCCGCGCGGGCCGATACGTGCCGGTCTTCAGGTCTGTTTCATGGGCGGCAGCGAAACGCTGGCACTGCGCCGCGTACGACGTGTCGGTCGGGTTGCGGAGTTCGGCCACGATGAGGCGGCCTTCGGGGCGACAGCCGGGCATCGCCACAAGGGCGAGCGTGCCGGCAAGGGCTAGCAAGTTGGCGCGGGTGGGCACAGTGGCGCGGGGGAGGCGGTGCTGGTTCATGGCGACGTCCGCGCTCGAGCCGCGCTGCACGGCGTGCGGCGGAGCGTGGCCGGGTGGACGCGGTGGGTCAAGGGTCGTTGATACCCCACCACCACTTTGAGCCTCCCCTGGACGCCGATTTCGGCTGGGGGTCCACCGGCGCGCCTACTTCAGCGCCGCCACGCTGGCCGGGCCGTCGATGACCGCTGGGCCGTTGGCGCCGATCAGGGTCGTCGTCGTCCCATCGAGCATGACCTTGTGCAGCGCCACGTTGCCGTAGTCCGCCACCACCAAGAAGCCGGCGGGGTCGTAGATCAGGTCGGTCGGAGTGGAGTACTGCGCGCGGACTACGCAGGCTTCCTTGCTCGCAGACCGCATGCCATCCTCGCCACCATGCACGCCCTGCCCTTGCTGCTGCCCGCCCTCGCCGTCCTCGCCATCGCCTACCGTTACTACAGCGCCTTCCTGGCCGCGCGTGTGCTCGTGCTCGACGACACCCGGCCGACGCCCGCCCACACCCTGCACGACGGCCAGAACTACCATCCCACAAACCGGTGGGTGCTTTTCGGCCACCACTTCGCGGCGATCACGGGTGCAGGGCCGCTGATCGGTCCGGTGCTGGCGACGCAGTTCGGCTTCCTGCCCGGCTTCCTGTGGATTCTCGTGGGCGTCTGCGTCGGCGGCGCGGTGCACGACTTCGTGATCCTGACGGCATCCATCCGCCGCGGCGGCAAGAGCCTCGCCGAGATCGCGCGCACCGAGGTGTCGCCGCTCGCCGGGCTGGTCACGTCCGTCGCGATCCTGTTCATCATCGTCATCGCGCTGGCGGGGCTCGGCGTGGCCGTCGTCAACGCATTGGCCGAGTCGGCGTGGGGGGTCTTCACGATCGCGGCATCGATCCCGCTCGCGCTCGCGATGGGCGTCTACCTGCACTTGTGGCGCAAGGGTCGTGTCGGCGAGGCAACTGCATTTGGCGTGGTCGGCCTCGTGGCGGCGGTCGTGTTCGGGCGCGAGGTGGCGGCGAGCGCATGGGGCCACGCCGTGTTTTCTTTGACACGCGGGCAGTTGACTGTGGCCATCGCGGCCTACGGCTTCGTCGCCGCCGTGCTGCCGGTGTGGCTGCTACTGTGCCCGCGCGACTACCTGTCCGCGTTCATGAAGCTCGGCACGATCGGCGCGCTTGTCGTCGGCGTCCTCGTCGTCAACCCGGAACTTCACGCTCCCGCCATCTCCGCCTTCGCCGACGGCGGCGGACCGATCGTGCCTGGCAAGCTTTTCCCATTTATGTTCATAACCATCGCGTGCGGCGCCATCAGCGGCTTCCACGCCTTGGTCGCCTCGGGCACCACGCCCAAGATGATCGACCGCGAGTCCGACGCCCGCGCCATCGGCTACGGCTGCATGCTGCTTGAAGGGCTCGTCGGCATCGTGGCGCTCATCGCCGCCGCCTCGCTGCACCCCGGCGACTACTACGCCATCAACGTCAGCGCGCAGAAATATGCCGGCCTCGGGCTGTCGATGGTCAACCTCGAAGCGCTGCAACACGAGATCGGCGAGGCCGTGGCGGGCCGGCCCGGCGGCGCCGTTTCGCTCGCAGTCGGCATGGCCCAGGTGTTTGCCGCCCTGCCCGGCATGAAGGGCATGCTGGCCTACTGGTACCACTTTGCCATCCTGTTCGAGGCGCTGTTCATCCTGACGACGATCGACACCGGCACGCGTGTGGCGCGCTTCCTTGTGCAGGAGTTCCTCGGCCGCTTTCACCCGAAGCTGGGCCAGGCCGACTGGCTGCCGGGCACGCTGCTGGCGACCGCGCTCGTGGTGACGGCGTGGGCGACGTTCCTGTACACGGGCTCCATCGACACGATCTGGCCGATGTTCGGCATTGCGAATCAACTGTTGGCCGTCGCCGCCCTGTGCATCGGCGCCGCCGTGCTGCGCAACGAGGGCCGCGGGCGCTATGCGTGGGTGTTGCTCGCGCCCATGGCGGTGCTGGCGACGACCACGCTGTCGGCGGGCGTGCTGTCGATCACGGACATCTTCGTGCCGATGGCGGCCAAGCCGGGCCTCGCCATCAAGGGCTGGCTCAACGCGGGCGTGACCGCGGTGATGCTGGGCTGCGTCCTCGTCATCCTCGGCGACGCGGCGCGGGGCTGGCGGCGCCCTCTCCCCCGCGCGGGTGCCCCGGCCGCGTAGCCCGCAGGAGTTCCCATGCAGCGCCACTCGCAGGTCCTCGTCGCCCTGATCGCCGGTGCCGTCGTGGGCGGCATCTTGCACACCTGGCACGGCGCGCCGTGGTTGGAGGCGCTCGACCGCCACGCGCTGCAACCGGTCGGTCAAGTATTCCTGCGCCTGCTTTTCATGTCTGTGGTGCCTCTGGTGTTTTCGGCGCTCGTGCTCGGCGTCGTCGAACTGGCCGAGGGCCGCGGGCTGGGCCGGGTCGCCACCCGCACGTTGGGCTGGACGGTGCTGGCCACGACGTCATCGGTCGTCATCGGCGTCACGCTGGTCAGTGTCCTGCAACCCGGTGCCGGCTACCAACTCGACGCCACCACACTGCAGACGCAACTCGGCAACGTGCGCGAAGTGCAGGCCCAGGCGGCCAAGGGGGGCGGCTTCGGTCAGGCGATCATCGAGATGGTGCCGAAGAATCCAGTCGAGGCCGCCGCCCGTGCGCTGCAAGGCGACATGCTGCCGTTCATGGTGTTCGCGCTGCTTTTCGGCGCGGCGCTGGCCGCCACCGCGCGCAAGGACCGGCCGCCCGCCGCCATCCCTGTGCTGCAAGACGTGTTCGACGCGGCGAGCACGCTGGTCGGCTGGGCACTCAAGCTGGCGCCGGCGGGCGTGTTTGCGCTCGTGTGCGCCACGCTGCTCAAGCATGGCGTTGGCTTCCTCGGCGCACTCGGCGGCTACGTGTTCGCCGTCGTGCTCGGGCTGGCAATCCAGATGGGCGTCGTTTACGCACTGATGCTGAAGTTCGGCGCCCGGCGCTCGCCCGTCGCATTCTTCACCACGTGCCGAGACGTTTTGACACACGCATTTTCCACGGCTTCGTCCAATGCCACCTTGCCACTCAGCCTCGAAGCCGCAGAGCATCGGCTGGGCATCGATCCGCGCGTGGGCCGCTTCGTGCTGACCATCGGCGCCACCGGCAACCAGAACGGCACGGCGCTTTTCGAGGGCGTGACGGTGCTGTTTCTGGCACAAGTGTATGGCATCCATCTCGATCTCGCCGCGCAAGCCCAGGTCGTCGGTTTGTCGATCGTCGCTGGCATCGGCGCGGCCGGCGTGCCGGGCAGTTCGCTGCCGATGATCATGGTGCTGTTGGGCCAGATCGGTGTGCCGCCCGAGGGGCTGGGACTGATCCTCGGTGCGGACCGGTTCCTGGACATGTGCCGCACGACGGTGAACGTGGCGGGCGACCTAGTGATCGCGGCTGTGGTGGACCGCGGGGAGCGAGCGGAGTAGCGCACCCGGGCGAGGGCGGAACGGAAACGCGAGTCCTGCCGCCGTGGCCCGGTTGCGTCGTTCCGCCTCAGCGGCGCGCCTATACTGCCTCGACGTGAACGCGCCAGACGGTTGCTGACAATACCCAATTCGACACGACCGGACAATGGTCGGCGCGGCCTGCGCCAAAGGCCGCGCCGGCCTTTGAAAACGCGGGGGATGACCATCGGGCTCACGCTGCGGCCTCAGTGATGGCAACGGCGTTGCGTTGGATGCGGCGCCGCTCGCGTGCCGCTTCAAGTTTGCGGTCACGGTCGGCCGGCAGGTCGTTGGGGGCGATGTAGCCGATGGCGCTGTGCAGGCGCACGCTGTTGCAGTACTCGCCGTACTTGCGACCATGGCGCGGCTCTGGTGGCATATTTGGCAACGTTGTAAAAAACGGCGCCACGCCCCGATCACGAGCAAACCCCGCTCTTACAAACCTTACCGCTGCCACAAGGCGTGGTATCCGGCAGCGCGCCATTGCTACATCCAGTCGCCGGTTTGCAGGTATCCGCCGTACACGGATTCTTGTCGTCGCACACTACCTTGGTACCGACACACGTCTGAGCGGCATCGCAGGATTCGCTGGCGGTGCAGGCATCATTGTCACTGCACAGGAAGTTGCCAAACACCTTGGTACAGCCACCGTTACCGTTGATCAGACACTCGTTGAAACTACACGGATTGCCATCCTCGCAGTCGGCCCAAACCTTCTTGTTGCAAAGCGCGGTACAGGTATCGTGGCCCCAGGCGTCGGTTCGCATCACCCGCTGCTTCCACGGGCCCGGCGTTTCGTCGG
>SHZF01000069.1 GCA_009692425.1 Myxococcales bacterium | reverse complement strand
TATTGCGTGCCTCGAGCCTGTGGGCCAGTCGGCGGCTTGCCAGAGCAGCTTGTCCGCGCCACGCTGCCGCGACTGCTTGTGGAGGGTTCATGCACCATTTCGACCTCGTCATCCTCGGCTGCGGACCGGCGGGCGAAAAAGCGGCGGCGCAGGCGGCCTACTTTGGCAAGAAGGTCGCCATCATCGATCGCGCCACGCCCGGCGGCGCTTGCGTGCACACGGGGACGCTGCCGTCGAAAGGGCTGCGCGAGTCGGCGCTCGCGATGGTGGCCCTGCGCAACCTCGGGCTGCGCGGAGTGAAGTGCACGCTCGCCGAAGACGTCCGGGTCGACGAACTGCTGGCGCGCAAGGAAACCGTCGTGCAGGCCGAAGTCGAACGCATTTACAAGAACCTCGAGCGCCACCACATCGAGTTCTTCCGCGGCCGTGGCGAGTTTGTCGACGCCCACACGATCCGCGTCCAGCCCGACAACGACATCGCGGTCGACCTGCACGGCGACGTGATCGTGATCGCGACCGGCACTTCGCCGCACCGCCCGACCGACATCCCGTTTGACGAAGACGCGGTGTGGGACAGCGACGAGGTGCTGCAGATGTCGTCGGTGCCGAAGTCGTTGGCCGTCTACGGCGCGGGCGTGATCGGTTGCGAATATGCGGCGATGTTCGGTGCACTCGGCGTCGACGTGCACCTGCTCGAACCGCGCGACAAGATCCTGCCGTTCGTCGATCGCGACATCTCCGACGCGCTGCTCGGGGCCTTTCGCAACGATGGCATCCACATCCAGACCAACGCGCGCTACTCGTCGTGCAAGGTCGTCGATGGCATGGTGGACCTTGGACTGTCGGACGGCACCACCTTGCGCACCCAGTGCTTCCTCTACGCCGCCGGCCGCAATGGCAACACCGTCGGCCTCGGGCTGGAAGCGGCGGGCGTCAAGGTCAACAAGCGCGGCCTCGTCGAGGTGGACGAGAGGTTCGAGACGGCGGTGCCCGGCGTGTATGCGGTCGGCGACGTGATCGGCTTTCCGGCGCTCGCCTCGACGTCGATGGACCAGGGCCGCGTCGCCGTGTGTCACGCCTTCGGGTTCACGTACAAGCGGGGCCTCTCGCGCTTCTTGCCGTACGGCATCTACACCATCCCCGAGTGCGCGATGGTGGGCCCCACGGAGCAGGAACTGGAAGACAAGAATGAGCCGTACGAGGTGGGCCGTGCCAACTTCGCCGAGAACGCCCGCGCCCAGTTGGTGGGAGCCACGGAAGGGATGCTCAAGCTCATTTTCCGGCCCGACGACAAGAAACTGTTGGCGGTACACTGCGTCGGCGAGCGGGCCTCGGAACTCGTGCACGTCGGCATGACGGTGATGCAGATGGACGGCTCGATCGACGTCTTCATCGACGCGGTCTACAACTACCCGACGCTCGGCGAGCTGTTCAAGTACGCGGCCTACAATGGTTTGCAGCGGCTGGCGCGGCGCAAGGCGTTCGAGACGGGGCCGGTTGACGCAGGCCACGTGTAGTCGACCCGCATCCGGTGCGGCGCGCGGTGACGTCGCGCTTGCTGTTCCGCCAGTGGCTGCAATGCCCGACGCAGCAGGTCGAGGCGAGCGTCACGTTCGTCGAGCGCAGGTCCACGCCGTGAGCGCGTCTTGCGCGACCGGCCTCAGGGACTGCGCACACGGTTCAACGCCGACGCGGGAGCCCTGGGCTCGGTCGGCAACGCCGACGCGCCCTGCTGCTGGTCGGGTTCAGTGTTCAGGATGACCGCGACCGACTCCTGCTGGACCCACGGCGGCGATCCTCACCCCGACGTGACCCGACGTGACCGCGCCTGTTGCATGGCTCACCTCCATCTGCTATCGAACGCAGACCACTTGGAGGCTCCATGACCCGCTTGTTTCTCGCCGTCCTCGCATTCTTGGCTGTATCTGCCGCGGCTGCGCCGGCACACGCCCTGTTGCCCGAACCCTACGTCGGGTTGGGCACCCGCACCTTCGGCTTGCCCAGCGGCAACGCGGGGTGGGCGCTGTCGTTGGAGGGCGGAGCGGACGCCATCTTCTCCGACATGGGCGCCGGCATCCGCGTCGACTTTCCGTTCGACTCGTTCGGCAACCCGTTGATCGCCGCCCAGTTCCGCTATTCGATCTTGAAGGTCCCGTTCATCCGCATCCTGGCCGCTGCCGAGGGCGGCGTGATCAAGGGCAGCAAGTCGATGGACGGCACGTTCGGAGCCTGGCTCGGGGCACGCGCGTCGCTGGGGCTGCCGTACCTGAACTTGAACCTGGGCTATTCCTATGCCGGCAAGGCAGAACTGTTCAGCGTGATCACGATCGGGATGTCGTTCTAGCGCCCTGTGCTAGCGCCTGCCTGGGTCTGATACCCACGCCACCGGCGTGCCGTCGGCCGGCAGGCACAGCGCCGGCAAGAGGTGCGCGCCGAACCCGAACGTCGCCTCGCCCGTCAACCGCGCTCGCAAGCGGCGGTCGGGTCCGTACACGTCGAGTACGGGTAGGCCGGCGGCGTCGGGCAAGTAGTGCTTCCATTCAGCGGCTTCCCATTGCGTGGCGTCGACGCGGCGCACGATCACGTCGGTCCGCCCTTGGATTGCGGCTTCGAGCGCCGACGCGAGGCGTTGGCATGGCTCGCACCAACTCGCCCAGTAGTCGATGAGTGTGGACTTTCCGGCCACGACGAGCGCTGCGATCTCCGGCACTTCGGGCAGGTCGCCCGGGCGCACGGACGGCTCTGCCAGCCCCCGCACGGGTGGCGCCGGCGCGCCGGAGAAGCTGCCAGACACGCTGAGGTACAACGACGGCTCTTGAACGCCCTGCACCCCGACCACATCGCGCCACAGCGGTTGGCGCCACGATGCGGCCACGGTCAACCACGGCCACAACGCGCTCATCAGGGTCGGCGTGACGTTGAGCCAGTGCCCGCCCGCGTTCAGGAACGGCACACGCTCACCCACGGTCACTTCGCTGGCGCGGCCCCGCCACTGCCAGTCGGCCTGCACGACGGCACTCAGCCAGCGCTCCACGATCGCATGGCGCAGCCCGCCGCCGGCGCGCGTCTCCGCACCCCAGCGAAAGCCGTCGCTCGCATCGGTCGCAGGCGTGCGCATTTGCACGCTGCCGAACACGCCGAGCTTGCCCCACGGCTGCCCGAAAAGCTCCACCTCGGCCAGCGACCACCACGCGCCCCGGCCGATGCTGACCTCCTTGCTCACCGACGGCGCCGCGGTCACCGACGTCGCCAACGCACTCGCTTCAACTTTCGCCCGGTAGGGCCCCGTGTTGGCCACCACACCGACGCCCAGCGTGGTGCGGGGCAGCCACGTCGGCAGCCAACGCGACACATCCTGTCGCACCTTGCCCTCGACGTCGCCGACGCCGTCTTCAACCTGACGCGTGAGGAAAAGCCGCTCGTACTCGACCTGGGCCCACGGCACCGTCAACGCCAGCGTCGTACCCCACGGCGCATCGACTGCGGCGGCCACCGACACCATCTGCATCTGGAGCTTCAGTTCGAGCGGATTCTCGGTGGGCGCGGACCCGGCGTAGAACGTGTGCGTGGCGGCCGAGCCATATACGGCGGTCATGCGTCCGCGCCAGATGGCCGCGCGCTCACCGGCGTCGAGGCTGCTCGTCAGGTCCGTGTCTCCCACCGGGAGCGCAGGGTTGCTTCACGTCGCGCACTGGGCCGCAGCCAACGGCACGGTCGCCAGCCACGTTGCCAGCCACGCTGCCAGCATCGCCAGCGTGACCCAGGCGGATGGCCCTGTGCGCGCAGCCATCGGCATCGACTACGGCACCTTCTTGAGCCAGGTCTGCAGCCAGCCGGTGATGCTCTGCGGCGAGCCCGAAATCTTATCGACGATCTTGCGCGTCTTGCCTTCCATCAGGATGTTCACCGGAATCGAACCTGTCGTGTTGTAGACGTTCGACTTGCGCGTCGGGTCGATGCCGATTGCGCCATAGGCATCCAGCGAGGTCACCCACTTCTTTGCGAACGCCATCGTCGGCAGCGACGGCTGCACTTCGGCATCGACGAGAACCTGGACGATCATCACGTTCTGCTCGCCGATGCCCTGCATGACCTGCTTGAACGTCTTCGTCTCGGTGATGCAAGGTCCACACCAACCCGCAGACAGCGTGAACATGATCAGGCGCTTGTCGCTGAAGTCCGACAACCGCACCACGTTGCCTGCCTCGTCGGCCAGGCTGCCGTTGCCGTTCGTATCGACGAAACCGACCATCGAGAAGTCATCCATGATGTCACCGACCTCCATGTTCGGGGTGATCTTCGACACGCACTTGTTGGACTTGTTGTTGGGCATGCATTGCTTCGATGTGCCGGTGGCGGCCGGGAGGTTGTAGCAACTCATCCCGGTCGGGCACGCCGTACCCTTGCAGGGCTCTGTGCAGAATTGCTCCTTGGTGTGGCCAAACTGCTGGCACATCGAATCGACGGCGGCACAGTCGTCGGCGGTCTTGCAGGGCGCGCACAACTCGCCCTTGCCGATGCACGTGCCGGCGCGGTGAAGGCACTGGAAATTGCCCTTGCCGGTATCGACGCAATCGGCGAAGCGCGGGCATTCGGTGCTGCCCGCCTTGCACGATCGGGTGCAGAACTTGTCGCTGCCCTGCATCAGGCAGCGGCCGCCCGCCTCGCAGTTGCCGTCGTGGGCGCAGCGGGAGCAGAATTCACGCACACGGCAGGTGCCGGCGCCGCTGTCGTCGGGCACGCAGGTCAGCCGGGCCGGGCAGTCGAGATCGGACAAGCACTGGCCAGTGCAGTAGGCGTCGGCCGACTCGGGGATGTACTTGTAGCCATCGGGATACGTCGGTGCCACGCACTTCTGGCCGGCACCGCATTTGCCGGTCAGGGCGCACGACTGGCCAATGTCCTTGGCATACGACGGCTTGCGGCAAAACAGCTTCTTGCCGTTGGGTGTCGAGCACTCGGTGCCGCCCGTGCAGTCTTGCGGCCCAGCGCACTTTGCATGGCACAAGTTGTCCCAGCACACGCCGTTCTCGCACTGCACGTCGGCCTGGCAGGCGTCGCCGGGTTGGCCGGCCTTGGCCTCGACATCCTGCGGCTGCTCCTCGACATCTTGGGCCGCAGTGGCGCCGGCGTCCTTCTTGGTCGAGCCGGCCCCGGTGACGCCGGTGTTGTCGATGGTCTGCGCCGCGGGTGTCGCCGCCGGCGGTGGGGCCTCTGCCGCGCATGCGAATAGTGCAGCGCATGCGAACAGTGCGGCGCATTCGATCACGGCTGCGCGCTCGAATCGAGCGGCTCCGACAGTCATTGCCGACGCGGTTGCCCGCCATTCTCGCGTTCGCATCGCCACCCCTCGATCGACCGGACCCCAAGCGGGGTGAAGCGCGCAGGATAGTGCGGTCGCGGTCCTCGATCAAGGCGCATCGACTTGGCGTCCGCGCCTTCCCGCCGCGCCTCCAGCCTGCTACAACGCCACCCACTGCCGTCTGGAGGCCGCCCATGCCGCCGAAGTCTCGCTCCAAGCCCGCTGCGTCTGCCACCCGGACCGCTCCCGCTCCCGCTCCCGCTCCCGCTCCCGCCGCCGCACCGCCCTCTGCCTTCTCCGCCTCGGCTGAGCCCACTCGCGCTGCGGAATCTGCGCCCGTACCCGCGGCGCCCAAACCCGAATCTGACGACATCCTGCTGCAGGACTGGACCCCTCTCGGCCAGTGCCTCGACCACCGCATCGGGCAGGCGGTCTGGCGCCACCGCGCCGCGCCGCTTTTCGCCGACAACAAGGTGCCCAACCTCGTGCACGACTCCGGTGCCCAGTCCCAGCGGGGCGCCCGCCTGCTGCAAGCTTGGTGCCGCGAGCGCGCCGACCGCGGCGATCTGCCTGCCCGCATCGTGTTGTGTGAGGCTGGCATGGGCACGGGGCTGCACCTGCGCTACTTCCTCGACGCGTTTCGTGAGCGGGCCCAGGTGGCTGGCACCGACTGGTACGAGCGGTTGCAGGTGTTCGCGACCGACGTCGCCCCCGACACGATCCGGCAGGCCTTCGACCGCGGCCTGTTCGCACCGCACGCCGGCCGGGTCGAACTTGGCTACATGGACGTGCTGCAGCCGGGGCTGTTCCGGTCGGCCCACAGCGGCCGTTCGGTCGACTTGCGCGGCCACGTGCACCTGATGTTGGCCAACTACGTGCTCGACACCCTGCCGATGGACATCTTCCGCCGCCAGCGCGGCCCGCGCCCGGGTGCCGGCAATGGCGACCCCGGCGCGTGGTGGGAGGGCGTGCTCGTGCGCACCTGGCTGCGGCGCGCGGACCTGCTGGGCGGCTACACGGACCGCGCGCTCGACGACGTGCGCAAGGCGGCGCGCGACGAAGACGACCCCTCGCTCGACCTGCTGGCCGACGTGTGGACGCTGGTGCAGCTCGAACTGCGCGCCTGGCCAGTCGATTTGTCAGGCAACCCGGACCTGGGCGAACTGGAGCGGGTGGCCGACGCGCAGGAAGCGGCGCTCGGCGCGGACCACGCCCTGTTGCGCGACGGCACGGTGGTCAATCACTCCGCTGCGGCCCTGCGGGCGCTCGTACGGCTGGCGGCGACGCTGGCCGAGGGCGGCATGGTGCTGGTGCGCGACGTGGCGACCGTGACGCCTGAGGCCGCCGCGCACCCGCGCGCCTACCAGAACTATGGGCCCACGTCGGCGGCCGGCGTGAACCTCGTGCAAGCAGACGGTTGGTTTGGCGCGGGCCAGGCGCCCCACGGCGCGACGCTCCACAAACCGCACCACGATGGCGCGCGCAACCAGGCGACCCGGCTGCTGGTCCGCGGTGAATTGCCGCGCACGGTGGCGGAGTTCGAGACGGCCTTCGACGGCGTCGAGGTGGCCCGCGCCGCCGACCTCGCCGATCAGGCGCGCGAGGCGACCAAGCCGGCCGACGCCATGGAACTGTACCGCCAGGCCGTCCTGCTCGAGCCGACGAACTGGCACCTGCTCGCCGAGGCCGCCCGCAGCGCGCTCGCCGAGGCCCGACGGCCCGACCTCGCGGCGGCGATCGCCCACCGCGGCCTGCAACTCAACGAGCGCTACAGCCCCGAACTGTGGAACGTCTACGGTGATGCCCAGTTCGCGCTCGGCGACTTCAATGCCGCGCGCCAGGCCTATGCGCATGGCCTGCAGGTCCACCCGACGCACGCACGGCTGCACTACTGTATGGCCGTGGCCGAGGCGAATCGCGGGCGCTTCGACGCGGCGTTTCGGCACGCGGGCGAGGCGCTGGCCACCGACCGCACCGGCGCCTACCGCAGCGATACCCTGCAAGTGCTCGACGCCTGCCTGCGCGGCAGCCAGCGCAAGGTCGAACTCGAAGACGAACGCCTCAAGACCCGTAGCGACCGCTGACGGGCGGCGCGCAGGCGATCCCCCGGCCGATGTCGTTCGCCGGCGGCTGGACAGCGGCTGGACAGCGGCTGGACAGCTTGACCCCGCCCGCGCCCGCCCCTACCGTTCCGCGCGCCACTCCGCGCGCCACTTCTCCGGAGGCCACCATGTTTGACCGCGTCCTGCTGCTCACCGACCTCAGCGATGTCACCCGGCTCGCCTTCAAGCCGACCGCGCGGATTGCGGAGGCTTTCGGGTCGAAGGTTACGATTTTCCACGCGTTTCGTGGCGCCTCCGAGCTGTTCTACCTGCAAGGCGAGGCGGCCAAGCTGCTCGACCTCATCGACGACGCCGACCGCAAGCGGGTGATGCCCAAGCTCGAGGCGTTTCAGGCTGAACTGGCGGCCCTCGGCGTCGTCGCGGACATCGACGTTCGGCGCGGCTCGACATTCGACCTTGCGATCGACGTGCTGCGCGAAAAGGGGACCGACCTTTGCGTGATCGCCGCCCATTTCTACCATGAGTTCACCGGGCGCGTGTCGGGCTCGACGACTGCGCGCATCCTCAAGGAGACGGCCGTGCCCGTGCTCACCGTCAACGAGAAGTTCGCCGAGCGCGAGATCGCCTGGGCGGGCTTCCAGAAGGTGGTGCATCCGATCGACTTCTCCGATGAGTTCCACGACGGGTTGCGCGCCGCCGAGGAGTTTGCGATCGAGGTCGGGGGCCGGGTAGACGTCGTCCACGTGGTCGAGCCCATCGCGGCCCAGACGTTGACCACGCCAGAAGGCGACATCCTGCTGCCCAAGGACATCCAGTACCAGATTCGCTCGAAACTGCAGGCGCGCCTGTCCGACGCCGCGCACGAGATCGAGCGAGTGCCGTCGTTCTGGCAGTTGATCGAAGACAACAAGCCGGGCTCCGGCGTGATGGCCTATGCCGACCGCCACGGCGCCGACCTGATCGTCCTGCCGACGCTGGAACGCGACACCACGCGGATGACCGTGCTGGGGTCCGTCGTCGAACACGTGATCAAGCACGCGCGCTGCCCGGTGTTGACGGTCAAGCGCGGGTGGAAGCCGACTTCGGCCCCCGCATGACGACGCGGCGCGTGCGCACCCAGGGCGCGGGCCTGTTCGACTCCCCCAGCGATGACCTCGACCCGGCGGCGCTGGCCCCGGCGCCGGGCGCCGGACAACTCGTCCAGCCGCTCGCTGAGCGCATGCGTCCGCGCACGCTGGAGGAATGCGTCGGTCAGGCGGCGTGGTTGGGGCCCGACGGCTTCCTGACCCGCGCGCTGCAGGCGCCGCGCCCGCCGTCGCTGATCCTGTGGGGGCCGCCGGGCGCGGGCAAGACGACGCTGGCCCGGTTGGTGGCGCGCGCCGGCCGGGCGACGCTGGTTCCGGTATCGGCGGTGCAGGACGGCGTCGCGCGGCTTCGCGAAATCGTCGGCGAAGCGGCGCAGCGCGGGGTGCACGGCCGACCCACAGTGGTGTTCGTCGATGAAATCCATCGTTTTCACAAGGGCCAACAGGATTTCCTGCTGCCCCACGTCGAGTCGGGCGCGGTCGCGCTCGTCGGTGCGACGACGGAAAACCCCTCGTTTGCCTTGACGTCTGCGCTGTTGTCACGTTGCGCGGTCGTCGTCCTCGACCCGCTGGCGCCGGCCGACCTCGTCACGCTGCTGGAGCGCGCGCTGACCGAAGCACGCGGGCTCGGCGGCTTGGGGCTGACCGCCGACGCCGCCGCGCTTGCCACGATCGCGCGTGAGGCTGACGGTGACGCGCGCCGAGCACTGACGGCGCTCGAAGTCGCCGCCGAGGCCGTCCTGCATGCTGCGGCGACGGAGCCAACGGCCGCACCCCACCTCGACCTCGCGACGTTGGCCCGACTGCCCCTGCACCAGGCCCCGCGCCACGATCGGCAGGGCGAGCAGCACCACGAGGTCATCTCCGCGTTCATCAAGTCGTTGCGCGGCTCCGACCCCGATGCGGCGCTGTACTGGTTGGCGCGCATGCTCGCATCGGGTGAGGACCCGCGCTTCATCTGCCGCCGCCTCGTCGTGTTCGCGGCCGAAGATGTCTCGAATGCCGACCCGCTCGCCCTGCCGCTGGCGGTTGCCGCGATGCAGTCGCACGAATTCACCGGACTGCCGGAATCGCGCATCGCGATGGCCCACGCGACGACGTATTTGGCGACCGCGCCCAAGTCAAAAGCGAGCTACCTGGGCCTGGTGGCGGCCACCGCAGCGGTTCACTCCAGCGGGACGCTGCCCGTGCCGCTCCACCTCCGCAACGCGACGACGCGGCTGGCTGCCGATCTCGGTTGGGGCGCCGACTATGAGGATCCGCACGCCGCAGGTGGCTGGGTACCGGCGACGTACCTGCCCGACGCGTTGGCCGGGCAGACATTCTACACCCCGACCCGCAACGGCCACGAGGCGCGCATCGCCGACCGCGTCGCCACCTGGCGCAAGTTGCGCGACGATGCCGCACGGGGCAGTGGCGGGAATCCACAACCCTCGGACTGGGTTGGTCCTTGACCCCACACCAGCGCGCCCGTAGCCTATCGCGCCGCTGCCCGCGGGGGTTTTGGATGGAACTGCACATGTTCATGAAGTCAAATCGGTTTGGTGCGCTCATGACTGGCGTCGCCATGGTTGTCCTTGTGGGGCTGGCGGGGTGCAAGGGTGGCAAGAGCGCTGTCGAGCAGGCGGGTGCGGGCACGCCACACGGTCCCGGCATCGACACGCCCGCCATGGGCAGCGATGCACCCAAGGTCGAGGTGTTCGCATTCGTCGGCTTCGAGTGCGACTTCTGCCGCGGTCAGGCCCAGGCGCTGCAAGAGCTTGCCGACAAGCACAAGGCGTACATCCGCGTCCGCATGATCAACCTGCCGCTCGATGTGCACGCGCACTCCCTCGACGGCGCGAAGGGTGCGGTCGCGGCACACAAGCAAGGCGCGTACTGGCAATTCTACAAGAAATTCATGGCTGACGTACCGATGAGCCGCGAAGCCGTCATCGCGTGGGCGGTCGAGGCGGGCCTGGATGCCAAAAAGCTCGCGGCGGATTTTGACGCGCCGGCCACGCTCGACACGGTCAAGCGCGACGTCGGCCTCGCCAAGGTGTTCGGCGTCTCCGGTACGCCGTCGTTCGTGGTCAACGGCCAGTTGATCCAGGGCGTGCAGCCCAAGGAGTACTGGGACAAGAAGATCGCCGAAGAACTCGCGCGCGCCGAGGCCCTGCTGGCGTCGGGCACGCGCAAGGAAGGCCTGATCGGCGCCATCGTCGCCGCCGTGAACCCCAAGCTGGCGGTCGACTACGCCAGGTACGTGCTCAAGGGCGAGAAGCCGCCGGAGGCGCCGGTACCCGCTCCCGTCGCCCGATCGTCCGGCGTGGCCAGCGCCCAGATCCAGCCCGCCGGCGGCGGCACTGGCGCCATCCAGGTCGGCGAGCCGGTCCAACTCAACCCGGAGGCTGGCGACCCCAATACGGTGTGGCGCGTTGCGCTTCGACCCGACGACCCGGCCCAGGGACCTGCCGGCGCGCTCGTCACGCTGGTCGTATTCGAAGACATGGAGTGCCCATTCTGCGCGAAGCTGCAGACGGCCCTGCGCTCACTGCGAACGCACTACCCCGACAAGCTGCGCGTCGTGTTCAAGCACAACCCGCTGCCATTCCACAAGCAGGCCGAACTCGCCGCCAACGCGATCGAGGCTGCACGCCAGCAAGGCAAGTTCTGGGAGTTCCACGATCGCCTGCTGGCGGCCCAAGACAAGCTGACCGACGCCGACCTCAAGACCCACGCCGACGCCCTCAAGCTCGACCGCAGCAAGTTCGACACGCTGCTGGCGGCATCCGGCGGACGCGAACGCATCGAGGCCGACATGGAGCAGGCGGCTGCGCTCGGCGCCCGCGGGACGCCAAACATCTTCATCAATGGCAAGAAGCTCGTCGGAGCGAAGGAAGAAGCGCTGCTCAAGCAGGTGATCGACGCCGAACTGGCGGCCGCTGAGAAGCTCGTTGCAGCCGGAACACCGGCGGCGGGTGTCTATGAAGCGGTCGTCGGCAAGGGCAAACTTTTGGATTCATTGGGTTCTGACGCCGCGACGTTTGACGCCACAGTCGGTGCCAACCGCGGACTGGCGGGTGCGGCGATCCGGATCGTGACCTTCCAGGATTTCCAGTGCCCGTTCAGCGCGCGGCTCGATCCACACATTGCCGAGATCGAAAAGGAATTCGCGGGTCGCGTCCAAGTTGCCTGGGTCGATTTCCCGCTGACCGACATCCATCCGATGGCGCAAGTGTTCGCCGAGGCGGGGCACGAAGCGCGCAAGCAGGGCAAGTTCTGGCCGTTCCACGCCGCGGTCATGGCCGACAACGGCAAGCTCGACGAGGCGGTCTTGTTTCAGCGCGCGAAGCAGGCGGGTCTCGATGGCAAAGCGCTCAAGTCTGCGCTCGACAAGCACGTCCACGCCGCTGCGGTGGCGGCCGAGCGCGCGCTGGGCACGGCGGCAGGCGTGAAGGGTACGCCGTCCGTGTTCATCAACGGACATGCTTTCGTGCCGCAGAGCGGCTTCAATGCCAACACGTTCCGCGCGGCCGTGCGTCGCCTGCTCGGCACTCGTTGACGGACGGCCGCGTCGCACCGCGGAGCGCCGCGCCCACCCCGACGCTGGCGGCGCGCTGGGCCGTGATTGTGTCGGGTGCATTTTCCCTGGTGGCGCTCGGAGCAACGCCGCTGCACGCTGCGGCCGTCCCAACTCCTGGCCAGTTGCCAGCGGCGCCGCTGCCGACCGGGCCGGTCACAGTGCGCCTCTTCTTGGACCTCGAGTGCCCGCACAGCCGCCAGGCGTGGCCCTTGTACCGCAGCGTGGTGCGCGATGCGGGACCAGCGGTGACGCTCGTGGTCCACCACCTGCCGCTGTCGCGCCATCCGCACGCCCGCGATGCGGCCCTGGCGGCGCTGGGCGCGCGGGCGCAGGGACGGGAAGCGGAATTCATCGACAAGCTGTTCGAATCCCCGGTGCCCGACGCTGTCGCGGTGCAGCGTGCGGCCGCGGCGCTGCAACTGGACACCGCGGCCCACGCCCGCTCGGTCGGAGCCCCCGAGACCGTGGGCGCGTTGGACCGTGAGCGCCAGGCCGGGCTCGCATTCGGAATCCGCGCCACGCCAAGCGCGCTGATCAACGGCCGCGGGGTTGCCGGCACACCGCCCGAGGCGGCCCTGCACCGGGCCTTGCTCGTCGCCCAGCAGGCCGCTGGAGCCCTCGGGCCAGTGGGCGGCGCAGGGATCCTCGACGTGGAACGCGAAGGCCTGGTCGCCCAGGCACCGGAGTTCGTTGCGGCCTTCGATGCCCTGCGCGCAGGCCGCGGCGCCATCGCGGCTTCCCCCGCCCAGCCGGGCGCCCGGGGGCGGCTCGGCGAGCGCTGGCGCGTAGAACTGCTGTCGGGCGACGTCGTGGTAGGCGCGGACGCTGCGCCGGTCGTCGCCGCCTACTTTTTCGACCCGAGCGTGCCGTGGCAGGTCGCGCACTTGCGTGGATTGCTCCACCGGACATCTGGCGCGGGACCGGTGCGCATTGCCCTGAAGTTCTTGCCGCGCGTCGGTTCGGCGCAGGCACGCGACGGGGTGGCGGTCGCGCTGCGGGTTCATGCGATGGCGCACGCCGCTCGGGATGCGGTGGCACCGGTCCTGGCCCTCGCTGCCCAGCAACCTTCGCTCACCGTCGCCGATCTCGACGCCCTTTCCCTGCGCCTCGGGGTCGACGTCGCCGCCATCCAGCGTGCCGCTGAGCAGCCCGCCATCACGGTCGCGGTCCAGGCGACGGCGGACCAGGCGCGCCGGCTCGATGCGCGCCCCGGGACTCTGTTTCTCAATGGCCGACGCTGGCTCGGCCTGCCCGACGATGCGGGGCTCACCGATGCCATCGCGGAAATGGGGGCGGAAGCGACCGCCCTCGCACGCGGCGGCGCGAGCCCTGCGCAGGCCTACGCACAACTGGTCGCGCCGGGCCGCTGGCTGGCAGAAGAGGAACTCGACCTCGGAGCGCCGGAGCCTCTGGGTGAGTTGCCGCAACTGCCTGTGTATGGGGCTGCCGGGCCGACCGTCACCCTTTTCGTCGATTTCGCGAGTCCCCATTCGCGCGCCGCCTGGGGCATGGTGCGGCGACTGCTCGGCGATGCCGACGCGCCCATCCGTCTGCGGGTCGCCTCGATCGCATCGACGACAGGTCCGTGCATCTCAGCGGCCGGCGCCGCATTCGTGACTGCGCACGCGATGGGCAAGGGCCTGGCCTACGCCGACCGGCTGTTCGAGGTGCGCGCGCCCGACGAGTGGCCGACGCTTTTCGGCCTGGCGCGCAAGTTGAAGCTGCCGCTCGCGGCGTTCCAGCAGCAGGTCGATGGCCCTGCGGCCCGCGCGACCGCTCGGGCGGCCTGCGACGCCGCCGCACGCCATGATCTGGCCAACGAACCTGTCCTCTTCGTCGCGGACCGATTCTACAGTGGGCCGCTCGACGAAGCCCGCATCGAGCGCGCGATCCGGTTTGCCGTCCGCACGGGCCGGGCCACTCCCGCCGCGGGGGCGCCGTGAGCCTGCACTTTCTCGAAACGCTGCGCGGCAGTTGGTTTCTGGTCGAGGCGTCAGACGACGTGCGCGTGTGCGAGATGGCGATCACCGTGGCCATGCACCGGCCGCGTGCGCTGAAGAGCCGCATCGAGGGCACGCTGGGCGGCACCGTCACCTTGGTGGGCCTGGCGACCCAGGTGCCGGTCGCGGGCACGTTCGAGTTTCGGGCCCGGCGACCGCGGCGCGTCAGCTATGAGTTCACGTTCGCTGCTGACGATGGCCGCGTGCTGCAGTTCAAGGGGGCCAAGCAGGCGAGCTTGCTGCGTCCCGTGTTCAGCGCGACGACGCTTTTCGGCAGCGTCCACGAGGGCGAAAAGGCATTTGCCATGGCACGCCTGCACTTCGACTTGCGGCGCGACCTCGTGGCCTTTCTGCAGAGCCTTGCCCGCAAGCACGATCACGCCGAGCCGGCGGACGGAGAGGGATCATGAGCGGATTGCGGCCCTCGCGGCGCGGCGAAACTGCGCCCGCTTCGCCGATTCGGCGTCTGATGCCCTATGCCGAAGCGGCGAAGGCGTCCGGTGCTCGCGTGCTGCACCTGAACATCGGCCAGCCCGACATTCCGACGCCGCGCGGGGTCATTCGCGCGTACCAGACCTACGCCGAGCCGGTGCTTGCTTACGGTGCGTCCGAGGGCGCGCTCTCCTACCGTGAGGCGCTGGCGGCGTACTACAACGACCTCGATGCGGCGCGCGGAGGACCGCCGATCGAGGCGGGACAGATTCTCGTCACGACGGGCGGCTCGGAGGCCCTGCTGTTCGCGATCGGGTCCACCTGCGACATCGGCGACGAAGTCTTGGTGGCGGAGCCGTACTATCCAAACTACAAGGGGTTTTCTCACATCCTTGGCGTAGAGGTCCGGCCGATCACGACGTACGCCGCCGAGGGCTTCGCGCTCCCCGCCGCCCGCGTGGCCGCCGCCATCGGCCCTCGCACGCGCGCCCTCATCGTGTCGACCCCGGGCAACCCGACTGGCGCGGTGCTGTCGTGGGATGACCTCAACGCGATCGGCACCGTGTGCCGCGATCGTGGCGTATTCTTTGTCGTCGACGAGGTGTACCGCGACTTTGTCTATGACGGCGCAGGCACCGCGCCCAGCGTGCTGTCGGTGCCCGGCCTAGAAGAGTGCGCGATCGTGATCGACTCGGTCTCGAAACGCTATTCGGCATGCGGCGCACGCATCGGTTGCATCGTGACGCGCAACGCGGCCGTGTGGAAAGCGACGCTGAAATTCGCCCAGGCCCGCCTCAGCCCGCCCGTCGTCGATCAACTCGCCGCCCAAGCTGCGCTGCAGACGCCGGCCGCCGAACTCCGGGTCGCCATCGACGACTACGAGCGGCGCCGCGACTGCTTGGTAGCCGGCCTTGCCGCGCTGCCGGGCGTGACCGTGCAGAAGCCGGCCGGCGCGTTCTACCTGATCGTCGGGCTGCCGGTCGATGATGCCGAACGCTTCGCCATCTGGCTGCTCGAGACCTGGCGCCTCGACGGTGAGACGGTGATGCTCGCGCCCGCCGACGGGTTCTACGCCACGCCGGGCCTCGGCAAGCAGGAGGTGCGCGCGGCCTACGTCCTGGAAGTGCCGAAGCTTGAGCGGGCGGTGCGCATCCTCGCGAGTGCGTTGGTCGCGTATTCTGGGCGCACTCCCGTGCTCGCGTGACCGGGGGCGCCTGAGCGGCGGCGGCTGGACCCCACCACGGCCCGCGCTACACTTGGGCCACCGCACCCCGCCGCGGCCTGTCGAGCCCGCATGCCACACGCTACCCTCGTTGCACCCTTTTTCGCCGACAACACGCTGCGCTATATCCGCGCGCTGACGGAACTGCCCGGCGTCACCGCAACGGTCGTCTCGCAAGACGGCGCCGAACGCCTGCCGGCAGACCTGCGTGGCCGGGTCGCCAGTGTGGCCCGGGTGCGCGACTGCCTCGATGGGGAGCACATCGCCGACGGATGTCGCCTGCTCGCGCGCCAGCACGGCAAGGTGGACCGCTTGCTCGGTGTGCTTGAACAGCTACAGCTCCCGTGCGCCCACGCCCGCGACGCGTGCGACATCGAGGGAATGCGGCTCAGTGCAGCGCGCAACTTTCGCGACAAGGCCCGCATGAAAGACGTGCTGCGGGCTGCCAACGTGCCGGTCGCGCGCCACAAGCTGGTCGAGACCGATGGCGATGCGTGGCAGTTCGCGTTCGACGTCGGCCTGCCGATCATCCTCAAGCCCGTCGATGGGCTGGGGTCGAAGTCGACGTTTCGCATCCGCACCGAAGACGACCTGCGCGCAGGCCTCAAGGCATTGAAGCCCAGCTTGGAACGGCCGGCGCAGGCCGAAGAGTTCGTCGTCGGCACCGAGCATACCTGCGAGACTGTGACGATCCACGGCCGCGCTGTGTGGCGTTCGGGCACGCGCTACTACCCGACGCCGCTCGAGGTGCTGGAGAACCCGTGGGTGCAGTATTGCGTGCTACTGCCGCGCGAGGAGCACGACCCGACGTGGACGGGATTCTGGCCGACGAACGACGCCGCGCTCGCCGCGCTCGGCATGGAGACCGGCCTGTCGCACATGGAGTGGTTCCGCCGCGACGACGGCAGCCACGTGGTGGGCGAGGTCGGCGCGCGGCCACCCGGCGTGCACATCATGCCCATGATGAGCCTCGCCAACGACATCGACATGACGCGCGCGTGGGTGCGGCTCATGGTGCTCGACGAGTTCACGCCTCCGACGCGACGGCGCGCGGCGGGTGCGGCCTTCTTCCGGGGCCAGGGCCGCGGCAACAAGGTCGTCGAGGTGCGCGGGCTGCGCGAGGCGCAAGAAGAGGTGGGCGTTCACGTCGTCGATCGCAGCCTGCCACGGGTCGGCCAGGCCCGCACGTCTCATTACGAAGGCGAAGGGTGGGCGATCGTGGTGGCGGACGACACGGAGACCGTCAAGCATGCGCTACTGCGTCTGGTGCAACTCGTGCAAGTCCGTTACGGGTAGCCGCAACGGGAAGTGTCGGTTCGGTGGCACGGGGCAGGGCCAGACACCCTGTATTGCGACAAGCCGATGGGCAAGTGCATCCCGAACCCCGCGACGATCGTCACGTGCAGTCAGGTCGGCGTGGCGGCCCAGTGCGAGGTGACCGATGCCAAGCTGGGCGCATACTTTCCGCTTTTCCAGAAAGGCTTTGAGTTCAGCGACACCCAGCCGCCGATGCAGGGCTGGTCCACCCAGAATGCGCCGGTCGCCAATGTCTCGCTGAAGCCGTGGTCGGGCAAGACGGTGCAGTTTGGCTGCCAATTCGATACGCTGGACGGACTAAACGACACCGGGTTCGGCGTTCTGATCGACGACGTGGGAATGCGGATGGACACGGGTCCATGGCAGGCGAGGCCACTGTGACAGGGAATCGTGCCGACGCAGAGTTCGAGGCCGAGATGGCCAAGCAGGGCGTTGTGCCCATCGCAGTGCCGCCGCTGCATTCCAAGGCGCCGCCGCCCGCCCGCCCCGGCCGGGCTCCAGCGCCGGTCGAGGCCCCCAACGCTGTGCGGAGCAGCCTGGTGCCGCCAGCCGCCGCGATCTGGCAGAAGCAACTCAATGCACGCGATGCCCTCGTCAGTGCCGAAATCGAGCGACTGCGCCGCGAAGTCGAGCGGCTCGTGCGCGAAGTGGCCCACGCGAAAGCCGAGACCGATGCAAGTGTCGCGATCGCCGCCGAACTCGACGCGCGCCGCGAGGAAGCGGAGTCCGATGTGGCCGCTGCCGAAGCCCAGCGCAATGCCGCCTGGCTGGAGCGCGACAACTTCGACCACGAGCGGCGCGTGGTCAATCAGCAGAGTGCGACCTTGCGCGAGGAACTGCACAGCCTGACCGTGCGCCTCGCCGCCGCCGACAAGACGGAACTCTTGCCGCGGCGTGGCATCGAAGACCCGTTCGAGGCCGCGCGCATCCTGACGGTGGTGCTGGAGCGGCTCGGTCCCAAGGCGCTGCCCGCCCTGTTGGCCCCCGACTCCGAGCCCTTGCGTGGCTTGCTGGACCGCCTTGCGCTGGTCTGCGACGACGCCCGCTGCCGGCCGGCGAGCCGCGATGCGCTGGTCTTTCACGTCGACAAGCCGCGCTGCGAAGTGTGCGGGGGCTCCGACGTCCAGCGTGCATTCCTGCGCCTGGTCCAGGCCGTGCAGGCGACGCGCCACGACCGTGTCACCATTGTCGGTGGCTCACCGTCATACCGCGAGACACTGCGCAACCTGGCGCGCGACCATGGTGCGGGCCTGCAGTTCGATGTCGTCGGCAGCGAGCGCCCGGACGAGGCAAAGCGGGCGAAGTCTGCGCGCGGGCTGGTCGTGCTGTGGGGTGCGACGGAAATCGACCACTCCGCGACCGGGCACTGGAAGGGAGCGGGCGACCAGCAACTCCAGATTCCGCATCGGGGCATCGCCGGACTGCTGACGCGCATCAGCGAAGCGTTGGAGTGGCGCCAGACGGTTGCGAGGTGACAGCCCTCAGCCCGTCGCCCGAATTGGCTCGCCCTCCGACAACGGCGGCAGGGTCGGCACCTCGGACTCGTCGATGACCCCGTGCAGCGTCTCGCGCAGAATCTGGTCCACCACCGCGCGCAGGTCGCCGCCGGATTGCTCGTAGGCCTCCAACTGCCGATCCGCACCGGTGCCACCCTCAGCAATGCGGCGGATGCCCTCGAACTCCACCTTGCTGCCGAGATCGTCGATGACTTCGGCGCAGAAATCGATCAGCTCTTCGGCCAGATAGCGGTACGGCACCTCCTCCTTCTTGCCCCAGTCGATCAGCTTGCCGCGCACGCCGTAGCGCGCCGCCCGCCACTTGTTCTCGTCCATCATCGCCGTGCGATACACGTTGAACGTCAGATTTTTGCGGTGCAGCCACGCGAGCTTGGCGACGATCGCCTGGACGGCGGCGGCGATCGTGACGGTGTCCTCGACACGCGACGGAAGGTCGCACACGCGAAATTCCAGCGTGTTGTAGACCGGATGCGGCCGGAGGTCCCACCACACGCGCCGGCCGTCGTCGATGCAGCCGGTCTTGACGAGCGTGGCGATGAAGTCCTCGAACTCCTTGTAGCTGAAGAACCGCTCGGGGATGCCGGTGCGCGGCAGTCGCTTGAAGATGAGCGCCCGCGTCGAGCGCAGGCCCGTCTTGCGCCCGTTGAAGAACGGCGACGACACCGAAAGGGCGAGCAGGTGCGGCAGGAAATAACGGGCGCTGTTGTAGATCGCGATGGCCTCGTCGCGGTCGTCGAGTCCCACGTGCACGTGCAGGCCGAAGATGAGGTTGCCGCGGGCTGCGTCCTGCATCTCCTCTACCGACTGGATGTAGCGCTCCTTCACCGTGATCGGCTGGTCCTCCCAATGCGCGAACGGGTGGGTCGAGGCGGCGCCGATGCGGACTCCCGCGCGTGCGGCGATGCGGGCGGCCGAGCGCCGGTTCTTGACCACGTCGCGGCGCACGGCGGCGACGTCTTCGCAGATGCCGGTCGCCACCTCGACGACGGACTGGTGCAATTCCGACTGCAGCTCGATCTCATCGAGCGGCGTCCTGGCATCGATCAGTTGGGAAATCAGCGACTTCAGGTCGCGGGAGCGCGGGTCGATGATCTGGAATTCTTCTTCGACACCGAGCGTAAACTCGCCAACCATGAGGACCCCTTGCGCCAAGCAGCAGCAACTGACCGCGCCGAGGGTAGCGGTGGCGGCGGTGGGCGGCAAATTTGGGTGCATTCCCAAGAACTGCGAGCGCCCGTCAGGGAACTGGTCGTCCCGCCATGGGCGCTGGCGGCGCTTGGAGCAGGTTCGGCTCCAACAAGCCGAAGCGGTCGTGAAACACCGAGGCCGGGAGTTGTGCGCCCGTCGTCGGGTGCCGCAGCGTCCGCTTCAGCACGAGGTCGAAAAGCAACGGGTTGAAGGCGTAGATGTCGCGCAGCGCCTCGCCTTCGGAGTCCGTCACATAACCGAGGCTGGCGAGTTGGCGAGTCTGGTACAGCGCGTTGACGGCAGGGAGCGGGTAGTCGCTGCCATCGACCAGCCGCTCGAACAGGTCCGGTCGGGCCAACACCGCAAGGAGTGGTTCCTTGCAGCGCGAGAACATCGTCAGCGCCGACACCTCGCCGAACAGGCGCCCTACATAGCGCTTCTCGTCGAGCAGGCGCAGCAGCAACTGCCAACTCGGCACGCGCGGGCGACCTGTGGCGGATGCGGGCGCGTCGAAGTCCTCGTCGTCGCCGAGGCTGGCCATGTGGGCCGCGATCACCAGGACCCCGTGGTCGAGCGGCCGTCGCAGCCGCAACGGGTTGCCGAAATCCTGATCGGCCTCGGCTTCGACGGCCAGTTCCTTGCCGGTGTGGGTCAGCAGCACCATGCCGTGCGCGGCCATCTTGTCGTAGAACGCGTCGCAGCGCGGGTCGCCCGGGTCCATCGCCTGGGCGTTCGGCAGCCACTTGATGGCGCGCACACCGGCCGCGGCGAGGCGATCGAGTTCGGCGAGCGCGTCCTTGCGATACGGATGCACGGAGCCCGCCGCCACGAACATCTCGGGGTGCTGCCGTGCCAGCGCCACCACGCGATCGTTCGGCACATAGAACTCGCTATGTTCCACGTCGCGCCGGCCGTCCTTGAGGTGGCGGTAGTCGAACGCCAGCAACAGGTGGCGGCCGCGGCCCGACTGAGCGCGCACGACATCGAACAGGCGCGCCAGGTACTGCTGGTCGGCCTGGGTCGGGTCCGTGACGCCCGCCGCCGACAGGTAGATCGAGAACTTCAGCCGATTGATCGGGTGCGTCCACGCCGTCATGTGCGGATTCACCCACGTCCCCGTGCTCCCAGTGCCGAGTCCGGCCAGGTGTACGTGCATGTCGAGGCGCCGGGTTGCGTCGAGGCCCTGCATCGCCTTGGCCAGCAGCGCGCGTCCAGCGGGCGACAGTTGCGTGTGGAGAGCCAACGGTCGCTGAGTCGCCGCTCCGCCGATGCGGTCCACCAACAACCACGGCAGGATGGCCGAGGCCAAGAGCAGTCCGCCGCCGACCATTGCGACGCGTCGCGGCCAGCGCCGCCCCTTGCCGCTGCCGGGTGCCCCCGATTCAGCCTTGTCGTCCACGGGCACCTCGCCGGGGCAGTCCGGTCGCGGCGTCATTGCAGTGCAGCCCGGCAGTTCATGGGGTGGCGCCCGTGGCCTCGCGCCGCCACTGCAGGCCCTGGGCGATGCGGCGCATGCCTTCGTCGAGCGTCACTTTGGGCGTGTAGCCCAGGGCCGCGACGGTGGGCGCGATGTCGTAACTGCCCATCTTCGTCACGTAGCGCACCGCCATGCGCGTGATCGGCGGCGTGAATCCCGCGACACTTGCGGCCGCCTCCAAGGTCGCGCCCAAGGCCATCCCCACGGCGCGCGGCACCGACCGGGTCGGCACCGGCAGACCGGCGGCTTCGGCAAGGCGGGTGAAGTAGGCGCGGTAGGTGCACCACGGCCCATCCGCGGCCAGCCAACAGCGCCCCACGGCGGCGGGGTGGTCGAGCGCCAGCAGCAGCGCGTGTACGACGTTGTCCACGTGTGTGTGGGCGAAGTGCCCGTCGCCGCCGCCGACGAACAGCATCTGCCCCTTCTCGATCATGCGCAGCGGGCGCTCGACCCACGGCTCGCTGCCGAGGCCGTACACGTCGCCAGGCCGCACGATGGCGATGGGCGCACCACGGGCGATCAGCCCCCGCGCCACCTCTTCGCCTTCCGCTTTCGTGTCGCTGTATGGGTCGTCGCACAGCACCGGCAGGCTGTCGCCGCGCGCGGACTCGCCGGGGTCGAAGCCCATCGCCGCGATCGTCGAGACGTGTACGATGCGGGCACACGCCGCGTCATGGAGCGCTTCGAGTACGGCGCGCGTCGCGTGCACGTTGATGGCGGCAAAAGCCGTGCGCGAGCCCCAGTCGCCGAGCTTGGCGGCGAGGTGGACGGCCCCAGCCAACGGCCCCGTCTGGCGCAGCACCGCCTCGAACGCCGCGCGCTCGCGCAGGTCGCACGCCACGAATCGCGCGCCATCGGGCAGCGGGGCGGCGGGCGGGCGCAAATCGACGCCGACGACGTGGCCGCCGCGCACGGCGATGGCCTGGCACAGCGCCTGACCGATGAAGCCGGCCGCGCCCGTCACGAGGTACGTGCCGGCTGCGAGGGACTGCGGATCGAAGCGGTGCTCAGCCATCACGCCGGACCTTCGCACGGTCGTTGGCGCCATTCAACTCGCACGGTGGGCACTCGCGCAAAGGGGTTCCGCCCGCGCGCCCGGTCGGTTATCGTGTCGGCGCACCCTTGCAGGAGGCTCGACATGGCCGGTGGACCCCTCTCGACCCAGAAAGCCGAAGCAGCCCGGCGCGGTTGGATCGCTGTCGTCGGCTGGGCGCTCACGCCGATTCTTGTCGTGAAGGCGGGCTGGATCCTCGGGCTCGTCGCCGCCGGCGTCGCGGTGTGGCTGACCAGCCGCTGGTTCAAGTACCGCGCCGAGTGGGGCATGCGGTTCTGATCCAGGCCCGCCCCGTGGCGTTCGGCACGGCCTGGTCTTAGGGCCCGTGCAAAAAAGAGTCGATCGACTTCGCGTCGACACGAGTCGGCTTCAGCCGCGAGTCTGGCGACCCAACCAGTGACAAGGGCTCGTGCCGGCGATCGCAAGCCAGACATGCGAGGGAATACCTCCCAATCGACTTATTCTTG